>JAQBZO010000003.1 GCA_027622195.1 Planctomycetota bacterium
GCTCACTGTCCTTCGGCTCACCGTCCTTCGGTTCACCATCCTTCGGTTCACCATCCTTCGGCTCACCGTCCTTCGGTTCACCATCCTTCGGCTCACCATCCTTCGGTTCACCATCCTTCGGCTCACCATCCTTCGGCTCACCATCCTTCGGTTCACCGTCTTTCTCTTGCTCTTCCTTCTCTTGCTGCTCTTTCTTCTCCTCCTCATCCTCCTCATCCATCTGTTTGAGCAACTTGTGAGTGCGCTCGGCATTGATGCGCGCATCGCGGTTGGATGAATCGGCAATGGCCGCATCGCGAAATGCGCGGTGGGCCTGCTCGATTGCCTGCCGCGCGAGTGCGCGCTGCGCAGGGTCTTCTTGTGGTGGTTTCGATCCATCCGATGGCGGAGTCGGAGGAATCACAGCCATCTGGCTGCATCCTTTGTTGTACGAAGCCGCCGCCGCAGTTTCTGCATCGAGAGGAACCAGTTCAGTGAGGATGTCGAGCGATGCCTGAGCCGCTCCCGCATCGAGTTGTGCGACCGAGTCGTTGAACTCTTGGCGCGCACGGCGGGTTCTTGCCTTCAGGGATTCCGGTTTTGCCTTTCGCAATGTCACTTCGGGGTCTGATCCGAGCGGAACCGAATCACGAATGGGCGGATCCGCCTTGGGAGCGTCGCTGACATCCTGCGCGAAGGTGGACGAACAAACCAAAGCGAGCGCAAGGAGTGAAACACACTTCATGATCGTCTCCCCTCGCGTGCGAATCGGCGCGGAAGAAGGGATTCGGCGACGAGCACCACGAGTGCGATGAGCGCGGGCCATTGGAATCGTGGAGTGGCGTATTGAAAAGTTGAACTTCCTTGATCGGCGCGTTCGAGGTCAGCAAGAAGATCGACCAAGATCGCGCCAAGATCGACTTGTGAAGTTCCTGCAGGGATGAAGGATCCATCTGCAGCGAGGGCGATCTCTTGCAGAAGGCGCGAGTCCATGCGTGTCCACACTTCTTCGCCCTCGTAGGTCAAGAATCGTCCAGTGCTCGTCGGAATCCGTGCTCCATCGCGTTCATCGCCGAGGCCCATCGTCAAGACACGAATCCCGTGCTCTTCCCAGATGGACCGAGCCACTTCGACAGGGCTCTCGCCACCATCAACTGACGCGAGATCCTCGCCGTCACTAAGGATGACAATGGCCCGTCCGCTCGCACGTTGTTCAGGGAAACTCTTCGCTGCGAGGCGAAGTGCCTGAGCAAGATCGCTGCCGCCTTGCGCGGACTGTTTGATGGAAAGATCTTGGATTTGACGTTTGACCGCGGTGTAGTTCAGCGTAAGAGGGCTGCGCAGCGAGGCAACGCCAGCGAAGTCGATGAGTCCAACGCGATCTCCTGCCAGACGATCAATGGCGTCCATCGCGAACTGTTTCTCACGCTCGAAGCGAGACGGAGTGGCATCATTGGCGAGCATGGATCGACTCGCGTCGATGACGAACATGATATCGGCACTCTTCCTTTCGACGGTGATGGATTGCGATCCCTGTCTTGGATCCATCAGCGCTCCGATCAGCATGATGAATGCCACGGTGCCAGCGGCGGCGCGGACGATGTTCCGCCACGATGTGGCCGAGGGAACAACGAGTGGTTGGAGAGCGACCGAGGCGAGCGCGGCAATCGACTGTTTCTGCCGATGCATCGCCCAGAGAGCTGCGATGCAGAGCAGCAGCGCCAACCACATCCATCGAAACGCATCCATATTGGCGAATTGAATCTCTTGCATGGATGGTGCCAATCAGTCAATCTGCCTGTACTGCGTTGAGGCGAGGAGAAGTTCAAGGACGAGACACGCCGCCGCGAGAACGAGAAGTGGGGGCCAATCGCGTCCTGCCATGCTGAATCCTTGCACCGCAAGGTCTCGATACAGAATGTGGACCCGTTGCTCGACGCGTGTCTTCTCAAGTGCATCAATCGCTTGGTAGATGCGTGACAAACTAGCGGTGTCGGTTGCACGGAAGTACTTACCCCCCGAGGACTCTGCCATGCTCGTTAGGAGTTCTTCGTCGATGGTGACTGGTTGCTGCTGATACCCAAGCACTCGACCTCTAAGATCATGAACAGGAAACGGAGCGGTGCCTCGCGTGCCCACCCCCACTGTGTAGATGTGTACCCCGAGCGTCTTCGCGAGTTGCGCTGCGACCAATGGATCGGTGTCGCCCGCGTTGTTTTCTCCGTCGGTCATGAGAATCAACGCGCCGCTCTTCACCCGCTCATGACCGTCACGATTCGCACTCTCCATAGCATCTCGAAGCCGCTCGACTCCGAGTGCCGCAGCATCGCCAATCGCCGTTCCTTGCTCACTCTGTTCTTGCGCCGCTTGCATCGCTGACAAGATGGTCAGCAGATGATCGTGGTCCATCGTGAGCGGAGTAGCACTGTCTGCGAATCGGGCAAAAAGGACGAGTCCGATCAGGTCATTGGGTCGACCTGCGAGTCCCTCACCGCCGCGGATGAATTGTCCAGCAACATGCTTGATGGCGGTGAGCCGATCGACACGCTTGCCGCCAATGTTGAAGTCTTCTGCAAGCATGGATCCTGATCGATCCACCACCAACTCGATGGCTGCCCCTTCGACAAAGGTCTTGGTTTCTTGATTCGCGATCGCAGGTCGGGCGAGCGCGACAATGACAATGGCGATGGCAACCGATCTGGTCAATGGAAGTATCCATCGAGTTCTTCCCCGCCAACTCATCGGCATCACTGAAAAGAGCTCGCCTCGAGAGTGAACCGCCGCTGGAATGGATGACTTGCGCAGGTAGTGAATCCATGGAACGAGCGCAACGGGAAGGAGGAGGAGGAACGGCCAAGCGAGAAATGAAATGGAACCGTTCATGACTTCACCATCGATTCCTGCTCTGTGCCACTCGACACTGCGGATGTGTTCTCAGTGGGTAGCCGAGTCGCGATCACAAACTGCCTTGCGAAGGAGAGTGCTTGCTGCCCATCCGCGGGAGTTGCACGATGGCATGCGAACTTGACGCGGTCTGAGAAGGCCAGCAGCTTGGCGAGGGTGGATCTCACTCCCGCGTCGACGGGCAGCCGATCATGGGCTTGCGCGATGAATTCATTGGTCGTGCATTCAGGAGCTCGAAGGCCGAAACGACCTTCCACATACCGACGAATCACGAGTGAAAGATCAAACCAATACATTTGCACTTCTTCTGGAGTGACGAGTTCCCTCGAGGCGAGAAGTGCGAGATCAGAAAGAGCGGATTCATCGGGAGTCACGATCACGAGTGGACGCGGACGCAGCATCCATACTCCGATCGCTGCGGCGATGATGGACACAACGCTTGAGATCGCGAAGATCGTTCTTTCACCAACCTCAAATGGAATCGAAAGCACTCCATGATGGGGTTGCATCGTCGTCAGTCCATCCTCTGTGGCGAGAAGAGTGGTCACCGAGATCGTTGTGGTCGGCGGCTCGATCTCGATCTGCGTGCCGTCCTGACGCAATTCGTGCAGGGGAAACAGAGGGAGCGTGACAGTACCGGTCTCCCAGGTGAGCATGCGAATGTGAAGGTGATGTCCGTCGGGTTGCTCGATACCCAAGAGGTCAAACGCGCCCATCGCCAGAGGCAATGCGGGACGCTGCAGTGTGGAGCCCGCCTCATTGGCAAGCGTGACGATGACCGTGAACGGTTCTCCCGCTTCCACCGAAGTTGGTTCGCATGCGATCGTGACGTCGGGTGCGGCGATGGCGATTGTTCCAGCCAACGCGCAAAGAGCGATGACACTCATCGGCGTCTCCTTGCCTCACGCCGCCTGAGGCATGACACAATGGGTTCGACGAGATCAGCGCAATCGGTACGAACACGCACACTTTCAAGGCGCATTCGCGCGAGTGAGCGGTCCCGCGACTTCGCGCTCGCCGCAGCAATCTGTTCGAAGCGTTTTCGTGTGGGAGCATGGGAGGTGTCGACGTACTGCGCCAAACCTGTTTCTGGATCGGTGAAGGTGACGAGTCCCGCCTTCGGAAGGACGAACTCAGCGTCATCCTCGAGCACGACGGGGATGACATCATGACGGAGTGAAGCGCGGGCGAGCGGTTGTTCCCATCCCTCATCGATGAAGTCGCTGACGACAAAGATGACGCTTGGACGATGGAGCGCCCGTGCGAGTTCGTCGATGGCCACGCCGATGCGAGTCGATCGACCCTTCGGGTCAAATCCAAGCAGTTCACGCACCACACGAAGCACATGGGATCGTCCACGGCGCGGAGGGACGAACTTTTCAATTCGATCAGTGAAGAGCAAGAGTCCGACTTTGTCGTTGTTCGAAATCGCACTGAATGCCAGGATCGCGGCAAGTTCTGCGGCGAGTTCGCGCTTGAGTCGGCTGCGCGATCCATAGGCAAGGGAACCTGAAAGATCAACAGCAAGCACGATTGACAGTTCCCGCTCTTCGCGAAAGATCTTGACGTGCGGCGATCCCGTTCGCGCCGACACATTCCAGTCAATCGTTCGGACATCGTCGCCGGGCACGTACGGACGCACATCTTCGAATTCCATGCCTCTCCCGCGGAACGCGCTATGCCAACGACCTGCCACTGCTTCTCGCACGGCTTTCCGTGTCGAAATGTCGATGCGCCTGATCTTCGCGGAAAGGTCGGGTGTGAGCATGCGGGTTCCTTGTCTTACGGCACCGGCACGTGCGCCAAGATGGCACTCACCACATCATCCTGTGTGCGGCCCTCTGCTTCCGCTTCATAGGAGAGCCCGATGCGGTGGCGAAGCACTCGATGTGCCACATCCTTGACATCTTGGGGAGTGACATACCCGCGCCCGTCGAGAAACGCCTTCGCTCGACTCACCACGGTGAGCGCGATCGTCGCTCGAGGTGAACATCCGAAGGTAACGAGTCCATCGATGGGCACCTTGTGGCTTTTTGGATCGCGCGTCGACACCACAAGGTTGACGATGTAATCCTTGATTCGGTCGTCCATGTGTATGGCGTCCACCAATCCTCTGGCGACTGAGATGTCGTCTGGCTGCATCACGGCATCAATCGTGTGCGTTGCATTCGTCCGTCCCATTCGGTCAAGAATCTGCCTCTCTTGGGCAGGTGTTGGATAGGTCACCACCACCTTGAGCATGAAACGATCGACCTGTGCCTCGGGCAGCGTGTAGGTTCCCTCTTGTTCGATCGGATTCTGTGTGGCCAGCACCATGAATGGACTTGGCAATGGGAATGTCTCGCCTCCGATCGTGACTTGGCGTTCCTGCATCGCCTCGAGGAGCGCCGACTGTACTTTCGCAGGAGCGCGATTGATTTCGTCAGCGAGGACGATGTTCGCGAAGATGGGACCCTTCCGAACTGAAAACGTGGATCGCTGTGGTTCGTAAATCTGTGTACCAATCAAGTCGGCAGGCAAGAGATCAGGCGTGAATTGAAGTCGCTGAAAGCTCGTGTGTAGTCCAGCAGCCATCGTTGAAACGGCTGTCGTCTTGGCAAGTCCAGGCACACCCTCGATCAGAATGTGGCCGTTGGCAAGAATGCCAAGCAGGAGTCCTTCCAGAAGCTCTTCCTGTCCAATCACCACGCGATGCATCTGGTGAATGAGTGCTGAAAAGGGACGGCTTGCAGTGCGCACTTGTTCTTCCAAGCGGGCGATGTCTGCTGAACCAGTGGTCGATTGTGAAGAAGTGTTCGTCATGGCGTTTTTCATCGGAAGGGTTACGTGAGAGGAGTTGGCGAGGTTCGCCCTATCCCAGCATGGAAAAAGTACCATCGATCCCTTGACTCAAAGGAGATAAATGCCATGCAAGTGGGATGGATTGGACTCGGTGTGATGGGATCTTCGATGGTGGGGCATCTGCTCCGCGCTGGCCACTGCGTCACGGTGCATACACGCACGCGATCGAAGGCAGAGCCGCTCCTCGGTCTTGGTGCAGTCCTAGCAGACAGCGCGCGCGACGCCTCTGAGGGCGCTGAGATTGTCTGCAGCATGGTGGGACTGCCGAGCGAAATCGAGGCCGTGCATCTCGGAGAATTTGGCACATTGAGCGCATCTCACCCTGCGCCAGTCCTCATTGATTTTTCGACCGCGCCCGCCGAACTCGCGCGCAGGATCGCTGTCGAAGCGCGCAAGCGGCATGTGTTGGCGCTCGATGCACCAGTTTCTGGAGGCGACGTCGGGGCTCGCAACGCCACCCTTTCGATCATGGTGGGAGGAGATGAAAGCGCCGTTGCCACCGCGTTGCCCATTTTCAATGCCGTCGGAAAAAAGGTGGTTCATCAAGGGAGCGCGGGCACTGGTCAATCCACCAAGGCGGTCAATCAGATTCTCGTTGCCGCCAGTTGCGTTGGTATGGCCGAGGCTCTGCTCTTTGCACAGCGATCAGGACTCGATCTTGTGAAGGTGATCGAAACGGTTGGAGCTGGGGCAGCGGGAAGTTGGACCCTTTCCAATCTCGCTCCGCGTGTTCTTCGCGGTGATGAATCCCCTGGATTTCAAGTGAACCATCTCGTCAAAGACCTTGAAATTGTCATGGAAGAGGCCCATCGCATGGGAAGCGTGCTCGAAGCCACGGCACTCGCTCATCGGCTGTACAAAGCCCTCCAAGCCTCGGGGGGCGGCGAGAAGGGGACCCAAGCGATTTGCCCATTCTTGGCGAAAGGTGCTTTGGGCACGATCCCAATAATCCACAACCCTTGATGATTCGGCCAAGTGGGAGTACACTTCCCGACTCGTCCCAAAGACCCTTTTGGAGCACCTCATGGACTTTACCCCAGGCACAACCGTTTCACTCACGATCACCAAGGTGCCTGTCGCTGAGGGGCATAAGAAGACCCTTGCGCGCCTCATGCGCATGCAGCCCGACATTCAGCGCGGACTGACCCGCGTTGCAAAGCGTCGTCAGCACAAGAATCGTGAGCAACAGCGCGGCGGACGCATTTGGACTTCCCGCATTCGCGCCACCAAGTTGGTTCGCGTGGCAACGGGCGAGTCGTTCACGCTTTTCGTGTCGCCTCAGATCGTTTCCGATCTGCAAGCGGTCGCCTCGTACGTCCAAAGCAAGTAACTGCGGCGCCCTGCGCTACGCCTTCTCTTCATCATTGGCGATCTCGACCGAGATGGCAATGTTGTTCGTTGGATCGAGACTCATCGTGCAAGTTCCACCTCGAAGTGGCAGAGTCGTCGAGCCAGAAACGGTGATCGCGCCGTGGGTCACTTCATAGTGCAGCAAGAGCCATCCATTCGAGGCGTCGCGAGTCACGCGCAGTGTCGATCGATGTTCGGTGGAACCTGAGACTGAGAGCGTTGCGGACTCTCCATCGTTCACAACGAGTTGCGGAGAGAGGATTGGACTTCCATCCGCGCCGCTCACTGTCAACGCCACACGATACGTTGCCCCATTCGCCATGCGACAGGATTGAGCGAGTGATTCAACACGCGCATGAGTGCGTGCCGGAGCGGTGATGAAAATCAATCCCTGTTCGGTGGTCGCCAGCGAGACGGATTGTGCATGGCGTACATCCTCGTCCTCGAGTTGCAACAAGATCGATTCAAGAATCGACTGAGCGCGTTCTCCACCGGGATACACCCGTGTGCAGGGGGGAACATCATCCGCAGCATCGACGACTTCGATTCGCCCGTTGACAATGATGACGGCGACCGATCCACCCGCCCTGGATTCGATCGCAGTGTCGAGGACGGAGAGAGCCGATCCGCGAACGCCTTGGGTTGGCAAGACCCGTTCACGATCACGAAACGGAGAAGTCAAGATCGAATCCCAATCAATATGGGCGGGAACTCCTGTCGATGTCGAGACGCGGGTGACCAAATCGGCGAGCGAGAGGTCTGAATCGATTGAGACCTGTGCTGTGTTGAGTCGGTGTGCGAGTGCCACATCGCCGTCACATCCAGCCGAACCCATTGATTCAAGAACTGGGACTGAACTCTGTCCATTCACTGAGCCGACGAGCGCAACCAAAAGAACTGCATTGGCAATCGAGGATGGATGAAACATGGAGTCCTTTCGAACGGAGCAGTATCAATCAGCAAGGATGCGTTCGCGCAGCGGGACCAAGATATGGGGGATCAACCCCTCTTCGACGATGCGCTCGCCGTGTTCGACGAGCTTTGCCAAAAGGTTAGGCAGCTGCTTGACATCAGAGATCCCGCGGGATCTTCGAATGGTGAGGTCGACGAAGATGCGATTCGCAGCGGACTCACCCATCGTCTCAAACGAGGCGTCGATCGTGCGCACCTCAAGCACGCCCGATGTATCGGACGCCTCATCGATTTGAAATGCAGCGAATGGTTGACTATCGAAGATGCTCGATCCGCTAGAGCCGAGCATGGCGAGCAGTGGAGAGTGGGCAAGGAGCGCCTCCGCCACGATCTCGTCACAGTTGCCATCAGTTTCGAGCTGAAAGGTGTAGCTCAGGTCAAGGGATGAGACGTCCAGAGGAGAAATCGAAAGATAGAAAGGAGCAATTTCAAGAATGGTTCGATGGAGTCGATACGCGTCGGACAACGACGGGGGACTCGCATGAACACTCATGATCTCGGTCGGCATCAATGCCGCGAACATGCGTTCTCCAGCGTTTCGTGGAGTATCGATCACCAGAAACGTCCCTTGCCGGTGCATGTTCATGAAGGAGGGAAACTCCTTCCGCAACCGGTCAAAAAACTCGAGTGTCGGCTCGCGCTGCGATGGTAGGTCCAGCTTGAGCGTGAGGCGTTGTTGGATGGCGAAATGAGTCGCCCAGAGCGCGTATTCCATGACTGCGGCAGCGTACTGCGCCAGTTACTTCGAGCCAAGAATCCAGCGTCGAACGGCTTCGTGATCGGAACAATCTGTCACGGACAAGTTGGCTCCAGCCGAGTTCAACTGCGCGGTCGAAAAAATCCCAGTGGCGACGCCGAGGGATCGACACCCATTGTGTTTCGCGCAGTCGATATCAGAAGGCGTATCTCCGATGATGACCACATTGCGCGGGTCGATTGGAGAGCCGCGCTTTGCGTTGCATCGCTCGATGGCCACAGGAGGAAGGTGTCTGCGAGTGGAACCATCGTCGGCGAAGGCGTTGATAGCGAAGTGGGATTCACAGAATCCAGCACTTCGAATCTTCTCGAATCCAGTGTGTTCAAAATTGCCCGTCAGCAGTCCAACGGTCACGCCATCGGTCTTGCTGAGTGAGTCCACGAGCTGATGCATTCCGACCATCGGGCGCGCGGGCTTGGTTCGAAACGCAGTGGACAAGTGGCGACCGTAACTCTCGCGAAAGGCGGCGAGTGATTCGTCATCGTTCCGCGTGCCATGGAGGGCGGCGAACGCATTCCAAAGGCCAGTGTCGAGCTGACCAGCGACTTCGACTCCATCGAATGAATAGGCAATGTGAGGTTGGAGTTCATGAAGCGCGCAGAGAAAGGCTCGCACTCCCGCACCGTCGGTGCGAAGCAATGTGCCATCGATGTCGAAGAGAACCAGCATGGTCGCGTGTCTTTCGTGCGTCAAGCAACCGCTTGCACGATGCGATTGGCGGCATCAGCGAGATCGGTCGCTGAGTGCATGGTCGGAATCTCGGCGCGCGCTGCTTCGAGGATTTGTCGCGCAGCATCCACATTCGTCCCCTCGAGTCGGACGACGAGTGGGACTTTGAATCCGACGGTGTGCGCCGCGCCCACAATGGCCCGAGCGATGCGGTCGCACTGCATGATGCCACCAAAGATATTGACGAGCACACCTTCGACACGCGAGTCAGAAAGGATGATGCGAAAGGCCTCGGTCACCGCCTCTTCCGTCGCACTTCCACCCACGTCAAGAAAGTTGGCGGGGCGACCACCGTGCAGCGCAATGATGTCCATCGTGCTCATGGCGAGTCCGGCGCCGTTCACGAGGCATCCGATATTGCCGTCGAGTGCGACATACGAGAGACCGTGTTTCGCAGCGTGCAATTCAGCAGCATTCTCTTCCGCAGGGTCGAACATGGCAGCGACTTCCTTCTGGCGGAAGAGGGCATTGTCGTCAAAGGTGCACTTCGCATCGACCGCCATGATCTGTCCATCGGGAAAGTCGGATGAACTTGGCGTCAGGACGAGTGGATTGATTTCGAGAAGATCTGCATCCACTCGGCGGAACAAGGATGCAAGGCGCATCATGACATCCACCGCTTGGTTGATGGTGCGTCCGGTGAGGCCAAGTTTCATTGCGACATCGCGCGCTTGAAACGGGGCGAGGCCGTCGAGCGGATGAAATGGAACACGAAGAATCGCATCGGGTCGCGTCGCTGCGACATGCTCGATTTCAACGCCTCCCTCGGCGCTCGCAATGAGTGTCGCGGTGCGCCGACTGCGATCGATCGTGATGGCGAGATAAAACTCTCGCTTGATCTCAACAGCTTCCGCCACGAGGATTCGTCGCACTTCGAGACCTTCAGGAGGAGTCTGTGGCGACACCATTCGGTTCGACAGCATGAACTGCGCCGTGGATTCCGCATCGTCCACCGTCTTGACCAGTTTCACGAATCCTGCCTTGCCTCGTCCTCCCGCGTGCACTTGTGCTTTCACCACCACAAGGTGCGCCCCTTCGATGAAGATGCGCGCTGCCGCTTGCTTCGCCGCGAGTGTGGATTCGACCATCGCCCCGGGAGGCACAGGAATACCCGCTTCGGCGAGGAGGTGTCGAGCCTGATATTCGTGAATCTTCATCGTGTGGTTCGGGTTGTGGAAAGGATTTTTTGGTGACGCAGCAGGGGAAAAGGTGATCTTATCGCCCATCGATTTCTGGTGTCTGCTTCGACGATCGCACTCTCCACCACTCGATGACGAGTGGAAGCAAACTGACCACGATGATCGCGCCAATCACGATGGTGAAGTTCTTCCGCACGATGGGAACATTCCCAAAGAGGCGCCCCGCGAGGCAAAAGAGACCGACCCAGCAGGTGGTGCCGACTACGCTCGATAGGAAGAAGGTGCGCCAGCGCATTGATCCAACACCGGCTACAAACGGCGCGCAGGTTCGAACAATCGGGACAAATCGAGCCAGGATCACGGCACGCGCACCATGCTTTTCAAAGAACTTCTGGGTCTTCACTAAGTGCCCCGCGTTGAGGATGGGAATCGTGCCAGAAAAAGCGCGCGGACCGACCTTGCGTCCAATGAACCAGTTCAGATTGTCTCCAAGGATCGCAGCGCTCCACAAGAGGATCATGGCGAGGTCGAGGCGCAGCCCTGGCAATTCTGCACTGAGTGCACCGACTGCGAAGAGGAGCGAATCCCCGGGAAGAAACGGCATGATGACGATCCCCGTTTCGACGAAGACGATCGCAAAGAGCAGCGCATACACCCAGACCCCGTGATTCGAAACGATTTCACCCAAAAACCCCGGCAGATCTTGAAAGAGCCGCAAGAATTCGTGAAACAGGTCGGTCATTCAGTTCATTCGCGCGGCGCAATCGAGGCAAAAAAGCGGACAGGGCGGGATTCGAACCCGCGATAGGGGGTATTCCCCCTATGTCGGTTTAGCAAACCGGTGATTTCAACCACTCATCCACCTGTCCGTGGTGATGTCGGATGGTAGCAAATTCGATTAAGGGCCAAATCCTTGGCAAGGGTCGACCAGGATGAGGGGATTATTGATATCGAGTGCCACCAAATCATGCGCAACCTGGTACTGGCCAGCCATTCCGTATCCACCAGTGACCACGCGAGTGACGAGAAGTCCACCTGGGTAAGCGGGGTCTGTCATCACCACATAGTCGCTCGCCGCACGTCCGGTAGGCACGCAGAAGTTCACGGGCGCTGCAGGGATCACTTGTGTGAGTTGGGAGAATCCAAACAAGTCATAGCGTCGGATTCGAGCGTTGTAAACGAAGACGAACGCATAGGTAATCCCGCCGCTGGTGCGCGAGGCAAGTTGCACACGCAGCGTGCTCACATCGGATCCTTCTGTGACATTCAGTGTGCGCTTCACCTGAAGGTCTGTCGCCCGAGCGATGCTTGGATAGAACACGGTTGAACCGTATCCGCCCGCAGCAGCACCAGCGGCCACGCCTGTACTTCCCATCCGCATCAGCGCTCCATCGAGTCGCTTCAGCGAAAAAGTGTTTCCAGAAATCAGCCGTCCAACGAGGATGTTGGCATCGCTGTCATTGCTGAGATCGACCCAGTTGCCCTGAGTGATGGCGAGTCCGCAGTTTCGAGCGTTTGGGAATCCTTGGACGAGGCCAATCTCATCGTTGCCTTCGCCTTCAGCATCACCGAGTGCGGGTTCGGCCGCAATGATGGGTGGAGGGGTGACCTGTCCAGCCTGAGGGAATCGGTTCAAAGGATCCTGCAAGATGTTGCGCCACTCAGCGGCGGGCAATCCGATGCCATCAAAGACAGTCTTGGCATGTGCTTGGAGGCATGCAATCAATCCACCGATTTGTGCGACTGCGGCGCTCGTGCCTGTAAATGTCGCTGTGTAACTGCGCAGCTTCTTCTGTTCGTAACAGTCGGGCGTGTATGTCGTCTGAGCGGTCACGACGGCATCGTCGCCGAGGTACAAGTCTCCATAACCGCAAGTCGTCACGCCGCGACCCCAAGCACTCGTGATGAGATTATTTGTGCCCGCATCTTGCAAGTCGTAATTGCTCTCACCCACGCGGCCGTAGTTGATGCCTCCGTTGAGTGGAGTAATTCCTTCGCCACTACCCTGTCCAGGCCAGCAGGCGCCAGCGACAACGCATCGAGTCGTATCAATTCCCGATGCGGCGTCGACAATCGCGGCCTCAACCGCTGACGCTCCGTTGCCTGCTGCAAGAACCCAGGTCATTCCGCCATCGGCTCCGATGCTCAACAGAATTGAGGTGAGGTCGACTTCGCCATTCGTTCCAGTGTTCATTGGTTGGGTTGATGCCTTGGTCATCGGAACGATGCACACATTGGATGGCACGCTTCCGACAGTCTCGGCGGCAGTCATCACATCGATCGCCCCGAGGAGTGCTCCAAGGGTGCGGTCACCGCTGGGGAGTCCTGCGTCAGGATCACCAGCCGTGAGCGTAGGGAAGAACCACTTCTCGGTCGCGCCTGTGCAAAGTCCGGACACGCCCTTTCCGTCGGCAGCAGCGAAGAGAACGCCGAGGACCGCTGTGCCGTGGTGAGGCCAAAGCACATCGGGAGTGCCCATCACGACAGTCTCGGAACCCGCACACGCAGGCGGAATCGTGACCGCGCCTGTGACTGGGTCGAGGTAGTCCGACTCGTCGAGCGTGAGATACAACGGAATGCCCGTCTCAACTTGAATAACGCTCACTCCGCTTGCGCTGAGGAACTCTTCGTGATTGACGTAGGCGGATCGATCGAGCACACCGACCTTGATGCCCGCTCCAAAAATCTTGGGAGTCTGCAGCGACGGCGTCGAGTTCACGATCAGCGCATTGAGTCCGCGCATGTCCAATCCACCCGCGCGGAAATTGGTGACCGCACGGAACGGATCAAAGAGAACATTGTTTGCTGCGGGATTCGGATTGGAATCATTCGCCGCTCGGTCTGAGGTACCCCAAAGACCCAGAGGGATGCTTCCCACGGGCGCAGTGAAGGTGGTGCCGCGCACATCGACATTAACAGGTGCCGTGAGTGGAAACTCAGTCGCCGGATCGACCCCCAGCAGTTCAAAGTTATAGAACGGGGTCGTTGCCGTGTCGGGCGTCAGCTTGTTGCCGATGGAAATGAGATCACCTACAACCAGGGCACCAAGATCGCTTCGCAATACTGTGGCGTAGCAAGGTCCGTCCTGCGCGCCTGGATCAGTCCAATTTGGGCTGCTTGGCGGAAGTGCTGTAAGTCCGAGGGCGAGGGCAACGCAGTTCTCGTCCCACGCGATCGTGCAGCAAAGAAAGTCGTTGGCGCAGACCACGGCGCAGCACGCAGGCAAGTTGGATCCGGGAAGGGTGTGCGCAATCATTGAACTCGGTTGGATGAAAACCAAGTCTGCGAAATAATCTGTGACGCCGTATCCGTTATTGATGACTCCTCCGTTGCCGAATGGAGGATCTGGAACCGGAGCATCATTTGGATGCAAGTTATCTGGCGCACCGAAGAACGTGCTGCCGATGCAAGTATCCAATTGGGCGGCTGGGTTTCCACCGGGGTAGAAACTTGGGGTGCAAAGCAACTCGGCAATGCCGACGCATGTCTGATCCCATGCTCCACCCTCGTCAAAGGACGCGGTGCAGGACGCCTGGATGGCGCCAACGGTTGTGCAGCAATCGACAAAATTCACCCCAGGAAACCAGCCGAACTCTGTCAAGCTCACCGGATCGGTGAAAACACCAGTCGTCGGCGGACCCAGCGGTCCCTCGTACCAACTAAAAGGAGTTCCTCCGCACGCGATATCTCCGCACGTGCCGCAGTCGATTTGTGCTTGAATCGTGCGTTCTTCAATCTCGACATAGGTCACTTCTGGCATCGAGGCGAATGCGCGTGCGACTTGGACGATGCCAGATCCCGCACCCTCGACATAGAAGAAACTGGCAAGGTCTGGATACACCTTCCCGCTGCGAGTGCTGATGCGATTCGTAACTTCGGCGAGGATCGCAGGATCCTTGTCGATCGCCTGGCGCACTTGAAGTCCCAGCCCCATGGTCAACGCTTGGAACGTGCCGATTTGTGCGTCGTCTTCAGAATGAACTTTTCCGCCCGCAAGAATCGAAGCGCGCGGCGTGAGGTCTTCTCGCAACTTGACGATGATTCGCCCCGTCGCAGTCGATCGGCCCGTGCGAGGATCCTTCGGGAGCTCAAGTCGTGCCGAGTCCTTGCGCATCGTTGAGAGGCGATCCCATTCAGTCATTTCGCTCACCGTTGGGATGTTTCCCAAGGTGGATGAGGTGGGCTGAAGAGTGGTGCCAACATTCAACTTTTGAGGAGCGCGATCTGCGTCGAATGAAGACGAGGTCAGTGCGATCGCCAAGAGAGCGAGAGGGGGCACGAGGAGTCCCTGAAGCATGAACAATTCTCCGTGGGGCAAAACAAAAGCGGTCTACCGGACATCGGCAGACCCCATGGGATGAGTCTAGCACCTCCGGGACGATTATCAACCGCGAACGGCAGAACTCTTGAGAGCTTTATGGCCAATGTCCCTGCGGAAGAATGCGCCTTGGAATCGAATCAGCGCCGCAGCGGCGGAAGCGAGTTCGTTGGCTCGTGCGAGGTTCTCGGCGAGGGCGGTCACGCCGACCACACGACCGCCTGAGGTCACGAGTTCGCCAAGGTTGTTTCGGGTCGTCCCTCCGTGGAAAACAACGACCTCTTCGTCAGGTCCTGCGAGTGACTCGGCTTCGGCAATGCCGCTGATGGCGTGTCCGATGGCAGGTTTTCCTGGATAACCGTTGGCGCAGACGACGACGCAACACGACACGCGCGGATCCATCGTGAATGATCCTCCATCGAGCGTTCCTGCCGCAGTGCGGTAAAGGATCTCAACAAGATCTCCCTTGAATCGCATCATGATCGCTTGCGTCTCGGGATCTCCGAACCGTGCGTTGAACTCAATTACTTTCGGACCCGCATGGGTCATCATGATTCCTGCAAAGAGCACACCGCGAAAGGGGAGTTGAGCAGAATCATCTCGGTGTTGTCGACGAAGCGCGTCGACCGTTGGAACGAGGATTGACTTCGTGATTTCGAGAAGTCGCTCTTCATCGATGATCGGAGCGGGGCAGTACGCGCCCATTCCACCTGTATTGGGACCAGTATCTCCTTCCCCAACGCGCTTGTGATCTTGGCATGGATCAAAGACGGTGATGGTGCTTCCATCGACGAGCGCGAGGACCGATGCCTCTTGTCCCTCGAGCATCTCTTCGATCACAATCTTGCTGCCCGCCGCACCGAACTCAGCGCCCTTGAACAAGAGCGAAATCGCAGCTTGAGCCTCTGGTGTGGTCGCGCACACGGTGACACCCTTGCCAGCGCAAAGTCCAGCCGCTTTCACAACGCACGGTTCATCACGCTCCACCACAAACTTGGAAGCCGCCGCTTCACTCGTGAAGACGCGACCTTCCGCGGTGGGGACAAGTGCCTCGCGCATGATCTGCTTCGCCCAACCTTTGTCGGACTCAATCTGAGCGAGATCCTTTCGAGGACCGAAGACCATGCGATTCGGACCGACGAGGAGATCAGCCAGTCCCTCGGCGAGTGGTCCCTCTGGTCCGATCACCACCAGGCCGATGTCATTTTTGTCGCACCAACGCAGCAAGAAAAACGACTTCGTGATGCTGATGGTTTCGGGACAGATCTGTCCCAGTTCTTGCAGCGCCGCGTTGGCCTCTTTTTGTACCCACAAGTCGCCAAGTCGAGCGGACTGCCGCATCTTCCAAGCCAGTGCGTGCTCTCGTCCACCGGTACCGATCAGGAGAACATTGATTCGATCAGGAACTGAGGGCATCCGCGCGAGTGTACTTGCGCCTTGCTCTCACGGCGTGCGAAGACGCGATTTGGTACCTTCAACACCCCCATGAACTGGATTCGCCCCATTGTCCGCTCGATGGATGGATCAGCCGTCCGTGTCGCGGTTTTACTCAGCGCGTTGCTCGTTGCTGGACAAGCCCAAGCGCAGCGTGGAAGTCCGGATTCAGTCGTCAAGAAACTGAATGACGATGTCCGAAAGGTCAGCCTTGATCGGCAGTCCGCCGGACCAGTCCTGAGCGCCTGGCTCAAGGCGACCCAGCCACCTGCGACGAATGCCAATCTGATTTGGCCGAAGATGAAGGATTGGTCTTCTGTTTCGTCCTTTGCCCAACAGAATAAACCGCTCGGCGATGCATTGATCGCCGCGCAGAATGCGGTGAGTTTTGGATTGTTGTACGGCGTGAAGAATGTCGATCCAACTTTCGCCGAGAAGAAACTCTTCGTTGACTTCGCTTCGGGCGAGGATTTTGGACTCGTTGACTTCGGTTACTTCCCCGCGATCAAGGCGATTGGTGTCTACGCCGTGGCCGAGATGTACCGCGCTGGCGAGGCGAAGGACTTTGACCGCGCCTTCGCTGTGGGCATCGCATGGCTCCGCTTCCTTCGACAGATGGGAGACCGAGACATGCTCGACGAGAAACTCTTTGCCATCAACGCGATGACCGAAGCGCTGTCGATTCACCGTGACTTTCTCTGGTACTACAAAGATGCTGTTCCCGTCGCCACCTTGAAACGCGTCTCTCTGCAGGAATATGCGCTCATTCGAGCCGGCGATAGTGAGCGGATGAAGCGGTTGCAATTGCCCGAAGGGGACTTGCTCCTCGCGCAGGCCGTGATGGAACGAACATTTGACAAGGGACAACCCGATGCGGATCAATTCGTTCATGTGTATGCCAACCAAGATTCGGTGACGACCCCCATCATGCGTTTTGGTTCGGCGAAGTTGTGGCGTGCTGTCGCCGAGCGACATGGATCAAAGGATGCAAGCGATGCCCGGCTCATTGGGATTACGGACGATTGGTTCCGACGGTGGCGTTCAAAACCGTACGGAAAACTGAGCCAGACTGCTTCCGAGTTGTCGCGCACGAATGAGGTGAGATACGCGGCGATTATCTTTAGTATCGATGATCTCCGAACGCTCTTCGATGCACGCAACTTGCTCATTGCGAATGTCAACGGAACCGCCGCTTCTGCAGGACTCTGCGCCTACCGCATTGAGTATCAGAACACGTGGCCACGCGATATCAAGAATGCGTACGCGATCCATGTGGTGAAGCGACTCGACTTTGATCCCTATGACAAGTTGGCACGAAAGCTGAGTTACCGATCGCTCGATGGAGTCCGCACAATTGAATCCCCAGCAGGTCAACTGAAGATGGATGGAATGATGCTCTGGGCACTCGGCGTTGACAATGCTGACAACGACGGGAAGACGCACTCGGATGATGGGTCCAACGGCGATCTGCTGCTCTTTCCTCCTGTGCGAGCACTCGCTCGCGAGCAAGGCATTCTCGAATGAGTCAAGCGGGGTCTGCAGACAAGGCCGTCGAGCGCGTCGTCATCGTGGGATCAGGTCCCGCGGGTTGGACCGCGGCGATCTATGCAGCGCGCGCGAATCTGAATCCAATTGTGTACGAGGGAGTGCCGACCGCTGATCCCGCCCCCATTCTTCCCGGCGGGCAGTTGATGCTCACGACCGAAGTCGAGAACTACCCCGGTTTTCCCAAGGGTGTTACGGGACCGGAGTTGATGCAGTTGCTGCGTGAGCAGGCTGAGCGATTCGGAACTCGCATCGTTAGAGAAAACATCGACCGATGTGATTTTGGATCGCATCCATTTTCGCTTTCGACCAGCGGTGGGACGACTCTTCGCACCCACTCGGTCATCTTGGCGATGGGCGCAACGGCGAATTGGATGGGTCAGGCGAACGAACTGCGACTCGCGACGACGGGCGGTGGAGTGAGTGCGTGCGCGGTGTGCGACGGTGCACTTCCTGTGTTCCGTGACCAACCACTCGCCGTAGTTGGTGGTGGAGACACCGCGATGGAAGAAGCGAGTTACCTCGCGAAGTTTGCCTCGCGCGTGTTTGTGATTCATCGACGCGATGCACTGCGCGCGTCGAAGTCAATGCAAGATCGCGTCCTCCGTAACTCAAAGATTGAAGTGGTCTGGAACAACCGCGTGAGCGAAGTGCTCGGCGATGCATTCATCGAGGGTGTGGAGTTGACCGACACGGTGACGGGCGCCAAGCGCGTCCTTCCAGTCAAGGGGCTCTTCATCGCGATCGGACACTCTCCTGCAACGCGATTTCTCGCAGGTTCGGGAGTGGCGCTTGATGCGGGTGGATATATCGCGCTTTCCACAAGGTCCAGTGCGACCAACATCGACGGCGTGTTTGCCGCTGGCGATGTGGCGGACTCGGTGTACAAGCAAGCGATTAGCGCAGCGGGTATGGGATGCCAAGCAGCGATCGACTGCGAACGATGGCTCGCCGCGCGCGGTGTGCATTAGCCGTTCGTCAATCGTTCGAACGCGTCCGATTATTTTGATGTCGCAACGGATCGCACTTGCAGTTCTTGCAACTGCGACTCATCAATCATCGATGGGGCATCAATCATCAGATCCTGACCGCTCTGCGTCTTCGGGAATGCGATGACATCGCGAATGTTGTCCGTTCCGACGATGTGCATCACAAGTCGGTCCAGTCCGAATGCCACGCCACCATGCGGAGGTGCTCCGTGGCGAAGCGCGTTGAGAAGGAATCCAAACTTCGCATCGGCTTCGTCCTTGGTCAGTCCAATGAGTGAGAAGACCTTTTCTTGCACCGACATCTGGTGAATGCGAATCGATCCTCCTGCGATTTCGCTTCCATTGAGGACGAGGTCATACCCTGCGCTCAGGCACTCGCCTGGAGCGCGGTTGAGTTCCTCGAACTGGTCAGGATTCGGGCTTGTGAAAGGATGATGAAGGGCGACCCAACGGTTGCCGTCGGCATCCCATTCGAACATCGGGAAGTCAACGACCCAAAGAAAGTTCCATCGTCCTTCTGGAATGAGTTTGAGGTCGCGCGCCACGCGAAGTCGAAGTTCTCCCATGACCTTCGTCGCAATTTCCCAAGTGTCTGTGGCAAAGAGAACGGTATCGCCGGGCTTGATGCCGCAGCGCGTTTCCAGTTCAGCACAAATCGGCTCGATGAACTTCGCGATGCCGG
Organism: Planctomycetota bacterium; assembly: GCA_027622195.1. Lineage (GTDB taxonomy): Bacteria > Planctomycetota > Phycisphaerae > Phycisphaerales > SM1A02 > SXOD01. The sequence goes on from JAQBZO010000003.1 coordinate 19,640, forward strand.
TCTCCCAACCGTTTTCTGTGCGCTTGACAACGGGAACGCCGCCCGCGCGGAAGGTGCGAACCCACTCGCTGTAACCATCGGTCATCTTGCGCGTAAGTTTGTCTGCGCCGCCCGGTACGACGATGCACTTCACGACGCCGTTGCGACCCGATGGAGACTTCTTCGCGAGCGCTTCTTGGAACACCTTGAAGTCACACTTCGCGGCAATGTCCGAGACATCGTGGACCAAGAGGTCAAAGCGCGTGTCTGGACGATCGATGCCATACCGCTCCATCGCGTGGAGCCAAGTCATCTGCGGGATTTCTTCCACCTTGTGATGGAGCACCTCGGACCACAGATGTTGGACAAATCCCGACATCATCGCGATGACGTCTTCACGCTCGACGAAACTCATCTCGAGGTCAATCTGACTGAACTCCGCTTGACGATCAGCACGTGGATCCTCATCGCGCAAACAGCGGCAAATCTGCATATATCGATCGCACCCCGCCACCATGAGCACCTGTTTGAACAACTGCGGACTTTGAGGAAGGGCGTACCAGGTGCCTGGATACATGCGGCTTGGAACGACGAAATCGCGCGCCCCTTCGGGAGTCGACTTGATTAGAAGAGGAGTCTCGATTTCGAGGAATCCCTTGGTCTGGAAGTAATCGCGGACAGCCTTTGTGATGCGACTGCGGGTGCGCAGGATGTACTGCATTCGTGGTCTTCGCAGGTCGATGTAGCGATATCGAAGACGAGTCTCTTCGGCGATCTTCTCGGCCTCGTAATCATCGGGAAGAATGGGAGGATTCTCAGCCCGATTGAAAATTTCAATCTCATCGACCACGATCTCGACTTCGCCAGTCGCCAGTTTTGGGTTGGGTCCACCGGTTCTGAGTCGAACCATTCCGCGAATGCCGATCACATCCTCGCGGCGAGCGGATCGTCCCAAGCGAACGACGGATTCGCTCGCGTGTTCGGAGTCGAAGACGAGTTGCGCCAAACCTTCCTTGTCTCGAAGATCAACGAAGGCGAGTCCCTTGGACTGTTCGCGGAAGGTGTTGACCCAACCACACAGCACCACAGCTTCACCCACATGAGTCGGACGCAATTCACCACAAAAACGAGTTCGTTTGAGCATCGGATGACCTCGAGACAGTTCTGGAAAGTGGGGGATGATACTCAGCCAACTTCGGTAGTCTTTGCTGCGTGTCCAACGCGCGCGCAGGGATCCTTTTCACCGCATTCGAGCCATCGGGCGATGTGGTCGCAGCATCGGCCATCGCGGCCCTTCGACGGATCGCGCCCGAGGTGCCGGTCTTCGCGTTTGGCGGTCCTCGCATGGAGGCGGCGGGAGCCACCCTCCTTGAACCGACTGCCACCGATGGGTCGATGGCACTCGCAGCGTGGAAGAAGATTCCCGAACTTCGGCGTGCTCAGAAAAGGATGCGCGAAGTCATCGCGACGTTGCGCATTGGTGTGCATGTCCCTGTCGATTCCTCGTCGGCGAATTTCCCTCTGTGCCGCATTGCAAGGGAGCATTCTCTTCGAATCGTCCATCTCGTCGCGCCGCAACTCTGGGCCTCTCGTCCTTGGAGAGCGAAGACACTGCAGAAACTGACCGATCAAGTGCTCTGCGTCCTTCCCTTCGAGCCCGCCTGGTTTCGCGAGCGGGGAATTCCCGCCGTCTTCATTGGACATCCTTGCGTGAATCGCTCTCTGGATGCGGCGGCCCTCGCGTTGAGTGCGAAAACACTTCCTGTTGGTGATCCACGCATCGTGCTTCTTCCTGGATCTCGACGCGCCGAAGTTCGGGCCAACTTGCCATTACTGGTCGACACTTTTGTCAATCTCGCTGGTCGATACCGCCGAGCCGTTGGTGTCATTGCCCTCGCTCGCGAAGATCTTCGAGACGCGGCCCAACGCGCGCGTGCAGACTTGCCATCGGCTATCCATACAGTCGTCGATGCGCTCGACCCTGCGCTGCATTGGGGCACGATGGCCATTGGAGTTTCTGGAACTGTTTCGCTCGACGTGGCACGGCACGGGAAGCCACTTGTGGGCGTCTACCGCATGAATCCGATTCTCGGGATGTGCGGAAAGATGCTGCTCACGACGAAGTTTCGACTTCTGCCGAACATTCTTGCGCAGAGTGAAATCGTTCCTGAGTTTGTTCCCTACTCGGGTGGATCAGGACACATCGCAGATGCTGCATCGGACATCTTGACGGACACGCGCGTGCAATCTCGCATTTCTGCACAACTGCGAAAAGTCGTTGAGATGTTTGGAGATCAAGACCCAGGCGAGGAAGCCGCGAAGCGCATCCTTCAAGTCGCGGGCTACCACTCTTCGATGACGACTTGATGCACCTCTGCGCGTTGGCGACGTGGCGCGATCTCATTGAGCGACTCGGGCCTTTCGTCGAAGGCGACTCGGTCACAGGAATAGAGTGCTTCATACTCCCATCCCGAGAGTCCCTCGACTGTGGACATGACGAGTTCTTCAAGGTCGTCCAAACTCGCAGCGGTCACCCACACGGTGATGTACGCGCCCACGGTTGTTCGTCCTGGGCGACGAGCGACGGCAATGGCATTCCAGAGTGTCAGTCCGAGAGATCGCCCTCGTTCATCAAGGTTTTCCCCTGGATCCACATTGAGTTCGAGTGTGAATCGCTGACGAAGTTGCATGAGCACTTCATCGAGGTCGGGACATTCATCGTCATCGAGAACGAGCACTTCTCGCGGACGCATTGGTGCCGCATCCAATCGCTCGAGTCCTTCTGGCCATGTCTCAGCCACTTCACGCAGTCCGTGTCGGCGAAGCAGGGTCTGCACTTCGCGGCGCATTTCGACGGGGACGCTCATGAGCAGTCCCTTCCAAGTGTCGACAAAAACTTCGATGAATGGCTCTTCCGAATTCGCGCCCATGCCGATGTTGGCATCTTCGAGGATGAAGGGTTCATACTCATCCCATACGGCGAGGAACTCCTCGACAGGAATCGGATCGATCGCCATGAAGACATCCATCGCGCGATACGCGTCGCGTGATCCCACTTCCACAACGGGATGCACATGCTCAGGCAGCAGCGCGAACGCATCGCGCAGCAGCGGAACGAGCCGCTCGTGACTCACGACGATTTGAAATGCGTAGGTGTCTGGATCATCATCGGTGCCGAGGACATAATCCAAAACATATCCCTGCGAAGGTTCGGGTAAATCAATCGGCTCCACGCCAAGTGGCAGGGCGTAAGCCCCCACATGGTTGCGCGTCAGATCATCTCGAACACGAAACGGCTTCATGACTCAATCGTAGCCGTCATGGGAGCGAAGACAAAACACGATCCAACAGGTCGCGCCATTCTCCGTAGCCGTATGGAATGGCTCGCTTGTCGTGCAGGAATCGGACTGCTTCGTGCGCGCGTTCGTGCAGGACAAAAACCTCGTTCTTGACGGTGAGATCGCAGAAAAAAGCTCGACAGGGAATGGGGCGAATCGGATGGATGGAGCAGTTCCCGTTGAGCAAGAAGGGGCAGGTCCCTTGACGGCGAGACTCCAAGACCGCTGCGTGGGTCACGATCTTGGACAAGCGCGAGACCACGATCGCCGCCTCGAGTCCCGTGACATAGAGGCGGTGTCCGAACTGATCGAATCGGCAGCAGCGTCCAGAAGCAAGGCACACGGGGCGCAGCGGGCGCATCTGCTCTTCGGTCTCGAGGCGAATGGAGTCGTAGTCGGCGATGACATCGGCGTTCGCCGCAGCGCGCCACCATGCCTTTGCATCTTCGTCGACGCCATGATTTGATGGACTCGTCACCACGGCTTGTCGCTATTGATGGGCAGATCCGCATCGCGTTGGATGCGAATGGACTCCACGGGAATCAGCGGCCCTTGATTCATTCCAAGGCAGGGCGTTTCACGCTTCGCGCGTTCCCAGGCAGCTTTCGACGCGAGCATGTTGGGCCAGAATGGCCAGGTGCGGCACTGCGATGGACGAGCGTGGTACAGATCGCAGGTGGCCTTGCCCGGCACGGATCGATTCAGAAAGGTGCAGTCGTATCCGAAGGAAGTCTGTTGTTCGTTGAGTGACCGTCGTCCGTGGATCGACCTTGTGTACTTCGCTTCAAACACCTCGAGCGACAAGCCACACTGCTTCGCCATGGCGACAGCCTCGGCTGGCGTGTACCACACAGCACCCGGGTCGCCCGTGCAGCAATTGCCGCACTGCGAACAGGAGAAACGCAGTCCGTCGGCGTACCACTCAGCCGATGGCGCAGTCCGGCTCAATCGCGATCCGTCGAAGGAGCCGCGGTCAGAGCACTTTCATCCGATTCATCGGTGGATGGCGGATCAATAGGCCGCAGCAAACCACTCTCTGAAATCGTTGAAACTTCTCCAGGACGCTCTGCTCCGAGTGTCTCAGCCGCTTGCTTCGCCTCAGCGATGGCGTTGGCATCGGTCTCATCAGTTCCGACTGGAACATCGACCAAGTAGCGAATCCGCAGCTTCGCATAGGGATCGAATCCAGTACCAGCGGGGATGAGATGTCCGAGCAAGACGTTTTCCTTGAGACCGAGCAACGGATCGACAGCACCCTTGAGCGCTGCTTCGGTGAGGACCTTGGTGGTCTCTTGGAAGCTTGCGCCCGAGAGGAAACTCTCGGATTGAAGGCTCGCCTTGGTGATGCCAAGGAGGAGAGTCTTTCCGCGCGCAGGCTTCGCCTTGCGAGTCTTGACTCCGACCTTTCCTTCCGCCTCAGCAGCCGCATTGGCCGCCTTGATATCAGCCTTCGAGACGATACTGCCCGCGAGGAGGTCGGTGTCGCCGCCATCTTCAATAAAGAGCCCAGCAGCAACCTTTTCATTGCAAGCGCGGAACTCAGAACGATCGACGATGTCGCTCGGAAGCAAACCCGTATCGCCCTGATCACTGATCTTCACCTTCGCCAACATCTGACGCAGGATCACTTCAATGTGCTTGTCCGAGATCTGCTGACCTTGGGCGCGGTACACATTCTGGACTTCGCCCAACATGTACGCATAGAGCGCATCTTCACCTTGAATGGCGAGGATTTCTCCAGGGATCAACGCACCGTCGGTGAGAGCCATGCCCGCCTCGACGCTATCGCCCGCGTGAACGGCGAGACGCTTGCCGTGTGGCGCGTAATGATCTTCGTACGGAATGTTCTCGGAGGCGGGGTGGATGCGAATGGTCATCTTGCCACGCTTCACTTCAGGAAGAATCTCAACGCGTCCTTCGATTCTCGCCATCACAGCGGGATCTCGTGGAAGTCGCGCCTCGAAAATCTCGGTGACGCGTGGAAGACCACCCACGATATCGGCGGATCGCACAGCTTCCTTCGCCAACACAGCGAGGCGTTGACCAGCAGCCACTGGCTTGCCATCTTCGACATCGATGCGGGCGCGAGCAGGAAGGTGATGGTGATCCATCACGGCGCCGCTCTCGTCTTCGATGCCGATACCAGGATGCTTCTCGCCGGTGTGTTCAGTCACGACGGTCTCAGCACGCGCGCCCTTTCGGACAATGCGCACCGTCACGCCGTCGATGATGTCCTTGAACCGGACGATGCCCGACTTCTCAGCGAGGATCGGATTAACGTGTGGATCCCATTCGATCAGGACTTGGTCCTTGCGAACCTTGTCTCCATCCTTGACCGCGAGGTGTGCCGCATAGGGAACCTTGTAATTCTCAAGTTCGCGACCCTTTTCATCGAGGATCGACACTTCACCCGTCTTGCGGAGCGAGATAAACTTGCCACTCGCTCCTGCATTTGGATCCTCGACTTCGCCGCAATCCAAGATGCGGACGACGCCTGCCTTCGATGCGCGATATTCCTTTTCAGCGGTTGAGCTGAAGGCGATGCCGCCCGTGTGGAAGGTGCGCATGGTGAGCTGCGTACCAGGCTCACCGATGGACTGCGCTGCAATGATGCCGACCGCCATACCCGTTTCGACCATGCGACCGGTGCTGAGATCCATGCCGTAACAACGGCCACAGATTCCGCGACGCGATTGACAGGTCAGCGGGCTTCGGACAGAGACCGATGGAATGCCCATCTTCTCAATGCGTTCAGCCATTTGGGACGTGATCATCTCGCCAACCGAGACAACGGTTTCGTCAGTGCGAGGATCAATGATGGTGTCGCAAGAGCATCGGCCACGGATCATGTCCTTGAGCGCGATGTTGACTTCCTCACCCTTATAGAGCGCCTTCTTCTGCACACCGAGTTTGGCGCCGCAGTCATCCTCATTGATGACAACGGACTGAGCGACATCGCAAAGCTTGCGCGTGAGATATCCCGAGTCAGCGGTCTTGAGGGCGGTATCGGCGAGTCCCTTACGAGTGCCGTGGGTGGACGAGAAGTACTCGAGCACACGAAGGCCTTCGCGGAAGTTCGACTTGATGGGGGTCTCGATGATTTCGCCGTTTGGCTTCGCCATGAGTCCACGCATACCCGCGAGCTGCTGCATCTGGCTCTTGTTGCCGCGAGCGCCTGAGTCCATGAACAGGAACACAGGATTGAGGTAGGGGGTTCCGACATCGTTCGAGGCAACTGCCTCGTCCTTGCCGTAAATTGGAGTCTCTGCACCGGTGCCAGAATGGCGTCGATCCTGCTTGAGTGTCTCCATCAAACTGCCGGTGAGTTCTTCACGGCACTTCGCCCACGCATCGAGCACCTGGTTGCGTCGTTCATCGTTGGTGATGTCTCCATCATCAAAGTTACGCTTCGCCTTGTCCACGCGCTTGACAGTGTCGGCGATCAACCTGTCCTTGCCTGCAGGGACGCGCAGATCGGTGATGGCGAATGAAAGTCCGCTGGTCGTGCTAGCACGGAATCCCGCTTCCTTCATCTTGTCGAGCAGGTCGATGGTCGCAGCCTTCCCGCGCCTCGCGTAGGTGTCATCGATGACGCGCGCTGCGCCCTTCTTGCCGAGGACGCAGTTATAGAACGGCATCCCATCGGGAAGAATCTCAGAGAAGAGGAGTCGACCGACGGTGGTCTCGATGCGTCCGTTGGTGGGCATCGGCACTGGAGCATCCGTCTGCAGATTCACCACTTCCTTGAATGATTCAAGGCGAACAATGATCCGCTCGTGAATGCCAATACGTCCGCAGTCGTACGCTATGGTCGCTTCGGCCACATCCTTGAATGAATTGAGTTTGATCAACTTCGAATCAAGAGGGGGCACGGTGAGGAAGTACACGCCCATGATGATGTCCTGAGACGGGCTCACGATCGGAGCACCGCTCGCGGGACTGAAGATGTTGTGGATCGACATCATCAACACATGCGTCTCAGCCTGTGCTTCGACAGAGAGAGGCAAATGGACAGCCATCTGGTCACCGTCGAAGTCGGCGTTGTAGCCAGCGCAGACGAGCGGATGGATCATGATCGCGTTGCCTTCGACCAACACAGGCTCAAACGCTTGGATACCCATGCGATGGAGAGTCGGCGCGCGGTTGAGCATCACGGGGTGATTCTTGATGACTTCTTCGAGGATGTCCCACACCTCGGCATCACGCCTCTCAAGCATGCGCTTCGCGCTCTTGATCGTGTCGGCGAGACCCTGCTCCTTGAGCCGACGAATGATGAACGGTTGGAAGAGCTCAAGAGCGATCTTCTTCGGAAGCCCGCACTGCCAGAACTTGAGTTCAGGTCCGACGACGATCACCGATCGCGCCGAATAGTCGACGCGCTTGCCGAGCAGATTCTCTCGGAATCGTCCTTGTTTACCCTTGATCATGTCGGTGATCGACTTGAGTGGGCGGTTGGATGATCCGATCACGGGACGGCGGCAGCGACCGTTGTCAAACAACGCATCGACCGCCTGTTGGAGCATGCGCTTCTCGTTGCGGACAATGACCTCGGGGGCATTGAGATCCATCAACTTCTTCAATCGATTGTTGCGATTGATGATGCGGCGGTACAGGTCGTTGAGATCGCTCGTCGCAAAGTTGCCGCTATCGAGCAGCACGAGTGGACGCAGATCAGGTGGAATCACTGGAACGACATCGAGCACCATCCACTGCGGATCATTGCTGCTTCCACGGATTTGCTCCACGATCTTGAGTCGCTTGGAGAGATCCTTCTTTTTCTGCTGGCTCTTGGTCGTGCCGAGTTCGGTGCGAATCTCGTCTGAAAGTTCAGCGAGTGGCAAACGATCGGGCGCAAGCAGTTCGCGCACACCCTCAGCACCCATCATCGCGGTGAAGCTATGAGCACCATACTTGGTGATGGATTCGCGGTACTCCTCTTCGGTGAGCACTTGACGGAACTTAAGTTCCGTCTGCTGTGGATCGGTGACAACCCAGTCCTGGAAGTAGATCACCTTTTCAAGATCGCTCGTCTTCATCGCAAGCAAATTGCCCAGACGGCTCGGCATTGCCTTGAAGTACCAAATGTGGACGACTGGCGCAGCCAAGTTGATGTGTCCCATGCGCGCGCGTCGGACGCGGCTATGGGTGACCTTCACTCCGCAGCGATCGCAAATGATGCCTTTGAACTTCGTGCCCTTGTACTTTCCGCAAGAGCACTCGTAGTCGCGCTCTGGTCCGAAGATGCGTTCGCAGAACAGTCCATCGCGCTCTGGGCGATAGGTGCGATAGTTGATCGTTTCAGGCTTCTTGACCTCACCGAAGCTCCACGAACGAATGTCGTTGGGGCTTGCGAGATTGATCTTGACTGATCCGTAATCATTCACACGGTCGTAGGCGCTCTCTGCGATCGTCATGGGTCGTCCTTCTCAATGCTGTCGAAATTAGGGCAAAAATTCGTGTCGTTCGTGTCGTGTCAGATCAAAGGAGTGGAAGGGCGGGTTCTCCGCCTTCTTTCTCGAGTTGGATGTTCATCGCCAATCCGCGAAGCTCCTTGCAGAGCACATCGAAGACCACTGGCATGCCGGCTTGCAGCGTGTTCGTGCCCTTCACCATCGATTCGTAAATCTTCTGGCGTCCTTCCACATCGTCGCTCTTGACGGTGAGAAGTTCTTGCAAGACATACGCGGCACCGTAAGCCTCGAGGGCCCACACTTCCATTTCTCCGAAGCGCTGACCGCCGGTTCGAGCCTTGCCGCCCAGTGGTTGCTGAGTGATGAGGCTGTACGGTCCAGTGCTGCGTGCGTGGATCTTGTCATCCACCAGATGGTGCAACTTGAGGATGTACATGAATCCAACGGTGGTGCGTTGATGGAATGGTTCGCCCGTGCGTCCGTCGTACAACTGGACCTTGCAGTCGGGTTGCATTCGGGCGAGCAGTTCGCGAGCTCCACCTGCATTCGTTGCGTTGTCCTCAAAATCCTTCACGCGTGCTTCAACATGCTTGTTGGCTTCCTCAATCGCGGCGAGGATTTCCTTTTCGCTCGCTCCGTCGAAAACGGGAGTGAGCGCTTGGAATCCAAGCACCCGTGCAGCCCAACCAAGGTGGACTTCAAGGATCTGTCCAACGTTCATGCGGCTCGGCACACCCAGTGGATTGAGAAGGACATCAACAGTCGTGCCGTCTTCAAGGAACGGCATGTCGGCCTCGGGAACGATGCGAGCGATGACGCCCTTGTTTCCGTGGCGTCCTGCCATCTTGTCGCCGACCGAAAGTTGACGCTTCGTGGCAAGGTAGACCTTGACCATTTCGAGCACACCCGATGGAAGTTCATCGCCGCGCTTCATGTTGGCGATGCGGCGATCTCGTTCCTTGCGAATGCCATCGATGCGTGGCCAGAACTGATTCTTGGTGACGAGGGCGTCCTCGCGTGCTTCCTTCGAACCCTTGATCCACTTATCTGAGAAGTTCGTGATCTGTTCACTGATAACTTCAGGGATGTCGCTTGCGCCCACTTTCTGACGAGTCGCCGGATCGACCATCTCGGATCCGATCGTGGTATTGATCGCGGTGATCATCTTTCGGAAAAGCTCGACGGCGCGAGCGTCCATCTCAGCTTCGTATACCGCGACTTCCTTCTTGAGATCCTTCTTCTGCTCATCCGTCATGCCAGCGCGACGGCTGAATCGACGGGCGCCGATGACGATGCCTTCGGTTCCCGCTGGAACTTCGAGCGAGTCGTTCTTGACATCTTCGCCTGCGCGACCAAAGATGGCGTGAAGCAACTTCTCTTCGGGTGAGAGTTCGGATTTGCTCTTTGGGCTGACCTTACCGACGAGGATGTCGCCAGGTCCGACCTTGGTGCCGACGCGAACAACGCCAAACTCATCCAAGTTGGCGAGGGTGCGCTCACTGACATTCGGGATGTCCGACGTGAACTCTTCCTTACCGAGTTTGGTTTCACGAATCTCGACATCGAATGATTCGATGTGGATACTCGTGAAGACATCTTCGCGAACGAGGCGCTCGTTGATCACGATCGCATCTTCGAAGTTGTATCCGTCGAATGTGTTGAAGGCGACGAGTGCGTTCTTGCCGATGGCAAGTTCGCCACTGAGCGTGCTTGCGCCGTCAGCAATGATTTCTTCCGCCTTGACCTTTTGTCCCATGCGCACTAAAGGCTTCTGGTTTTGGCATGTGCGCTCGTTCAATCCAGTGAACTTGCGAAGGACATACTCGTCGGCATTGTCGATGACGATGCGCTCCGAGTCGAAGTAGGTGACGATTCCGCCGCGCTTCGCCTTGCGGAGCATTCCAGAGAATGAACCCGCCGTAGTTTCCATGCCCGTTCCGACGCAAGGAACCTGTGGCTTCACCAGAGGCACCGCTTGGCGCTGCATGTTCGATCCCATCAATGCGCGATTCGCGTCGTCATGCTCGAGGAAGGGGATGAGCGATGCTGACACACCCACGATTTGGCGAGAGGAGACGTCGACGAACTCGATTTCCTTCGCAGGAACTTCGAGAATGTCTCCGCTGCTTCGCGCGAGAACCGTGGATTCGTTGAGCTTGCCATCCGCGCCGAGAGCGTCGCTGGGGGCGAGGATTCGCTTGAGTTCTTCGTCAGCGCGGAGTTTGCGCACGACTTTGCGGCCGCGTCCATCTTCCTTGATGCGACCCTTCTCGAGTTCGAGATAGGAGGTCAACAGGAATCCATAGTCGTCCACTTCCGAGAAGAGTGCGAGCGAGGCGATCAGACCGATGTTGGTGCCTTCCGGCGTTTCAATCGGACAAATGCGACCGTAATGGGAGATGTGCACGTCGCGCACTTCGAATCCTGCGCGCTTTCGGTTCAGTCCACCAGGACCGAGGGCGGAAAGGCGACGCTCGTGAACGAGCATCGAAAGAGGATTCGTTTGGTCGACGACCTGCGAGAGTTCGCTGCGTCCAAAGAAGAACTCGATGGCGCTGGAGACACTCTTCGTGTTCATCAGGTCGGCGATCTTGACGACTTCCGTCGGCTCCTTCGAACTCATCCGCTCTTGCACAGTGCGGCGAAGTTTCTGGAACCCCTTTCGCATTTCTTCGGTGGCGAGTTCATCGAGTGTGCGCAAACGACGGTTGCCCAGATGGTCGATGTCGTCGGTATGCGCAACGCGACGGGTGCCAGCGCTCGGACGGCGCAGTTCGAGGATGTACCGCATGATCGCGAGGAAGTCCTCAGCGCGCAGTCCCATTTCAGACACCGGAACAACCTTGTACCGCGAATCGTGTTCAAACTTGCGGTTCACTCGGAAGCGACCAACGCGTCCCATGCGATACCGATCGAGATCGAAGAATCGCTCGTGGAACAGATCACGCGCCTTGTCGACTTGCGGCGGATTGCCCGGACGCATGCGATTGTAAATGCGAAGCAAAGCGGCTTCGTGTTCGGTGACCTCGGCGAGGAAGTCGAGCTTCTCTTCAGCGAGGGTGTTCAGAATGAGCGGATCGCCAGGCTCGCGAATCACTTTGACTTTTTTGAGTCCTGATGCGAGCAGGGTCTCGATCATCCTCGTGTCGAACGGCTCTCCAGCCTTTTTGAAGGATCCTCCTTTTTTTGAATCAAGCATTTTTGCGAAAGCTGAGGTTCGCTTCTTGCCTCCGAGTTGATCACCCGGCTTGCAGATGACTTCTGCGGTATCGAAGTCGATGATGAGTTCAGCAGAGTAATGCTCTGGATGGAGCTTCTCGACCTTGATCTCTTCCACTTCATGGAACTCAGCAAGAATGGCCTCAGTGGTTCCATACTTCTCGCTCAATGCGCGGAGGAATGTCGTCGCCGCAATGCGAGCACTCTTGTCGATCTTGAGCGTGAGGACGTCGTTCTTCGTCACTTCAACTTCAAGCCATGATCCGCGATCTGGAATGATGCGTGCGCCATGCAGAGGACGATCACCGATGCTGGACAGAATGCTGAAGTCCACACCCGGTGAGCGATGCAACTGACTGACGATGACGCGCTCGGATCCGTTGACGATGAACTCGCCACCTCCGAGCATGATCGGAACGTCGCCGAGGTAAATGTCCTCTTCGACGATTTCCGTTGATCCTTCACGGTGCAAGCGCAGTTTGACGCGCAGCGGATATCCGTAGGTGAGTCGCAGCTCGCGACACTCGAGTTCGGTGTGCTGCGGTTCACCGAATGAGTAACTCACGTACTCAATGCGCATCGCCGAGTCATACGACTCGATGGGAAAAATCTCACTGAGAAGGGCTTCAAGACCGAGGCTCTTATCGCGCTCGGTTGGTCCCTTCTCAAGTTGGAGGAATCTTTCATAGGAGCGTTGTTGAACCTGTTGAAGGTTCGGGACACTCACAAAATCGACACGCTTCGAGTAATTGCGAACGGTCTTCGTCTGCATGGTGGTCATCCGGGCAACGAGGGAGGAGAGACTGAAATCGTGCGTTAAAACGCGAAATATCGCGCGATGACGCAAGACGTCAGGCGAGTCAAATATTCAAGAACGGTCGTAAATCGGGGGCAGCCGACAAGCCATTCAGTATAGAGGAGCGGTTGAGTTTTTCGCAAGGGGCGAAAACGTGAATTTCAGCAAAAAAGAGGGGGGGGGGTCGAAGACCCCCCCTCCGAAAAAACAGGTTTACTTGATGGTGACCTTGGCTCCAGCCGCTTCGAGAGCAGCCTTGAGCTTGTCAGCCTCTTCCTTAGAGACTTTCTCCTTGATCGCCTTTGGAGCAGCATCAACGAGATCCTTTGCCTCCTTGAGACCCAAGCCGGTTGCTTCGCGCACGGCCTTGATCACGTCGATCTTCTTCGCACCAGTTTCGGTGAGAACAACATCGAATTCGCTCTGTGCTTCAGCCACAGGAGCCGCTTCGCCTGCGCTTGCAGCAACCATCACGCCGCCGCCAGCTGCTGGCTCAATGCCGTAGGTGTCCTTCATGTAGCTGGCGAGGTTGACAGCGTCCTTGAGGGTGAGCGACGCAATGCTGTCGCCGAGTTGCGAAATCTTCGCTTCGAAAGTTTGTGTATCTGACATGGTTTCAGTATCTCCAACACGAATGAACTTGCACCAGAGGAGCGCCGACGGCGCTTTTCACCACGAGGGCCAGTGGTACAGAGGGGTGAACTTGATTAGCCGACTTTGGCGATGACTTCGCCGCGCTCGAGCCGAGTTTGAATTTCCTTGACGATTCCGAGGACGCATCCACCTGGACCCTTGACCGCGCCCATCACATTGCGAGCAGGCGAGAGGATGAGGGTGATGAGCTTGGACTGCGCTTCTTCGCGAGTTGGGAATTCGCTCAGTCGCTTGACGCCTGCAGCTCCAGCGAACCACTCGCCGTCGATGCATGCACCCTTGAGTCCGAGCTTTTCGTTCTTCTTTGCAGCCTTCACGAGTTGGCGCGCAATCGAAACAACGCTTTGTTTTCCATACACAACGGCAGTTGGGCCGCTGAGTCCTGGGCAGAGGGCTTCGAGTGCGGTACCGGTGAAGGCACGCTTGGCGAGACCGTTGCGAACGACAGTGACGCGGGCTCCGCCTCCACGCAAATCGGCGCGGAATCCGGTGTCTTCTATAGCAGACATGCCGCGGATTTCGACCAACACTGCGGCTTCGATGTTCTCGAAGCGCGACTGGTAGTCGCGGATGATCATGTTCTTGACTGGCTTACTCATGGTGCGTGTTCCTTTCGCGTCAGACGGACACTTGGACGCTTGGCGTCATGGCGCCTGAAATGCAGACCTTCTTAAAGTAAAGCCCCTTCGATGAAGATGGCTTCGCTTTTTCAATGGTCTCGATGAAGAAATTGAGGTTCTCGGTGAGGTGCTCGTCAGAGAAACTCATTTTCCCGATGATGCAGTGGATGTTGCCGAAATCGTCGTTGCGGTATTCGGTCTTGCCTGCGGCATACGCTTTCACTGCACCGGTGACATCAGGGCCCACTGTGCCAGCTTTTGGAGAAGGCATCAGTCCCTTTGGACCGAGCACCTTTCCGAGCTTCGCAATGACGCGCATCATGTCGGGGCTTGCGACGGCAACATCGAAGTCCATCCATCCTGCTTCAATCTTGGCGACGAGGTCTTCTCCGCCTGCTTCGACTGCTCCCGCTGCTTTCGCGGCGGCCACTTTGTCGGAGGCGCAGAATGCAACGACGCGTGCCGTTTTTCCAGTGCCGTGGGGGAAACTGATGGCGCCGCGGAGTGCCTGATCAGCCTGCTTCGGATCGATTCCGAGGTGGGCAACGACATTGATGGTCTGATCGAACTTGGTCTTCTTGAACTTGCGCAGCGACTTGATGGCCTCTGCTGGGTTTTGTGAATCCACTGGACGAAGTGGGGCGTTCTCGCGGGTGCGGCGGGAGAGTCCGTTGGTTGTGTTCTTGACACTCATTGGAATTATCCCTCCACCTTGACGCCCATAGAGCGTGCAGTGCCTGCGATGACCTTGATGGCGGCTTCAATGCTTCCCGCATTGAGATCCTTGACTTTGTCTTCGGCGATCTTGCGCGCTTGTGCGACGGTGATCTTGCCGAGGATTTCAGTATTCGGGCGTCCCGACCCCTTTTCAATCTTGGCTGCTTCCTTAATAAGTTCGGATGCTGGCGAACTCTTCAACTCGATGTCGAAGGTTCGATCTCCATACACCGTCACCAACGCACTCACGACGCGCCCATTCAGCGGACGAGTCATCTCGTTGAATCTGGTGACAAACTGACCAGGGTTGACGCCGTTCGCGCCGAGCACTGGTCCGAGTGGAGGAGCCGGAGTGGCCTTGCCACCGGGAGCCATGATTTTGAATTGTTTTGTGACCTTTTTGGCCATTGGGTGTACCTCCTACTCCGTCTTGCCCATTGATTTGGGACTTGCGTCAGCTCAGCCTTGGACTGACGCAACGGGGTAGTACATGCGGTGCTGAGACGAGCCACGGAATGTAACACAGATTCACAAAATTGGGAAGGGGTGCTTGCAGTAGGGGTTGGGGGTGTGCCGATACGATCTTCAACCGATGAAGAACGACCTCCTTGACGAACTGCGGTGGCGCGGATTACTCCATCAAACCACGTCCGAGAACATGGGGGCCTACCTTGCCGCGGGTACCCGAACCGCCTACGCAGGGTTCGACCCGACCGCGGACAGCCTGACGGTCGGGAATTATGTGCCCATTGCGATGCTCGCCCATTGGCAGAGGGCAGGACACAGACCGATTGTCTTGATGGGCGGGGGGACTGGATTGATCGGTGATCCCAGCGGAAAGAGCTCGGAACGCCCGTTGCTCGATCGCGATGCGGTTGAGGCAAATGTTGCAAGTCAGAAGCGCATCTTTGAGCGTGTGCTTGATTTCACGGGATCTGCTGCTTGCACCACGGTGAACAATGCGCATTGGCTCGGCACACTCGGATACATCGATGTCCTGCGCGATGTGGGCAAGCATTTTTCGGTGAATCAAATGATGATGCGAGATTCGATTGCTGCTCGTCTCAATACGCGTGAGCAAGGGATTTCGTATACCGAGTTTTCGTACATGATTTTGCAGTCGTATGACTTTCTTCATCTCTACCGCACACATGGATGCACGGTGCAACTCGGTGGAGCAGACCAATGGGGCAACATTGTGTCCGGCATCGATCTCATCCGTCGCATCGAAAGTGGAGAGGCCTTTGGCATCACGAATCCACTCGTGACCAAGGCCGATGGAGGCAAGTTCGGTAAAACGGAAACGGGCGCAGTGTGGCTGACCGCAGAGCGGACGAGTTCCTACCGATTCCATCAATTCTGGCTCAATACATCAGACGCAGACATCGCTCGCTTCTTGCGTTGGTTTTCGTTTCTGGAACGAGGCGAGATCGAGACACTTGAAGCAGCAGCAACGGCGCGTCCGCAAGAGAGAGCCGCACAGCGCGCGCTCGCGGATCATCTCACGGCGCTCTTCCATGGAGCAACGGAATGCGGCCGAGCCAAGTCGACGGGACAAGCTCTTTTCTCGGGAAATCTGCATGAATTGGACGCCCAGCAAGTCGAAGACCTTGCATCAGACTTGCCGAGTGGTGAGATGGATCCAAGCGAATGGGGAACGTTGTCTTTGCTTGACGCGATGGTGCGCAGTTCGATCGTCGCGAGCAAACGCGAGGCGCGCGATTGCGTCACGCAAGGCGGAGCCGCGATCAATGGAGTCAAGGTCGCCGAAGATCGTCCACTTGTTGCGACCGATGCGCTGCCTGGGGGAGTCGTCCTGATCAAGCGAGGGAAGAAACAGTGGGCTGCGCTGCGATTACGGCGATGACGGTGCGATTGGTGTCGATGCAGTGGTTGGAGCAGGACTGATCTGAATCGCAACCGCGGGCTGAATGTTGGCGGATCCATTGGTGCCGATGACACGCACTCCCGGAGGAAGCATCCACAAATCGACTTGGGCCATCGGAACGCGATTGACGAGTTCTTCGTGAGTCAAGTGGACAATCGCGATGGGCTTGAACGTATTCGATGAAAGCAACTCGATCGCTTCCGTCGGTCCTGTGACGACCACTCGTTGAATGAATTGTCCCTCAGGGGGGAAGGTCACGATGAACTTGCTGAGTGATTCAGGAAGTGCGGCGATCTGCACGGCGACTCGCGGAAGTTCAATTTCGCTTGTCGCAGCGATGACTGTGTAGTCCACTGAAACAGGGCGAATTCCGCCGAGTTCACGCCGACGCGCTTCGGGAAGGTCCATCGCCACAGGTTGGACTTCGTCTCGGTAGGCACCAGGAGGACGGTCCATCGCGGTGAGGCGAACCGTGAGTTCGAGTTTGGCTTGTGCGAGGTCGGGAGGCACAAACACCGTCGCCTTGCTGCTCCCCTCGATCGATGCACCCTTGACACTCTCGTCGCAATTAAGCACGATGTCGACCGTTCTCTCAACGAGATCGGTGACCACCAGCGTGGTGGATGTCGGAACGCCGCGCGCCGAGTTGATCGTGACGCGTGCAAGATCGAACTTTGCCTCGAAGAAGTCGGGCAATCGATCGGCGATGGGCCAAGATCCTTCCGTGCCTGGCACTCCGCCGGAGCCGGCGATGAGTTCAACGAGTGGCGGCAGCGTCGACTCGAATCGCCGCAATTCAGAGGCTGTCCCGATCAATTGAAGGGTCACAGGAAAGGGATCGACCGGAGTGACCATCATGCGCTCGGAGGAGGGAAGAAACTGCGCAAGGACAATCACTTCGCGGGTCGTCGAGATGGATCGAGTCGCCTCTTGCAAAAGGTAAAGGGTGATCAGTGATGCAGCAACGACATTGAAAAGACGACCGCGCAAGAGCTTTGGAGAGAGTGTGAACATCACTTGACCTCCTGTACTGAAACGGGTTGCTCGGCGAGTGCGCGAGAGAGAAGGGCGAGGAGTTCTTCTCGAGGGATCGGTTCGCTGAGCACTCCCTTTTCGGCAACGCGTATCGAACCCGTTTGTTCGCTCACGACGACCACGACCGCATCGGTGTCGAGCGTGACGCCGACCGAGGCGCGGTGTCGCGACCCAAGTGGACCGTGATGAACACCTGGGTCGGCAAGGGGTAACTCGACACTCGCCGCAACAATGCGATCGGCACGCACGATGACAGCAAGATCATGGAGTGGATTCCCAGGCCAAAAGAGAGCCTCGAGTAAACGAGCGGACAACACGGCATCGATTCGCACACCTGCTTGAGAGAGCGCGTCGAGTGACACGGCGCGTTCGATCACGATGATCGCGCCGACATGTTGGCGCGCGAGTGTTTGTGCCGCTTGTGAAACAGCGTGCGCCGCACTCGAGGCGCGGCGGGCATCAGGATCAATGATGTCGAGCGTTGATTCTCCAAGTCGCACGAGTGCTTGGCGAATCTCGGGAAGAAAGACCGCGACGCCGACCACGGCGACAATCGAAAGCAAACTGGTGAGAAGGACATGCAGTCGTGAGAATTCATCCTCAAAGGAGTCGCTGACTCCCGCAAAAAGTGCGAGGACGACGCCCACGAAGAGCACTCCCTTCACCACGCCCGCACCGCGAGAACGTCCGAGAAACTCGAGCGTTGCGAAGACGCAGGTCCACACAATCGAGAACTCGACCCACCAGAGCCAGTCCATTGTCCATGCCAAGATGAAATGGGGAGAGCCAACCATTGCAGATACGATACTCCGATGCGCACTGACTCTGGATTTGATGTGGGTTCATTCTCGGCCATCTGTGGGATGAGCGGCGTGGCGATTGGTCCAGGCGATCGATATGTTGCGGCGCTTGTCGAGGCAGAGTCGGAGGATCGATCGATACTGAAGCGAATCGATATTGCGCAATCGTGCTGGACTTTGGGCACTCGTCCGCCCGCGCTCATCGCCTATTGGTCCGCCGTTGCGCCGACTTCTGACTCGAAGAAAATTCGCTTGGTCGATGACGCCACATTGCTCGAAGTGGTTGCGCGGTTCGGGGAATCCGATGATCCGCGCCGTCTGGCGTATCGGTGGGTGCTGGCGTTGCTGCTCCTTCGTCGTCGCATCCTCAAGCATCAGGGCATTCGACGAGATGATGAGGGATGCAGTTGGTGGTCGTTCCAACAGCGTGGACAGGATGGAGCCAAGCCATTTGAGGTGCTCGACCCAGGACTGCGCGATGAACAACTCTCTGATCTGAGCGAGCAACTCGCAGAAGTGCTGGCGACCGATGGTTAGTCGCGTCCCGATCTTCGCCATTCGAATCGCATTCTTGATAGCCACACTGTCGGGTCTGGAAGGATGTCATACGCCGCCATCGCCCGACGCGCTCACCCTCGAAGCACTGTGCGAATCAATGGTGCCGCCCACCGATGCATCGGAGGTGGAATTGCGCGGACAAGCCGAATTGTGCTGGCGCGATGGAGAGACCAATCGGCGCGACAAGGTTGACCTACGCCTTTGGATTCGCGCGAACCAAGACTCAGCGCTTGATCTTTCCGCGCTCGGCACTCGCATGGCCTGGATTGGTGCCAATGCCACGCAGTGGTGGATGTTTGAACTGGAGTCGAAACCGCCGCGACTTTCGACGGGAGACGTGGCTCAAGATGTGTCGACGGGCACCCTTCCTCCACTCGCTGATGTGCGGTTGCTGCGAGTATTGCTTGGACTGACCCCACCTCCGATGGACGGCAGTTTGTCCAAGTGCGTTGATGCCGACCAACAACCGATGTGGTGTTCGGCCGACGGGACCATTCAATGGAAGGCGGACGGAAGCGGCGTCATCGTGAAATCATCGAACGATGTGTGGACGAGTTCGTGGTCTGGTCGCGTCGAAGCGAGTGGCATTGGCGCTCGATATCCATCGCGCATCGACTTCTCAAGTGCCAACAGTTCGAACCGGATGACGGTGTGGGTGCGATCCATCCTCATTGGATCAACGAGCGCCAAGGATGTGTACTTTGATCTTGAACGGCTCAAGGTCTTGCTTCGTACAGAAATCAACCAAGAGAGTGTCCGATGATCGAGATGAAGAGTCGTTGGTTCGTCTTGGTGTGCATCGTGATGGTCAGCATCATGATCATCGTTCTGCCATCGCATGGTCAGTCCAATGAGAGTGCAAGTGTTGCTCAAGACCGGATGGTGACGAGCAGTGGATCACAGTTATGGATTGTGCAGGGCGAATCAGACGGTACGGCGACGATTCGCCATGTGCCTTCTGGTCGCAATCCCGGAGCGATGCGCGTTGTGCGCCCACTCCCGCGCATGCCCGAGTGGATTGCCGCGAGCGGCGATCGTCTGTGGATGGTGATCCATGATGAATCATCCAAGAGCGTGGTGATTTCGATGACCGCGTATGCGCCGCTCAATGCATCGGGTCTGCAAGAGCCGAGGTTTGGAGAAATAGAACCGCTCACCACGCTCGCTGCGAGCGACACGGCCATTGGACTTGGTGCAGATGATCGAGGTCCAGTGTTGTTCCTATCGCCCGACTCAAGGCTCGTGCGCGGTGTCCCGCTCGCGTTGAAGACGATGGACGGGGGCGATCGTGCAGTGGATCATGTTGGATCGCGCATCGCGCCATGGTGGGATGGAACAACAGCGAGTTGGTCCATCGCGTGGGCGCAAGATGGATCTCTCTTGATGAGCATTCCCTCTGCGGGAAGTTTTCTCCGTCAACAGTGGTCCGAAGTGGGGGATTGGAACTCGATTGCTGGTTCTCATCTTCCCGCAGTGTGGAAGCAAACAACATCGGGTGCTGAAGTGCGATCGCTTCGAGAGAATGCGACGGCACTCGTCGGTCGTTTTCCACTGGATGTGACGATCGACACCGTGGTCTTTCTCGAAGGAGGCACGGGCGGATTGATCGGATTTGATTCTCGATCTCCAGCGATGTGGCGCATGGATCCTGTGACTGGTCAGACCGAATCGATCGTTGTGGATGTGCAAACGTCGGCTCCACCATCATTGATCTGGTGGCAACTTCCATTCATCGGCGCGGTCACGGTGGGGGCCATTCTCGCGCTCATTCTGCTTCGACCAGGACGCGATGGCGTCCTTCCCACCATGCTGCCCGAGGGATGGGAACCACTTCCGCTTGCCTCGCGCGCCGCTGCGTTTGTCGTCGATGGACTTCCGATCTTGGCGAT
Source organism: Planctomycetota bacterium (assembly GCA_027622195.1). Classification (GTDB taxonomy): domain Bacteria; phylum Planctomycetota; class Phycisphaerae; order Phycisphaerales; family SM1A02; genus SXOD01. The sequence goes on from JAQBZO010000003.1 coordinate 40,544, forward strand.
CCTGGTCTTCATCTCTCCCGAGGTGCCGTATGGATATTGGGGCGCACTGCCAGGATGGAGTTCGGATCCTGAGAGGCTTCCCATGGGATTACTGCTTGTTGCATCACTCACGCTGAGCAGTGTGTTGCAAGAAGGACTCACAGGCACGAGCATCGGAAAACGGCTCGTGGGTGCTGGAATTGTCACGATCGCGTCGAGTGTGGAAGCCCGAAAGACCATGCAGACGATTCGACCATCGAGAATGCGCACTGCGTTTCGTCCTCTCTTACGGGCGGTGGTCTTGGTGGCTCCTGCGATCGTCTTCTTGACACTCATCGATCCATCGGGGTGTGGATTGCCCGAAGTGATCTCTCGCACCGCTGTCGCGCGGCGGAAGCGAATCATGAAGTGATCGGCGGAGGACTTTGCTCGTTCGCTCGTTACGACGATGCGGGGCGTTCAATGTGTCCGCCGAATCCGAGGCGCATCGCCGAGAGGACTTTGTTCCCAAACTCTGCGCGTCCTCGTGATGCGAAGCGAGAGAAGAGGGCGGCGGTGAGCACATCCGCTGGGACTCCTTCTGCGATCGCCGCTTCGATCGTCCAACGTCCTTCGCCGCTATCCGCAACATGTCCCGCAAAATTCTTGAGCGTTGGATCGGATGCCATCGCCTGAGCGGTGAGGTCGAGGAGCCACGAACGAACCACACTTCCCCGTCTCCAAAGTTCGGTGATTTCTGCGATGGGCAAGTCATATTGAAAGAGTTCAGGATCGCGCACCGGGGCCGTCTCGGCGTCCGCCTTGTGATCGGCGCTTCCGATATTGGCATTCGCAAGAATGTTGAGTCCCTCGGCATAGGAAGCCATCATGCCGTACTCGATGCCGTTGTGCACCATTTTGACAAAGTGACCTGAACCAGCCGCGCCGCAGTGCAGCCATCCTTCGTGTGCTGTGGATCGTGCGTCGACGCGACCGAGAGTTGGGGGCGCGGTGGAGACCCCAGGAGCGAGCGTGCGGAAGATTGGAGTGAGGCGATCGACCGCCGAGGAGACACCTCCAACCATCAAACAGTAGCCATTGTCGAGTCCCCAGACTCCTCCCGAGACGCCGGCATCGATGTAGTCAATCCCATCAACGCCCAATTCCTTCGCTCGTCGGACATCATCGCGCCAACAGGAGTTTCCTCCATCCACCACGATGTCTCCTCGCTTCAAAAACGGCTTGAGCGAGCCTATTGTTTGATCAACGAGTGCCGCTGGCAGCATGAGCCACACCGCGCTCGGGCGATCGAGTTTTGCGCACAAATCGGCAAGCGAACTCGCACCGACTGCTCCTGTTGAGGTCAGCGCCGCAACACTTGCTGGAGCGACGTCAAACACCACGCACGAGTGTCCTGCTCGTTGAAGGCGACGAACCATGTTGCCACCCATTCGACCAAGACCGATGAATCCGATTTGCATAATGGAAGTCCTTAAAATGAGGCTCGTCCCGAAGCGTAGCAGAGGCGATTGTGGATGAGCGGATCGGCGTTCGACATCGGTAGCATCAGGAATCTGTCCGAAACGATCGGGCGTATATATTTCTTTGGATAGGCGCATCTCTGTGGCACGAAAGAATCGAAAGAAACTCGGAGAGATCCTCGTCGAAGCTAGTGTTGTCGATGCGGCGGCAGTGGCCACGGCAGTGATCGATGCGAAGGCCGCACACAAGCGCATTGGAGAAATGCTGGTCGAGCGCAAACTGTGCACCGATGAAGATGTTGCCCGCGCGTTGGGCGAGCAATTCGGACTGAAGTTCTTTGATCTCTCGAAGCCTGAGAACTCATCGCGCGTCGATCGAAAGAATCTGCCAGAAGACATCATCAAGAAGAATCAGGTGCTTCCACTCGAGAAGGAGGGAGGCAAACTGCGTCTTGTGATTCACGATCCGGTCGACTTTGATCTCTTGGAGACCCTTCGTTTTCGAGTGGGCGAGACAGAGCAAGTCATCTCGAGTCGGACGCAGATTCGCGCGTTTCTCGAGGGTGGTTCTGCGACCAAGTCCAACAATGCGCTTGAACAGTTGCAATCGAGTTCGATGGATATGTCCGTCGATCGCTCAGTCGATCGGAGCGTTGACAAGAGCATCGATGCCGACGATTCCACGGTCGTTCGATTGGTGAACCGCCTCATCATCAATGCGGTGCGCAACCGCGCAAGCGATATTCATGTCGAACCGCAAGTCGACACGGTTCGCGTGCGATATCGCATCGACGGCGTGTGCGTCGAAGTCCCAGGTGGCATCAGCCTCGACAATAAGTCGGCCGTACTCGCTCGACTGAAATTGATGGCTGGAGTCAATATCGCTGAGCGACGCATTCCGCAAGACGGTCGCATCAAGATGATTATTGATGAAGTGCCCATCGACTTTCGCGTGTCTACATGCCCCGCCTATCACGGCGAGAGTGTGGTCCTTCGTATCTTGCGTCCAGACGCGGTGAATCTCGGCATCGAGAAGTTGGGATTCGAGCCCGCGATGCTCGAGGCATTCAATAAAACGATCGCTCGCCCCAACGGCATCTTCCTCGTGACGGGGCCGACTGGTTCTGGAAAAACGACGACGCTGTATTCCGCTCTGAAGGGATTGAACACCCCCAATCGCAAGATCATCACCGCCGAAGATCCCGTTGAATACAACTTCAACGGCGTCGTGCAGGTGCAGGTGAAAGAGCAGATTGGACTGACTTTCCCGATCATCTTGAAGACGATGCTTCGCCAAGCGCCGAACATCATTCTGGTGGGTGAAATCCGAGACCGCGAAGTGGCCGATATTGCGATTCAAGCGGCGCTCACTGGACACTTGGTTTTCTCGACGCTGCACACCAACGATGCTCCAAGTGCGATCACTCGTTTGATCGACATGGGTGTCAAGCCGTTCCTTGTAGCGTCCAGTATTCAGGCGATTCTTGCGCAGCGACTCGCGCGCGTGTTGTGTCCACATTGCAAGGTCGTGGATGATTCTCCTGACCCGAAGTACATCGGCCTCGTCGGACTTCAGGAGCATGTGCATAGCGGCAAGATCTTGAAAGCCGTGGGATGCCCACAGTGCAGCAAGGGTTATCGTGGACGCATGGCCGTCTTCGAGATGATGTTGATGAGTGCCGAAGTGCGCGAACTCGCCTTCCAGCGTTCGACGGTGGCGAAACTTCGCGCCGCCGCAGTGCGCGCTGGACTCCAGAGTTTGCTCACCGACGGACGGACGAAAATCTTGAAGGGTAGAACGACACCGCAGGAAGTGGCTGCATTTGCGCAAGTTGACGGCATTGACCCGATGGAGACGACCTGATCGGTCGCAGGAGTGACACAGGATGAGCACGATTCAAATCGATAGATTGCTAGACACGGTTGTCAAGACCGGATCGTCCGACTTGCACCTCGCAGTGGGTCGTCCACCAACGCTTCGATTGTACGGTTCGCTCAAAAATCTTGCCACGAAGGTGCTTGAGCCAGACGACCTTGTTGCCTTGATGAAGTCGATCACGCCCGAGAAGAATCAGCAGGAGTTGCAAGAGAAGGGTGGATCGGACTTCGGCTTTGCTTACGGCGATCAAGCACGATTCCGTGTTTCCGTCTTTCGTCAGAGGGGCAATGTTTCGATCGCCCTCCGTTTGATTCCGAACAAGCTCCTGACTTTTGAGCAACTCGGACTTCCGCCGATCGTCAAAGAATTGATCCGTCGACCCCGCGGATTGTTCGTTGTGACGGGTCCCACGGGATGTGGAAAGACCACATCCTTGGCGACGATGTTGGACTACATCAATATCAACTTCGATCGTCACATCGTGACGGTTGAGGATCCGATTGAGTATTACCACCAGCACAAGAAGTCCATCGTGAACCAGCGCGAAGTGGGGCAGGATGTCTCGACCTTCTCTGAAGCGCTCAAGCGGGTGCTACGTCAGGATCCAGACGTGATCCTCGTCGGTGAAATGCGCGATCTGGAGACGATCGAAGCGGCAATCCGAGCAGCCGAAACGGGCCACTTAGTCTTTGCGACGCTGCACACCACAGGTGCAGCGGGCACGATCAACCGAATCATCGATGCGTTCCCGACGAATCAGCAGGAGCAGGTTCGGGTGCAGTTGTCGACTTCGATGATCGCCATCATCAGCCAAGCACTCTTGGCTCGGTGCGATAAGCCTGGCCGAGTTGCGGCGTACGAGTTTCTAGTGATCACACCCGCGATCTCGAACCTGATCCGCGAAAACAAGACCTTCCGCATCGACTCGGCGATTCAGACCGGAAAGCGGTTTGGAATGCAGCTGCTCGACGACCACCTTTGGTCTCACTATTCCAAGGGGCTTATTAGCGCAGAAGAGATGATCGATAAGTCCAGAAACCCAGGTGATTTGACCGATAAAGTGCATCGTTCTGGAGGCACCGTGGGCCGTACTGAACTCGACCAACCGCACGAATCCGCGCCAGCGGCCAGTTGATTTTACGGTCCCTAAAATGACTCTCAATCGAGGATGAACCCCGATGCGGTTTGTCGTATAATCAGGTGTCCGAATGCATATTTGTGCGAATAATCCATTCAACAAGCCGATTCTGGCGAATAATCTCTGACTGAGACTGTCTTCCTATGAATCAGATTGATGTCTCACAACTCAAGGGTCGCCGACTCGGTCGGGCGCTCAATAAACTCGGGCTTGTTTCGAAAGCTCAAGTCGAGGAAGCGGTACTTCGCCAACTTGAACTTGCGAAATCGGGATCGAAAAAAAGATTGGGCGACATCTTCATCGAGTCCGGACTCGTGAGCGAAACCCAACTGGAACGCGCGATCGCCGGCACCAAGGGTGCGGACTATCTCGATTCGCTCGAGGAGGTCAAGCTCACCGACGAGATTTACCAACTCGTGACCGCTCAAACGGCGCGGTCGTTTCGAATGGTTCCTCTGACATGGGATCCTTCTGCGCGCGTGCTCGCCATCGCCGTCGCTGGGGTCAAGGGCCTAGGAGAGATCAACTCAATCGGCCAGATGCTTTCATGTCGGATCACCGCATCGGTCTCATCCGACGCTCAAGTGGACGGCGCAGTCAAGCGACTGTTTGGCGCAACGAGCAGCGGACAGGCAATCAATGCGGAGATGACGTATTCGGACGCTGTGACCGCATCGTCGGGTCGCGGCGAGTCGATTGATCTCGACACGCTTGCAAGGGCAGCGTCTGACAATTCAATTGTGCAACTCGTCAACATGATGGTGTTGACGGCGATCCAGGAGCGCGCATCCGATATTCATCTTGAACCGTTCGAGGATGGATTTCGCGTTCGGCAGCGCATCGACGGCGTGTTGTATGAGATGAAGGGAATCGACACTTCACTCGCATCGGCATGCGTGAGCCGCGTCAAGATCATGGCGAAGTTGAACATCGCCGAACGTCGTCTGCCTCAGGACGGACGCATCGAACTCACTTTTGCCCAGAAGCCTGTGGATATGCGTGTCTCGGTCTTGCCCACGATTTACGGCGAGAGCGTCGTGATGCGCGTGCTGGATCGTTCCAATGTGCAATTGGACCTTGCCAACATCGGTCTGCGCGACGATGAATTGGCGCGTGTGCAGCGCATCATCTCGAAGCCGAACGGCGTGGTGATCGTGACGGGTCCAACTGGTTCTGGAAAAACCACCACGCTGTATGCGGCACTCTCATCTCTCAACGATATTGAGACGAAGTTGCTTACGGCTGAGGATCCCGTCGAATACGACATTGCGGGACTCATTCAATGTCAGGTGAACCTCGATCAGGAGTTGACCTTCGCGAAGTTGCTGCGCAGCTTCCTCCGTCAAGACCCCGACATCGTGCTCATCGGTGAAATTCGCGATCTTGAAACGGCGCAGATTGCCATTCAGGCTTCGTTGACTGGACATCTCGTCTTGTCGACGCTGCATACGAATGATGCGCCAAGCAGCATTCTTCGTTTGCTCGATCTTGGCGTCGAGAGTTTCTTGCTGACCGCGACACTCGAGGCGGTGATTGCCCAGCGACTCGTGCGCCGAATCTGCCCTCATTGCAAGATTGAGTTTGAGCCAAGTGAAGCCGAGGTGATGGAGCTTGGACTTCGATTGAGCGATCTTGCTGGACGCAAGTTTGCGAAGGGCAGAGGATGCGATCGATGTAGTTCTGGATATCGCGGTCGCCGCGCTCTTTTCGAGATCATGGCGATGGATGATGAGTTGCGAGAACTCGTCATGCAACAGGCTTCGACCTCTGTGCTGCGGCACGAGTCGCGCAAGCGCGGCATGCGCACCCTTCGCGAGAGTGGCATGTTGTCGATCTATGAAGGACAAACCACGATCGACGAAGTGGTGCGCGAGACTCTTGAAGATGATTGACCCACAACCGCGATCTTCGCGGAAGGAATGATGTATGGCTACTTTTGCGTATCAAGCACTCGATCAGGCAGGCAAGGCGACCAAGGGAACGATCGAGGCCGCGAATTCGGACGAAGCAGCGCGCTCTTTGCGTAGCCGTGGTCTCTTTCCTTCTGGAATCAAGGCGGTGAAGGACAAGGCGAAGAAGTCAGGAGCCAATGCTGGGAAGAAGAAGAAGGGATTCTCTCTTTCGATCGGCGGCGTTGGCGCCAAGCAACTCACCGCGTTCACACGACAACTGTCCACGCTGCAAGACGCAGGACTTCCCCTCCTGCGATCGTTGCAAATTCTGGAGAGTCAACAACAGTCGGGCAAGCTCAAGAGTGTTCTCCAAGATGTGTGCGAAGACGTTTCTGGAGGCGACGCGCTCTCGGTCGCCTTCTCAAAGCACCCGAAGGCGTTCGATCGCCTCTATGTCAAGATGGTCGCAGCGGGTGAGGTCGGCGGCGTGCTCGATGTCATCCTGCAACGCCTCGCCGACTTCATGGAAAAAGGGCAACGACTCAAGCGACGCATCATCGGCGCAATGATTTATCCGTCGGTCGTGATCACCATCGCCGTGGCGATCGTCACCGGCATCATGTACTTCGTGATTCCGAAGTTCCAGGAAATCTTCAATGACTTTGATGTGAAGTTGCCAGGACTCACCCTCTTTTTGATCGCGGCGAGCAAGTGGGTCGCTGGACAAAACCCTGGAATGGCGGTGCCGGGCGCGGTGTGGATCATCTGCTCTCCGTTCATTCTCTACTTTTCGATTGTCTTGATACGAAAGACCCATTTTGGAAGGGCAGGTACCGACATCGTTCGGAGCAAGATTCCCGTAATCGGAAACTTGATACGAAAGACCGCCATTGCGCGGTTTACGAGGACGCTCGGCACCCTTGTCGCGGCGGGTGTTCCGATTCTTGAGGCGATCCTCATTACGAGAGACACCTCTGGCAACTACATCTATGAGCAGGCGCTTCAGAAGGTCCACGATTCGATTCGCGAGGGTGAAACGTTTGCGAAGCCACTGCGTGAATCCAAGGTGTGCGATGCCATCGTGGTCAACATGATCGACGTGGGCGAAGAGACGGGTGACATGGACATCATGCTGATGAAGATTGCCGACAACTACGACGAAGAGGTCGATGTGGCGGTGGGCAGTCTGTTGAGTTTGCTCGAGCCGTTCATGGTGGTCATCCTCGGAGGCATCGTCGGCACCATCGTGTTGGCGCTCTTCCTTCCACTCGTGTCGATGATCGAAAGCGTTTCCCAGAGCAAGTGAGATGATGAATCGCTCCACGAGTCTGAAGTCGCGTCCCGCCGAGTGGTCTCGTGGATTCACCATCGTTGAATTGCTTGTGACCATTGGCATCATCGTCGCCTTGCTTGGACTGTTGCTGGTTGGCCTCAACGCCGCAAGTGCGTTCGCCAAGCGCGCGAAGACTTCGACGCTCATGCACACGATCGCGCAGGGACTCGCGCAGTTCAAGGAGGATGTGGGCTATTACCCGCCAGTCCTTGGTGTTCGTGGTGCCTCGACGGTCGCCAGTGTCCCAGGTGAGATCGGATACGCGCGTGACTTGCTCATGCCACCCGCCATTGCCAATCCAACGGTGCCTACTGCTGCTGAAATGGCATCGGTGCGCAATTGGTGGTCGATCACATCATTGCCCGACTACTTGGTTGGATATGACGACCGAACGCGTGACGGATACGGCTTCGTTTCCGCATCTCCACTTGCCAACAGCCCCGGACAAATGGAAATGCCTATCAATGGCATTCGTCACTGCGGACGAGATGGCGTGTGGGGAGCGGCACTCAATCCGAATCCACTCGCTGCGAATGCGATCGGCTGTTACAAGCAGCGAAACCCAGGCGGCGGAGCGACGGGCAACCCAAATTCGTGGACTGGACTTGGGGTGAGTGGTCGGCAACTGGGTCCGTATTTTGAATTGAAGGACGCAGACTTCATCGGTGGCATCGCGGGTGTGGACGGTCAAGGCGAACCCATCGTGCTTCGTGCAGAAGAGACGCAAGACTTCGACCTGCTGCCGAAGTGTTTCATTGACCCATGGGGTCGACCGATTCGCTATTTCCGAAGGGGATACAACGCATTGGATCCCGCCAGCTTGAACATGAACTTCAATCTTGGCGATGTCATCGCGCTGCGTCCAAAAACGATTCCTCCGGGCACCGAAGCTGATGGATACGCCGATGCCAACAATGACACCTCCACGACGCGAGGACTCGTCTCAGCCGAGTTCGCGTTGCTTTCATCGGGTCCCGATCGACTCTGGGATGCCACCACGCGCGTCGATGCAACGGGATGGAACGCGGACAACGTTGTGGAGACTGGACCATGAACAACATCAGGCACATTTCCACAGCATCACGGCGCGCATTCACACTGCTTGAACTCGTGGTTGTGATTGGCATCATCTTGGTGCTCATTGGACTGGTGCTCGCGGTGAGTGGATCGCTTCTCGCGGGCGCTGAAAAGCGACAGTTGGAACAGTCCTTCTCAGTGATCGACGCCGCCGTTCAAGAATGGCAACAGGAAATGGGTCGCGAGATCACATTCCGAAGAACGCTCGTCGTCACGGGTTTCACAACGGATCCGACGACGCTTGATCAGGACGGGAATCCCAACACGCCACTGATTTTGTTGGGATACGACGTGGTTGAGATGGCGAATCCAGACCAACAGAGTCAAGTGTTCCTGCTCGCGCTGACTGGACTCGAACGCCCTCGCGAGATTCTCGCCAATCTGCCCGAGAAGACACTGCGAACGATTGGCACTACGACGACGCAAGAACTGATCGATCCGTGGGGCAAGCCCATTCGCATCGTCTTTCCAGGGCGGGTTGTTGGCACAGGCACGGGACCCGATACCGGGGTCAGGGACCAAGACAGCTCAGTCCGATCGTCGCAGGAAGTGGCACTCGGATCGTGCCTTGATCGGCGCATTCGCTTTGTCTCGTCTGGTCCAGACGGAGTCTTTGGTTCCATCGGTACAGCACAGTTTGAGGACAACGTGGAGAGTTACACCACACGATGACCCGCCAACCCACGAACCGCGATTCTTCGGTCGGGCGTGGTTTTACGTTGGCTGAACTCTTGGTGGTCATGGGCATCATTGCTCTCCTCGCCACGCTGACGGGCATTGCCGTGCAGCGAATCGCCGGTGGATCGAGATTGGCGAGCGGGACGAACACGGTGATGGCGATGTTGGGCGAGGCGCGTGCGATTGCGATTCGTGAGAACAAGTCGACTTGTGTTGCCTTTCGCGTCTATCGACCTTGGCGTGATCTTGACGCGGACCAATGGCCTGATGCGAACGAGGTCAATTCAGCAGCTCCCCAGCAAACCGAAATCGTGATCGGTATTGCGACTGGACGCATCTTGAACCTGAATCCAGGTTCGGGTGTTTCGGATAATGATCTTCTCGTCGAAGAATTCGTTCCAGTCCCTGGCGTTGCGATGAGAAAGATCGCCAACGGCATCAAGATCGCCGGTCCGTTCACCGATTATTCGTCTCCGCAGTACGGAAGCACAGACGACACGTGGATTACCCAGCCCGAGTGCAACAACACAGAAGTGGGATCGATGTTGGTCGTTCGTTTTGGACCAGAAGGATCGATTCAGACTCGCAATCCTGCCATGCCCGCGAACATTACGCCGACGGCATCGAGTGACACAGCGTACTGCACGCTCTGGCTCGATATGAACGGGAACGGCACCATTCAGATCGGCACGACGGGCGGCAGTTCGAATGGTCGATTCTTCGACTACGACGAGTTTGGTGACGAACCCGCTGCCGATGTCGTTGAGTTTTTGGCTGTGTATGACGACCGCGATGCACGCGAGCGATACAACTCGATGGCATGGTCGGGAACAGCGGGCGAAGATGTACGCCGTGCCGACTTGACTTCCTACATCGATCAGTTCGCAGATCGCATTCACTTCAACCGTTACACCGGTGTCGCAGGGAGAGTCCGATGATTCGTCCTGTGCGAGGATTCTCACTGATCGAGTTGTTGCTCGCTGTTTTCATTCTTGCGATCGGCATCATCGGCGTGGCGGCCATCTTTCCTGCAGGCATCGTGACGCAGCGCCAATCTCAAGACGACACCTACGGTCCACTTGTGGCTGAGAGTGCGCTGAGCATCCTGCGTGGAAAAGTGCGAGTGCGCGATTTTGGGTCCTTCGAGGAGTTTTTTGATTCAGCGGGCAATCCTGCGACGGATTTCATTCCCAGCACCACGGGTCCGCTTCCGTTAATCAATCCGTCAACGCTCGCGACGAATTTTCCTGCGATCGTGACGCAGGGATATCGACCGCTGATTGGCGATTGGCGTTGGAAGCGTCCGACGATCATCTTTCAAGACAACATCACCGGGCTCGATCCTGCCAATGGCTATCAGGGGGCGATTGATGTTTTCGGCGCGACCCTCTTTGAAACGATCAATGCGAGTAGTCCGGTGCCGCTGATTGCTCGTGTGAGTCCTGTTGAAACACGCAGCGAAACGGGGATGGCGGGGTATCCCGCATCGGCAACCAACTTGAATCGTTGCTACGGCATTCCGTGGAATCGAAACTCATCGGCGTTTGCTCCTTGGGCCATCGTCACGATGCGCGAGCGGACCTGGCCGCAGGGTTCGGATTATCTCAATGCTTCAGCGAGGCAGCAGTATGTGTGGGACTGCATGTTCCGTCGGCGCGGTGGTCGGATTCAGGTGGCGGTGTTTGTGTATCGCGTCTCTGCGCCCGGTGGAGAGTCTGGTCCATATACCGTTGCCGAGAATGCGATTGCGAGCAATCCTGCGGATCCACTCAGTGGACCACTCCCTGTATTCCCTCGAATGTTGACCCTTCCCTCAGCGGATCGTTGGGGCACGGGTGGAGCTGACAACTCGCTCACCACTGCAGTGGACTCGAACACCATCATCAATACTGCCGTGAACTCTGGTCCTCCCAATTGGAGTCTGTCCGTCGACAGTTATGGTTGGCAGAATCCGGGTCAATGGATCGTGGACAATTTCGGCAATGTGCATCGACTCGCGCAGGGACGTCGTTCCAAGTCAGAGGGACCCGTTCGACTTTCGTCTCCTATTCCATATACAGCGCCTTGTGCAGCGAACTTCCCATACGGTTGGCTTCCGATGAACTCAGGACAGTTTGACGGAGGACAAGTGAGCAACAGTTGGGTGGATCAAATCTGGTTCATGCCCACCATCGATTCGGTGGGGAACAACATCACTCCGATTTTTGTGGCGGTGCAGGAACTCTAATGATGCACGCCACAACGAGTCCATCCACCCGTCGCGCTCGCGCCTTCACCCTCACCGAGATTCTTGTGGCGGTGGTCGTGTTGGTCGTGGTCATTGCGGCGACAGCGCAGATTTTCGGCACAGCGAGTCGGGTCGCTGGACTCGGGCAGGCGAATCAAGATCTTCTGCAAGAATCGTCGGTTGTTGAGCGCATGATTCGAAGCGACCTTGAAAGGCTCGCAACCGAGGGATACATGGTGGTGCAGGGGATTGCCGTCCGGAACGATGCACAGCGCATGTATCCGACTGCTGATCCCAACGCGCCACTCTTGGATGCAACGAAGTTGCCAGGCGAGTATCTGCGCGCCGATCGAATCGTCTTCTTCGCCACAGGACAAGAAGACACCACTCGCTTCCTCGGTGGGCGAGATCAAGGTGATTTCGGCGGAGTGCCTGCGACCACACTCTCTCGCATTTCGTATGGACACGCGGTGCAACTTCCAGATTCTGTTGTGGCGCAAGGGGCGTCCACGCTTCGACTCGATCCTGTTGCCTTTGATGAGGGACCGCTCACGCCGTGGTCGGGAGACAATCCACTGAATGGTCCAAGTCTTGATACGAGCAACTGGACCACTGGAGCCGCCGGTCCGCGTCGTAGCGGTCGCCAGCCCGAGGCGCGCGATTGGATTCTTGCAAGGAGTGCGACATTGCTCGCCCATGATGGAGGATCTCGAGTCCACCTCGCGACCGACAACGCCTACGGAAGTTCGAGTGCGATTTCGGTGATCCAACAGAACAATCTTTGGCAGACGGTCGCAGCACCTCAACCTTCGCGCGCGATTCTTTCGTCGCGTGTCGATGCGGCGAGTAGCACGATCGAGTCGATCCAACGCACTCTCGAAAACGGTGTGCTCGTCGATTCGACTGGACAAGTCTTCAGCGAGACCGTCCTTCCTCAATTCAGTGCGACGGCGACTTGGAACAATCAGATTCGCGGACGTATCCTCGGCGCCACATTTGGTCCGATCTTGAATCCACTTCCTCCAGTCGGCGGATGGCCGCGCGCCGAAAAAGTGGCACCCACGATGGATCGTTCAGATCAGATCCTCGTCGCACCAATGATTGCCGGGAATTGCAGTTCTGTCATGGTGGACTGGACATGGGATCGGTGGGTTGGACACGAGCATGTTGGGGATCACGAATCCCCTGATGTGACGGTGTATGCCAATCCACTCAACCCCGCGGCGGGAAGTTGGAACGCGTCGGGTTATGTTCCAAACTTCGCTGAGCCAAGAGTTTGGTACGGACTTCCAGACGGACTTTCAGGTGTTACGAACCGAGGTGTGTACTCGTTGACTCAACTTGTGGGCACTGGTGTACCGCTCACGGGATGGAATTACGTGACAGGACCAAACCAGCCCACGCTTTTTCCTCCGCTGTGGGATCCAGTTTCTGGAATTGGTCCACAGCGCATTGAGGGAGCAAGTGTCGCTGCGCTGGGCCAACCCGTACAGGCGTGGCCGTCCACTGCAAATGCAGTGCTGTATGTGTACAGCGCCGTTTTTGGATTCAAGCACACGCAGGGCGTTGACTTGGTAGCGAATGCGACGATGATTGATCCCGTCACCAATATGCCGCGAACGGTTGCAGTCGCACGGAACGATGTGACTCCACTCCCTAGTGCGCTTCGATTCACGATTCGATTGCATGACAAAGATAAGAAGGTCGAAGGCGGACGCGAGTTTCAGTTCGTCGTCGAATTGACTCGAGCAGGAGGGCGTGAGCGATGACACAGCAGTCTTTCTTCAGTAGCCGTCGTGGAAACACGCTCGTCCTTGTGACTGCGATTCTCGTGCTGCTCGCCATTGTCGCGGCGGCGTATCTCTCTCGCACTCAAGCGGGACGAGCGACGGCGGCGGCCCAGCAGAAATCGAGTTCGCGCGGTCAACGGATTGATGCCATCGCCGACAACATCTCGCAGATGATCGGTGATGCACTGTTCACCCGTCCTGCTGATCCGAGCGACCCTTGGCTCTTGATTCCTCCAATGGGTACTGGATCCATGCCGACTCCTTCGCCTTCGCGACCTCGCGGATTCGTGGACGGCAATGCACATCGATACAACATTGACACACTCGATGTGTTCCATCGGTTGAATGCGCAACCGGGAACAGACGGGATTCCAGAGGGATACAACTACGCGCCGTTCGTCGTGCAACCTTGGACCAATTGGCCCGATATCTTTGGCGTGTTCCCAGGCGACGGCAATCCCGCTGGAAATCCAGGATTTGGCGATTCGAGATGGCTTCGCAGCACGGAACCGACGCGACAATTGGTCACTCCAGGTGACGGACCCATTCCCAATTTCTCACCCTTCGGTGGATTCACCCATTGGCAGCACTTGAGTTGGCTGCCCACCGCGGACAACGGGTGGCGTCTCATCACTGACTTGAAGGATGTGGATTCATCGCTCGCGGCTTCGATTGCAATGACTCCCGCAGCACTCGGTGTCGCTGCGACGGGTGCTGGCTGGGCACTCGATCAACCCTACGAACAATGGTTGCCAGATGTCATCCCCGCGGCAATCTATGGAGCTCAACTCAACGGTACCGCAGGATCCGTTGCACTCGCGCAGCAGTTTCGAACCGATTCGCAAGCGTGGTTCTCGAATTACCTCAATCGGGTCGGAGTGCTGAACTCTGGTATCGGTGCGAATCCTCTCCCCAACTTGTTCCGCCTCGCATCGTTCGGCGTGGAGTCGGATGACTATGTTGATGGCAGCGCGCGCAACTTGATTACTCGCACATTGGCTGATGCCGATGGTGATGGATTCACTGACTCGTATTGGTTCCTCGCGCCAACGAGTGCTGACCGTGGCGTTCGGCAGGCGGTCGCCGTGTCGATCACTGATAACGCAGGACTGGTGAACGCCAACGTCGCGACCCGATTCGATCGACGAACAAGTTTTGGTGCAACGCCCGCGGATGTGGCGTTGGTGACCACATTTGATCTGACGGCATTTGCATCCAATCCGTTCGATGTGCCTGTTGGATTCTTTACGGATCCAGACAACTCATCCGAGCCAGGAACGGGGGCAACTGCATCATTCCTCTACCCACCGACTCGCGTTCGCTTCGATGACGCGATGTACGGTGGTGCGACCAACGTAGCCACCGCAGGATCCGCTTCCACAACGCTGTTGACTGGAGATGCGGACAATCCAACATTGCTTCGCGCACTCGGTGTTGTCCGCAATACCAGCGCAACAACCTCTGCCCTCTTGGATGCATTTCGAGAACAGCTCCTCACCTCGGTCGAGCGCGTGCGTTGGTTCAAGGCGATGGGTTCGGATGGCGAGATCACCAGTTGGATCAATCCCGACGAGACAGCATCGGGAGGACCCGCCGCCACGATTTTCATGAGGTCTGCGAATGGAATGCCTCCTGGACGAATCCGACCGTTCGATGAGTCAGATGAACTCGAACTGCGAATGAGTTCGTCGAGCAACAACGCATCGGTGATCTCGCGCTTCGAGAGGGCAGTACAGCGCGTTGATGCGTGGGGTGCAGGAGCGAATGTCCCCTCTGCATCGCACTATGACTTCTTGCGCGCAAGTGGCGATCGACTCGAAACGCTGGACGCATTAGAGCAACAGTCCACTGCGACCGGTGGGCAATTCGATCGATTCCGACGGTTGAACGCAGTGCAATTGCTCCGCGACAATCGTCGCAAGCTCACACTCATCAGCGGATCGCGCAATGAACTGATGCCACCGTGGCTTTGGACTGTGCCTCACGGCAACTTCAATCCGCAAACGGGAACATGGGCTTATTCCGCTGGGTTCGCGCCCGGGCAAGTGTGGCAGGCGGAAGGTGCACAAGCTTCGTTCGGCCATTTTCCTGCGGCAGCGTTCACTCGCACGGATTTCCTCGCGTGGAACCGCAAGGTCGATCTTCGGAAGGCTGCTCCCGATCCCGTCTACTCGTCTTCAGGACAGCTGTTGAATGCTGCCGCACTCAAGGCGGATCGATACGAATTCCTGAATCAAGTTTCGCGTGTTTTTGAACGGGCGTTGCTCGACCGAGATACGCGAACGACGTACTTCGGAATCGAAGCTTCGGGCAGTAACGAACTCTTGATGACTCGGAGAATGATTGCGAGTTGGGCTGCGAATCTTGAATGTTTCCGAGACTCGGGTAAGCAGTTCAGCCAGTCTGTGTTGATCGATCAGCCGTTCCATCCTGCAGAGGGTTACACCATTGCGGAAGATGCAACGGGGTCGAATCAGCGCATTTTCATCGGTCAGGAGAAGCAGCCGTACATTCAGGAAGTCTTCTTTGCCTTGGTGTATCCGAAGAGCGTGGTACCCCCTGGTTATCCCGCTGTGGGCGGCACGACGCCGAACCAGATTCCGTTCGGTTATCCAGGTGGTGGTGAGCACTTCGTGGCCTACGACGAGGCGGGTGGTCCAACGCAACAGCCCGCGATCGTGATGGCGGTTCAAATTGCGAATCCGCATCAAGAGCCCATAACGCTCACTGACTTCGCCATCCGAGCGTTTGGACAAACGTTTCGCTTCGCACAACCATCCTCGACCGGTTGGGGATACGGACTCGGACCGGTTCTTGGACCAGCGACTGAGACCACTCCACGCAGTGCGATTGTCTTCGCGTGTCCAAAGCAGTTCTCAGATCGTCCATTCTTCCGTGCCGAAATGATGGACTTCCTCGACATCACCCATGATTGGGTGCGACCTGGATTCACTCCTCCCGCGCAGCAGGCGTATCCGAGCGCGCTGCAAGCAGAATTGCTCGCGGCAGTAGGTTCTGGTGTGACGCCGTGGCCGCCGACTCCAGCGACAACGGCGGCGGACCTCTTCGAGGATTCCAATACCGCGTACGCCGACACGCTCGTCTTCAACGCGACCATCGAAGCAGGCAACCTCGTGGGGCGATGGGAGGATGAGAATCCCACTGTCTACAAGAACTATCTCACCGGCGGCACCTCTCCGACGGTGGAACTCATTCGGCGAGTCGCTCCGCTCGACCCTGTGATTGGACCGGCGTTGGATGTCGTGGTCGATCGCATCGAGAATGATTTCAATTCCAATTCGGGTGACTTCCGTGATGTGCTCGCTCGGATGTTTGATCCGACGGGCGGTTACATCCCGCCCGCGCCGACGACGTATGACCCGAATGCGGATCCAAACAATCCGTTGTCATCGCGTCCACCTTCATTCAATGGAGTTCGCCTCGGCACGAACGGTGATTTTTTCTGCACCTGGGTTCGAGTCGCGCGCCCTTGGGCTGCATCAGTCGATCCCGATGGACCTGGAGCAGTCACGGCGGATGACGAGATTCAATTGATTGAGCGCGTGCCTCGTTATGTGATTGCTGCGGGCCAGCGTCCCATTGCTGTCAAGACACAGCAGGATTGCAAGGAGAATGGAGTGGATAGCCCTCGCACTGGAAGTGTTTGGGCGTCGACTGAAGATCCAGACGGACTCTCGGTCACGCAACCCGCTCCCTGGTTCGTGACATCGTCGAAGGACCCCATCGGCCGCATGGTGCGCGGAAAGCCAACGCGCTTTTCAGGACAAGGGGTCTTCCAAAATGCTGGAGGAACAGGGGGCACCGACCGCCTTTATCCTGGATTTGTCCCAGTCCTGGATTACGCGGTAACGCTGGTGTCGGCGGGTGGAACTTCACTCTTCGTTATTCCTGGAGACAAGGGGATTGCACCCGAAACGACGACCGCCGAGATTTGGAAGACGCCTCTGGATATGTCGGTGAAGGACGGAGACTTTGAACAGATCGCTGAGATCGCGAATGTCTTCCAGTGGGGTCCCGTGATCACGTCGGGCGGAGCTGGTGGATACTCCACCTACGCGACATTCTCAGAAATCATGTCGGGCGAAGTTGATGAGTTCCCTGTCATCCACGCGATGTCGGATGAAGCCCCGAATCCCATTTGGAAGTTTGCGAACAGGCTCTCATTCCCGTACGACCCGCTCTCTGCCGATCAATCCCTTCCACATAGTTTTGATCCCACCAAGACGCGCACATTGTTGCAGAGTGTCGTCGCGTTCATTCCGCCACTCCCCGCAGGATGCTCTCTCTTCGATGGATTCACCATCGATGACCGAGGCGCGGCGCCATTTGCAGCGAACCCTAGCCAGTTGGTCGTTGGAGCGACAACCCAAGCGGAGCACGAGAACAATCTGGTTCGTGCGGAAGATCGGCGGTTTCGACTTGCAATGGGATATCAAGCGGAGGCCACTCCGGGCATGGTGAATCTGAATACCGCGCTCCTTGAAACGATTGGAGCCATGCCCTTCATGACGCGACTTGTTCTTAACGAACAAGCGTCTGGACCAGCTTGGGCCACATCCTTTGGAACGCCGACGGATCTCAGTACATGGAGTAATCCGACGGGAGGGATGCCGTATGTTCGCGTCCCGTCGAGCCTGATTATGTACAGAGATCTTCGCGGTGGATCGATGCCCTATACGCCGAGCAACACCACACTCCCGCCTCTGTACACCGACCGTGGTTTGGCTCCCGAAACGATTCCAAACACTCCAGGCATGTGGGATGGAATGCGTCGCGGCCAAGGCATTTGGTCACTCGGCGAATTGGCGCTCATGACCCGAACGGTCGGCGTCGTTCCCGTCGGCAGTACGACGGGATTGCCTGGTACGAGCGGCGACCGCAACTGGTCGATTCAATACGCTGCTCTTGATCCATACGACTATGGCGGCATCGGATGGAACTCGGGTCGATCGATGGACGCTCGAGTGAGTCTCGATCGAACGCCGTTCGTCATCCAAGAGGACAACCTTTCGACGACAGTGATCGAGCCGACAATGATTGCCAGTGATGGCGAAGCGGGCACGGCTGAAGAAGCCAATATGTTGCTTGGTGGAATCATGAATAGTGCGTCGGTGCGAAGCGATATTTTCACTGTCCATTTCATCGTGCGCACATTTCGGCAGAACAGTTTGACGGGACGTTGGAATGCGACTGATCCAACTGCAGTGCTCGACGAGTCGCGCTATGTCATGCTGGTCGATCGATCGAACATCGATAAGCCAGGACAAAAGCCTCGGATCCTCTATTTTGCAAAGGCCCCTTGAGGTGAGTAGTTCTGTGTCCACGCAATCTGAATCCACACCCACGACTCAATCGACGGTTCCTGCTCACATCGCCATCATCATGGATGGCAACGGACGCTGGGCGAAGGCGCAGGGACTTCCGAGGTTGATGGGACATCAGGCTGGTGTGGATGCGGTGCGTCGAGTGGTGGAAGCGTGCGCCCATCGTGGCGTTCGCTACCTCACGATCTATTCGTTCAGCACCGAGAATTGGTCGCGCTCGGCTGATGAGGTTCGAGGACTCATGTCGCTGGCGAAACTCCAACTCGCTGTGCAAAGGCGTGGTCTTGCCGAAAACAATGTCCGCTTCAAGCATCTCGGTCGTCGTGAGGGACTTCCCGCAGAAGTGTTGTCAGAACTCGACTTGACGGTGGCAGCGACAGCACACTGCACAGGATTGACCCTGAGCGCAGCGGTGAACTACGGTTCGCGCCAAGAGATTGTCGATGCCGTTCGATCGATTGCGCGAGAAGTCAAGGATGGAACATTGAATCCTGACGGGATCGATGAGGCGATGATCGCGGCGCGTCTGTGCACGGCCGACATGCCCGACCCCGACCTCGTCATTCGCACGGCGGGGGAGATGCGACTCTCGAATTACCTCCTCTGGCAGTCCAGTTACGCTGAGTTCATCGCACTGCCTGTCCTTTGGCCCGATTTCAATGAGGATCATCTCTCCCGAGCGATTGCGGACTATCAAAAGCGCACAAGAACGTTCGGAGGACGAGCGTGAGTCCCTGTTCATTTGGTGCTTCAATGCGCGGATTTCTGGCGCGGCACCGCTCAGGGGCTATACTCCTTCAGACGTCACGCCCTCTGCATGACGAACAGATCATGCACGCCCTTTCGAGCATTCTGAGTGGATGTCGCGCAGCCTTATTGCTCGTTGTATTCGCATGGGCATCGACCTCGCAGAACGCTCAAGCGCAAATGCCTTGGACTGGCATGTCTTCGTACTACGGTGATCTCAACAATGATCGACTCGTCGACGATGCGGACATGGCAGTACTCAACGCCGATTTCGCGAGTGGTGCCTATGTGACTCGCAGCGATCTGAACCGAGACGGAATCGTGAACCAGCTGGATGCAGGAGACCTGACTCGCGCGATCGCATTCGCACGCGAGGGTCCTGGAGAGCCTTCGATCAAGATCCCTCAGTTCTATTTTTCTGAGTTGCGTTGGGGCAATCCAAACTCGCAGAGTCTCTTTCTGCAGGCACGGTTTCTGGAATTCGGTGTGACCGCTCAACCGAAGGCTGCTCCGTTTTCTGGCACATTCCCAACGGGCGTGTATTACATCGCCATTGGAAAGGAAGGTTCAGGACAGGCTGCGAATCAGGGCATCATTCTGAAAGTAGAAGATCTTGCAGGAATGGCGTTCGGCACCTTGGGTGGCAGTCTTGACCGTTGCCTTGTCATCGATCCAATCTCTGCAGATTCCTTTCCATTCACTATCCCTGCGACGAGTCCTATCAATCTTTCGGATCGAAGCCTTGGTGATTTTGCATGGGAAGACATGAATATCTCCCATTACTTGGTCTATCGGCGTCCAACGGCACTCGATCCGGCCTACACGAGCCCACTCGCGAGACCAGAGCCAGGGCAAGACATTGCGACACAAGCCAATCCGTGTGAGATTGATCCACGCACTGGAGTTGTGGGAGACCAACTGCCTCCATGGGACCTTGTCATTGACGCATTCACCACAGTGCGCAGTTCCAATCCAGGAGCTCCAGCGATTTTCGGTTGCCTGTACGCGCAAGGTGATTCGTACCAAGTCGGTCCAGACGGATTCTTCAGTGCCCCGTACCACGCTTGGCGTTGCGAACCATTCGGCACATGGCGTTTCAATAGTCCGCTCGCCACGGGAGCAGACACGCCTGGATCAACCAACCTCCTGTGCAATCCTGAGAATTTTTGCGGATCGACCGTGTCGGGTTCATGCACGACTCCGCACAGCGGACCATTCTGTTCCGACATCGACTGTTGCAACTGGGTGTGTTCGCAAGATGCCGCCTGCTGCACACTGAGCTGGGACAGTTCGTGCGCAGGACTCGCCGCGGCGGGATGCACCAGTTGCGGAGGACTCGGCACGGGTAGTTGCTTCGATGTGCATGTCCTCTCGAACTGCGACGACCTCGCGTGCTGCACGCTCGTGTGCCTCCAAGCACCTGAGTGCTGCTTCCAGGGAATGGGTTGGGATGCCAACTGCGTCGAACTCGCACGGGCTGAGTGTCTCTCGTGCGGAAGTTCAGTGCCAGGTCCTTGCGACACGGTGCACGCGTATCCGTCTTGCTCTGATGCTGAATGTTGCACGGTCGTGTGTAGCGCAGACCCCGCATGCTGCGCATTGACATGGGACCAATCGTGCGTTGACGGAGCCCTCTTGCTCTGCAGCCCCTACGAATGCGGATCGCAACTCGCTGGATCCTGTTGCCTCTCGCATTCCACGCCTGGCTGTAGAGATGCCTTCTGTTGCCAATTCATCTGCACCATGGATGCGTATTGCTGCGAGGTGCGGTGGGATGTGGTTTGCGCGATGTTGGCGGATACCGAGTGCGGACTGCAATGCGCCTGCGGTCCCATCGAAACGAGCGGTGGACCAGTCTCCTTGAGTTGTTTCGCGACTCATTACAGTCCAGGTTGCGGCGACTGGGGTTGCTGCGACACCATTTGTAATGCTGATCCATTCTGCTGCGCTGTGAGCTGGGACGAAGCATGCGTCGCCGTGGCCAATCACTTCTGCTCATCCTCATTCGCGGATGTCTGTGGATATCAACTCGACAATATCCCGCTCGCCGCAAGTTGCGTGGTCCCTCATCCATGGGGAGGATGCGAAGACGGCGGTTGCTGCGACTCAGTGTGTTCGCTTTTCCCAGAGTGCTGCACCGTCATCTGGGATGAAGCGTGCGTTGCCGTGGCCATCGACATTTGCGAACGATGCGGAGAAGCGCTCACGGAAAGTTGTTTTTCTGCGCATGGAAGCCCAAACTGCAATGCGACCGCGTGCTGTGACGCCGTCTGCGCCATCGATCCATTCTGTTGCTCTGACGAGTGGGATTCCGTGTGTGTGAAGCAAGCCATCGCAGTATGCGGAGATCCCATCGAGGCGTGCGGAGGCACGACACTTCGCCCATGCGAGGTTTCATCTGGACTCCCAGGCTGCAGCAACGCCGCATGTTGCACCGACATCTGCACCAATTACGACTCGTACTGCTGCGATGTGGTATGGGATGCGATCTGCGTCCAACAAACAATGGTCTTCTGCCCCGATGTGCAAACGGGTGGTCGCGGAGATTGTCTCCAGGTGCATGAGCAGATTGGTTGCGGCAATCCAAGTTGCACTGCGACAGTGTGCAGCGTCGATGTTGCATGTTGTGTCGCAACATGGGATCAGTCGTGTGTGAATGCAGCGGAAGCATTGTGCATCGCCGTGAACCTCTGCCCTGGCGTAGGAAGCAAAACTGTGGTGCATCCGACCCCAGGCTGCGCCGATACGGCTTGTTGCAACGCGGTCTGCCTCGTCGATCCAACCTGCTGCTCTGAAGCGTGGGACGCAGCGTGCGTCCAAGCAGCACTTGTGCAGTGCGCCACGCTCGCTTCGTGGGAATGCCCATGTTTTGGCGATCCCTTCAGTATTCATTCCAATCCAGGATCCGATGATGCTTCCTGCTGCGCCATCGTTTGTCAGCTCGATCCTGGTTGCTGCATCGACGGTTGGGACGAACAATGTGTCGTGATCGCGCGCGATCGATGCTGTGGTGCGATCGGATGCGGGAGCGGATGCAACGGCGACTGCTTCACTGAACACAACTCTCCATACTGCGCCGATCCATTCTGCTGCTCGGCAGTTTGCGCTGAAGATCCGTACTGCTGCATCGGAGCATGGGATGGATTCTGCGCGGAAATCGCGAGCGTGCGGTGCAGCGGATGCGGCACTGATTCGGTGCAGATGGGCTGCTTCACCGAGCACATTGGACGAGGATGCAATATCGACGAGTGTTGCACATCGATCTGCGGCGTGGATCCATACTGCTGTGAAACGGTGTGGGACGCGACCTGCGCCGCCTCAGCGGGAACGGATGCCGATTGCACGGGAGCTCGCGCGGAATGCGGAGCACCGCTGCTCGGAGAACCGTGCATCGAACACCTTGATGTGGGCTGCAACGACGAACAATGCTGCGATGCGGTCTGTTTGTTGGATCCGTACTGCTGCACCTATGCATGGGATGGGACGTGTGTCGACCTCGCGTTGGCGAATTCCAGTTGCCCCTGTGCGAAGGACTGCGGCGACGCCTGCGCTGGAGAATGCTGCGAACCTCATGCAGGTCCATCATGCGACAATGAGGAGTGCTGCGGTTTGGTCTGCGCCGCCGATGCATTCTGCTGCGCGACCGAATGGGATGAAGTCTGCGCGAGTTCTGCTCGAGCACTGTGCTACGCGACAGGGGATGCATGTCCATACACATGCGGCATTCCAGGATCGAAGAGTTGCTGCGTCATTCACATTGGTGCGACATGCGATAACGAAGCGTGTTGCTCAGAGGTGTGCGCGGTGGATATCTTCTGCTGTGTTCAGAGTTGGGATTCCGCTTGCGTCGCTCATGCGGCCAAAATGTGCGGCGACCTTTGCTCGCAGCCCAGCCTCTTCTGCGGATCCGCGATTGCGGGATCGTGCTCCTCGACACACTCGACGCCATTCTGCAACGACAAACTCTGCTGCAGCCAGGTCTGCATGATCGCGCCCGAATGCTGTGAAGCAAGTTGGGATGCCTACTGCGTCAGCATCGCGCTGAAACTGTGCAACTGAGTGGCTGTTCCAACTGATTAGGAAACGCACTCAGCGACGAGCGTTTGCTTGCGGTCAGGTCCGATGCCGACCATCTCGATGGGGATCCCAATGGCTGCTTCAATGCGATCCAGATACGCCCGCGCATTGGGATGAAGGTCGGCTCGGTTCCCAGCGGCGATCTCAGGCTCAGGCCATCCTGGAAGGGTTTCGTAGATCGGTTGAACGTTTTCCAATCCACGTGCATCGGGAATGAACCGATCAGTGGATGATCCATTTGGAAGTCGATATCCAACACAGATTTTGAGTTCTTCAAAACCAGCAAGGACATCGAAGAGTGAACAGGCAACGCTCGTTGCTCCGCACAGCATGACGCTGTAGCGAACCGCGACGAGATCAAGCCATCCGCATCGCCTTGGACGACCTGTGGTCGTGCCGTACTCGCGTCCACGTTCACGAATTTTGTGGCCAAGTTCGCAGGTGAGCTCAGTTGGAAATGGACCGCCTCCAACGCGCGTGCTGTAGGCCTTCATGATCCCGATGACGCGGGTGAGGTGTCGTCCGGGAACACCTGTGCCAGCGGGAATGCCCAGCGACGAACAATTGGAACTCGTGACATAGGGATACGTGCCGTGATCAATGTCGAGGAGGGCGGCATTCGCTCCCTCAAAGAGAATGGAGTCGCCGCGTGCCATCGCATCATGCAACTCGTAGACCGTGTCGCCGATGTACGGTGCAAGTTGCTTCCCGATGGCGATGTATCGATCACCCAGTGCGACTGGATCGAGAGGATCGGTGTTCACTCCGAGTGCATGAAGTTCTGCCGTTCGCAATTTGCAGATCACCTGAAGTCGCTCGCGCAGGTAGGGTGGATCGAGCAAGTCGCGCATTCGAATGGCCGTGCTGCGGCGCACCTTGTCAGAGTAAGCGGGACCGATTCCACGGCGCGTCGTACCAATCGCGAGGCTCCCTCGGTCACCTGCGGTAACGGCGGCCATGTATTCCTCGAGTGCAGCGTCTTGTTCCTTGTGCCACGGCATCACCACGTGAGCGCGGTCGCTTACTCGGAGGTTCTTCCCCGTGACGTGGATCCCTCGTGCGCGAAGTTGATCCATTTCCTCGATCAACTTTTCAGGATCCACCACGACACCGTTGCCAATGATGCATCTCTTGTCCGCATTCAAAATCCCGGAGGGGATTAAATGAAGCGCGTACTTCTTGCCGTCCACGACAACCGTGTGCCCCGCGTTGGCACCGCCGTTGTAGCGGACGATGACATCGTGCTGCGCGGTGAGTACATCGACAATCTTGCCTTTGCCTTCATCGCCCCACTGAAGTCCGACGACGGCGGTGTGCCGAGAAATATCTCTTTTTGATCCTGTCACGGGGTCGGATGGTAGCGATGCTGGGCGCGCCGATCGCTAGGCTGCAAGGGTGCCGCGCAACATGCCTCAGGACCCACTTCGCTTTGCTCTTCCGCAGCCTCGATTTGCGGGGGTTCCTGTCCGAGAGACGGCGCCTTGCCCGGGACAAAACCACATTCGCGGTCTCTACCTGCATGTCCCTTTTTGTCGCCACAAGTGTCACTACTGCGACTTCTATAGTTTTGTGGACACCGAGGGTCGGCAGAGTGCATTCGTCGACCGCGCTTGCGTGGATATTGAAGCATCGCGGCCTTGGATGACGGCGCCCCTCGAGACCATTTTTGTCGGAGGCGGTACTCCAACGCTGCTTGAAGTCCCCCTGTTGAAAACCTTGATGGGACGTTTGTCGACCCTGCCGCGAACATCCGACTTGGAGTGGACGGTCGAGGCGAACCCCGAGACGGTCACTCGTGAAGTGGCCGATGCACTCGTCGAATCGGGAGTCAATCGAGTCTCACTCGGCGTGCAGTCCTTTGACCGCGGACTCCTTCGCCAACTCGAGCGAGAACATGATCCATCAAGCGTTGCGCGCGCAATGGGATTCCTGCGCAGTGCAGGCATTTCGAAGATCAATCTCGACCTGATCTTTGGCATTCCAACGGCGACGCTCGAACAATGGAAGTTCGACCTAGATGCATCGCTCGCTCTCGACCCAGACCACTTCTCGTGTTATGCACTCGCCTACGAGCAGGGCACTCCGCTCGAGGCGAAACTGAAAATGGGGCGCATTGCTCGGATGGATGACGAGCTCGAGGCTCAAATGTACGAATGGACCCGAGACCGCCTTGGCGCGGCGGGTTACACACAATACGAGGTCAGCAACTGGGCACGCACGGGGCAAGAGTGCCAACACAATCTTCTGTACTGGGAGATGGCGAATTGGTGGGGGATTGGTCCCAGTGCCACCGCTCAAGTGGGTGGGGTGCGTTGGAAGATTGTGCCTCGCCTCGGAGACTGGCTCGCGGGACCAGTTCTCGGCGACGCCACCGAGATTGAACGGTCCGATCCCGATACCGCTGCGGCAGAATCCTTCATGATGGGACTTCGTCTCATCGCCGGAATGGCTCGAGATTCGGTCGAGCGATTGTTGTCGCACGGGGACTTTGGCCAGACGCGCGCGCGGGTGATTCAGGCGGCGATCCAATCAGGCGCGATGCACTGGAAGAACGATCGACTCGCCTTTACGGAATCGGGAATCATGACCGCGAACTCGTGGCTCGTCGAACTTCTGCCCCCTTCGGGTCGAATAGGGGAGACGGCAGCGCGAGGGTGCCGATAAGACTCATCCATGCCGCCGCTTCAATCCATCCTTCGACTTCTTCGCCCAGGGGATTGGACGAAGAACGTTTTTGTCCTCCTTCCATTGGTGTTTTGGAGTGCCAGTACTGGGCGCGATGCAGACTCCGCCACGATGCGGTTGGTCATCGAGGCCTCGCTGATCGCTTTTTCATCATTCTGCCTCGCAGCATCGGGGTGGTACTGCCTTAATGATGCGATGGATGTCGAAGAGGATCGACTCCACCCCAAGAAACAGCACCGCCCGGTTGCTTCGGGAGCAGTGTCAGTGCGTTGTGCGGTGACGCTTGGCATCGTCCTTTTGGTGTCGAGCATTGGTGTCGCGGCGATGGCGTCGAAGGCCGCTGCTGCGGTCATGGTTTTGTATTGCTTGATGCAAGGGGCATACAACATTCGACTCAAGAGGACGACCTTTGTGGATGTCGCCACCATCGCCTCAGGTTTTTGTCTGCGTGCGATTGCAGGAGCAGCAGCAAGCGGCATTCCGATTTCTCCGTGGCTTCTCTTGTGCGTCTTTTTCCTCACGCTGTAT
The DNA here is from genome assembly GCA_027622195.1 of Planctomycetota bacterium. Taxonomy (GTDB): domain Bacteria; phylum Planctomycetota; class Phycisphaerae; order Phycisphaerales; family SM1A02; genus SXOD01. Next base: position 67,379 of record JAQBZO010000003.1, read on the forward strand.
CTCGGACTCATCAAGCGTGCCTACGACATGACGACGGCGATCGCTGCTGATTCCAAGTGGAAACAGCGCGCTGGGTATGGAGACGTGCGTGAACTCGATTGGTTGATGGGAATCACCGCCGCGATGACGGTGCTGATGTATGTGATGTACGCCATGAGCGATCATGCCCATCGTTTGTACGGTGTGCGCGCATTCGGTCTCGCACTGCTTTCTCCAATCGTTCTGTTGGCGCTTCAGCGTTTTCACAAGCGAGCGATGCAGGGACGAAGCGATTCGCCCCTTGCTGCGCTGCGCGAAGATGCTCTCATTCGAATCGCGATTCTGGGATGGGCACTCGGGAGTTGGGTCGTGCTGTACTGGGCACCGATCGTGCCTATTCTTGACCGATTGCTGATATGACCATTCCGTCCCAAAACACTTCGTCCCGCGGGGATCTCGTGGCGCTCGTCTTGCTCTTGCTCGCGCATACAGCGTTGGTCGCCGTCCTGATTGCGCGACCAGATTCGGGGAGCCAAGCGTGGGATCAGAACTACCACCACGCCATCGTTGTGGCACGGTTTGCAGCAACGACGGATGATCCGAACTTTCGCGACTATTCATCGGCAACGAGCCCTGGTTATCACTTGGCGCTGGCTGCGATGAGTCGAATGGGACTCATCTCGGACGAGTCGTGGCACGCGCTCTATCCATGGACGAAACGCGATGTCACCGATACCGAAGTCGTGCGTCGAAGTCTCGTGGCGCAGGGGATGAGCGAACTTCGGCAGACCGGTATCCGCTCGATTCTCGAAACACTGTGCAAGAAAGAGTCGAATGCACAAGAGTGCGGTGCGATCACGCGCATGGAATCGAAGGCGGGGACTCCTGCTGATCATGACTTTCTTGTGGAGCGTTATGGCGTTGAGGGCAAGGCGTTTGCAGCTTGGTGCGAAGGCGATCATCAAGAGGTCAAGCGTTGTGAAGAAGTGTTTTGGAAGACGCTGCTTCCCCTTCGATTCATTCAACTCGCCGTGTCCTTGATGCTGATCGCGGCGGTGTGGAGAACGGTCGTCTGGATTGGTTGCAGTGGATGGACCGCAGGCGCGCTCACACTTCCGTTGGCGCTCAATCCCTATGTCGTCGCGGGAGGAGCGTGGATTACCACTGATTCGGCAAGCATTCTGTGCATCGTCATCGTGATCGCAGGGTGTCTGCGTGCACTGCGCGACGAGAGGTTGCCTTCATGGACTGTTGCGCTCGCGGCCATCGGCGCGGTATCGATTCGACAAAGTTCGATTTGGGTGGAAGGGGCGATCGCCTCGTCGATTGCCATCACATTGCTTCAAGGATCGAACTTCCGTCCACGCGACTGGCTCGCGCCACTCGTCGCATTGATCGTGCCCTGCGCAGTCGTGATCGCATTGGCGATGCTTTGGGGAGGACTCGTTCCACCCGCGTATGTGTCGATTCACAAACAGACGATCAATCCCACGGCACTCGTCCTCTTCTTGGCAACGCTCGCGCTGTGGGGAAGCGCGTCGGCTCTGGTTCTGAATTGGATTCGCCGACCGTTTCCGTGGCTCATTGGAATCGCGGTGCTCATCGTCGCCATCTGGATTCCGACCGATCGAAATGTCGAAGTCGGTCGATTCGGGGGTGTCCTCTGGACGATCGCTGCAAAGACGGGATCATTCTCATCCACGAGTCCGTTCCTCGTCGTCGCCGCTGCGGTGGGTGCCATCGCGGCGGCGCGCATTGCTTCCATGATGGGCGGTCATGGTCATCAACGAGAAGTCGTCGTGCTGGCGGCAGCGGGGGCACTCTGCGCCGCGGCTCTCGCCGCAAATCCCATGTCGTTCGAGCGATACGCTGAGATTCCGATCCTCGCCGTTCTTCCGATGGCGTTGGCGTTTGCGTGCGCGGGGAATCCTGCTGCCGAGGTGAGAGTTCGACGCGTTGCGATTGTTTCAGCGCTGCTGGCTCTTGCGCTCACTCTTTCACTCTTCGTGCTGCCTGCGCTTGAAAAACCGTAGCCCCTTATCCAGGGATGATGAGTCCAGAGGCGGGTCGCTTGGTTGATTCGGATCCAGCCGCTGCAATCGGTGCTGCACCTCCTGCTTGGGCGGACTGCGCAGCCGCGTACTGAACGAGTTGAACAAAGCGCGAACGAAGTTCAGCCGCGATCTCGGCGAGTTCCTTCGATTCCTCTTCGGTGAGATTGCCCTTGGTTTTTTGCTCGAGGACGCCCAGCAAGTCGATCGCGAACTTCGCTCCTGCGAAATCGACGACGATCCGACCCGCCTTGGGATCTCCATACATGCCGAGCCCGGCGAGTGCTTGGGTTGCAAGGACGCCCACTAATCCTCGAAGATCGGCGGGGGGGAATCCCTCCTGCGCTTGCTCTGCCTTATCAGCTTGACGCTGCGCGTCGGCCTCGGCGAGTCGTCCGCGCTCGGCCTCGGCTTGTGCCTTCCAGTCTGAATCAATGTGCAACTTGTGTTCTTCGCTCATGGGTTCCTCGAGGGCGACGAGTATAGGACACTCTGCGAGAGTCGCCGTACACTCGTCACATGGATCGTCGGCGGAGTCTTCTATCGAAACATTGGGTGTGCCCCGCTGCGTTGGTTCTCTGTTCCATCGGCGGATGGTCGTGCGCCAAGATCGAATTCATTCCGTCGGCGAAGTCTGAAGTGACCGCTGCATCTTTTACTGATCCTGCATCGGTGGCGGTTCCAGCGCCCGCAACAACCGCGAAGCAGCCCGATGCACCGACGGTGCCAGCCATAGACACTGAGCCAACTCCGGCGAACGACACAATGCGGGCTGGACGCCGATGGGTTGTCGATGCGCTCATCGGACAAATCAATGGTCGTCCGCTGTACGCAGGAGAGTTTCTTGAAACGATTGAGGATCGCATCTTGAGACTTGTTGCTGAGCAACCGGATGAACGAGCTCGCGTCATGGCTGCACAAATCGTCTCCGAACGACTTGCACAGTACGTGAACACCGAACTCATCATTGCCGAGGCTGGGGCGACACTCTCTCCCGAGATGAAACAGGGGCTTCTCGCCTTCTTGCAAGATCTGCGCGAGCGGACTGTTGCGGGCTTTGGGGGAACGCGGCAGGGAGCCGAGTCAACAGTGCGCGATTTGTATGGCATGACACTCGACGAGTATGTCGTCGAACGGAAGAACGAAGCCATGGCGCGCGAACTCTTGCGCAAACGCGTGGAGCCTCGTGTCATCGTCTCATGGCGTGATGTGGAGATCGAATACGCCAGACGACAGGCTGAGTTTTCTCCCGCTGGACGCATCGTGGTCGGACGAATTAGCCTTCGCGCCGATGATCCACGAGCGGAAGAGATCACACAGCGCCTAGGCAATGCGGAGAGTTTTCCAGCCGTCGCGGCAGAACTTGGCACCGAGAATGGGGGGGTGTGGAAGCAGTTCGATTTTCCGGCGGAAGGGATTGCTGGGCTCGGCCTTGCCGAGGACATCAGGTCCTCGCTTGGTGCGGTGCCGCAGGGACAAGCTTCTGCTCCGATCAAGCGCGCCACCATGATTCAGTGGTACTGCGTGCTCGACATGCAGTCGGCGCAAACGCGCACCATTTGGGATCCAACCGTGCAAGAGGAACTGCGTTTTGAGATTAGCAATAAGAGAAGTATTCGCGAACAGGATCGGTACCTCTTGAGTTTGCGAGACCGATGGATCACGAATGACTTTGACGACATGCGCCGTCGACTCATCTCCATTGCCATCCAACGCTATTTTCCAGAGTAAGTCGCTTCGGCAATGTCTTGGATCCAGTCGATGGTTGGCGCGATCGGCGACGGATGAATCGTCACGAGCGCAGCGACCACCGTCCAGGGTTGATCAACTGAAAGCCACTGGGCCATACGGCATGTGACCGAGGTAATCCTCGCCACTTGTCTTGGATTGATGCGCGAGATCATTTCGATCTGCGCCACACTCTCTACCGCAGCGGACTTCACTTCAACAGCAACGAGTTGACCTCTGTACAACGCAACGATGTCGACTTCAGCTCGCCCGACACGCACATTGCGACCAAGGATGATTCCTCCGTTTCGTTCAAGACTCGTCGCAACGGCACTTTCACCGAGGAGTGCCGTCGGATTCGTTGGGGCAGCGCCCAATCGCAACCACGGCGGTGGCCACCTCGCGGGTTCAACGGCAACGGACCTCCACGGCATGATGCGACGCTATGTCCGATCCACCTCGGGATGAAAAACGAGGTCCATTTGGCATACATGTATTCGGTAGAGTGCAGGGATGTCGATCTTCATCTTCGAACAAGCGAGTTGTGTTGGGGCAGCGGCTCTGGGTGAGTCGTTTCGTCGACTCGGATTGGAACACAGAACGATTCGGGTCTGGCGGGGCGAGGCTCTTCCTGCCGATCTGGACGATGCGAGTGGGTTAATTCTCTGTGATCACGCGCCTGCGGCATTGAGCACCGGACACGAATTCGATGCGCAGCGCCAACTCATCGGTTCTGCTCAGGTGCGAGGGATTCCCATCATCGGACTTGGTTTTGGAGCACGACTTCTCGCAGGGGCGCTCGGCGGAAAGATGGTTGCGACCGACACGATTCAATCGGGATGGGATGAAGTTCGTCTCAACCACATTGGGCGAGAAGATCCGGTCCTCACTGGACAACCGTGGTCACAACATTGGTGGCGTTGGAGTCGAGAACGGATCGAAACCCTACCCGCTGGAGCCAAGCCGCTTGCAGTCGTCGGTCACGATCCATCAGCATTCTTGATTGGAACGAAGACCTACGGGTTCATTCATCACTGGGAGTGGACGGCGAGCGAGTTCAATCGCGCGCTTGCTGCGTTTTCAGCAGACCTCGGGAACACAAGCGCGGATGCAGCGCAAAGCGGCATGGTCACTCATGGTCCGTCCTGTGCGCGGCTTGGAAAGCGCATGGCCGAATTGATTTCTATTTTGCTGTGGTGATCGGCTTGGTTGCGATGGTCGCAACGCAAACGCCAAAGGCCATAACAACTTGTCGAGGTGATTCAAATCCAGCGAGCGCGACGAGTGACTGCAAGTGAGATGGAGTGAAATAGGTCTCGACACTTCGTGGCAGGTAGGAATAAGCGCCCGAGCGATCGCGAGCGATGATGGACGCCGTGAGCGGCATAACTCGATGGGTAAAAAAACGATTCACCGCGCGAAGGAGTCGATTCTGCGGCTCGCCGAGTTCAAGAATGACGAGCCTTCCGCCAGGAGCGAGCACTCTGAAAAATTCAGCGAGGGCGAGTTCGGTGCGCGCGACATTGCGGATGCCAAACGCAATGCTCACGATGTCGAATGATTGTGACTCGAATGGGAGTGACTGCGCATCGCCCTCGAGGTAGGTCAGCGCGTTGCCGAGTGATCTTGCGTTCGCTCTCACTCTCGCCACATCAAGCATTGCCGGGGTGAAATCCAATCCGACAACTTTCGCGGCTCCTGCGGCAAGGAACGCTTCGGCAAGGTCTCCGGTTCCACACGCGACATCGAGGACGCGAGCCGCACTGTTCACACCCGACTCGCGAACGGCGACCCTGCGCCACCGTTGATCCTGAAAAAAAGAATGAAGACGGTTATTGATGTCGTAGGCGTGCGCAATCGACGTAAACATCTTCTGGACACGCTCCGCCTTGTCGATTCTGGAGTGGGGACTCGCCTCGAGCGTCGCGGCAGACCAAACTGTTGAGCCACGAGGGGCATCATTTGCCATTGAAGGGGTCGATTCTAGAGCCAGAACGCGGTGTTGTGCGGTATTGAGTCTGATAAGTGACTGAATACTTTATCGGACTACGATCTTTTGCTTCGTTGCAGGTTGCGCCGACATGAATGCACGCCGGTCATGAATCCGACGCGATTGGAACTCAGTGACCGTAACCCCCAACGACTCAGAATGGAAAACAACATGCAATACGACCTCGCCATCGAACGCCTCTACAACATCCTCCTCACGGGTGACAGAAATGCCGCGCGCACCTTTTGCAACAACCTGCGAACCCGCGACACAAGTTGCGAAGAGATCGCACACAATGTGTATTGGCCGATCGTCGACATGCTGTTTCAACAACGCCGCGCCGATCAGATCACCACACTCGCATTCAATTACGCCACGCGATTGATTCGATCGATCGTCGATGGATGGCGCGTGGGATACACACAAGAGACACGCAACGACCGATCGGTCTTGATCTACTGCGGCGAAGGTGAGGTGGAAGACTTGTCCGCTCAACTCGCGAGCGATCTCATCGAAGCATCGGGATGGACTGTCACCTTCGCGGGAAGCGGCATCGCGACGGACGAAGTCATCGCTGAAGCGGGAGAGCGTCGCCCTGATGCTCTCGTGATCTGGGCTCCGATGGGAGTCAATGCTCCTGTGATTCGTGAACTCATCTGCACATTGCGTGAGCGTGGGGCGAACCAGAACCTACCAGTGGTCTGCGGGGGCGGCGTGTTCAACCGAGCACCTGGGCTCGCTGAGGAAATCGGTGCGGATGCGGTGGCATCATCGCCCGCAACCTTGATCGAAGCACTTGCCAAATTCGATTCGAACGCGGTGAAGACACGTCGGACATCCAAGACAACACAAACCAATGGGGGCGCGAAGCTCAGAGCGGCTCGGATGCGCGCCGTGGCGTAATAGCCAATTCGGCGGGGAAATCGTCAAGGAGAGGGGCATCGTTAGGATGGGAGTCGTGGAACAACACGGCTCCCATCTTCTCTTGGACGCGAGTCGGCATCCTCTTTCGTCGCGAGTGTCGTGGAATCTGCGACATCGATGCAGCGTAACGAGCGGATCTCGACTCATCATCGCTCTGAGCGGAGGAGCGGATAGCACAACATTGCTCTCGATCATTGCGGCGCTCTCGACGCGAAGTGGGGGACCAACCATCGTGGGCGCGGTGCATGTGCATCATCACTTGCGCCTCGAAGCCGATGCCGAGATGGAAGTGGCTCGATCCTCTGCGCTCGCCGTTGGAGTGCCATTCATCGAGCGTCACGTGCGTGTTGATTCAGGCAACGTGCTCGCTTGCGCGCGCACAGCACGGTATGAAGCGCTTGAGGACGCCTCTCGAGAATTCGGGGCAACCGATGTCGTCACGGCACATCATGCGGATGATCAGTTGGAATCGCTCTTGATGCAGATGTGCAGAGGGGATCTTGCGGAATCTCCAGGGACTGCTTGGCGCTGCGCCGTCAGCGGTCACCGACCCATCATTCGTCCGCTACTCGACATTGCTCGCGCCGATGTCCGCAGTGCGGCGTTCGCTCTCGGATTGAACTGGGTTGAAGATCCTTCGAATCGCTCAGTTCATAGAACACGTGGTCGGATGCGAGCCGAACTCGAGCCATCGATACACGCACTCTGGCCGCACGCAGGCTCCCATGCAGCGCGGTTCACCCACCTCGCGCAGTCGTGGTCCCAGTTGGCGGGGGAATCGCTTAGGCGAGCGATCGGAGTTGGTCCGCAGTGGAACCGCGCAGCGATTGCTTCTGTCCATCCCGATCTTCTTGTGTGGTGGCTCTCTCAGTGTGCTGCGCCGCCGTGTTCGAGCGAACTTTTGACTTCCATTGTGCACGCCATTCGTGATGACTCAACCGAACCCCGCGAGTGGGGAGGTGGCACGACATCACTTTGGACACTCGATGCGCGAACGCTCAGTTATAGGATCATTCCGGGTAGTTGAGAGCGATTACGGCTGCGTGACGCAGCGCTCGAACTCTTTGGTCGCAACGCAAGTCACGACTCCGTTTTCAACGCGCACGAGTGTCGGCATATCAACGAGCCACAGAGGACCCATCGGTAGAGTGAGCTTATCGCAAGTGCCACAATCAATCGGGCCGAGGTCATCTCCCGACGCGATGTTTTGACTTTGCGCAGGCGGCACTTCCACCGCAATCACGCGCGCATCGTTGGGGTTTGCGAGTGCCGTCTCGAAGAGTTCTCGGCAATGGCTGCAGTGCGGGTTATAGAAAACGATGTAGGAAGTCCCCTCGAGCGTTTTCGCCGTGAGGATAGGAAGGTGCCGAGCAATCCCCGTGGCGGGAAGGGTTCGTCCAATCCAACTCGGCGTATCCAATTCAATGGGCTCGAATCCCTGCCCCGAGAGGTCTTCGGCATGAATGGTGTCGTGAAGAGAAACCCGCGCTGTGATCGCAATAGAAACGACGAGCGCAATCGAGGCCACCGTGATGACGCGACCATTCGAACTTGCTGCGGTCGGTGCTGCTGTACCTCTCATCCACGGGTGATTCGCCATGACGAGCGGCGCGAGCGATCCGATGAGTGCGATGGCGGGATAGAGAAGGGTGATGGCGCTCTGGACTTGTCCCGCAACGACTGGTTTCGCGATCAGTGCAGCGAGTTCAGCAGCGGCAATGAACGCGACCGTTGTCATTGCCACGCGCGAGAGTGCTTCTTGCCACTTGGGTCGAAGCCAAAGTGCGCCGATCAGGACCGCACTTGAGATCGCCGCCACCAAGGTGATGCGTGTTGTGTCGATCGCGGTGGCGCCAAACTTGAGTCCAAGATTGACGAGCCAACTCGCGCTCCATGCTGTGCCGTTGACCAAGAGCAATCCTCCGATGATCGCGAGGCACAGCACGGCATAGATCGGCATTTTGTGACGACCGCAGTTCATCTCGTTACTCAATGCAGCCCTCAACTTGTGTTGGATCTTCTGGATCAAGGCAGATTCGCGTGACGACGCCATTCTCGATGCGCAACAAGACGGGAGTCGTTAGTACATAAGTCGGCCCCTTGATCATCACCCGAAGCGCGCACTCTTTGCAGGGCATTTCAAGGTTCAATGCGGGATCTGTATCGGGAATCGCGATGCACATCGTGCTGTGCCGCAGCGCACCAGACATGTAGTTTGCCATGAGTTCATGACAGTGATCGCAATCCTCTCGGTAGAAGAGGACATTCCAGATTCCCGTATTGATGTCGGACGGAGGCGCTGGCACGATGAGCGCCGCTTCAGGCTGTTCATCCAACCGCTTGCCGATCCACTGCTCAAACTCAGGCAGATAGAAACTCTGGAATGTTGCGGGTGGCGTGGGCCATGACTTCAACCCTGGCGTGATGACCTCAACCACTTCAACGGGTTTGATGAGTGGAGCAGATCCTCCGTTCGCTGGAGTTGGATCTTGAGGAAGAACGATTTCACCGCGCATGGGCACAAGGAATGCAAATGCGGTGCCGAGTCCTCCAGCGGTGGCCGCGAACAGCGCACCGCGGCGCATTCCCGCAGCATTGAATGTCACGCGAGGTTTGAAACACACCGTCAACGTCAGCAGCGCTGCATCGCAGAGAAGGACGACAAGTGGATTCGGTCCTGATGATCCGAAACAGCCACACGATCCCTTGAGTACTTTGTCGAATCCTTCGTTGAACCAGAGTGGAACGATGAGGACGAGCAGGGTGATGACGAAAATGCCCAGAATGAAGACGGCGGCTCGGCGGGCGAGAGATGGAACGAAGATCATCACCGCAACGAGGATGAACTCAATCGAGACGAAGAATCGCAGCGCGGTGTCGAGCCAATCGAGACCCGACAATCCAACAATCCCATCGGTCGCGCGGACGAGGTCAAAGATCGGTTGTGGAAGAAGTCGGGGATCGCGCTCTGAAAGTTTGAACAGGGCGCCAGTGAGGACCCAAAGAGGAACCAACATTCGGCACACGAGGGTGCCAAGTGTTCCTTTCCACCTTGCGTTGTATACATTCTCTGAAGTGTTCATGGATGAATGGGCGATTCTATGGTGGTGATGCACGGCGTGTTCGAATCACTTGCAGGGATGACGATCGCCGTCACGGGCGCGTCGGGGTTTATCGGTCGCGCGCTCGTGCCACACCTTCGCGCATGTGGGGCGACTGTTTTGACCGTCGTTCGCTCTCATCGTCGTGACGACTCCACCATCTCATGGAATGTGGATGCCGGGACGGTCGGCGACGGCACCGAGCGCATTGCTGCATTCGTTCACTTGGCTGGGGCTGGGCTCGCAGACAAGCGTTGGACCAAGAATCGAAAGTCCCTCTTGTGGTCGAGTCGGGTCGACGCGACGCGTGCATTGGCCCAGCACCTTGCGAGGCGTGCTCATCCTCCGAAACTCTTCATTCATGCGAGCGGAGTCGGCTACTACGGGAATTCGCAGCAACGCGGCACGACCGAGTCGGATCCGGTTGGGCAAGGGTTTCTCGCTTCACTCGCCCATGCGTGGGAGGCCGCTGCGCAGGAAGCCGACCGCGGCCAGACACGGGTGAGTTCACTGCGACTCGGCATGGTGGTCGCATCGGATGGAGGCGCACTCGCCAAGATGATCACTCCTTTTCGCCTTGGACTCGGAGGCGCTCTGGGATCTGGACTTCAAGGCGTTTCGTGGATTCACCGCGATGATGTGATTCATCTCGTCGGCACGATGCTCGCGAGCGACTGGGCGCGTGGACCGTACAACGTGTGCTCGACACAATCCGCTTCGCAGATCGAATTCGCGCGCACGCTCGCGAAGGTGATTCGGCGTCCGTCATTCGTCAAGACCCCAGCGTGGGCACTTCGCATCGCGCTGGGAGAGATGGCAGATGCTCTCTTGCTCTCTGGGCAGTTTGCGACGCCGAAGAGACTCGTCGACCAGGGATATCACTTTCGCTTTACGACCCTTGAGGCTGCGATTGCCGATGTGATCGTCGTTCGATGAACCATGGACGGACTGCGGGGATCGATGCGATGACGCAGGTGCCAAGGACAGCCGCCGCCATCGCCGCGTCGCCACCGAGCGCGAGGCCACCCGCGGCGACGAGTGGACCGACGACAAATCCCGCACCGATGAGTGCTTCGTGCATGCCACCCGCATCGACTTCGGCGGCGCCGACGCGCAACGCGTAATAGAGCGCGGCGTAGTAGGCGATCGCGTGCCCGATTCCGAACGCGATCAGTCCAACGACAACGAGTGTGACACTGGGGGAGAAGGAGACGAGGGCGAATCCTGCGACGAGAAGAAGACCACTCGCGAGCAGTGTGTTCCAACGTCCATGCCACCAATGGGTCAATGCGAGCACTGCCACAAAGAGCGCGCGAACAAGGAGCCATGTTGCGGCGAGCGGCGTTTGCCACGTCTCGGGGAGGTGATGGCTTGCGAGGACATACGGCAGCATCGCCGCGAGCGCGCTGACGAGCAGATAACTCACAGGGAGAAGGACCCGCGCACTTCGCAGTTGAGCGTGATATCCCTGAGGAACCGAGTGATGCTCTGCCTGATGTTCTGCGGGTTCCACTGTGAGCCACGGCGAAATGGCGAGCGAAATCAATCCCGTTGCAATGATGCCCAGGATGACCGCGCGAGCCACATCATCGAGTAGGAAAAGGGGACCCATGACACCGAGTGTGAAGGTGACGGCGATCATCCACACGATGCACCAGACACCAATCGCTCGGCGCAGGTCGTGACCGTGTCGACCACCAGCGACATAACTCTCCATGATGGGCCAGAGGAGTGCGCCCCCGATGCTCGAAGTGAATGCAGCGATCAACAGCGTCGTCTCGGAGTCGAGCCAGAAGACGAATGGAAGTGGTGATGCTTCGATCAGAAATGCGATGCGCACCAGTCCTCGGGCCGACAATCGTCCGCGCATTCGTCTCAGAATGGGACCCGCCGAGGTTGCAGCGGCGATGTACACCAGCGCGGTCGCGATGTACACGAGCATCGTCTTCCACGCGGGATACCCGAACTGATTCGCGAGCACGAAACTCATTCCATTCCAGAGGACACTCGTCCCCACAGAATTGAGGAAGGTGAGCACGAGCAGAACTGTGTTTCGCTCTTTGGTGGAGTGAGGGTTCGTGGGCATCATCGTGAAGTGGTTCGTGGGCATCATCGTGAAGTGGAGTGGTAGTATCGCAATTTCCAGTCCGCGTAGCTCAATTGGATAGAGCGTCGCCCTCCGAAGGCGAAGGTTGCAGGTTCGATTCCCGCCGCGGACGCTTCTCCTATGCGCATCTCAGATTTCCAACAACATATTCGGGATCGTTACTTCGCCACCGATAACGCACGAGGCGTTGCAGGCACATTCTTGTGGCTTGCCGAGGAGTTCGGCGAGCTTGCGCAAGAGTTAGGCAACCATGCCAAGGGAAAACCAGACCCTGAAGCACTCGCTGCAGAGTTCGCCGATTGTTTGGCGTGGATGGCGACCCTCGCCAACATCACTGGTGTCGATCTCGAAAAAGCGATTCACGACAAGTACATCAAAGATGGCGGCCCCAAGGGGACGAAATGACCTCGTGCGTCCTCTCCATCGCAGCGTGTGGCGTGTGTGAGGCGAGAGAGGATCGCAGTGCCGATGCAAGAATTGCTTGGAGCGATGATCGATGGATCCTTCGCCATCACGAGCACCCCGCTCCACTCGCTGGATGGTTCAAACTCGAATCGGTGGCGCACATTGCCGAGGTCGCAGATCTTGACGCTGTGGCATCCGCACACTTTGGAGTGGTCGCTTCAGCATCGTCGCGCGCTGTGCGATTGGTGACTGGAGCCGATCGTGTGTACTCCATCGCCTTTGGAGAAGGTGCGCGGCACATTCACATGCATTTGATTCCGAGGATGCGCAGTCGAAACGACACCGCCGCATGGAATGTCGCCGACTGGTACAGACGAGTTGCAAACGAGCCTGCGCTCGCACCATCTCATGAGGCGGTGGCGGAAGTGGTCCGTCAGGTTGGTATCGCGATGGCGGGAGATGCCTCGTTGAGAAAAGCTTGAGCGGCACCGCGCCCCGCGACGGTGCCCGAGGACCACGCCCACTGGAAGTTGAATCCTCCGATGCGTCCATCGACATCGAAGATTTCTCCGCAGAAATAGGCTCCAACCGTACGCCGACTCTCCATCGTTTGGAGTCGCACCTCATCGAGAGGGATGCCGCCGGCAGTGACTTCGGCGAATGTGAATCCCCGTGTTCCAATCGGACGTACCCGTGTGGCGGTGGTGAGCGCCACCAATGCCTTGCGCTTTTCTCGCGACAACTGACGAATCGAATCGTCGGGCGAAATCTTGGCTCCCTCGAGGAGTGCTCGGGCGAGCCGCTCTGGAACCTTTCCGCGAAAGATGGACAGCGCTGATCCCATGGCGTCCTGCATCGCAGCATCGATGGACTCGGCATTCTGTTTCGGAGCCCAATTCAATTCAATCCACGCTCCAGGGTCGGTAAGGATTGCAGTGGACCAGTGTCGGCTGATATCCAAAATGGCCGGACCACTCAAACCGAAATGGGTGCAGAGAATGTCATCGGTCACTTGATGCATGTGTTTTCCAGAGGATGCACAGAGAGTGACTTGCGCAGGTGCAGCCACTCCTGACAGCGTGCAGAGCCACGAAGTTGGCTCGAGAAGAAGAGGCACCAAAGCAGGAAGGAGTGGCTCGCGCACGGTGTGGCCGAGCGATCGTGCGAGGGCGTAACCCGCGCCGTCCGAACCCGAGCGAGGCAGCGCCATGCCACCCGTTGCAATCACGACGCGCTTGGCATGGATGGACATGGCATCCACTACGAGTCGAAATCCTTGCGCAGAGGATTCGATTGCAGAGACACGCGCAGGATGGATCAGTTTCACCCCTGCATTCGCTGCCGCATCGAGCAATGCACGAAGCACGGTATGCGCATCGTCCGTTGTGGGAAAGAGTTTTCCGGTCGCCTCGCGTTTGAGATCGACTCCGAGTGCGCGAAAGAAGTCAACCGTCTCATCGACCGAGAATGCGCGGAGCACTTGTCGAATCGCGGCAGGAGATCCTCCAGAGAAATCACGTTCAGAGACTTCAAAGTGGGTGACATTGCACCGTCCTCCTCCAGCGATGAGGACTTTGGCGCCGATTTTCTTGGCTCCGTCGATGGCAATGACTCGCATCGAGGGGGCCGCACGCGCTGCAGCGATAGCAGTCATGAGTCCCGCTGCGCCTGCACCAACGACGCAGAGATCCGCCTCGAGCACTGAAGAGTCAGATGGCAGACTGGACGATGGAAGTGTCATCGATTGCGTCTCGGTCCTACATCTCGGTGGAGATGGATGCGTCCTCCATCAAGTACAAACCGACGAGCCACTTGTCGACGACATACGGGTCGACCTTGAGTCGTCCCTTCACGGTGGCGTATTGGATCTGATGTCTCGCGCCCACTTCGATCGCTGATGAAAGTCGCGTTTCAATCGCATCGTATGGAGACGGAGGAACGCCGATGCAGCATCCATCCCATTGATTGAGCATGAGGAGGAGTTCGTCCGATTCGATGGCGACGAGTGGAAACGCGATGTATCCACTCACGCGCACCCATGCTCCCTGCAACATCGCGATGCGCTGAGGAATCTCCATCATGCTCAGCCTGGGTACATAGTTGTCCTCCACACTCGTGAGGAGTTCCCAAGTGATCTCATAGGGCTCCGTCTCGGTTCCCTTTCCGCGAATGTGAAATCGTCCATCGGCATCAATTCCACCCTTGGCGTGGGTGTGGATCGAACCTTGGATCACGGTGGCAGTTGGAATCACTATGTCCATGCCAAGATCAAGAAGCGGTCCGATTGCATTCGACGGCGCGGGAGCAGTGGTGTCTTTGACAATGACAGGCAGTGGAGGAACAACCACGCTCGGTGCAACGATCGGAGCGGATGGTTCGACCTCGAAGGTGGCGACTTGCGCGATCGGTTCATCGGACGGCGCATCCATCCACCACCACACCGTGCCGGCGATAACCGTGAGAGCGATGATGGTCCAAAAACCGCGCATTATCCGAGTGATGAAAGATTGCGAACGACGGGAGTTCGGTACGCGCGCAGCGCGGGAAGAGCTCCCGCGATCATCGACAAGAGGGTCGTCCCAGCGATGACCGCCACCATCACACGAGCGGTTGGAGTGGGATCGAGCACGAGTCCAACGCGCGCTTCCACGACGGCACTTGCGATCGACGCTCCGATGAACGAGAGGACGATGCCACCGAGCGCGCCCATGATGCCGATGAGGGCGGCCTCAGCGAGGACCATGCCGAAAATACGCGCCGCGCTCGTGCCAAGGACACGCAGGACAGCAACTTGTCGTCGTCGCATCTCCATTGAGTTGTAGAGTGAGAGCAAGATTCCAATGCCTGCGGAAACGAGGACCGCCACAGCCATCGCGAGGAGGATTTCATCGATGGATCCGACAATGGCAAAAAGGCGAACCACTTCCTGCGCAGGTTGCGCGGCGGTAATCGTGGGATCGCGACGAAGACGGTCGTACTGCGCCTGCATCGCCGCACTCGCGTCGCTTCCCTCGCGCGTTGGAAGTCTCAGCAGAAGATTCGTCACGAGTTTCTCGTCGTCCTGAAGATCAGCGACTTCGACATGAAGGTGTTCATGACTTCCCTCGTGACCCTTCTCGCGCTTTTCTTCGGCATGGATCACCCACGAGGTCTCAAGTGGAGTGAAGAGCGCGCGGTCGTGCGCGGTCTGTGTCGAATCGAGGATGCCGACGACCTTGCAAGGATGATTCTCGTGTTGGTGTCCTCCCTCGCGACTGCCCCACGCGCCGTGTGTCGTGACAATCTCGTCGCCCACTCTCAATTGGTGGATTGCCGCAGCGGTCGATCCAACCACGACCTCAAATGGAGCGGAGAACGAACCACCACTCCGAAACGACCAAGGTCGCCCCGCAGAGGGTTCGAACTTCTCAAAGAAGGCAGACTCAGTGGCAACGAGTGGACTCCCGTGATACGAGTCTCCCAGTTGCGTGGCGACGGTCCAAGCCCAAGGAAAACTCTTTCTGATCTCTTGCAGTTTCGAAAATGGGATCGCGCGTGCAGGAGGATTGGCATAGAAAAGTCCGTTGAGTACCACCACCATCGGACTCGCATCGGCTCCGACAATAATGTGCGCGTTGCCGCTGCCCCGACGAAAAACATTCGTCGCACTCTCTCGAAGGGAAAGCAAAAGCAGCAAGAGCGCGACCGCCACCGCAACGCTCGCGACCGCCACAGCCGTCGAAAACAATCGCACGCGAAGACTGCGAAGGACAATCGAGAAATCATTCATGATGCGCCTCCAGCCAGCACTGCATCGAGTTCAACAACGCGCGAGAATCGTTGGCGCATGGATGGATCATGGCTTGTGCACAAGAGTGCCGCACCCTCGGCTTTGCATGTCTCTTGCAAGAGCGCAATCGCAGCATCCGCGTTCTTGGGATCAAGGCTCGCCGTCGGCTCATCGGCAAGGACAAGCGCAGGACGAGCCGCCACGGCACGCGCGACCGCGACCCGTTGTTGTTGACCGACGCTGAGACGATCGGCAGAACGATCGCGATCGGATGAACTGAGTCCCACCTTATCGAGGAGTGCATTCGCACGCACGGGCCGCTCGCTTTGTGGAACATCCGACGCCATCATCGCAATCAGAATGTTCTCGCGTGCACTGAATCCAGGCAAGAGATGGTGCGTCTGAAACACCATCCCAACCCAACGACCTCGAAATCGGTCGCGTGCAGCGCCCGCGAGGGCAGTGATGTCGGTGCCGTGAATCGTGATCTTTCCGCTCTTTGCATCTTCAATGCCAGCAATGAGGTGCAGGAGTGTGCTCTTGCCCGTTCCGCTGATTCCCGCGAGCAGCATCTGTTCTTGATCTTCGACATTCAATGATGAAACCGAGAGCGAAAATCCATCGGGATATCGGAATTGAAGTTGGTCAATCGAGACGGCGAGAGTCATAGACCTTCCATCGTAGTTCCAAGCCGAGCGAGCGTGTGGTCAACCCATGTCGGACAATCCGAGCGTCGCGCCGTACTGCCGCTGCACCGCGGTGCGAACGAGTCGCTCGTCTGCGGAAGAAAGTTGAGGACTCCGTTCGACGCGAGCGGTTGCATCGTGCCTCGCCAGTTCAAGGAGAGGTCCATCCTCAAAGAGGTCGGCCACTCGAAATGGTGGCAGTCCAGACTGCCGCTCTCCAAACAATTCTCCAGAACCTCGAATCGAAAGGTCTGCTTCGGCGATTCGAAATCCGTCACTGGTCTGCCCAATCACTTCCATGCGGCGGATCGAGTCATCGGTGGTCGCATCGGCGATGAAAACGCACAAACTCTTGATCTCTCCGCGACCGACACGACCTCGAAGTTGGTGCAACTGGGCGAGTCCGAATCGTTCTGCATGTTCCACCACCATGAGAGATGCCGCTGGAATATCCACGCCGACTTCGATGACGACCGTCGCGACGAGGACACGCGTTGAGCCTGATCGGAACTGTTCCATCGCGCGGTCGCGGTCGACCGCCGACATCTGGCCATGCACCGATCCGATGGCGATTCCAGAAAAATGCGTTCGCGCAAGCCGCTCGACGGTGCCCGCCACATCGGCGAGTCCCATGTCGCTCTCTTCGACCGCGGGCACGACGACAAAACACTGCTCTTTCATATCAATGCGCGTGCGTACATATCGATACACATCATCCGACTTGTCGAATCCCACCACGCGCGTGAGAACGGGTTGACGCCCTGGAGGAGAGTGACGAATCGTGCTGACATCAAGATCACCGAAGAATGCCATGGCGAGTGTGCGGGGGATTGGCGTCGCGGTCATCACGAGCACATGCACTGCTCGCGCGAGTCCCTTCGATCGAAGGGCAGCGCGCTGCGCCACTCCGAATCGGTGTTGCTCGTCAATGATCACTACGGCGAGTTTCTTGAAGACAGCAGCCTCGCCAAGGAGCGCATGCGTTCCGACGACGAGCGGGATCGAACCATCGGCGAGACCTGCGAGGATGCGCGCTCGCTCACCGGTTGGAGTGCTGCCCGTCAAGAGGGCGAATTCCATCGGAGCGCCGACGAGCATCGCCTTCAAACTTTGCGTGTGTTGTTCTGCGAGGATTTCTGTCGGCGCGATGATGGCACCCTGATGTCCCGAGGCCACCGCAGCGAGGAGTGCATAGACCGCAACGGCGGTTTTGCCCGATCCAACATCGCCTTGCAAGAGTCGATTCATGGGAATCGTGGAGTTCAGGTCGCGTGCGATTTCACTGGTCGCTTGTTGCTGATCTTCGGTGAGGGAAAACGGAAGTCGCTTGAGAATGGCGGCATGAATTGCGGGAGTCACATCGATGCGCACGGCTGATCCCTCGACGCGCACTTGCGCACGGCGAAGGGCAATCGCGAGTTGCAAGAGATACAACTCGTCGTAGGCCAATCGCCGACGACCGTGCAATGTCTCCTCGCGCGATGTGGGAGCGTGGATCATGCGCATTGCTTCGGCGAGGGTGGGAAGTCCTTGCCGCGTGCGCTCCCACTCTGGCAGCCAATCCACGAGCAATGCACTCGATTGCAAAAGCAGCGGCGCAATCAGCCGTTCGATTCGATCCTGCGATAAATCTTCGGTGGTGGGATAGATCGCTCTGAGTCGACCCTCTCGCCGAGGCGCGTTCTCATCCGTAGGATCGAGCGGAGTCCACTGCGCATTCGTGATTTGCAGATATCCCTTGTATCGCGAACACTTGCCGTGCGCCACTCCAAGTTCACCTGGATGCAGTTTGCGCGCCATCCACGGGGCGTTGAACCAAATGAGCCGAACCGTGGTCGTGCCATCGGTGAGCGTTGCTTCAGTGCGTCCCTTGCCTCCACTGCGGTTGGTTCGCACAGCGGCGATCTCGCCTCGAACGGTAATGATTTCTGATCCAGTGACTGCGGCATCGGTTTCGGTGATGCTTTGTTCAGAGAGCACTTGTTCATACCGCGCTGGAATGTGCCAGAGCAAATCCGAAGCGTTCTGAAGGGAAAGGCGATTGAGCGCGGCGAGGATGCGACGATCAACGCCCTCCAACGTGCCAACACCAATGCGTGCGCCGGGGTCGCCACTCAAATCATTGGCGAATGATGGTGCAGGAATCGGGTTGAAGGGGTGGTCGCTCAAGGCTTTACTTTCCATCTACATTACAGAGGTGACCAAACGGAAGCCTCCAGTCGAGTCGAAAGATCTTAGGGACCTCTTCTCAGCTCCTCCAGCACCAGTGCCCGCCGCCGCCGCGGCTGAGGGAGATCTCCCACTTCGCGTTGTCGAGTTGGCGCGGCGCATCAGTCAGTCGGTCTCCAAGGGATTCCCAGATTCGCTTTCGGTCATCGGAGAAGTTTCCAACTTCACCGACCGAGGACATTGGTATTTCAGCCTCAAGGATGCTGAGTCGGTGATCCCATGCATCATTTGGAGAGGCGAAGAGGCGCACAGGGGACCCATGCCCCGAAGCGGAGACCAAGTCGTTGTTCGAGGCAAGCTTGATTATTGGATTCCAGGCGGAAGGATCAGCCTTCGATGCGATCGGATTACCGCCGCAGGTGCAGGGGCTTTGGAAGCCCGTCTGCTTGCACTCACTGCGGAATTGCGTGGACTCGGATGGTTAGACCCATCGAAGAAGCGTCCACTTCCTCTTTATCCGCAGCGCATTGCGATCATCACGAGCAGAACAGGAGCCGCACTGCAGGATTGCCTCGCCACCGCGCGCAAGCGATTCCCTGCGATTCGAATTGTGGTCGTCGACACACGCGTTCAAGGGGCGGGCGTTGAGCATGAGATTGCCAATGCGATCCGCAGTGTTTCAAATGCTCATGAAGCATTGAACCTCGATGCCATCGTCTTGACTCGTGGAGGAGGAAGCATCGAAGATCTTTGGTGTTTCAATGAGCGCGTTGTGGCTGAGGCGATTCATGAATGTCGCATTCCAATCGTGACCGCGATTGGACACGAAACGGATACGACACTTGCTGATCTCGTCGGTGACTACCGCGCTCCAACGCCAACGGCTGCGATCACCGCGGTCGTCCCAGATCGAACCGCGCTCGCAGAAGAGCTCGATGCCACGGCCAAGCGCGCGCGAATAGGACTCGAGCGCATGGTGAGTGTGCTCAAAGAACGACTCCACCACCAAACCGCGCAGTTGAATTCGGCGGCATTAGCGCGAATCGCTTTGACGGCCCGCGTTCTTCTGGCACTTCAAGGTCGGTGGGGTGCCGTTCATCCAAGAGCGATCTTGCGAGAGGGGCAGTTGCATTGGGCCGCCGCACGCGATGCACTGCGCCGAGCGATGATTGACGCAATCTCCTCTCGGAAGCACGCAATTTCAGAACAGTCTGCGAGACTCAAGGCAATCAATCCACTTGCCGTGCTCAAGCGCGGATACGCCGTGATTTCCACGACCGACGGTCAAGTCCTTTCAAGTGTGGCACACGCCAGAGTGGGGCAAGAACTCACCGCTCAACTTCGCGATGGCTCCATTTCAGTCCGCACACTCTCGATGACCGAGACACCCAACGAACAGGGGTAGGATCTCACTCCTATGGCCAAGACCACGACAGAAGAGTCCAAAGAAGCGGCTGTTGCGACACTCACCTACGAGCAATCGTTCGAAGAGTTACGCGTCATGGTTTCTGCGATCGAGGGTGGACAGATTTCGTTGGACGAAAGCATCCGTCGCTTCAAGCGAGGATCCGCATTGCTTGAACGATGTCGTGCGATTCTCGAAACCGCTGAAATGGAAGTGAGAGAACTCACCGCCGATGAACTCAAGAAGTCCGCGCGCGCGAGTGGGTGATCCATCATGCTTTCCTCATTGCAAGCGCTGATGCCTTCGCTGCTCTATTTTCCGTTTGTCTTTTGCTTTGGAGCAGCCGTCGGCAGTTTTGTGAATGTGCTCGCTGGACGCATCCCCATCGGCATGAGCGTGGTCCGTCCACCAAGTCGTTGCCCCTCATGCGGATCGCAATTGAAATGGTTTGAAAACCTCCCCGTGATCGGTTGGATCATGCTGCGCGGACATTGCCGCACCTGCAAACTTCCGATCTCGGTGCAGTACCCAGTCATCGAGGTACTTGTCGGAGTCGTCATCTGCGCCGTTTTTGCTCTTCACTACGACTCCATTCCATCCACTTGGTTGGCGCAAGGCGAGTCCAACTGGTGGAGGAATGTGGGGTTTCTGTCATCACTCCCCGCATTCGGAGCCTTCGTCGTCCTCATCGCGTGCCTCACCGCCGCGGCGTTGATTGATGCGCGAACCTTTCTTGTTCCCATGTCTCTGACGCGATTCGCACTGGGCGCGGGGGTGGTTGGATGGACACTCCAGGCGATCATTGCGCCGGGTTCGCCAGCCTTCTGGCCTCCGATTCCCGTTCCGTACGGTGCGCTGATGACCGCCTCACTCGGCGCTGGGATCGGGCTCATTGCCGCCAATGTGCTGCTCGCCAAGGGGGTCCTTCGCCGCAGTTTCGCGGACTACGAGTCGTACTTGACCGATCATCCAACACTCACCGACTATCCCCATTCGCGGCGCGAGATGGGACCAGAAGCTCTCTTTTGTGGTGTTGTCATCGCCTTTGGACTCGTTGGGTATTTCCTCGACCCGACACTCAGTCCGATGCTTCAACATCCTCTCTGGCAAGTTCTTGCGTCGGTCAGCGGAGGCATCGTCATTGGCGGCGGAATCGTTTGGGCAGCCCGAATACTGGGAACACTCGGCTTCGGTCGGGAAGCGATGGGACTCGGTGATGTCCATCTCATGGCAGCGGCGGGGGCGGTCCTCGGATGGCGAGACCCAGCCGTTGCGTTTCTGCTCGCTCCATTTCCTGCCCTCGGATGGATCATCTTCTCTCGAATCATTTCGCGTGGTGGGTCAAGACGGGAATTGCCGTTTGGGCCGCACCTCGTCATTGCGATTGTGTTGGTCCTCGTTTTCCGCCCTGTCCTCATCGACCTCGGCCAACTTCTTTGGTGGATTCCTCCAGAAAACATGGCGGATTTTCGCCACGCATCGGGTGTAAATGAGTAGATTCCCCGCTGAAACTGGTGTGTTCTGTAAGAAAGGATTCGACATGAAGTATGGAATGATGATTTGTGTAGCGTCACTGTCCGCAACCCTATTCGCGGGATGCGACAACAAAGTCAAGGATGAGAATGCGATGCTCCTCAAGGAAAACGATGCGCTTCGCTCGCAGCTCGATGGCCGTAATGAGGCACTCGACTCTGCCGACAAGGAGCGATCTGCCGCGCTTGCACGCGCGTCCGATGCAGAGCGTCGTCTGAATGAATTTGAGAGTTCGCCTCCACCACTCCCAGCGTCAGGAAACACGACGAACTCATCGCCTCTCATGGATGAAGCCATCACGGTCACCATGACGAGTGAAGGAGTCAACATGTCGATCCCAGGCGACGTGCTATTCGATAGCGGAAGCGCAACGCTTCGAACTGCTGCGAAGAAGACGCTCGATTCCATGATCAGCGCCGTGAAGAAGGATTATTCAGGCAGCAGGCTCCGCGTGACTGGTTTCACGGATAGTGATCCAATCAAGCGCAGCACGTTCAAGTCGAACTACCACCTTGGATTCGATCGTGCATGGTCAGTGCGCGAGTTCATGACAACGAACGGACTCGACGGAGCAGACATTTCACTTGCTTCCTACGGTCCACAAGATGCCAAGGCGACGAAGGCCGCAAGCCGTCGCGTTGAAATCCTCGTCGTCAAGAACTGACATCGAACGAAACTGATTTCAAAACGAAGGGCGCCCATCGCGGGCGCCCTTTTTTGTTGTCCATTGCAGATGCACTGACGAGAAGCAACTCACTCTAGAACTTCACATCGAGACCCTCTTCGCGGATCTTGCGAAGAAGAAGTTCCATCTCTGAAAGGGTCGTTCGCAGCCGATTTGCCGAGTCATTCAGCGAGTTGTAGAGGTCTGGATTCGTCAGAAGTTGACCCATCGTGCCCTTGCCATCGCGCGCGTCTTTGGCGAGCGAATCGACATGATCCATCGTCGAACGCATCCGTTCCATGACTGGTTCAAATCCCTGCCGCAGTGCATCGGCATCGCCTTCAATACCCTTCGCCGCAGATGTAATCACCTGCATCGCGGCAGTGGCTTCGTCGATCATGATGCCAGCCTTCCACACAGCACTTCGGAAGTCAACGCGAAGTTGCTCATCACCGAGCCACTCGTCTGCGCGGCGAAAGGCCGAGTCCGCCGAGGCGAGGGCCTTGTTCAACTTGTGGACACTCGTGCGAATATTGAATTCGCTTTCAGCCGACCCTTCCTCCATGGGACGAACAAGATCGTCGAGATCGCGAGCAAGGGTGTCAAACGCCTTGAGTGTCTCATCGAGGTGACCGAACTTGTCATCCACCATCGCGACCAGCCGATCTTCAAAGGATTGAAACCCAGTGCGCACCACAGCCGTTCCATCTTTTGGAAAAAATTCATCCACGGCGACCGCATCCGGCGGAATACGGAAGTCGAGTTTTGCTCCCGTTCCAAAAAGGCTCATGTCTGAAAAAGGAATCGCACTCGATGGAATCGCCGATGCGCTATTGATGTGGAGAATGACGACGACAGGTTCTTCTGACATCGTGTCGAGGCCAATCGAACTGACTGTGCCGATGTTCACGCCATTGAGAAGGACTTGTGAGCCTGAACGAAGTCCCGCTCCGCGATCGGATCGAACCGTGATGACGTAGGTGCTTCGAAAGAGCGAATCGAGTTCTCCGAACGCAAGAAGCAGCGTTGTGAGTGACCCAAGTCCCACGATGGTGGTCAGCCCGATCCGAAAATTGCGTGTGGCTTCGCTCATGGATTGTCCTCGAACACTGTACTCGTTGGCTCAATGGACCCTGCGGGGCGAATCGCCGAGAGGTCCTCAGGCGTCGCCTCTCCCCGCAAGAAGCGTTGGACGATCGGGTCGCGTGACTCCCAGAACGATTCGGGGGGGCCTTGAAGTTGAACCACTCCTTCGTTGAGCATCACTATCCAGTCGGCCACCTTGAAAGCACTCTGCAAATCGTGGGTCACCACGATGGATGTGATGCCGAGTTCTCGTTTCAACTTGAGGATGACTTCGTTGATCACGTCCGCGCGGATTGGATCCAATCCAGTCGTGGGTTCGTCGTACAGCAGGAGCGATGGTTCGAGCGCAATCGCGCGGGCGAGGGCGACACGCTTCCGTTGTCCTCCCGACAACTCGGACGGCCACTGATTGATCGTGTGCGCGAGTCCAACCTGATGCAGTACATGGCGGACACGTTCTGTCACAGCTCGAGGATCCGTCCAGCCATGTTCGCGAAGGGGGAAGGCAACATTGCCGCCGACCAAGAGCGAATCGAAGAGTGCTCCTTGTTGAAACAAGAATCCGATTTCGCGGCGCGCATTCCCAAGTTCTGGTTCGCGTAGTCGATCGATACGTCGGTTCTTGACCCACACTTCCCCAGAATCGGGATGGAGCAATCCGACGAGATGTTTGAGGAGCACGCTCTTTCCGCATCCCGATGGACCGAGCACGACCGTTGTCATTCCCTTCCGAAAATCGATCGAACAACCACGCAGCACTTCGTTGCGACCAAAACTCTTGCACAAACCAACGACTCGCGTGGCGCACGGACCAGCCGCTTCGTCCTCCTCAGTCGTGCGGTGTTTCTGCTCGCGCTCCATATAGGGTGAAACTTATCAGGTTCCGGGATTCTCCTTCCCGAACGTTTCACTCTGGAACGGATACGCTTCCCCCCGCATGCCCTCTGAAACGAGACAGTGGATGAATGACGCGCCTGAACGAATGGTTCGCACTCCTCGGTGGAGCGTGACCGTCTGGCTCATTCTCATCTGTACTGCGGTGTTTGTCATCGATGGATTCATCACGCCGCTCCTCCCAGCGCAGTGGATCTACATGTCGGTTCAGCAGAAGTCCGAGTTACCGACTTCAGGTGGCAGTTTGCGCGCCACAAAGATCGAACCCGTCCCTCTGCGCGCGGCCAATGGGCAACTGGTTCGGCCTTCCAATGGGAGCGGCGAGGGGACTCAACGTGTGGTGCTGTCTGAGGGTGGAAATCAGATTGTTGTCGCAGAGCGCGAGTACATCGGCATCTCGTTTCTGCAGCGTTGGCTTTACTTCTCGACTTCGACGGCACTCGTGACATGGTCGAATGAGTGGGGACTTCGCGGATTTGAGTTCTGGCGATTCATCGGGTTTCAGTTTTGCCACGCCAATCTCGGTCACTTGCTCTTCAACATGATCTCACTCTGGTTCTTCGGACCCATTGTCGAGCATGCTCTCGGACGCAAACGATTCCTCGCGTTTTATCTCACGTGCGGCATTGCAGGTGCATTGATGTACCTCTTGCTGAATGCTGCAGGTACCGCTGCGACATCGGCCTTTGGACCGGGCGTCCATCTTCCAGGATTCTTGCTCAACAATCCGAATCTGCCGCTTGTGGGAGCGAGCGCGGGCATCTTTGGCGTCCTCATTGCCGCGGCTCGGTATGTGCCTAATGCCACCGTTCTTCTCTTCTTCATCATTCCGATCCGACTCTCCACGCTTGCGTACGGTCTTGTCGGCGTTGCGGCAGCCACGGTGATCTTCGCGGGACTTGGAAAAAACATTCCGATCTTCAGTCTGCCGACAGACAACGCAGGCGGTGAAGCCGCCCATCTCGGAGGCGCGATCGCTGGATGGTTCTTCGCGCGACAACCACACCATCTCAGTGACTTCTTCGACTTCCTCGGACGATTCGATCCCACCAGCATGTTTCACAAAGCGCGGCGCATGAAAAAAGGCGTCGTGTCGAATGTTGAAATCGATCGCATCCTCGACAAAATTCGCGCACGAGGACTCGGTTCACTCACTCCGCAGGAGCGTCAGACGTTGCGCAACGCATCCGAGCGATGAGTCTTCGATTCGAGATCAAAGCGCGCATGGGACTCGCACGGCTCGGCGTTGTTCACACACCGCACGGATCGTTCGACACGCCCGCCTTCATGCCCGTGGCCACAGCGGGTGCAATGAAGGGATTGACTCCGCAGCAAGTTCGCGAAACGGGTAGTCAAATCATTTTGAATAATGCGTATCACCTCTTCCTTCGCCCAGGACACAAGCGAGTCGAAGCCTTCGGAGGATCCCATCGGTTCATGCGCTGGGACGGACCGATCCTCACGGATAGCGGTGGATTTCAAGCATTCTCGATGGCACAGATTCGAGACATCAACGAAGATGGTGTGACCTTTCGATCCTTCATCGATGGTTCGCGGGTGCATCTCGGGCCCGAGTCAAGTATGGAGGTACAAAACGCCCTCGGCGCCGACATCATCATGGCATTCGATGACTGCCCGCCAGCGCAAGGAACTCTGGATGACGCTTCGTACAAGTCGCGGGTGATCGAGGCGAATGACCGCACCGCACGCTGGCTCGAGCGTTGCATTGCAGCGCACAAGAAGCCATCCGACCAATCCCTTTTTGGAATTGTGCAGGGAGGCACTGACCCAGATCTTCGCCGTCGAAGTGTCGAGTCCATCTGCCACTTTGGCTTGCCGGGCTTTGCGATTGGTGGGGTCGCCGTTGGAGAGACCACGGCTTCAATCCGCGAGACGGTCACCCTGACAGCTCCGCTCCTTCCCGCCGACAAGCCGCGCTATCTCATGGGCGTGGGGTACGAGCGCGACATCTGGTCGGCCGTTCTCGCTGGAGTCGACATGTTCGACTGTGTTCTGCCGACACGAAATGGGCGCAATGCATCGGTCTTTTCCCGCACCGGGCCCCTTCGGCTGCGCAATGCGAAGTATGCAGAAGACCACTCCGTCATTGATTCTGACTGCGATTGTGAAGCATGTGCAGGAGGCTTCAGCAGGGGATACATCCGTCACTTGTTCCAAGCGGGCGAGATCCTCGGCCCCGTCTTGGCGAGCATCCACAACATCCGCCACTTCCAAAGGCTGCTGCTAGACATACGGGCTGCAATCAGGGACAATCTCCCCCTTCCATTCGAGCGTCGGTGGCCAGTTGTCACGCAGGAGGCGTGCGAAGGGACCGAAGGCGCAGAGATTGATCCCACATGAAATCCATTCAGCATTGCGTTGCGAATTTCGCACTCCAAACAGCACCGCCAAAACAGATGAGCGCGTCCGCGGCCACTGGAAGTGCTCCAGAGGTTCCAGGAGCCACCACGCAGGCTGCTCCCCAGTTCGACATTTTTTGGATCTTCATTCCAGTCATCGTCGTGATGATTGCGTTTTCGATCTTCGGACAACGCAAAGAGCGCAAGAAGCGCGAACAACTGCTCAACAACATTGAGAAACATGACAAGGTAGGAACCATTGGTGGCATCATCGGTCTTGTCGTCGAAATCAAGGCCGATACCGTTACGCTCAAGGTCGATGAAGGATCCAACTTCCGCATTACCTTTGCGAAGTCAGCCGTCTCAGAGGTCATTGAAAAGGGGACTGCTGCGAACTGATTCGCGCGTGAATGATTTGTCATGAAGAGCCTCATTACTCGGTTTCTCGTTATCGTCGCCGTCACGCTCGTGTGCGTGTGGGCTCTCTTTCCACTCGACAAAGCCATTCACCTCGGCAAGGATCTGCGCGGTGGCGTGAGCATGCTCTATGCGGTCGAGTTGCCCGAGGGTGCTGCGAATCAGCAAGTCCTTGCGCAAGTCATCGATAGTCTCAAGCGTCGAGTGAATCCGCAAGGAGTGCTCGACATTTCCTTCCAACCTCAGGGGCGCGATCGCATCGAAATCGTGATGCCGCTTCCTGGACCAGAAGTGAAGGCACTGCAAGATGCCTATCGCGCGCAACTCGCATCATCGGCCGCTCGTTATGAAGTGACTCCTCGCCTCTTGGATGCAGCACTCAACGCCGGAACAGCAGCAAATCTTGCTCCTGCGCCAGCGGTTGGTGCAGACAGCGACGTCAAAAGTCGGCGTGCAGCACTCGAACGTTTGCAGCTCAGTGTCGATGCGGAACGCGACGCCAAGTCGGCGTATGTGGACGCACTCGGACGGGGCGCAACACCAGAGGAACTCGCTCCCATCGAGGAACAAATCGCGCAGTCGCAACTCTCTGCGCAAGGACTTCGTGCAGCCGTGTTGGCATCGAGCGTCTCGGCATCGCGACTCGAGCGAGCCCTTCAGCTCGATCGAGTTGGACTCCCGAAGAAGGATGCGAAGGGGCGCACTGAGAGAGACGCGGATGGAAAGGCGATCCTCCAGACTCCAGCCAGACAGAGTGAAGTGGATGCGCTTCGTGTGCAAGTCCCCGACCTCGCGAATGAATTGGATCTCCTCATCACTGCGTACGACGCGTACGCCGCAGTGGTGACTGGGTATGACGATCCAGAAGATCTCAAGCGATTGCTTCGCGCTTCGGGCGTGCTTGAGTTCCACATTCCAGTCAATGCTGGTGATCCGCAAGGGGTCAATGTCGAGTCGCTCACCAAGCAGCTTTTGGATCGTGGTGCCGAGGCGACTGAGAGTCCCGTCGCCCGCTGGTATCCAATCAATGATCTGCGTCAGTGGTACGAGTCACCTTCCGATCTCGAGGCACTACTCGCCAATCCAACCACCTACTTTTCTTCGACTCGCAGCATGGTCGCGTCGAGCCGTGAAGGTCGGATCTATATCCTTCTTTACACCACCGACCAGATGAGCATGACTCACGGCGGTGATCGGCCTTGGAGCATGAAGCAAGCAACGGCGACTCGCGATGAAATCGGAGCGCCAGCGGTTTCATTCCGACTCGATCAGAATGGTGGCATCGCGATGGCGCGCCTGACCGGTGCCAACGTGGGGCGTCCGATGGCGATCGTCCTCGACAATGAGGTCTACACAGCGCCGACTCTGCAGTCACAGATTCCAGGAAGCGGACAAATCACTGGACGCTTCACGAATGAAGACATCTCGTATCTGATTCGTGTGCTTGAAGGCGGCGAGCTCGAAGCGAAACTCTCAGAAGAGCCAGTTTCGGTCAGCATCCTTGGACCGACCGTTGGTGCTGACAATCTCAGCCGCGGACTGAAGGCAGTGTTCTATTCGGTGATCGCCACGGCGGTCATCATGCTGCTCTATTACCTTTCGCTGGGCGTGATTGCGGACATTTGCCTTGCCCTGAATGCGGCGTTGATCTTCGGCGTCATGGCGGCGATTGAGGGAAGTTTCTCCTTGCCAGGACTCGCAGGCGTTGCACTCTCGATCGGTATTGCCGTCGACTCGAATGTGCTCATCTTCGAGCGCATTCGCGAAGAAATCGTCAACAACGGCGAGAACCTTCGGAACGCCATCAAGATCGGATACACCCGCGCTTTCAGTGCAATTCTTGACGGCAATATCACCAATCTCATTGTCTGTATTGTGCTTTATAAGACTGCAGCCACCGAAGTCAAGGGATTCGCCCTCACGCTTGCGATCGGTGTGGTCACCACACTCTTCACGGCGCTCTACGTCTCACGTTGGATGTTCGATCTGCTCACCGAGAAGTTTGGAGTGCGCAGCCTGCCGATGATGACCACCCAATTCCCTGCGATCGGACGCATGCTTGTCCCTTCGATTGACTGGTTCCGCATTCGTTGGCCGATTTGGATCGGATGCATCGGACTCTCATTGTCGTCGGTGGTGCTCGTGGCCTCGGTCGGAAGCGACATGCTTGAAACCGAGTTCCGTGGTGGACTCAGCATGAGGCTCACTACGCGCGATGCGGTCGCGGGTGAGGCTGCAGGTTCGAACGGTAGGTTGTTGATCGCTCGCGAAGAAGTCGAGCGCCGCGTTCGCGAACTTGGATCTTCCGTGAGCGACGTGCGAGGAGTCCGCGAGCTCGCGTCGGCATCCATCCTTACCGTGGGCGAGACCGACTCAGAGTTCCGTTCTTCGTCATTCCAAATCAAGGTCGGCAATCCTGCAGACCTCGAGGATGGCGAGACCGTCGCAACCCAAGTGTCCGATGCCGTCGCTGCCCAATTCGACGATGTCATCGATATCACGATGCCATCTGAATTCAATGGACGGGATGTTCAAGATGGTGGCGCATTCACTCGGCCCATTACATCGGCTCTGCTTGGCGATGCAACGGGGGACGCCGCGCACACGATGAATGTCACGGACTTCCAGGGCGGCGTCGCCATTCTGGTCGATGGGATCACTCCCGCACTCTCAGATGCCGGGATCACAGCGCGCATTGCTCGCATGCGTTCGCAGCCCGATTACTCAGCCCTCGCTGGTCGCGAGTTCGAAGTCATCGGATTGACACAGGTGGCAGGTGGAACGCCAGAAGCGCCGCTCTATTCGTCCGTGGCTGTCCTCGTCGTCGACCCCAAAGTGTTGCTCGAGAAAGTTGATGCGGCGACATGGGATCGAGCGGTCGCTCAACCTGAGTGGGACCTTGTTCGCGCCTCACTCGGACAAAAGGTGTCGCTCGATCAAGTGAGCAGTTTCTCGCCTGAGGTGGCTCGCAACCTTCTCGCAAGCGCAGTGGTCGCTGTGACACTGAGCGTGATCGGGATGTTGCTCTACATCTGGCTTCGATTCTCGAGTTTTCGATACTCGATCGCCACGCTCACTGCACTGGGATTCAATTTGACGATCTGTCTCGGCATGCTTGCGCTCAGCGTCAAAATGGCTGGAAGCCCGCTCGCACAGTCAATGTTGATCGAGTCGTTCCGCATCGACCTCAACGTCATTGCTGGACTCTTGACCATTATTGGATATTCGCTCAACGACACCATCGTCATTCTCGATCGTGTCCGCGAAAACCGAGGACGCCTGCTCTACGCCGACGCATCGTGCATCAACACGGCGATCAATCAAACCTTCTCTCGCACACTGCTCACGGGTGGATCGACACTCGCGACGGCATGCATCCTCTATTGGTTGGGCGGAACAGGTATCCGTCCATTCGCATTCACATTCGTCTTCGGGCTGCTCGCAGGCACCGCATCGAGCATCATTATCGCTGCGCCCATGTGCCGTGGTAAAGCATCCCCAATTGAACCAGAAGTCATTTCCGAAATCCCACATTCAGCCATTCGTCAAGGAATCTAAGCCATGAGCAAACTCACACAAGGCGCTTTCGTTGTCCTCGCACTCCTTTTTGTCGCATTCGGTGGGTATTACATCCTCATCGCTCCGACTCCCGAAACTGTTCCGGTCGACGGAATCTGGATCGAAGAAGTGATCGAGAATGGAGCGGGCTCCGATGGCAGCGGAGGAGTGGAAGCGCTTGATATCACGATCACCGGAGGCGGTGGCACAGGTGTTTCTGCTCCACTTCCCAACGGCGAGGTCTTCAACAGTACTCCGGAAGCGATTGGCTCTGTGCCTCCTGTTGCTCCGGTCAATCCATCGCTCAACCTCGGGGCGACCAACGTCAATCCTGACTCCGCTGTTCCCGTTGCGCCCATCGCTCCGATCGCGCCAATCACCCCAGTATTGACGGACTACGTTGTGAAGGATGGCGACACCTTTTCGTCGATCGCCAAGATGTGGTTTGGTTCCGAGGCAAAACTGAATGCCATCGTTGCCGCGAATCCAAGTGTTGATCCAAAACGACTCAAGATTGGCTCCACCATCAAGTTGCCTCCGAAGGATGGTTCGGGTGCTGTCGTGCAAGGCGGCGGCGCGGCGATTGCGAATTCGGGCACTTCATCCACAGATTCAACGACAACCTACACCGTTGTGAAGGGTGACACGCTGTCGTCCATTAGCGAAAGCGTTTACGGCGACTCAAAGCGTTGGAGTCGGATCTATGACGCCAACAAGGCGACCATCGGAAGCGATCCTTCCAAGCTCAAACTTGGAATGAAGTTGCAGATCCCATCCAAGAACTGATTCTCGAACGAAGAAGGAGTCGACCGTGTTCAAGGCAGTGTTGATCGAGGGAGACGGTATCGGTCCAGAGGTCTGCCGTGCCGCCGTGCGCGTTCTTGAATCAGCGGGAGCCAAGATCGAGTGGGAAAAGCACCTCGCCGGTCTTTCTGCCATCGACGCTGGGAGTGCAAAGACGCTTCCCGATGAGACGGTGCAGGCCATTCGCTCATGCGGCATCGCCTTGAAGGGTCCTTGCACGACTCCCATTGGTGGAGGTTTCTCAAGCGTGAATGTCGCGCTTCGCAAGGCGAATAATTTGTACGCCGCGGTTCGTCCTGTGCGTTCGCTTGATGGAGTGCCCACACGATTCTCCAATGTCGACATCATCGTCGTCCGCGAGAACACAGAAGGACTCTACGCAGGCATCGAGAACGAAATCACGCCAGGGGTGGTCACAAGCCTGAAGGTAGCGACTCGCACTGCATGCCTTCGAATCGCCGAATACGCCTATCGAATGTCTCTCGCGAGGGGGCGCCACAAGGTCACCGTCTTCCATAAGGCGAACATCATGAAGATGTCCGATGGTCTCTTCATCCGCTGCGCGAAAGAGGTGTGGGAGGCCAAGTATTCGAACCAACTCGAGTACGAAGAGATCATTATTGATGCGGCGTGCATGCGCCTCGTCCAAGACCCGACGCGTTTTGATGTCGTGCTGATGGAAAACCTCTACGGAGACGTCATCTCTGACCTCTGCGCTGGGCTTGTGGGTGGACTTGGCGTCACGCCTGGGGCCAACATCGGCGATGAGGCTGCGGTCTTCGAGGCCGTGCACGGTTCCGCTCCTGACATCGCGGGCAAGGGAATCGCGAATCCACTCGCCATCATCATGTCTGGAGTGATGATGCTCAATCACGTCGCGACGATTCGCGGCATTGAGCAAGCGAAGGTTGTCGCAGACCGCATCCGAAACGCCTACAACGCTGCGCTGCATGATGGCATGAAGACGCGCGATCTTGGCGGAACACTCTCGACCGAAGCCTTCTCCGACGCGCTCATCGCTCGGTTGAACTGACGCAAGGTCCATCCTCGGCGAGCTTTTTCTCAAATGCCTCGATCGCCTTCATGACGGCGCGAGGTGCATCGACAAAGAGCACATGACCAGCATCAGGAATGAGTTCTCCTGATGCACTTGGCATCCTTTCCAAAAACAAGGGCAGGCATGACGCATCGATGACTTGATCATCGTCACCAAAAAGGACGAGTGTCGGTTGGTGGATTCGACCGAGCAGATCGTTGAGTCCACCGTCAAGAAGAAACGGCCTCAGTCCAATCGCCGCCTTCTCAATGAACTCCCGACGCTCGACGGCATTGTTCACCAGGTAACGCTTGATCGGCATCGGCGCGGGAGGAACACGCTTGAAGACGAGCGCCATGGTCTGGTCCAATTCCTCGATCGATTGCATTGAAATCGGATTGAGGTCCTTCCTCGCGGCTCGCACAAAGTCATTCTCGATCGGAGCACAGAGTCCAGCAGGACCGAGCAGGATCAACGCGCAAACGTCCTCTGGATGCTCAGCCGCGTACGCCACGGCGAGCGCGCCTCCCATACTTGTTCCGATCACTTGAACAGTACTCAGATGGAGAGCATCGTGGAACCGATCGATAAACCTCACCAAAGATGGTGCGTCGAATTGTTCAACCGAGGTGGGATCACTTTCTCCAAACGGAGGCAAGTCGACGGCGATAAAATGGGTCGTCGGCATCATTTGCGCCAGGAGAAAGCAATTCTCTTTTGCCGTGCCGAATCCGTGCAAACACAGGACGGTTGAACTTGTATCCGAGGAACCTTTGCGTTCGAGATACGAAGCTGGATGTCCGTCGATCATCACGACTCGGTCGCGCATTCCCGTGGCAATGCACGCCATGCGAATGCTGACCCATTGAAACGCCGATGGCCAATTCCACAGCACGATCATCCCCACAATAAACAGTGCCATCAATGCAATCGCCGCTTTCGCCACCCGCCGGAGTATGGACTGACGAACCTTCGGCCTTGCATTCTGTTTCATGATGTGGCGATCCAGGGATGGACGGAATGGCTTGTCGCAGCGATTGCGGCAGCGAGTCAAGAAAAGTCATTGGTAATGGTGCCGTGAAGGAGAAGGGGCCACCATTTGGATGAATCCCCGCAAGATTCCACGCGTGCAATCGAAGGGGACTCGGCTTCTTGAATCCACTCGTGTTCGCAGGAAGAAGTGGTCGGTACACCAAGTCGCCATCGACCGCCGTGCCGAGGTGAGCAAGGTGGACGCGAATCTGGTGAGTGCGTCCTGTTTCGATGCGCACATCAAGGAGTGTCAAATCATCCGCTCGCGCCAAAGCGCGCCAATGGGTGACCGCTGGCTGTCCCTTCGGAGAGACCGTCGAGATGAGCGCATCGCCTCGACGAACGCGCTCGAGCGGCAAGGTGCAAGTGCCTTGTGTTTTGGTGAGTCGTCCTCGAACGACGGTGAGATATCGCTTCTCGAGTTGTCGCCCAGCGAACTGGGCGCGAAGATGGTCGTACGCCTTCGCTGTCAGTGCCACGACCATGACGCCACTCGTGTCTCGATCGAGTCGATGCAACATGCCCCAGTCGCGCTTCTCTCCGAGTGGTTCGAGAGACTTTCCGAAACGAGCGAAGAGACCATTCAACAAGGCGGTCGTTCGATGGCCTGGACCAGGTTCACTCGCCACGCCGCGCGCCTTCGACACGGCAACGATCGAATCGTCGAGATGAATCACTTCAATGAACACCGAAGGATTAGGGAGTGGAGGCGATGGCATCACAGGATCCGAGCCTTCTATCATCCCAGAATGCCTTCTTCCGTGACGCCCTCTGCATCGCAAACAAGTCGCTCACTGCTTCCCTTTGGAGAAAGCATTTTTGCTCGGATGAGCCGACTCGCCAACGAGTGCGATGCGATCAACCTTGGTCAGGGATTCCCGAATTTCGACGCGCCCGCATTCCTGCGCGATCGCGTTGCTCATGCGCTGTGCGGTCCGACGGGGCAATACTCGCGCAGTGCAGGATTGCCCGCGCTGTGCCAAGCCATTTCGAGTTCGAGTGCGCATCGACTGGGATACGAAGCCGATTGGCAACGCGAGATTGTGGTCACCGCTGGTGCAACAGAGGGAATCGCCGCTGCCATACTCGGGCTCGTCAATCCTGGCGATGAAGTGATTCTGATCGATCCGGGATACGACTCCTATGCGGCGTGTGTGGCACTTGCTGGTGCCATCGCAGTGCGCGTCCCGCTGGATCTCAATGACTTCTCACTTCCAAGAGAACGACTCGCGCAAGCATTCTCATCACGAACGCGCATGGTGATTGTCAATAGTCCGCACAATCCCAGTGGTCGCGTCTTCACCGTGGACGAACTCTCTCACATCGCAAAGCTCGCCTGCGCGCACAGCGCCCTTGTTCTCAGCGATGAGGTTTACGAGCACCTCGTCTTTGACGGCGATGCTGTTTCCATCTCGACTCTTCCTGGAATGCGAGAGCGCACGATTGTGCTTTCGAGTCTCGGCAAGACATTCTCATGCACAGGTTGGAAAGTGGGATGGGCAATCGCACCAGAACCACTTGCACAAGGGGTTCTTGCTGCGCACCAGTTTCTTACGTTTTGCGCGCCTTCTCCGTTGCAAGGGGCAGCGGTCGAGGCGATACGAGCACTCGCACCGGGCACTGAATACCTTCGCGGTTTTCTGTCGGACTATCGCGCGAGACTCGACGCACTCGCCGCACCGCTTGAAGCTGCATCGATCGAGGTGCGTCGGCCCGAAGGCACTTATTTCATGCTCATGCGTACGAACACGCTCGCCCCTGGGATGAATGAACTTCAGGCGGCCGAACATCTCGCACGAACAGCGGGGGTGGCGACGATTCCGCTGAGTCCGTTTTGCGCTCCAGGAGCACCCGAAGGGGGATGGCTTCGCCTTGCCTATTGCAAAGAGATACCAACTCTCCAGGTCGCGGCCGCACGATTGACCCAAGCGGCCAAGCGGTTGTGCAATTCCTGATCTCCCTGTACAATGCTCCGTTCCCACTTTTCGAACGAGGACATCACCGTGTACGCCATTATTGAAGACAGCGGAACCCAGATCAAAGTTAGCCAAGGCGATACCGTGGAGGTGGATCTTCGCGAAATCGAGGGCGGCGCTCAGCAAATCGTGTTTGGACGCGTCCTGGCCATCGGAACCGCAGACGGTGCTCCCGCACGCGTTGGTGCGCCCTACATCACAGGTGCGTCAGTCACTGCGACTGTCCTCGCCGAAACCCGCAGTCGAAAGACTGTGTCTGTGAAGTACAAGCGCCGTAAGGGAACGCGCAAGAAAATCGGTCACCGGCAGGGATACCTGAAGGTTCGTATCGATTCGATCGCGTCCTGAATCACTCAGCGACAAGTAACAATCGCTTCGCTTCACTCGGATGAACAGATTCGTTCGTCGAGAGTGACATGGCGCATGACTGCATCGTGGCCGCAATGGATTCCGCACTGACCACAGTCGTGTGCGATGTTCCAAGTCGTGCCAACTGCGCAGCGACTGCTCCCAGAATTGTTTCTGGGTGAGGACGACACGCGGCGCACTCACCGATCAATCCAGCGTGTCCTGGACCTGCTGATGCACACCATCCATCGCCGTGTGCAATGGCAAGTCGGTGGATCTGCTTCGATCGATTCGTTACGCTAATCGTCGCAGTTCGTCCGTTCACTGTTTGAAGGACTGCGTCCACCGTTCCGATGGACTGCCGCAAGAACGCCCAGCTTTTCTCGATTCCTTCGGGTGAATCACTCGCTGTACACCAGACAGTCTCCGGTTCTCCGATCAGCGCAGTCGCCGTTTCGATCGCGTCTTCGAGCAACACCGCAAGGCTCGTGGATGAGTCAGGCCACCACGCCGTCACCGCAACTTGCCGAGCAGGGGTGGAGTCTTGAATCAGTCCTGCGATCCATTCAATTTCTGGAGACCGTGCGAATCCCGGAATGCGTTGAACGGAATGCCATGCGTCCACACCAACTTTTCCGAGCGCTGGACTCGTCAGGCATCCGACCGATCGTCCTCCCGATGAGAGTGCCGTGAGCAGTTCTGTTCGTGGCGTTCCGACGATGAGCACTGGCTCAGTGGGGAACTCCCTTGCGAGTACCCGAGGATCACTCACGGTGGCGCGCACTGAACCGAGCGAACTACTGAGGTTCGTGCGTCCTGCCCCCGTCGCAGCAATGACACATTCACTTTGATCGATCGCGGTATGCAGCCAGGCCGGAGGATCTGATTCAAGCCAGACGATCAAGGGATTCGCCATGTCCGCATCCTAACGATGGTTGGCTATGATGCATGTGCGGTCAGGCGATCGCCCTCAGGTTTTCCTGAGCGAGGAAAGTCCGAACACGATAGGACACGGTGATGGCTAACGGCCACCAACCTCGGGCGCGAGGTTCGGGACAGTGCCACAGAGATTGAACCGCCGAACTACCGAAAGGTGGTGGCAAGGGTGAAAAGGTGCGGTAAGAGCGCACCGCTCCACTGGTGACAGTGGAGGCATGGCAAACCCCACCGCGTGCAAGCGCAAGCAGCCCTCGCCGGATCGCCGGCACCTGTGGTCCGCAGGATGGGGCGGGTCGCGTGCTTCGGCCAGAGAGAAATGGTCGCCACTGGCTTCTTCGGAAGCTGGCACAGAATTCGGCTTACGACTGTAAGCGCCCATCGGGGCAGCTTCGGCTGCCTCCTTGCCAAAAGTTCGTGAAAAATAGCGCGAAGTCGGCGACTGCACCACCATTTGTGGTGGTTGAATCAGAGGCGACCACATTTTTCGTCGAAATTCCAAGAAAAAGGGTTGAACTTTGCCCACTTTCGGGAATACTGTCGCTCCTCAGCCCATCATGAGCACACAACAACGCCTATCCAGCCTTCAGGCTTACACAATGCTCCTCTATCGAAAAGCGGTGCATCCAGAATTCTTCGGCATCGAAGGACGTCGTTGCCTTGAACAATCTGGCGCAGAAGTCGAAGGATGGGTTTTCAAGGGCGGGCACTGCGCTCGATATCAGCTCGGACCAGTGTGCCTTGTTGAGGTGGTGACCGACAACCCCGCGATGCTTCCCGATAAGGCGCTCTCGATGCAGTTGCCTTGTGCAGGTGAGCGCGATCATCAAGATCAAGTTTCTGACGCTCTGAATTATCTCACGACGATCCAGACTGAAACATTGAGCGACCATCTTTATCTCGGCACGTATCGCGAGATGCTCGAGCGGGGACGCAACAACGAATCGCTCATGAGCATGTGGAAGGATGACAATGGACGTCCCAATCTTTCTGTGCTCGATCTTGAGCGCTATAAGAACGAACTCCATGTGCAGGCTTATCACCTTCGCAGCGACTGCGGATTGGTGCTTCGCACACAGTCGATGATCGAAATCGACCCGAGCAAGATCGTCAAGGCATAATCACCGTGGCTTCGCCATCGGCGACTTCGAGACTTCGTCGGCAAGTGGTCGAGATGGATGCTGCACTCGGTGTGGTGGGATCCCCGCGCAGAAATGCAACCGCCGTTGCAGCCACCGTTGTTGCAGCAACGACCGTCGCGGCAACGACCGTCGCAGCAACCGTTGTTGTAGAAGACTCCAATCAGTTCATCTCATCCCTTCAAGATATTGTCTCGAATGGAACCAATGCACAGAGCCGTCTCGACGCGCTCGATCTTTACCACGCTGCGCACTGTCCTCATTGTCTCCACGCGACGGGACACACACGACTCGTTTTTGGAGAAGGGAATCCAGACGCGCGGTTGATGTTCATCGGTGAGGCACCTGGCGAGACCGAGGACCAACTCGGACGCCCGTTCGTGGGGCGTGCAGGACAGAAACTTGACGAGATGATTTGCGCAATGGGATTCACGCGTGAGAGCGTGTACATCGCCAATGTGCTCAAGTCCCGTCCCCCAGAGAATCGCGCCCCAATGCCGGCCGAAATAGACCTTTGCGGTCCGACACTTTCGGCACAAATCGCGATTATTGCTCCTTCGGTGATCGTGACCCTGGGTGCTCCCGCGACCAAACTGATCCTTCAGACCGATGTGGCGATCTCCAAACTGCGAGGGGTATGGGACAGTTGGAAGCCTCCCTCATGGCTTCAAAACAAAGCATCAGTGCCAGTTATGCCGACTTTTCATCCGGCGTATTTGCTTCGGAATTACACGCCCAAGACTCGTCAAGAAGTGTGGAGCGACCTTCAGGAAGCGATGACGCGCCTTCCGAAGCGGTGATTCGCCAACATCGTTCAAAAACCTTTCTCGGCATGGAACCTTACTGTGGTTTCGTGCGGATTCTCTCTCGGAGGGAAGGGAAAGGGTGCGGTGACTGTCGGGACCGGTCACTGCACACGGCGCAAGAGACGTGGGACTTGCGCCGGCGTTTCGGCTGGCACTCCAAACAGCCCCCCCACGAGGAGCCTGTCGCGCGAAAGCTGCGGCGGGCTCTTTTTTATTTGGCGACCAGTGCAATCGCGGCGCTCGACACCATCGTCGCGCGACTTGGTTCGAGTGCAGATTGGTACTGAAGCAACTCGGCGTCCGAGTCCACGATGGTTCTCGCCGCCCACATGTTGCCGAGGCTGCACCAGCGCGTGACATTGTTGTGTCCACGCATTTCCTTCAAGAACTCATCCGCCGTTTGAGAGCAGTAACTCGCAATCATCGCGCGATCGAACGTCTCAACTTCACTGCGCCGTGCATCGTCCACGAGTGCAGGATCTCCAAACGGAGGACCAATGTGAGAAAGATCAGCACTCGAAATCACGAGAGTGCGCCCCTTGGATTTCGCAAGAATGTCGCGAAGCACCGCTGCGAATTCAGCTGTGGTCGCGCGCGCCCCTGATTCATCGATCATCGCGCGTGTTGGATCAGGCAAGAGTGCGGCAACAATCATTGCATTGGGGAAGAGGTGCTTGATCCACGGTGTGTGCAGTTGGATTGAATGTTCAGCAACGATGTCGATTTCATCTTTGAAGAGCTTGTCGCCGAAATAATTCTCGAGTGCAGCAAGGGTGGATTCGTCTGGAAGCACGCGTCCGAGTGGTGTGTCGAATCCAAGCCGTGTCATCACAACGCCGTCGCCGAGTCCGAAGTGATTCGTGCCAAGAACGACAACGCGATCGGGTGCGGCCAGTCCTTCAAAACTTTTGTACGCAGCGCCGTAATTCGATCCGCCGCGCGCGAGATCGAGGTGAGGAGCAACAATGCCAAGAACCGACTCACCGAGTTCGGCATCTTCGGCTGCAGCAAGAAGTGCTGACATGGTCTCTCGTGCTTTGTCGGCATCGGCGCCGAATGAGCCAGCTGCGCCCAATGGGATGGCTCCAAGCTCGCGCACCTCGCGAAGCATCTCCTTTTCAAATCCCTCCATCGTTGGACCCCACACGAGCCCGGCTTCATCAAGCCGCTGAGCAAGTTGTGTCAGTGCCTCAAGTGGTGCCTTCGTCTTGGCAGCGAGTTCGGCCAAGGTCAACTCGCCTTGCATCATTGAAATCAACTGCACGAGATTAGGATGGACGGCGACCATTCCCGTCGTGATCCCCGATGGGTTGCGCAACCCCACGAGCGTTTGACCCGATTCCTTGTGCTCGATCGGCATGCCTTGGAAGGGGCGGACATGGGGGCGGTTAATGTGCTCTGGGAGTGTGGTCTCGGTCATGAGGGGAGGAAGTTTATCTTCCTTTCGCCTCTATTTTCTTGAACTGCTTTTCGGTCTGACCGATATGAGGACGGTCTACAAGTGGTAGACTTCGCGACTCGGCTTGCCGCGCCCGAATGTATTCCCGTCAATTGGGAAGGAACGACAGACACTATGCCACGCAACTTCAGAATCGCTCTCTCGCTTGTGCTCTTTGTTTGTGCCTCGGTTTGCGCGCAATCCACTCCCGCGACCGTTCCGACGCCGCCACCAGCCACAAAGCCAGGTCCCACGACCAAGCCAGCTCCCACGACCAAGCCAGCTCCCACAAGCGATGGCCTCGTCTCGCGCCACAACGCGCCTAGAGCCGGCAAGCCAGACTCGAAGGAATTGCTCTCCGCGCAGGCTCCTCTTGCGCCAGTCGCTGCTGGGCAGGGTGAGTCACTCATTCCAGCACCCATCGTTTTCGAGCCGGCCGTGCTCAATTACGGAGAAATGCAAGCGGACATTCCAAAGACCGCCAAGATCAAACTGCGCAACACGAGCAACGCTCCCGTCTTGATCAAGAAAGCCATTCCTGGTTGCGGATGCACAACGGCTGGTGCTCCAAAGGATCCCATTCCTGCTGGCGATGCTGTCGAAATTGAAATCACTTTGAAGCCTGGTCCGAAGCAGGGTGTGCACCTTTCCAAGAAGGTGACCTTTCAGGTTGAAGGATTTGCGCCTGTGATTCTGAGCCTTGAAGGCGATGTCACCGCGTATGTCACCATGATTCCCGATGTGGTCCAATCACCTCAGCCCGGACAAACGCTTGATACCGAAATCAAACTCGCGTCAGCGGACGGCACTCCATTCACGGTAACCGGTTGCATTCCCGAAGTGCTTGTTCCCTACAGCACCGTTGCATCCACTGAACAAACGGTCACGATTGACTGGGCGAAGTGGGAGGAAATGGGTCGAAGCGTCAAGCTCTCGCTGAAGACCGATCACCCCAAGGCACAGTCGATGACGGTGATGGTGAAGCGCGCATTGGATCCAAGGAATCCAGAACCGATTGCGCCTTCGCAGGCACAGCGCACGGCGCAGCCGACGAGTAGTTTCATTACAGCGGCTCGTTCGGGCGATCTCGCTCGCGTTCAACTCGAGTTGGCGAATGGCATCAATGTCAACGAGATTGACCCTGCGACTGGGCGCACTGCGCTTCACTGGGCATCCAAAGAGAATCGTTCTGAAGTGATCGCACTCCTTCTCACGAGCGGAGCCAATGTTGATGCGACTGAGCGAACTGGAAAGACTGCGCTCGCCCTCGCTGCTGAGAGTCGGCACGCTGATGCCACGAAGGCTTTGATTGCGGCCAAGGCGAATGTCAATGTGCGTGACCAAATCGGCGGAACTCCGCTGACATGGGCCGCAGGACTTGGTTCTCCTGAAACCGTGGAGTTGCTCTTGGTTGCCGGCGCCGATGTCAATGTGGTCGACACCAATGGGATGACTCCAATTCTGTGGGCTGCTGGAATTGGTAATCCAGTAACTGTTGCATTGCTCGTCGCGAAGGGTGCTGACCTGAAGCAGGCTGATTCGATCACCGGAGACACCGCACTCATGCGAGCGGCGCGCAACGGTGCGTCCGACAGCGTGCTCATCCTCGTGAAGGGTGGATCCGATCTGGACGCCGTCAATCGGCAGGGGATGACTCCGCTGCTCTTGGCGGCACAGTCTGGAAATCTCGAAAAGGTCAAGTCACTCGCGGAGGCGGGCGCTGGTCTCGACGCGAAGACGCTGAGTGGAATGGATGCCGTTGCCGTCGCCAACGGACGGGGCGACCAAGCGGGCAAGGACATCGCGGCGTACCTCGCCACGAAAAAGAGTTCGTAACCAATCGCTCGAATCGATTCACACAGGCGCACCTTCGGGTGCGCCTTTTTTTTTGTTGGAGCCTTACCATGCACGCCTATGACTACATCTCCCTATGAGTCGCTCGTCCACGCAATTTCCGACGCGAGCTTGATTGGTGCGAGTGCCTCGATTCTGAGTTGGGATCAAGAGACGATGATGCCAGAGCAGGGGGTCGAGCTTCGATCGAGGCAGATGGCACAGTTGGCGCGACTCTCTCACGAGGCGCTGACCAAGCCAGCCATCGGACACCTCCTGTCGTCTTCTGAATCAAGTGCTGAGGTGAAGGAATGTCCACGCCGCGCGGCGAGCGTTCGCGAGATGCGGCGCGATTATGAACGCTCTTCGAAGTTGCCTGCGCGACTCGTTGAGCAACTGGCACGAGTGGCGAGCACCGCGCAGCATGAATGGGCGATCGCGCGCAAGAACTCTGACTTCAAACACTTCCTTCCGCATCTCAATCAGCTTGTCGAATTGAATCGAGAACAAGCCGATTGTCTTGGCATTCCCGAGGGTGGTGAGCGATGGGACGCACTCGCGGATGGGTACGAACCTGGTTGCCGCGCGGCGCACGTTGAACAGGTGTTCCTTCCCCTGAGAGTTCGCCTTCAGAAACTGCTTGATGAAGTGCGAGGATCGAAGGTCAGTCCTTCCGATCGATTCAATCAGACCAAGTTTGCGTTGGAGGGACAGCGTTCGTTGATGCGATTCGCAGCAGAATCACTCGGATTCGATTTCGCGCGTGGTCGTCTTGACGAAAGTTCACATCCCTTTTGCGGAGGGTCCCATTGTCGCGATGTGCGCATGACCACGCGGTACAAGGAATCCTGCGTCAACGACGCACTCGGTTCAACAATTCACGAGTCGGGTCACGGAATGTATGAGCAGGGGCTTCCCTTCCAACATTTCGGAACTCCACTGGGGCAAGCGGTTTCTCTGGGCATCCATGAAAGTCAGTCACGACTCTGGGAAAACCAAGTCGGTCGGAGCGAATCATTCTGGAGGTGGATCGCTCCGAACCTCGCCTCTCATCTCGGAAATGTCGCGGATGGATTCTCGTCCGCCGAGCTGTACGGCGCAGCCAATCTTGTTGAAGCAGGATTCATTCGAGTGGAGTCGGATGAAGCGACCTACAACATGCACATCATGGTGCGCTTCGAGCTTGAACGC
Source organism: Planctomycetota bacterium (assembly GCA_027622195.1). GTDB lineage: Bacteria > Planctomycetota > Phycisphaerae > Phycisphaerales > SM1A02 > SXOD01. The sequence goes on from JAQBZO010000003.1 coordinate 110,744, forward strand.
GCACTCATTGGTGGTTCGCTTGATCCAAAGGACTTGCCCGAAGTGTGGAACGCGAAGTACAAGGAGTACCTCGGACTGACCGTTCCGGAAGATCGTGTCGGATGTTTGCAGGATGTCCATTGGAGCATGGGAGCGTTTGGATATTTCCCAACCTATACCTTGGGCACCCTGTATGCCGCGCAGTTCTTTGAGGCTGCACGCAAGGCGATCCCAGGATTGGATGAAGGATTTGCGAAGGGCGAGTTCAAGCCACTCTTGGTATGGCTCAATGAAAACATTCACGTGCACGGTCGGCAGTTTCTCTCTGGAGAGTTGTGCGAGCGAGTCACTGGCTCCCCACTGAGTGCCGAGCCCTTCATGCGTCACTTGGAAGGGAAAATCCGACCTCTGTATCAACTCGTCTAATCGTTGTCGCGCCGTCCTTAGGTCATTCCAATCAGACTTCGTAAAGGATGGTTGGATTTTGCGTGTTTGTGGTACATTGCTGGATTCCCTCCGCAGCACGAAAGAACTGGCATGTCTTCTCCTCAAACCGCGATTCGCAACATCGCCATCATTGCTCACGTTGATCACGGCAAGACGACATTGGTCGATTCGATGCTTCGCGCCTCAAGCGCCAGCAGAGAGGTCGAGGGGGCGGGGGAATGTGTCCTCGACTCGAATCCACTTGAGCGCGAGCGCGGCATCACCATTCTCGCCAAGAACTGCGCAGTGGACTACACCTTCGGTCATGGTCCGCGGACTGGTGAATCCATTCGCGTGAACATCATCGACACGCCAGGCCATGCTGACTTTGGCGGAGAGGTCGAGCGCGTTTTGCGAATGGCTGACGGATGTTTGCTGCTCGTGGATGCGTATGAGGGACCGATGCCTCAGACGCGATTTGTCCTCGAGAAGGCACTGCGTGCCGGACTCAAGCCCATTGTCATTGTCAACAAGTGTGATAAGGTCGAGGCGCGCCCTGACGAAGTCGTGCATGAAGTCTTCGATCTTCTCATTGACCTTGGCGCAGACGATGTGGCACTCGATTTCCCAGTGCTCTTCGCTTCAGGACGAGATGGATGGGCATCATTCGACCGAGAAGATAGGTCTAATGGAGTGCGCGACCTCTTCCAAGCGGTGGCGGATCGTGTGCCTGCGCCCAGCGGAGATCGTGCGGGAACACTTCAGTTTCTCGTGACGAACCTCGCGTGGAGCACCTATACCGGTCGAATCGCCATTGGCCGCGTGTATCGAGGCGGCGTTCGCAATGGTCAAAATGTCCTGCTCACGAAACAGGATGGATCGAACAAGCGCACCAAGGTGATCGCGCTCAAGCGGTTCGAGGGACTCGGTCGCCGCGATACCGATTTGGTACTCGCTGGCGATCTCTGCGCGATTGAAGGTCTTGAAGAAGTCGAGATCGGCGACACCGTGTGCGATGTGTTGGCTCCCGAGGCGATGGAGAGAGTTCGCGTCGACGAACCCACTCTGCACATGGTCTTCCGAATCAATGATGGTCCCTTCAGCGGACGCGAGGGGAAGTATGTCACCAGCCGCCAGATTTCTGAGCGATTGGACCGTGAACTTGAGCACAACGTGGCACTTCGAGTCGCTCCCGGAGAAGGTGCCGACGAGTTCCGCGTCTCAGGTCGAGGACTTCTCCATCTGGGTGTGCTGCTCGAAAACATGCGTCGCGAAGGGTTCGAACTGACCGTCGGCAAGCCAGAAGTGGTTGAGCGCGAAATCGATGGCATCATGAGCGAGCCTTGGGAACGACTGACGGTCGATGTCTGTGAAATGGCAATCGGCGGAGCGATGGAGGTCATCGGTCAGCGCGGTGGTGAAGTCACCAATGTGACGCCTCGCGGCGGACGAATGCATGTCGAGGCAGACATGCCCGCTCGTGGACTGATCGGCATGCGCACTCGCATGCTTAACGCAACACAGGGCGATGCGGTGATGCACCACGCATTCCTTGATTGGCGCCCGTGTCGTCCCGCGGGTCGTCGCCGACTCAATGGCGTGTTGGTCTCAACCGAGACTGGACCAGCGACCACCTATGCATTGGTCAACCTTGCTGAGCGCGGAACCATGTTCGTTCGGCCGCAAGACGCGGTGTATGAAGGCATGATGGTCGGTGAGCACAATCGCGACACCGACTTGATGGTCAATGCCACTCGCGCGAAGCCATTCTCCAATGTGCGCGAAGCCAACAAGGAAGCCACGGTTGTCCTGAAGGAACCGCGTCAGATGGGACTCGAGGCATGCCTTGAATTCCTCGAGGATGACGAGCTCGTTGAGATCACGCCGACTTCAGTCCGTATGCGAAAGCGCATGCTGAAGGAAAGTGACCGCAAGCGCGTCAATCGTCGCGACAAGGACCGTGCCTCGGCAGCGACCAAATGAGTCGACTCGCCGCCAATGAATGGCGGTAGTCTCTTCAAGGTGGCTCGATTCGTTTACAAGTTCGGCGGCACCAGCGTCAGCGATACCGCACGGATGAAGCGTTGCGCCGCGCGCGTGGCGAGTGCCATTGCGGATGGACATGAGGTTGCGGTGGTCGTCTCTGCGATGGGGCACACGACCGACGAGCTCATCGACCTCGCCAAACAAGTTGGACACGAACCCGATGCGCGCGAACTCGACGCGCTCATGGCCACGGGTGAGCAAGTCTCTGCCGCACTCTTCGCGATGACCTTGCAAGGAATGGGAGTGTTGGCGCGAAGTCTCACTGGTGCGCAAGCCGGTGTTTCCACCGATGGACACTTTGGGCGCGCGCGTGTGCAGTCCCTTCAGCCTGAACTCTTGGTTGAAATGCTCGCCGCCAAGGTCACTCCTGTGGTGGCTGGATTTCAAGGTCGAGCGATGCAAGACGATGTGGCGACTCTCGGTCGAGGCGGTTCGGATACCACCGCTGTGGCGATTGGAGCGGCACTACGCGTGGGAGAGCAGGGCGGATCCTGCGAAATTTTCACCGATGTCGATGGTGTCTACACCGCCGATCCTCGCATTGTTCCCGATGCCGTGCGACTCGCGACGATCTCGTATGGAGAAATGCTCGAACTCGCCTCGCTTGGTGCAGGGGTGATGCATCCGCGCGCTGTAGTTTTCGGCGAGAAGCACAATGTGCCGATCCATATTCGTCACAGCCAACATTCTGGCATCGGTACGATGGTGATGAAGGAGACTCCTGAGATGGAAGACAATGTGGTCGTCGGATGCGCCCTCAAGAGTGACCTCGGTCGGATCACCCTTCGCAAGTTACCGATCGAGCACGGAGTCCAAGCAACGCTCTTCGATCGGCTCGCTTCAGGCGGAGTGATCGTCGACGACATTATTCAAAGCGAGTTTGGTGAAAACGCAAGTGTCGCCTTCACCGTCGAACACCAAGACCTTGGACTGGTCAAGACGCTGATGCAACAAGTGATCGATCAATTGGGGCAAGGAGAAGTGTCCATCGATGTCGGACTCGCCAAGGTGTCAGCGGTCGGTGTTGGGATGAGGTCGCACGCTGGAGTCGCGGCGCGCATGTTCCGCTCATTGTCTGATGTTGGAATCCGCATTCACAATATCAATACCTCGGAAATCAAGATTTCGTGCATCGTGGACCGCGACGAAGCGCAACGAGCACTTCGAACGATTCATGATGCGTTTGGCCTCACGGATATTCGACCGGTCGCACCTCGTGCGATGCAGGTTCCAGCTTGACGGCTCCTCCGGGGAATCCAACGCATTCGAGCGCACTCTTGGATGGTCGTGCCTGCATTGTGATGGAACTGGTCGATGGACCAGCGCTGCTCGACGAGCGAGAACAACTCGGTGCGCCGCTTGCGTCGCCGTAAAAGAGTTTGAAACCCTCTTTATTCGCAGCAGTACGAACCTGAACCGCATCTATTTTTCGGAGCCGTTGCCGGTTGCCACAAACCAAAAGTCGCTCCGTTTGGATCGATACAATAAGCAGTTCGACCCATGGATGGAATATCCATTGGCTCGCAGCACGCTGTCGCGCCGTGACTCTTCGCGAGGGCAAATGATCTGTCCAAATCAGCCGTCTGGAGGTACTGCATCCAATACGAGGTCGGAGACTTGTCGCTCGCACACTTGGCCAAGAGTCCTGCAACCGAGCGACCTTGGGACGAGAACATCCAATATTGGAATCCGAGACTATTGTTTTCGGCAGCCGTCCACCCGAGCAGCTTGGTGTAGAAGGCAACGGCCGCGGTCGGATTGGTGGAGACGAGTTCATTCCATCCGACGAGACCGGGTCCGAACCAATTCACGCCGTCCGTTTTTCCCTCGTGCGGCTGAAAGAGGCAAACCACGGCGCCGGCACAATCGGTGATGATGCACAAACGACCGATGTCAATGTCTGTGGCGCCGACGCGAATGGTTCCGCCAAGAGTGGGCACCAACTTGCATGCAGCGTCGAGGTCGCCGACGGTGATGTAACCAAGCCAGTGGGCCGCCACATCCCTGGTTGGAGTCTCGGTGAGTCCCAGGAATGGATGTCCGCCCGCCGAGAGCATTGTGTGGGGGAATGGGCTCTTCGGGCAAGTCTCAGAGGTGCATTCGAGAACGGCGGTATAAAAACGCTCAGCGGCCTGTGGGTTCGGACTGGTGCACTCATGCCAGCAGAACTCACCGAGTCCGCAGGGTATGGATCGATAGCAGTCAGTGGTCGACGGGGTGGTTGTGGCGGATGCCGTCATTGAAGGTGCCTTTGTGGTGAGGATAGGCAACGGCCAGAATCGAGCAGTTGGGGGGTTCCGTTTGGCGTTTAACAGAATATCCATTATCGGACTATATGGATCCAGAAACCCCTCCAAAACAACGGTTTCTATCCAACGGTGATTTCGATCACACTGGCACTCGATGAGCCGAGTTCGAAGACCACTGGCTGCGCCGCCATCGTGTGAGGGAATGTCGCAGCACGACATGCCGATGGCTCCCTTGTGCGCGGTGTTTCGTCGCTACTTGAGATCGCAGGGATTGAAGTACACGACCGAGCGCGCTGAGATTCTCGAAGGGATCATTGAGTGCGACGGCGTTTTTGAGGCTGAGGAGTTACTGCTGGAGTTGCGTCGAGGCGGTCATGATGTCTCGAAGGCCACGGTGTACCGAACCATCAACCTCCTGATCGCGGCGGGCATCATCATTCAAGCCCTCTTCGACTCGAAACAGTCGCACTATCAACTGATCTATGGCAAGGCTCCTCGCGACCACATGGTTTGTTTGCACACGGGCAAGTTGGTCGAGTTCGTGAGTCCTGAATTGATCGTGCTACGTGACCGAATCTGTCGTGAACTGGGATGGGAGCCGGTCGCTCACCGATTTCAGATTTATGCATTGAGTCCCCAAGGCAGCGCGGTGATTGCTGCTGCCGTGAGTCAAGAGGAAGAGTCAGATCGCGGTTGATCGTTCGTCATGAATCGTGACGAATCGGCCCTCGGCGACATGTTCGATGTGGATGCACAGACATTGTTTCGGGAACGCTGTCCGCACGCGAGTGGACCACTCGACCGCAATGACTGTGTCGCTCGTCGCAAGGAGTTCCTCGAGGCCGATTGAGGCGCACTCTGCCGCAGATTGCATTCGATACGCATCGATATGAACGAGACGAACATCGCGTCCTTGGTAACTCTGCATTGAAACAAAAGTTGGACTCGAGACGGAGCGCTCGTCGCATCCAAGACCTCGGGCTATCCCTCGAACGAGGCAGGTCTTGCCAGAACCGAGTTCGCCGTCGAGGCAAATGCAATCGCCAGGCGCCATCAGCGATGCAATGCGCTCGCCGAGTGATTCCATTTCCGCCGCATTGGGAACAATCATCGTGCGCGTCTGGTTCATGAGGAATGGTGGTCCCATCCTTCAGCCACAATGTCAATCCAAACGCCATCTTGGTGCATGCGAATGGTGCCGCAATCATCTCCGGCGCGAGCGACCGATCCGATACGCGTTACGGGAACACCCGCGGCGAATGTCGGCACATCACCTCGCGCTGTGAAGAGTAACTCGTAGTCTTCTCCGTCGCGGATCGCTTGGGCGATAGTGCATCCGGCACTGCACGGAATCGCACTCGATTCAATTTCGATATGGACGCGTGAAGCATTGGCAAGGCGACCACCATCCACGCCGAGCCCATCGCTGACATCCATCATGGCCGTGAGGCGCTCGCCGAGCGAGTCGATGAGGTCATGCGCCGCAGCGAGTCGTGGTTCGAAGTGAAGATGTCGCCCGAACCCATCTCCGAAGGATCCACCAAGTGTTCCTGTGACGAAGAGTCCATCTCCAACGCGTGCTCCCGAGCGAGTGACAATTCGCTCGGATGGACCAGCACGTCCGACGACCGCCACCGAAATCGAGAATGGCGTTTGTGAGGAGGCGTGAATCGATGTGTCACCGCCGACGAGCGGACATCGGTGCGCATCGCTCATCGAGACGAGTCCGTCGAGCAAGTTGGAAACATGATGCATGGACATGTCGGGTCGAAACTGGGCGCATGCGATGCACGCCACCGGAAATCCACCCATCGCAGCGATGTCACTCAGATTGCGGGCGATGGCCTTTCGTCCGACGAGTTTCCAATCGGTTCCACGCACGAAGTGGACTCCCTCGATGATGGAATCCCCGCCAAAGAGGGGTGTCGTCGAAGAATGGGGGAGTGCGGCGAGGTCGTCTCCAGGACCGAGGACCCCCCTTCCACCGATGCGCGATTGAATGCACGCGAGGATGTCGGATTCACGAAGCGTCAGAGAGCCCCCCCCCGCTTTGACGCGCTGAATTGAAGGGCTTCGGCGACGAGGGCTGCGTTGCGCTTCGTTGCACCTTGATGAGCCCGTACGACATCGCGCCCCGCTGCAGCCATCGCTGCGCGGCGCGGTTGATCTTGGAGCAACGCGTGAATGACATCGGCCAGTTGAGTGCGAGCGCACTCGATCGCGCCACCCGCCTGAGTCAATGCGTCAGCTGTTTCTCGAAAGTCGCCGACGGATGTTCCGAAGACAACCGCCTTCCCGAGCGCGACAGGTTCCATCATGTCGCTTCCGTACAGATTGAAGAATGAACGACCAACAACGACGACGTCCGCGAGAGAATAGGCCTGACGAAGTTCTCCAATGGTGTCGAGGAGAAAGCGATCGGTACTCGACTGGGAATCTCCCGCTGACCTTCTTGAGCAACCTGGCAATACCATCGCCGCTTCATCGAAACGCTCAGTACGACGAGGGGCGCAAAGCAACTGCACTCCTTCTGGAACACACTGATGCAGGAGTGATTCTTCACCGGGACCGGTTGAACCAGCCACGACGAGCGGACGAGTGGGATCGATTCCCATCGATGCCCCGAGGGCGCGTGCGCCGTCGACTGTATCGGCGATGCGCGCCTCGTCCCATTTCATGGTGCCTCCAACGCGCACCGAATTGGAGTCTGTTCCCATCGCACGAAACCGCTGCGCGTACAGTTCGTTTTGCGCAACGACGCCGAAGAGAGATCGAAACATCGATCCCACAAAGAATCGAAAAGCGAAGTAGCGACGAAATCCTCGGTTGGAGATTCGTCCGTTGACGACCACGATTGGAATGGATCGATTCGAGCAGATTCGTGTGAGATTGGGCCACAATTCGAGTTCGACGCAGACGAGGACATCGGGATCCACCGCTGTCAGGAAGGATCGAACGAGGGGCGAGGCATCGAATGGAAACCGCAGCACTATTCGCTTCGAGTGATGGACCTCGAGCGCTCGTGCGAATCCAGCGGGAGTTGTCACCGTAACGACGACCTCAGGGTGGTTCGGCAGCGCCTCGATGGCGTCGATCAGTCCGCGAGAGGTGTTGACTTCTCCCACTGACACCGCATGGATCAGGACTCTTGGCTGTTTCTTGCGCGCGAGTGGAGTGGAAAACCGAAATCGGTCGCGCCACGCCAACCACTTTCGATGGCGAAGCGCAGCGAGCACGATCCAGATCGGACTCGTCGCCACTGCCCCTGCCAAGTACATCAGATCGACGACCGCAACCATCCCGCCATCGTATCTCCTCATCTAGGATCAGGAGTCGTGGTCCATCAGTGGTTCATCGCAGTGGATGTGGGCGGTACTTTTTGTGACGCGATTGCTGTCGCGCCTGATGGACAGATTCTGCGCGCGAAGATTCCAAGTGCAGCGGAATCTCGTCACGACGGCGGACTTGCCGCTCCACTGGCGATTGCACATCAACTGACGAATACACCGCTTGGCACTCCGCTTCCTCTGATCCATCTTCGAGTGGGTACGACTCGTGGGACGAACGCGCTCCTTGAGGGACGAGTGAGTGCGGTGTGCGCTGTCCTGCCCGAAGGACTTGTTGACATTCTCGAACTCCAAGATCAGCGTCGCCCCGACTTGTTCGCTTGGCATCCCACTCGAAAACGCCCTCCCACTGCGGCTCGCGTGACGACGAACGCAAGAATTGCATCGAATGGAATGGTGTTGCAACCACTCACGAAGACGGAATGTGACAGAGTGGTCGACGCGGTTGTGGCATCGAAGACCGATGCCGTGGCGATTGCACTCTTGCACGCCGATGTCGATCCTTCGCATGAACAGCAACTGGCGAGTGCCATTCGTTCTTCAGTGGCGCACGCCTTTGTCACGACGAGTCATGCGATGGGGCGCGTCTCTGGCTTCGTCGATCGTGCTCGTGCGGCGCATGTGAATGCATTGCTTTCAGGCTCGATTCAGTCCTTTATGGATGAGATCTCGCAAGGACTGACCGAGGGAAGTTCGCTTTTCATGATGTCGAGTGCGGGTGGACTCTCACACTCGACCTTGTTTCAGCCGAAGGACAGTCTGCTTTCGGGTCCCGCAGGTGGAGTGCGCGGAGCGTTGGCAGTCTCACTGCGACTTGGTCTGGGCCCGACACTCGCCTTCGATATGGGAGGCACGAGCACCGACATCAGTCGATTCGACAACGACATTCCGATCTCGTTCAAGACCACGGTGGGCGATGTCACGATTGAAAGTCCTTCGACCACGATCGACACCATTGCTGCTGGAGGTGGAAGCATCGTGTCGTGCATTGGAGGAGAGATTCGAATCGGACCCGCTAGCGCAGGAAGTCATCCAGGTCCTGCCTGTTACGGTCGCGGCGGACCGCTCACACTGACGGACTTGAATCTCCTCGCCCATCGACTCGGCGAATTGCCCATCCCGATCTTTCCAGATGCTGCATCCGCGCGATTCAATGACCTGCACGCCCAGTTCGAGCAAGCGCGTGGTCCAATCCAAAAGCGGCTATTCATCGAATCACTCATTGCCCTCGCTGATGAAATGATGGCGGCGGCTATTCGGCGGACTGCCGTGCGCTTGGGACATGATCCATCCGATCACACATTGCTCGCCTTTGGTGGTGCAGGTCCACTTCACGCCTGCTCAGTTGCTGAAAAGTTGGGAATTGACCGCGTTCTGGTACCAGTCGATGCGGGACTCCTTTCCGCGTGGGGTATCGCGTCGGCTCACCGTGAGTCAGTCGCACAGCGCAGCATGCGAATCCTCTTGTGCGAATCGAAGAGCATTCACGCGCTCCTTCAGGAACTCGATGGCGAGGCTCTTGCGTCATTCCATGACCAACCTCTAGACGCATCGGTCGTGCGCCGCATTGTCACACTTCGATTGCAGGGACAAGAATCGTCGCTCTCGATTGAATGGGGTGAAACGACTCCGGTCGAAATCATCGGGTGGTTGCGGAGTCGTTTCGAGGAAGAGTATCGGCGTGTGTATTCGAGCGAAGTGGGCGCAAGAGCGATCGAAATCGAGGCGGTGTTGGTCGTCGCTCGCTCAATCCACTCTCGTCCCACAGCGCGTGACGAGGTCGCGACGGCATTCTCGCAGTCGGGACCGTGTGTGATCCCTCGCATGGACTGCACGATGTTTGTTGCGGATGGATGGAGAGCAAAGACACTCGAAGACGGATCGATGGAGATGATGCGTGAGCAGTCGGTGAACTCCCCCACTGCGTCGCCGATGCTCGAAGAAGAAATCTTCTCAGCACGAGTGCGCGCCGTCGCGGATGAAATGGGCGAGCAGCTGCGGCGAACGGCCGTGAGCGTCAATGTGAAGGATCGACTCGACTTTTCATGCAGTGTGCTCGACAGCGATGGATGGCTTGTCGCGAATGCGCCGCACCTTCCTGTGCACCTTGGCGCGATGGGCGCATGCGTTCGCTCCACCGTGGCGCGGCTCAATCCAAGCCCAGGTGAAGCGATCGTCGTGAACCACCCTGCCTACGGTGGAAGTCACCTCCCTGATATCACCGTCATCACCCCTGTCTTTGCGCGGGGCACCTCGCAGCGCATCGCCTTCGTGGCGAATCGTGCGCATCATGCCGAACTCGGAGGAATGCTCCCAGGGTCGATGGCGCCATTCGCGCAGTCGCTCTCTGAAGAAGGAATCGTCTTTCCACCAACGCTCATCATGCGAGGAGGGGTGACCGATTTCGGTGCATTCTCGAGTTGCTTGCGAAACGCCCCGTTTCCGAGTCGGCAACCTCTCGAGAACGAGCTCGACCTCGCAGCGCAGGTTTCATGCAACGAGGTTGGATCGTTGCAGATCCAGCGACTCGCCGAAGCACTCACCGTCGAGGGACTGCGCGATCGATTACAACTTCTCAGAGACACAGCGAGGCGTCGCGCGCAAGTTGCGGTCGAGAGTCTTCCAGCCGATGAACTGATCGCGCATGAACGACTCGATGATGGGTCACCTCTTGCCGTGCGTATTCGTCGTCGTGGTGGACTCGGTCACCGAACGCTCACGATGGACTTCACTGGAAGTGCATCCATTCACTCTGGCAATTTCAATGCGCCCGAAGCCGTTGTGCGCAGTGTGGTGATGTATGTGCTGCGTCTCATCGCTGGTCGTGAGCGTCCCTCTGAGGCTTCGGGGATGGTGCTCAATGAGGGGTTTCTCGCCGATGTCACGCTCACTGGAATGGGCGGCATGGTGGGGACAATGCCCGCCGACATGAACGCGTGGCCCGCTGTGGGCGCAGGGAATACTGAGACGAGTCAGCGCTTGACCGATCTCCTACTGAAGGCGTGCCAAGTCGCGGCGTGCAGTCAGGGCACGATGAATAATCTTCTCTTTGGAAGTGCGCAGTTCAGTTGTTACGAAACAATCGCTGGAGGCGCAGGAGCAACGAGCGCCGGGTCAGGGCTCAGCGGCATCCACACTCACATGACCAACACGCGTGTCACGGATCCTGAGATTCTCGAGCGCCGACTTCCTGTGCGGTTGGAACGATTCGAGTTGCGAGCGGGAAGTGGCGGAGACGGTCTTCACCGCGGCGGAGACGGCGTGATTCGGACCATTCGATTTCTCGAGCCGGTGAGCGTGACGCTCCTCTCGCAGCACAGAGTCGAGGCTCCATATGGCATGAATGGCGGGATGGAAGGATTGCGTGGTGCGCAGTTCATACTCCGCGCGAATGGAAGTGCCGAGATCGTTGACGGAGTCATGACTGCTGAACTCAGCGCTGGCGATGCGATTGAGATTCAGACCCCCGGTGGAGGCGGATGGGGAGATCCGACGCGTCACTCCCTGTGACCGAGACCATGCGTTGCCGCAACGCGCGCTGCCCCCTCATCAGTTGGTTCGCTTTCTCAAAAACCTTCTCGCGATGTCAATCGCATTTCACGCATAAACAGCGTCACAGAGGTTTCGGGAATTGCTACCTCGACGGATGGAGATACTCAATTCGCTCGATCGAAACGGCCTTGCCAGAGGCGGGATCGATTTCAACCACGCATCCGCAGATGCGCACGTCTTTCTCTGCCACATCAAACTGGGAAGGTAGGGAGGTGCTCATGTGGGAAACAACGGCTTCCTTCAGCCGTCCGATCACGCTGTCATAGGGTCCGCACATTCCAACATCGGTGATAAAAGCAGTCCCTTGTCCGAGTACTCGTGCATCCGCAGTGGGGACATGGGTGTGGGATCCGATTACGGCGGCCACGCGACCATCGAGGTAGTGCCCGAGCGCGATCTTCTCGCTTGTTGCTTCCATGTGCGCTTCGATGATGATGATTCGATCGCCCACGGGGAGTTCGTCGATCATTCGATCAATCGCTCCGAATGGTTCGTCCGAGGGACCATTCATGAACACTCGACCGAGAACAGTGATGACATACACGGGAATCGTTGAACCCGAATCCCGTCGATACTCCAACTTGAAGAAACGTTTTCCTGGGGCTCGTCGCGGGAGATTGCAAGGAATGAGAATGGGCTCGCCCTTGCGCTCGACAAGTGGGATCGCGCGACGGTCGCGCAGTGCGTGATCGCCGAGGGTGACTCCATCAATCGTGGCATCGCGAAGTTGTCGGTAGAGCTCTTCAGTGATGCCCGATCCGCTTCGAATGTTCTCAGCATTGGCAATGACAAAATCGGGCGAATGGTCTTCGCGAATCTTCGCAATGGCCGAAACGACCCCCTGTCGTCCCGGTGCGCCCACAATATCTCCGAGAAAAACAATTCGCATCGTCGCCGGCATGTGCTACACTCTACTCGTCTCAATGAATGATGCTCGGGGAACTTCGCGCCAAAGCGCGCTGTCTGTCTGAGGATCTCTCGAGCATTTTGTTTTGTTTTGTGCAACGGCTTCGCGCCAATCAAACGTCATGCAAACGACAAGTCTTCGAAAGGGTGATTCTGTAAAGCACCCCAACCGCCCTGAATGGGGCATCGGTTCGATTACACGAACCGAGGTCTATTCATCGGGATCCGAACGCGATCTTCGCGTGTGGGTACGGTTTCCGAATGTCGGCGAAAAAGTGCTCCTCGCCAGCGTCGCCAAATTGGAAGTGATGGGCGAGGCCACCGGTGTGGAATCGATTTATAGTCGTCCAACACTTTCGCAAGTAGAAGGCCGAAGTGCAGATGGATGGCTTGCGAAGTTCGGTGAGCGCAACGCCGAGGAATTAATGACGAGTCTCGCGCTCGATGCGACGGATCCATTCGTCGGTCTTCGCACTCGTCTCGAGCGCACACTCAAGTTGTATCGGTTTGAGGCGTCTGGTGCGAGTTTGAATGATTGGGCCGTTGCGCAGAGTGGACTGAGTGATCCGATGACTCGATTCAATCGACAGGAACTCGAGCAACTGCACAAGAAGTGGCTCATCAATCTTGATGTCCATCTCGCCCGATTGCTTCAAGATGCGCGCCGAGAACCAGGACTCGCGGATCAAGTCGCCCAGTTAGCCTGCGCTGGCGGACAGCGGGGATACACCCGCGTGAAATCCACGTCCCGATGAAATGAACCGTACTGGGCTCGAACCAGTGACCTCCTCCGTGTCATGGAGGCGCGCTAGCCAACTGCGCCAACGGTCCTAAGCAAGAAAGTATACCACCCCAAGGTGACTCGTTGAACACTTTCCGCGACTGCCGTCCTGTCCACCGCGGTCACCACGCCGAATGAGCCCGAGCGCCTCGCCGCGATGATCGATGCGCAAGGTCCCGAAGCTGTTCTCGAGGAACTCGGTCCGTATTCGCCCACCCGCACCCCCGAGCTCATTGGATCAATGGCTCTTCGCGGTGCGGTCATCTTGCTCGATAGTTTGAACGCCGAGCGTCAGAGCGAAGTGATGGGACTCCTCGATGTGCGCGCTCTCACCTTTGCCGATGCGGCCGCGATTCTCTTGTTGCTCGGACTCGCTGCGGTGCTTACGCAGGTGATGTGAATGCGTGAATACAGCGTCGTACGCGCGTCATCACTGAGGATTTCGACAGCACGGTCAATGTGTCAAAGATGGGAGGACTCACCGTGCCCCCCGTCAGCGCGACCCGAAGTGGTTGCGCCACCTTGCCCATCTGTCCTTCCGCCGCACCATCGGCGTAGCGCTTGATGATCGACTCGAGGTGTTGTGGATTCCAATTCGCCTCAGCAACGCCATTCAGCAGTGGAACAAGGGCAATGAGGTGGGTGAGTCCCGTTGGAGCACCTCGCTGAAGCACCTTGTCGGCGGTTTTCGCGTCGACGGTGATTGATTCATCATCAGCGACAGCCCAATCATTCGTCACAAACATCTCGTTGAGCGTTTTCGTGCGTTCGTGACTTGCTGCGGCGAGTTTTTCGAACGCTCCAGCGGCGAGTCGTTCGAGGAATTGTGCGTGATAGCACTCTCCGTGCGCGCGTGCCCTCGTGATGTAGACCTCGCGGTCCATCGCCGAGATCGCATCGGCATTGAAGGAGAGCAGTTTGACGCGGTCGAACTTTGCCGCTGTCTTTTGAATGCGATCCAACTGCAATCGCTCGATCAGGAATGCATTGTCGAACTTCTCAATGTCATGTCCAGGACTCCATCCGTTGAGCGCGAGGAAGTTGCATATCACTTCTGGCAAGTAACCGCTTCGCCGAAAGTCATCAACATTGATTTCAGGAAGGACGACACGGAGCGCTTCGGCAACTTTCTGCGCATCAGCGAGGTCGAGTTGTTTGTTCTTGTCCTGCATCCACGATTGAAATGTCGCTGGATCGACCGTGTTTTCCGGCGGATGTGTGAGATTCGCACTCTTCACCGCCGTGCGAAGCAACTTGTCTTTGTCTCGCTTCGACATCTTGCTGCCATCAGGGTTGCAAATGATCGGCATATGTCCATAGATCGGACGCCGATACCCCAGAGCATCTTGCAGCAGCATGTGCTTCGCCGTGTTCGTAAAGTGTTCTTGCGCGCGCAGGACATGCGTCACCTGCATGAACTCGTCATCGACGACCACGGCGAAGTGATAGGTTGGAAACCCATCTGCTTTGCGAATCACGAAGTCATCGATTTCGCCTGCAGGGATCGTCGCACTTCCCAGAATCTCATCGACAATCGTGACATCCTGGCCAGGACACTTGAATCGGATGACCCCACTGACACCCGCCGCGAGTTTGGACTGAACTTCTTCGCGCGACAACGAAAGTGCCGCTCGGTCGTATCGGTACGCACGCCCCTCCCCCTTCGCCAACTTTCGTTTTGCGTCGAGTTCTTCAGCAGTCTCGAATGCGAAGTACGCATTCCCAGATTGGATCAATCGATCGAGTTGCTCGTTGTAAAGATCGAGTCGCTCGCTTTGAAAATACGGTCCATTCGGCCCGCCTCCGCAACCCTCGAACGACGGACCCTCGTCCCAGTCAATGCCAAGCCACTTGAGGTCGGCCAAAAACCCGATACTCGCCGAGTCGGATGACCGCTTCTGATCGGTGTCTTCGATCCGCAGCAGAAACCGTCCACCCTTCTGCCGCGCATAGGCCCAGCAAAAGAGGGCGCTCCGGGCACCGCCCACATGCAGGTGGCCGGATGGACTTGGAGCAAAGCGAGTGACAACGGTTCGAGGTGCGCTCATGGGTTCATCTTCGGGGAAGTTGGCGGCTTCCTGTGAAACTTGACAAGACTACTCTGACCGATACCCTGCCTCAGTGCCCATCAAAATCGGAATCATCTCGGATAGCCACTGCGAGTCCGCGCGCACCCGCTGGGCAGTGGCTGAGTTGCAACGACTTGGAGCAACGGTCTTTCTGCATGCTGGCGATGTCGAAGATGTGTCGGTGATCGACTGTTTCAAAGGATTGAACGCCAACATCGTGGCTGGCAACTGTGACCGACCCGTCGCGCTCGAGGGACACGCCAAGAAACTCGGCATCCGATTCGATCGAAACTTTCTGCGAATCATGGTGGATGGGCGCTGGATCCTTCTGAACCACGGACACGACGAGCAGGTCATGAAACGAGCGTGCACCTCGCAGGTGGATTTTGTCATCCACGGGCATGTCCATCATCCCGTGGACAGGATGGAAGGATCGACTCGAGTGCTCTGTCCGGGCTCGGTTTCGGTATCGCGTCCCAAGTCGCTCCCGCTCACCGTCCTCTTGTTGACTCCGTCTACGGGAGAAGCCCAGTGGATTGAAGTCCCCCGCTGAACGAGGGTCGAGGCGCGGGAATCGAAAAACGACCCGTTTCTATGGGTAAAACCCTATTGCATTACAAGCAAGAATCGAACACCATACCGCCGTTCGCGAGGAGCCAATTCACCATGCCAATGACTACGAGAAAGCCGACCACCATGACCACCACGCCGCGCGCAAGTCAGCACTTTGCTTCGCTCACTTTCAGCGGAGATGTGATGCTGAAGCGATTGCCGTCCAACGTGTCGATGCTGCTCCAACGAACGACGAAGCAAGGACTGTCGCTCGATCCCGCGATTGCGAATACGGTCGCCACCGCGATGAAGGAGTGGGCGCTCGAACACGGAGCCACGCACTACTGCCACTGGTTCCAACCACTCACGGGGCAAACGGCAGAGAAGCACGATGCATTCCTCTCTCCGCTCAACGAGGGTGGCGCGATCGAAAAATTCTCAGGCAGCGCGCTCATTCAAGGTGAGCCCGACGCGAGCAGTTTTCCCCACGGCGGTATTCGTGATACTTACGAAGCGCGTGGATACACCGCATGGGATCCGACGAGTCCAGCCTTCATTCTCAAGAGCGGTGATGTCGCGACACTCTGCATTCCCACAGTGTTCGTTTCTTGGACTGGTGAAGCGCTCGACACAAAAACTCCACTCCTTCGCTCGATTAGCGCGGTGAATACGCAAGCGATGCGCATTCTCAAGTTGTTTGGAACAGACAATGGAGTGCAACACGTGTCCGCCACCCTCGGGTGCGAGCAAGAGTATTTCCTGATCGATTCTGATCTCGTTGCAGAGCGGGATGACCTCACCATTTGCGGTCGAACCGTGATGGGATCGCCGCCACCCAAGGGCCAACAACTCGAAGACCATTACTTTGGTTCGATCCCACAGCGCGTCTTGGCGTACATGGCAGATTCGGAAGATCAACTCTTCGCACTGGGAGTGCCCGTCAAGACGAGGCATAACGAGGTCGCTCCACGGCAGTACGAACTCGCGCCAACATTCGAGCTCGCGAATGTGGCTTGCGACCATCAAATGCTCACGATGCATGTGCTGCGTTCCGTGGCTCAATCTCACGGATTCACGGCGATTTTGCATGAAAAACCCTTTGCCCGCGTGAATGGATCGGGCAAGCACAACAACTGGAGCATCTCGACTGATACGGGAATCAATTTGCTTGATCCTCGCGACGATGCCCATACGAATCTCGAGTTCGCCACGTTTCTGACGGCGGTGATTCGCGCAGTCGATAGCCATGCGCTGCTCTTGCGCGCCAGTATCGCCAGTGCTCACAACGATCATCGACTTGGTGCCAATGAAGCGCCTCCTGCGATCATGAGTATCTATCTTGGTGACATGCTGACGGGATTGATCGACACACTTGAGTCGGGCAAGTCGGGAAAAACTCCCAAGAGCGCAGAGATGGATCTCGGCGCGACGACTCTTCCCAATATCCCGAAACATTCGAGCGATCGCAATCGAACGAGTCCGTTCGCCTTCACGGGGAATAAGTTTGAGTTCCGTGCTGTGGGTTCGAGCGCGAACTGCGCGTGGCCCGCGACCGTCCTCAACACGATTATTGCCGAGAGCTTCGACTGGGTTGCCACCGAAATCGCCAAAGCCGCTGGCAAGGGACCAACGGCAGCGAAGTTTGAAACCGCTGTTCGCAGCGTCTTGCGCGATGTGGTCAAGAAGCACCGACGAGTCTGCTTTGACGGCGATGGTTACGGAGAAGCGTGGCACAAGGAAGCAGCCAAGCGTGGACTGCCCAACTTGCGATCCACAGTCGAAGCACTTCCATCACTCGACTCGAAGGAGACGAAGGCCCTCTTTGCAAAATATGAAGTCTTGAATGCGCGCGAACTGCATGCGCGATACGAAGTGCAACTCGAGCAGTACACGAAGCTCGTCGTCATCGAAGCGAAGACAATGCTCTCGATGGGACGCACGCAAGTGCTTCCTGCAGCGATTCGAGCACAATCTGAATTGGCCGATGCGGTGGGAGGAACCATTGCTGCAGGTGTTGACTGTGCCGATAGCATGGTCGCACTGAAGGCGCTCGTGGGCGAGGTGACTCTCCTTCGAAAGGCATTGGCCGAACTCGAAACCACCATCAAGGGAGTGTCGGGCAGCGCGCTTGCCTCGGCGCAGTCGGTCCGCGCAACGGTTGTCCCAGCGATGGAACGGGTTCGATCCTCTTGCGATTTCATTGAAACGCAGATTCCAGCCGACCTCTGGCCAATGCCAACCTATGTCGACATGCTGCTGATGCGGTCCTAATACAGAAAGATCCTCTATACTGGAGGACTCGCCTGAGTGGGCGCTTTTCCTATGAACCAGCCATCGAATACCGTCGTCGTTGAGGATGCAGGTCCTGCCCGCAAGCGCGTTTCCATCACCATTCCCGCACAAGCGGTGACTGAGCATCTGGAGGAGGCGTACTCTCAGTTGCAATCGTCTGCTGCCCTTCCAGGATTTCGTCCAGGAAAAGCGCCACGCGCGATGTTGGTGAAGCGGTTTGGAAAAGCAGTCGCTGAAGAAGCGCGCGGCAAGTTGCTTGAGAAGGCATTTGGAGAAGCGGCGCAGGCGCACGCACTCAAGCCGCTTTCGGCGCCACAACTCGCAGAAGGATTCACGCTTGCTGAACTCGCTCTGGGCACAGCCTTCAGTTTCTCGGTCGAACTCGAAGTCGTTCCAGAGTTCACCTTGCCAGCTTGGGAAGGACTCGCGATCCAGAAGCCAACGATGGAGATCGCTGACAAGCACATCGATGACGAACTTCGTCGTTCGAGCTATCGCTTTGGTACTCCCGCTCGCATGAATGGTCCATTTGAACGTCTCGACCGAATGGTCGGACACGCCACAGTTCGCGCTGAAGGGGTCGACGAACCCATCCTCGATGCGGATGGAGCGTTGACCGTTGTTCCCGCTGAAGAAGATGGCGGCACTGGTCCACTGCTTGGACTGCTCATCGAGAATCTCGACAAGACATTGCTCGGAAAGAGTGTGGGCGATGTCGTCACGATTGAATCGACTGGCCCTGAGAGCCACGAGCGCGAAGACATTCGTGGCAAGAAGTTGACGATTGAATACAGGATTATGGAAGGCGAGCGGATTACTCCTGCCACCAATGATGAACTGGCAACGAAGTTCAATCTCGCCAGCCTTGAGATGCTCAAGGAGCAGGTGAAAATGGCACTGGAACAGCGCCGCGACGGTGAACAAGCCGCAGCGATGCGCGAACAAGCGACTGAACAACTCGCCGACCTTGTGGACTTCCCCCTTCCAGAGCGCATCAGCGCCGATCAAGCGCAACGAGATCTTTCTCGCCGCGAGTACGAGATGCTTTCGCGAGGAGTCGATCCAGCGTTGGTCGAGCGTGAGATGGCAGCCCATCGCGCCGAGAGCGTTGCGGCTTCGCAGCGCCGACTCAAGTTGTTCTTCATCCTCGCTCGCCTCGCCGAAGAACTCGGTGTCGAGGTGTCCGACGCGGAACTCAATGGTCGCGTTGCCATGATGGCTCGTCAGCGCAATGTGCGCCCTGACAAGCTTCGTGCAGAGTTGACTGAGAGCGGTGCGATCAATGAACTCGCCACTTCGATTCGTGAAGCGAAGACTGCAGACCGAGTCGTGTCCCGTGCGACGGTGACCGATGTCCCTGCCGAGGAGTGGAACAAGATTGTTGAGGCACGGACCGCTGCAAAGCGAGGTGGCTCGACGGCGACTGCCTCCACAACCGCAAAACCGAAGGCGAAGGCGAAGTCTGCGCCAAAGTCTGCTTGATCGGTGAATGACGCAAGCCTTATCTCGGATGTCTTTCCCCTCCTGGCACTCTTTGTTTTGCTGGTCGTGGGAGGAGCGATTGTCCTTCGCGCAGTGCAAAAATGGATGCGGAAGCCGCGCCAGGAAGAGCCATTTGGTTTCACACTCAACGACCTTCGCACCATGCGGGAAAGAGGCGAATTGACCTCCACTGAGTTCGACGCGGCACGCGAACGAGTGATTCAATTGGCAAAGCGACGTGCCGAACGGGACGTCGCAAAGGCTCAAGACAAGGGCAAACGTCAGAATTCCAAAGCGTCTTGAAGACAGCGCACGAACTCGACCGATAGACTGAGCAACCCCAATGGCAGATCACGACGACAAGAACGGCGACGGAACGATTGGCAGAACGCACGACAAGCCCTCGAAGCGATCGGGCGGCGGATCGGGCGGAGGCTCAGGATCTGGAGGTGACGGCAAAGACGGCAAAGACGGCAAAGACGGATCATTTCGTGGACGCCGCGTCACCGTCTGCAGTTTCTGTGGCAAGACGAGCCGCGAAGTGGGACCAATGGTCGAGGGGCCCAATGATGTGTACATCTGTGCAAATTGCACAGAGTTGTGCCAGAACATCTACAAGCAAGAGAAGCGGCGGCTTCAGACATCCACCCCGCTCTTCTCGCAGATCCCTGCTCCGCGACAACTGAAGGAGTATCTCGATCAGTACGTGATCGGGCAGGAGCATGCGAAGCGTGTGCTGAGCGTGGCGGTGCACAATCACTACAAGCGACTCACGCAGAAACCAGACGCTGATTCGACGGTCGAACTGGAGAAGAGCAATGTGCTCCTTGTTGGACCGACGGGCACAGGCAAAACGCTTCTTGCACGAACACTCGCGAGCATCTTGAATGTTCCGTTCGCGATTGGCGATGCGACGACATTGACTGAGGCCGGTTATGTCGGTGAAGATGTTGAGAACCTCTTGCTGCGACTCTTGCAGGCGGCTGATTTTGACCTAGAAAGCGCGCAGCGCGGCATCATCTATATCGATGAGATCGACAAGATCGGCAAGACGAATCAGAATGTGTCGATCACTCGCGATGTGAGTGGAGAAGGTGTTCAGCAGTCATTGCTCAAGATGCTCGAGGGGACCACCGCGAATGTGCCTCCGCAGGGAGGACGCAAGCATCCTGAGCAGCAGTACATCCAGATGGACACGACCAACATCCTGTTCATTTGCGGCGGATCCTTCGAAGGAATCGAAGAGATCGTTCGTCGTCGATTGGGTCGGCGCAAGATTGGCTTCGTCGAGTCCACCGTCGAGTTTGGTACCCAAGCCGAGAGGAAGGAACTTCTCTCGAAGGTCGTGCCAGAGGATGTGCATGAGTTCGGATTGATTCCAGAACTCATTGGACGACTTCCATTGCTCACCACACTGGAACCACTCGATGAAGCGGCGATGGTGCAGATTTTGACTGAGCCTCGCAACGCACTCGTGAAGCAGTATCAGTACCTCTTCTCACTCGAAGGAGCGAAAGTGCGCTTCACGGACGAGGCGATGCTTGCCCTCGCGAAGCGTGCGTTGGTCAATAAGACAGGTGCGCGTGCCCTTCGAGCCGTCATCGATGATCTCATGCTTGATCTGATGTATCAGCTTCCTGAGCTGGACAACATTGGGGTGGAGTACGTGATCACCGAGAGCGATGTCCAATCGGGACGAGTGGTTGTGTCGCAAGTACGCCACAGAGAGCGGGAATCGGCCTAAAGGGGTTGGCCAAGGGGGCTACCCTTGCGGCAGGCAGACCTTGACCCTATAATGCCCGATTCCCCGCAGGAGACCACTATGCCACGCGTTTGCAAAATTACTGGTGCTAAAACCCGTTCCGGAAACAGCATTACCCGTCGTGGTAAGGCGAAGTATCTCGGAGGCGTCGGCATCAAGACGACCAGCGTGACCAAGCGCACTTTCTCCCCAAACCTGCAAAATGTGCGGGCAGAAGTCGACGGTGCCGTGGTTCGCATGAAGGTTTCGGTGCGCGCGATTCGCGATGGTCTCGTGGTGAAGAGTGCGCGCCGACGCGACCTCCGCAAGCACGGTTCGATCACGATCACCCCCTAACCTGTTGGGGGGGGGCTCGTCAATAGAATCTTTCGCTGCACTGACATTATTGTTTGACTTGGTCATTTCAGGGGATAGAATGAGGCGGTTCGGCGCAACCCGCTCTCTCAGACCCCTGCATGGGATCAAAATGTCTGGAGCAACCCCCTCGCGTTGGACTGACATGTTTGGCGTCTTGACCGTGGTGTTCTCAGCTTCGTTACGACATTCCTGTTGTTTCGAAATCCCGCCTGTGTGCTGCTGTTCACCTGCGATTCTGGTCGCTGCTGTTGTTTACTCTTCGTGATCGTGGATCGGCATGGATGCCGATGTTGAATTGTTCCTCGTGTCTTTCTCCGCCAACACCAACTCTGACCGCGATAGGGTCCTTGAAGCTGCCGATCTGGTCGCTCTCGTGGGCGAGGTTGTGGCATTGCGATTGCGCGGACGCGAGCATGTTGGACTCTGTCCTTTCCATGACGACCACTCACCCTCGATGAGTGTCGTCACGCATAAAGGCAACGCCTTCTACAAATGTTTTTCATGCAACGCCGGCGGCAACGCGATCGATTTCATGATCAATCACTATCGGATGACCTTCCCTGAAGCACTTGAATCACTCGCGAAGAGGTTTGGCGTGGTGTTGAGCGGAGACGGTCGACGAGGCACAGGATCATCGCAACCGCTTCGTCGCGCACTTCGCATCGGTCTCGATTGGTATCGCAGGGGACTCCGCGACGAGAACGACGGACGCGTTGCGCGTGAAGCCATTGCAGCGAGGCATATTTCTCCTGCCATGGTGGAGATGTTTCTCATTGGCGCGAGCAGTCCGCGTCGTGATCGGTTCGTCCAATACATGCACAAGTGCATTCAGTCCGAAACGGACGCAGGCAATCCGATTTCGGTCGAGGCGTTCCGCGAGGCGGGATTGATCGTCGATGGTCAGGATGGACTACGCGATGCGTATCCAGGTCGGCTGATCTTTCCGATTCTCAACGAGAGCGGTGAGCCCATTGCATTTGGTGCGCGTCGCCTCAAAGAAGCTGAGCAGCCGAAGTACATCAATAGTCCTGAGAGTGCGGTGTTTCATAAATCCAAATCGCTGTATGGAATCCACGCGGCACGACAGTCGATCATTGAGACGAAGGTTGCCATCGTGACCGAGGGATACACCGATGTCATCGCCTGTCACCAAGCCGGTGTGCGCAATGTCATCGCGACGCTGGGCACATCCCTCACTCGCGAGCACGCTCGCGCCCTCTCACGGCTTGCGACACGGGTGATTCTTCTTTTCGACGGTGATGCTGCGGGACAGCGCGCGGCCGATCGAGCCACAGAAGTCTTCTTCCGTGAGCCCGTCGACATTCTTGTGGCGGCGCTGCCGGATGAGATGGATCCCGATGAGTTGCTCTGCCGACCCGATGGAGTACTGCGGTTTGAACAGGTGTTGCGATCGGCTCGACCGGCGATGGATCTCGTGATCGATTCGTTCAAGGGGCGGATTCAAGGTGCTTCAGGTCCGAGCGAAAGGCAACGCGCTATCGTAGAAATGCTTGCGCGACTCGCGTCGATGGGACTGAATGAAGCGGATCCGATTCGGCGATCATTGATTTTGGATGAAGTGTCTCGTACGTGTGGCGTTCAGCGCGCCGACCTTGTTGCCGCACTTCCTTCTCAGCGAGTGACACCCAACGCAACCGATGGGAACAAGCCGTTCGATCGACGAACTGTGGTCGTCGAAGCGGCATCAGCCGTTCCTACAAAGGCACGAATCGTTGCCGAGGAAGATTTCATCGCGGCACTGCTCGGAGCGCCGGAAGAGTCGATTGGATCATTCTCCAGTCCAGATGGAGATTCAGCAACGCTCGGTGAATTACTTTCTCCAACGACCTTTGTGAGCCCATCCTGCGCGATGATTTTCGAACGCGCGATAGGACGAATCGACGCTGGATCAGCTCCATTTGCTCAGCACCTCCTTGGCGAGGGCGATGAAACTGCATTCCGCGAAACGTTGTTTCGACTGACCGAATTGGGCAGCCGTCGGTCTGGCGATTTCAAAGTGGCGCGGGAACCAATTGTTCTTGCGCTGCGTACTTTGCTGCTCTCCATCCAAACTCCATCTGATCGAGGACGGAGCCTTTTACCACTCACCAATCCCAAAGAAGCACAACTCCGCCTCGACCAAATTCGGTCTCGGGGCCCCAATGTTCTTGCCGTGTCTGTTTCCGCTCGCACCTCGCTCCCCACTCAACGCCATGACTAATGTCACCACCTGGTCTTTCAATCGCATTCGCACCCTTGAAGATGATTTCAATGTCTTTACGGTGATGCGTGATCTTTGCACCGAAGCACGCAACCGAGGTTGGGTGTCGTGCGACGAAATCAACATATGCTTCCCCGACGAGTTCGTCGAGGCGGAGTCATCGATCGTGGATCAGGTGATCGCTCATCTGCGCGATGGAGGGGTCGAGATCCTCGATCAACGTGAGGTAGCTCGCCGTGGCCTCGTGGCGTTCGCGGCACCCCTTCAGACGAACCTGAAGTTCATTCGTGATGATCAGTTGAAAGCACGTGCACGACCAGACCATCAAGAGAAAAAGAAGGCGGAGCCTCGTCCAGCGGTTCCAGGCACCACGGGTGTCATGCCCGAGTTTGATGAGGACGACATTCTCGATGATGCAGAGGCCCAAGCAGCCATTGAACAAGCACTCGCCGAAAAGGGTGCGAAGCGCATCGACGATCCGATTCGCATGTATCTGACTCAGATGGGAACGATTCCGCTGCTCACTCGCGAGCAAGAGATTCGCTTGGCGAAAAAGGTCGAAATCTGCAGACAAGTTTTCAGACGGCTTGTGTTGGAGAGTGATTATGCCGCGCAGATGGCGATGGACACACTCTCTCAAGTCCATAATGGCGCCCTTCCGTTCGACCGCACGATGCGCATTTCAACGGCGATGGAGAACCATAAGGATGTGATCGCTGCTCGCATTCGTCCTGAAGTGAATCCTGCGACGGTCGAATCGCTAATGCAACTCAACCGACGTGATTGGGATGTCATCAACGCGCCGGGCGTCTCTGCTGCAAAGGTCGAGTCCCTCCAAAAGGATATTGCTGCACGCCGCCGAAAGATCTCGACCTTGCTCGAGGAGTGTTGTCTGCGCACGGGTCGCATTCAACCCATCATGCGAAAGTTGCAAGCGATCTCGAAGAAACTCAATGAGTTGCAGAACATGCTTGAGCGCGCGGCGAAGAAGCCGAAGTTGTATGACCCAGAAGATGTTCAGGTCATGACCGAAGAGTCCGCTGGTCTTCGTGGACTCGTGCTCGAGCATTCAGACCCGTTCGTCGCACGGGTGACCCAGATCTCCCGTGTATTCGATGAGTACGAGCGCGGCAAGCGTGAACTGGCTGCGGGCAATTTGCGCCTTGTGGTGTCGATCGCGAAGAAGTATCGCAACCGAGGACTCCCCTTCCTGGACATCATCCAAGAGGGAAACACCGGACTGATGCGCGCCGTGGACAAGTACGAGTACATGCGCGGTTACAAGTTCTCAACCTACGCCACATGGTGGATTCGACAGGCAATCACCCGTGCGATCGCTGATCACGCACGCACGATTCGCGTCCCCGTTCACATGATTGAGACGATGAGTCGCCTCCGTAATATCCAGAAGCATCTGCTTCAGGAGTTGGGGCGTGAACCGACCGTGGATGAGATCGCGGTATCGGCGGCTATGCCAGTTGATGAGGTGCGTCGCGTGATCAAGATTTCGCGCCACCCGATTTCGCTGGATCGTCCTGTTGGTGAGAGCGAAGATTCGCACTTCGGTGACTTCATCGAGGACCCGACGCAGGAAGCTCCGAGCACGAGTGCGAGCAATGAAATGTTGCGGCAGCGCATCAGCGATGTGCTGATGACCTTGTCGTACCGCGAGCGTGAAATCCTCAAGTTGCGTTACGGCATCGGTGATGGATACACCTACACCCTCGAAGAGGTTGGTCGAATCTTCAAGGTCACTCGTGAGCGAGTCCGACAGGTTGAATCGAAGGCGCTCCGCAAGTTGCAACATGAAACGAAGCGTCGCCGATTGGCGAGTTTCCTCCAAGAAGAGGGAATGGACCATCTCATCGGTGAGTCCAAGATCTGAGCGAACACGCTTGGGACACCGTCGTTATTCGACGGCGGTGTTCCAAGAAATCGCACGCAACTCGCAGAACTCGCGAACGCCCTCGGCGCCCCCTTCGCGACCGTAGCCAGACTGTTTTATCCCTCCGAATGGAAGGAGCGAGGTGGATGGGGCTCCGTCATTGACACCGATGACGCCCGCCTCCAGCCGAGGCGCGACTCGTTGAATCCGCGCTTCATCGCGTGTGCAGAAATAGGCGCTCAGTCCGAACGGTGTGGCATTCGCGCGCTCGATGACTTCGTCCTCAGTTGTGAATGAGAGTATCGGCGCGATGGGGCTGAAGGTTTCTTCACGGCAGCACAGCATGGAATCGGTCACGCGCGAGAGTACGGTTGGTTGAAGAAACCGTTGGCTGAAACCTGGGATGGACAGTCGCGCTCCTCCTGTTTCAACACGGGCTCCAAGGGACAGGGCATTGTCGATATGTCGCAATGCTTTCGAGACGGCATCGTCGTCAATGAGCGGACCCATGGTCACACCTTCGTGCGTTCCAGGACCCACTCGGATGGCCGCGGCGATCGCGCAGAGTTGCTTTGTAAACGGCTCGAGAATGGATTCATGGACAAAGATGCGATTGGCGCAAATACAAGTCTGGCCTGCATTGCGAAACTTGCTGAGGGCGCATTGACGAGCGGCGAGTGCGATGTTCGCATCCTCAAAGACAATAAACGCTGCTTGCCCGCCGAGTTCGAGCGAGAGTCGAATGACTTGCTTCGCCGACTGTTCGATGAGAATCCTGCCCACTTCGGTGGAACCAGTGAATGAAACGAGGCGGGTGGACGGATGCGAGAAGGCGCACTTTGAAAAGAGAGGACCATCGGTCGTGACGATGTTCACAACTCCATCAGGAAAGGCCGACTCCGCGGCAATCTCGGCGAGGGCGAGAGCGCACAGCGGCGTTTGCTCGGCAGGTTTCACGACCTGCGTGCATCCCACCGCCAACGCTGGACCGAGTTTTCGAGTGATCATTGCCAGTGGGAAGTTCCATGGTGTGATCGCTGCGGTGACGCCAACTGGTCGAGGCACGATCAGGATTCTCTTGGTGGAAAGTGGCGCGGGGCGTTCTTCCACGACGACAGACTTCGCCTCTTCTGCAGCGTGTGTCAGAAAACTGGCCGCGTAGTCGACTTCGCCTCGAGATTCGACGAGTGGTTTTCCCTGTTCAAGGGTGACAAGTTGTGCGAGCGATTCTCGCCTCTCGACCATCAGCCGAGCCATCGAGTGCAGGAGTTCGGACCGGCGGTCTTGCGAGGTGTCGCTCCAAGAGGGGAACGCCGCCGAAGAAGCGTCGAAAGCGCGGTTGCTCTCGCGTGCTGAGAGATTCGGGACCGTTCCGACTTCCTCGTCGGTCGCTGGATTGGACACGGCAATTGTCTCGAGCGATGCCCCCCGAACCCACTTTCCATTGATCCAACATTCCTGGCGCATGGAGTGAGCGTACGGGATTCGCCCATTGGATGGCTAGACTGCAACCATGGCCAAAGCAGTCATCGACCCTGTAGAACTGCGCCGATTCGCGCAGGATCTTCGCAAGTTCAACACCGATGTGCAGGGCGGAATGCAATTGATCACCGCGCGAATGGGCACGCTCGCACAAACATGGCGCGATCAGGAACAAGCCAAGTTCTCGGAAGAGTTTGAGACGACCGTCAAAGTGTTGCAGCGGTTCGTGAAGGCGTCCGAGATTCATATCCCCTTCCTTCTGCGCAAAGCGGACCGCATCGACGAGTATCTCCAACAGCGTTGAGGATGAGCCATGGAAGGGGCACGCGTCAAGTCGGTCGATGCACTGCGCGAGGCAAAGGTTGCCCTCGCCGATTGTCGCGATCGACTGGGATCTGCATTGAGTGAAGCGTCGAGCGACCTCGAACGATTTGCACTTTGGCTTGAGCGTGAGCAACCCATCCTCCTTGCGGCGAGACTTCGAAAGCAGGAAGAAGAAGTCACGATAGCCAAGAGCGCCCTGTATCGAAAACAGATTGTGGTGAGTGCGAAGGATTCAACACCATCGGTCGTGGACGAAAAAAAGATGCTTCAGCGCGCCATCGCTCGGATGGAGGCGACGCGCGGCCGTCTCGCGGCGGTCAAGCGTTGGGCAGTCGCCTTTCAACGAGAGTTGCTTCTTTATAAGGGAGCGGTCTCGGGAATGAACTCTTCGATCGAACACGACTTGCCACTTGCGATCGCCACGGTGAACCGAATGGCTGAGGCACTCGCAAGGTACCTCGCCGACGCTCCGCCGGATCTGGGGCGTCTCTTTGGTGAGGCGACGACAGCCGCAGAAAACGACGTTCGAGCGCAGGGGCAGGCTGCTGAATCGATGCGTCGGGCGCAAGGATCGAACGAAGTTCCTCCCAGTAAGGCTCCAGAATGAGCGTCGTTGGAAGCAAAGCGAAAATGCAATTGGCGATCAAGGACCTCGAGTCCAAGTGGGCTCGGCTTCGCGAAGACTGGGACGACTCTGCTCGTCGTGGGATTGAAGAGAGGTACATCGCACCACTCGAAGATCGGTGTCGACAGGCAATCCTCGCTCTTGAAAAGGTGGCCGAGGCGCAGGCTCGTGCTCGTCGCGAGTGCAGCGAGGAAAACTCCTAGAATCGCGATCTGTGATTCCCGATCTTTCTCGTTCACGCAATCCCTCGTTCACCGAGATTGAACAGCGAGTTGTTGCTGCACTTCACGATGGCGGAGCACGGCTGGAAACCGCACGAGCAGAAACGGGAGAACGAGTCGGCGCCCTTCGATCTGCCGAGGAAGCACAACATCAGTCCAATATGGCACGGTTGCACGGTGATGCAGATCGAGTGCGCGAAGAGTCCAAACGATTGTGCGAGCGTGCTGAGATCAGTGCGCAGCGGTTGTTTGGCGGTTTGATGCAGAAGTTGGAGGCGGGTGGAGTTGAGCGCCGACGCGCCATCGTCGATTCGGCAGCCGATGCCATTGCCAATTCTTCCAAGCGATTGGAGCACGGACTCTGGACTGCAGAGAGCATCTTTGAAGAACGAGATCCTCTTCCACGAGTTCATTTCGAAGAGGCGCAATCCCAGGCGGACCTCGCGCAACAGAAACTCAAAGAGATTCTGCGAGGCGTGAGTGAGTACGTGCGCGGATGTCGAATTTCGATGCCATCCGAGCCGGCTCCCCCTCGCGATATTCTGGATCCGAAGCGCGACGTGAATCTGTCGTGCGAGATCATTGCCTCGCGTGCTGAATTGGTGCGTCGCATCGGGTTGCCAAAACTGTTTCGCGGCATTGTTCCATTGTTCATCGCTCTGTTGTTTGCAGTGGTTGGCGCTGGCATCGGCATGATGTGGGAGCAATCCCCCCTGT
>JAQBZO010000033.1 GCA_027622195.1 Planctomycetota bacterium
TGCTGATCCGTTCGCGTCAATGCCAACGATGAGTGCCGTGCCCGCATTCCCATGCATATCGAGATACCAGCGCGTCGATGCGCCTTGCCCCCATCCCCCGCCCGACCCTACTTGCGGTTGCGTCGACGGTCGTTTGCCACAAGCCGTACCGAGCGACGCAATGGCGATGCAGAGGATTGAAAGAGCAGCGGTGCCATATCTCATATCGGAGAGGGTATCGTTCCTCGCATGATCTCGCTCATTCCCATGTTCACTGAAGAAAAACACGGCGTCACTGATTTGCTCGCACGATTCGGAGCAACCACTTCCGACCCTTCGTCAAGCGATAGCAACGCCATGAGCGTCGCGGCTGGATTCGAAACATTCCTGGACGGCTCGACAGTGCTCGACCTCTTGGTCGGATACGGATTCGCGCTGCTTCTCTCGGCGATCATCGCATGGCATCCCAAGCGATTGTCCGCTCGGCGAGCGGATCGACTCCTCGGTGGAGAGGGAACACTGCTCTTGCTTGGTCTCATCGGTGCCACCGTCGCGCTTTTGGTGATGATTCATCCATCGCTTGGACTCGTCGTCTTTGGCATCGGAGGACTCGTTCGCTTTCGCACCACACTCGACGACCCTGAACTCACTGGCAAGGGAATCGTGGTGCTCGTGGTCGGACTCGCATGCGGCACGAATGCCTATCTTCCTGCAGCGATTGTGACTGCAATCGCGTGGGGAGTGATCTGGTACATCGACAACCGATCGCTCTATCGAGTGCGACTTGTGAATAAGACAACAGGTCAGCGCCGACTGCGTTCAGACGATGGACGCATCATTGCCGAGTCCGTTGGTCACGAACGCATTCGCGTACTGAACTCGGCGCTTGAGGCGCGCAAGCATCGGCTCATTCTCCATCTCAAGGCGCCTGCGCATCTTGACGAAGCGCAGATTCTTGCTGCGGTCAAGGCAGCGCTGCCGCAAGACATTGCGGGTTCCGAGATCAGACTCGATCTGCTCTAGCGACTCGTTGCGAACACTACGCTTCCTGCAGTTGCGGATGAAACGCCGCCATGAGATCTCGCTGCACGGTGGCGGGCGCTGGTTCGTGGTGGCTGAGTTCCATCGTGTACGAACCGACTCCCGCAGTCAATGCCTTGAGCGTTCCCGCGTAGTTCATGAGCTCGCTCATCGGAGCCACAGCGCGGATGATGGTCGATCCTGATGGCAGCGTGTCTGTGCCATGGACTCGCGCTCGCTTTCCTGACAAGTCCGCCACGATGACACCAATCGCCGCACATGGCGCGGTGATCTCGACCAAGACGAATGGCTCGAGGAGCGTGGGCTTCGCTTTCTGAATGGCTTCGAGAAATGCCATTTTTCCAGCAATGGTGAAGGCGATTTCCTTGCTATCGACGGGATGATGTTTGCCATCGCACACCTCGACTCGCACGCCCCGCAGTGGAAATCCTGCGAAGGCTCCTGTCGCGAGCACCTGGCGAATGCCCTTCTCGATGGCAGGGAAAAACTGTCGAGGCACGCTTCCGCCAACGGTTTCATCCACGAACTCAAGATCAGCGGCGTGGCCTTCGATCGCTCCTTGGAGTGGAGCCACACGAAGCGAGACTTCGCCGAATTGACCCGCCCCACCCGACTGCTTCTTGTGGCGGTAGGTGCCTTCTCCTTTGCCTGCAATCGTTTCGCTGTAGGCGACCTTCGGTTGGTGCCAGACGACTTCGACACCAAACCTCTCCTTGAGCAATTCGATCTTGCTTCGAATGTGCAGATCGCCGAGTCCGCGGATGACGAGCTCGCCCGTGGCGCGTTCGTGCTCCGCTTCAAAGGAAGGATCTTCCGCCTTCATCTTGTGAAGCGCCTCGCCCAGCTTTGCTTCGGCGGTGCGTGTCGCTGCTTCAATCGCGAGTCCGCACATCGGACGCGGGAACGGAAGTTTCTGCAGGTGCAAGTGGGCAGGAGTGTTCTCGGCGTGGATCGTCACGCCGAAGTGCGCTTCATCCACCTTGGTGATCACGCCGATGTCTCCGGCAATGATCTGATGCGTCTCTTCATGCTTCGCCCCATTCACATGGTGCAAGTGTGGAAGACGAATCCCCTTTCCACCATCATCGATTCGCACGCTGACTCCGTGAACGAGTGTGCCCTGATGCACCTTGACGAATGCCATTCGTCCTGCATACTGATCGCTCGTGACCTTGAACACATGAGCAACGAGTGCATTATCTGGCTGCATCGAAGGGGCAAAGTCACTCGTCGAACCATCCGCATGGTCAATCACAAAACGGCGTGGATTCCCTTCGGTTGGATTGGGGCACAGTGCGACGATGTCCTTCAGCAACTGGTCCACCCCGATGCCGTCACGCGCGCTGACATAACAGACTGGGATCATGTGCCGTTCACGAAGAGCCTTCTCGAATCCATCATGAAGTCGAGCAGCCTCGATTTTCGTCCCGGCGAGAAAATCATCCATCACCGAGTCATCCATCTCGACGACTGAATCGACCACTTGGTCATGGAAGGATTTCACATCGCCAAGGTCAGAGTCACCCGTCTCGTTGTCATAACAGTCAATGACACGATGGCCGTGATCTGCGGGGAGATCGATGGGTCGGCAGATATCACCGAACTCTTCTTGCAGTGCAGCGAGGACAAGGTCTTCATCCTCAATCGCGTCAATCTTGTTGACGACGATCATGGTCGGCAACCGTCGCTCTGCGCAGATCGACATGATGCGGCGCGTGACGTTTTGGATTCCGTTCGCTCCGTCAATCACAACGATTGCCAACTCGACTGCTGGGATCACCTCAATAGCATGGGCGATGAAGTCAGCCGATCCTGGAGTGTCAATGAGATTGATGACACAGCCGCCGTGATTGAATCGAACGATCGACGAATCGGCAGTGGTGTGAAAGCGGCGGCTCAGTAGGTCGCTTCCCGTCTGCGTGGTGCCGTCCTCCACGCAGCCCGTTTGAGGGATGGCGCTAGCAGCAAACAGCAACGCTTCAACGAGCGTTGTCTTGCCTGCCCCAGCGCCACCTACGATTGCCAAGTTTCGGATGTCTCGTGTCGCGTGAATGGCCATGATGGGCCTCCTTTCGGAAAGACGACTGGACATCCGAATTGTCTCGCCATTTTGTAATCCTGCAAGTCCAATCCGTCCAGTTTTGCAAACTGTTCGTATCGCGCTGAATTCTTCTCAGCCTCCGCGAGGAATGCCCGTCGAACCGCTATCCAACGGGCTGGAAGGTCATCACATGGCGACCTCCCTCGGGTCCCGCGACCAAGACATGCATGATGACGGCAGGGATTCGCCGCCCCGTCATGGTGCGGAGCGTTCCATTTCCTCGAATGGGTCGCCTTGGGTCGTATGGATTTCCATCCGCGGCGAGGACGAGGTCGCCCACCACGAGCCCTTCCGCCTGCCGCTTCCCGAGTCCAACCAGTGCGGTGAATGCGATGCTCGCCCATTTGACTTCAGCATCGGCGTTTGAAACGAGAACAGGAAATGGCAGCGCGTTCAGAATCGTCGTCCACTCGGTCTCTGCGATGTCGAGTGCACGCTCAGCGCGACGAAGATGGGTTGCATCTCTCAACGATGCCACCGCGAATCGATTGCCGTCGCGAGGGATCTCGCCAAGCACGAGTTCCACATGCACTTCGTGTCCTTGTTTGTGCAACGCCTCGAGTGCGACAGGTCCGCGCAAATGTTGATTCCCCGAAGATCGCACACGGTCCATTCCAGCCGCATGCGCGGTGCGATATCGAGGAGGGATGAGATCCATCAACCGCAAACCGACGAGTTCCTGGGGACCGTACCCAAGCAGCAATTCTGCCGCAGGATTCGCCGCCACAATCTTTCCAAAGAGGTCCGAAACAATGAGTCCATCGCGTGCCACTTGAAATGCTGCGGCAGCCCAGTTGTCCTGTGGAGATGTTTCCATCGTCGTTTCGCGCCAAGAATACACCCCCAAAGTTCGATCGATATTCCCCACTTCCTTGGACTTTGTCGCCATTCGTGCTACCTTCGCCCAATGAAATCATTGCCCCTGGAATTGTGCTCAGCCGCGCTGCTTGGATTGGTCTGCGTTCACGCCGACGCCGCGACTCGGTTTGTCAATGGACCGCTCACTACGGGACTCGGCAATGGCACGAGTTGGAATAACGCCTACAAAGGTGCCGACGCTGTGAACCAAGCACTCATCGCGAGTGTCTCTGGTGATGTGATTTGGGTTGCTCAAGGAATCTACAAACCCACCACGACGACCACACGCACGATCTATCACACGCTCAAGTCGGGGGTCGCGCTCTACGGCGGATTCGTCGGAACTGAGACCACACTCGATCAACGCAATGTGGCGTCGTACCCAACGATTCTTTCGGGCGATCTCCTCGGCAACGACACGCCGACTGCGGGATACACCGAGAACTCGTACCACGTTCTCTATTGTGTTGGAACGACCACATCAGGAACAGTCGATGGCTTCACCGTGCAAGGCGGATACGCCAATAGCGCGACAGCGAATCAAGACAAGGGTGGCGCCGTGCTCATCCTCTCGGGATCATTGCCCACATTTCGAAACTGTTCCTTCCTCTCGAATCGTTGCACCTTCGGTGGAGGAGTCGGATATGTCAACGCGGCAAGTCCAACATTCTTGAATTGTGTTTTCAAGGGGAACACAGGAGGCGGATACGGTGGCGGTTTTGACATGTCCACGAGCGTGGTCGCCACATTTACCGACTGCATCTTCGACGGCAATTCCGCATCGCGCGCTGGAGCCGTCGAGGCCTACAACAGCACTCAACTCAAGGCGACGAATTGCCTCTTTGTGCAGAACATCAGTTCAGGAAGTGGAGCGAATGCAGGCGGCGCCATCTGGAGTGGCATCTCGAGCACCTGCACCATCCGCAATTGCACATTCGCATTGAACAAGTGCACAGGAGGCACAACAGGCGGTGGGTTTTTGAACGCAGGCGGGACAAGCACCGTCTCGAACTGCATTTTCTGGGGCAATGTTGGATCGACCAATCTTCCCACTGGAAACCAAATCTTGAACTCGGGGGGAACCACATTCGCCACCTATTCCACCGTCGAAGTCGGATACACAGGCACAGGAAACACTTCGGTGAATCCGCTCTTTGTCGATACGGTCGCGCGCAACTTTCGATTGCAAGACACTTCCCCATCGATTGACGCCGGAGCCAACTCTGGCGCTGGCACAGGCAATGTGACTGACCTCGATCGACTTCCACGATTCGTTGATAATCCGCTCGTGGTCGATACGGGCATCGGCACTGCACCAATCGTCGATCGTGGTTGCTATGAGTCGCAGGTCATCGCTCCACCGTGCGCAGGAGACACCAACGCGAATGGCGTGGTGGACGCAGTTGATCTTGCCGCACTTCTTGCCGCATGGGGCACCGCTGGATCACCCGCCGATTTCAACAATGATGGCACCGTGGACGGAAACGATCTCTCGGCCGTCATGGGTGGCTGGGGTGCGTGTTCGTAATCGCGAGGGGACGGATCATTCGCATTCCAAAGAGTTCGCTTCGGGTGGATGGATAGATCGCACTTCGAGCGTCGATGCCGCGCGACTCGACCTGATCCGCCCAACATCCACCGAGAACAACGCGCTGCTCGCCCTCTCGATCCTGACTCCAATCCCACACGCTGCCAGAGAAATCAGCCAATTTCGCCTGTGCTGCGAGTTGCTTCCACTCGCTCTCGCGTGGCAGCCTCCATCCATTGCCAGGGACTTCATGAACGATCGCGCCACGCAACACTCCGTTTTCTCGGTAGACAGACTGCATGTCGTATCGCGGCGTGAGCCCCATGCGCGCCGACATCGCGTTGCAGAGTTCGACTGCTTCATACCAAGTCACTCCACACCCGGCTGATCCTCCCGTCGAGCCATCCGCATCTGCATTGAGAAGCGCCTTGACTGCAGATGGTGTAATTTCGCTTGTGACCTCGAATGATCCATCCGCTGTCGTCGAGACAATGCGTGATTCGAGCCACGACCGCACACTCGCGTCGAGTGACTCTGGAAGGGTCATCGCCACGCCAGCTCGATCTTCTGTTTTTTCTGCCGCTGTGGGCTCTTCGACCACGCCGATCAACACCGCTTGCGGAATCGCAAGTCTCGCCTTCGATGCGAACGGATGTGTTGTCGTCAATGTCCAACGACTTCCCGCGGGAACACGCAGCGGCGGAGACAACATGTAGGGGCGATCGACATGAATGTCATACGACGGGATGCGCACCACACATTGCGGCGCGACATCACTCGGTCGCTGCACCATCACTTCTGCTGACAAGGCGTACATCCCAGGGCGAAGGACGATCGCCACCGCATCGAGTCCATCCTCGGACGGAGCACTTCGAAGCATCGCGGTTATTCCATCGAGTGTGGCCGTCTCGGCTCCTTGATTCCCGATGATGCTCGCGCGCACGACCAGAGGTGTTTTTCCATCCACACGATGCGGCGCAAGCAGATGGACATCGAAACCGCCGATTTCAGTGCGTCCTCGGCCATCAGCGTGCGCCTCGGCAATCAATGAGGAGTGCGAAGGAATCGAGAATGCGTACCCCGCCGGAAGTTCGAACAGCCCGTTGATGCCACATCCTCCCATCGAACCTGCGGGAGATTCTCCTGCATCACCTGTCAAACGAAAGCCCACTGCCGAATCGCGTTCATCCAATGCGGCGGCGACCTCCGTGGGCGCGACATTGAAGTTCAGGCGAGAGACAAGACCGGGTTTGTCATAGGTCACACGAAAACCGCCAACGAGTTGTTCGGCTTCACTCTGAAGCGGCACTTGGAACGAGCGCATGCCACGCTGGTCGATCGCGAGGATGGTCCATCCATCACCCATCCTCACCGATTGAATCGATGTCGACGCGTGCGGCTTCGCGGCGAGTGGCGCGCTTGGTGTCCCCTCTGGACATCCTGCCTCACACCACTCGCGAATGCGTTGCCTCTCTTCATCGGTTGGAGTGGGCGGACGCACCACGGCCGAATCCAACGATGGCAAAAACGGCGGCATCACTCTGAGTTCGAGGGCCTTGAGCACCGTCTCACGCTTCGCCGCCACTTCTCGAGCAGTGCGAAGTGGATAGGCGCCAGGGCCTGTTCCATCATGACAAGCGATGCAACATCGATCAAAGATGGGCGCAATGTCGCGAGTCCATTCAGGTGCATCGGCGTGCGTAATCACAGGACAAGCAACGGCAACGACGAACATCAGACTCGCACTTCGCATCGCAGTCCTATCGGACGATCAGTTGCAGATGCCCCAATCACTCAGCATCAATGCAAGGTCTGCGCCGTCGACGAGTCCGTTGCGATCGATGTCACCCGCACCGCCCCCTTGACCCCATCGGCTCAGCAATGCGCCGAGATCAACGCCATCAACCACTCGGTCACCGGTCGAGTCAGCTGGGCAAGGGAATCCTGTGAAGGTCACTGGACTATCCGTGGGAACAACATGTCCGCTGCCAGGACCCGTGTTTCCAGGAGCCACCGTTCCGTGATAGGTCGGGCCGATGATGTAGGGGTACTCCACCGCACCCACTGCATCAATCGTGGCGTAGTACGCGTAGGTTCCGTTTGGATACTCAGGAGTCACGGCAAATCGACCATTGTCTTCATCGAGATCTCCGAGCAACGCGGCATACTCGAAATCCTCGACAAAAGAACTCAGCGGATACGTCGCGGACACAGCGGGACCGTACTGATTGGCGGGAAGCTGAGTTCCGTTCGGCAATGATGTGCGCACCGTGATGTTTCGCTTGCGATAACTCGTCTCGATGCGAACAATGCCACCTGATCCATCGGCATTCGCATACCCATAGGGTCCGTAGATTGGATATCCGTCGAATCCGAATCCAATGATTGGAGAGTGGGTCGTCAACGATGATCCAGAGAGGCACAACGGATTCGAATGCGGGTGGTACTGGCCGGTCGGAGCAGGATGTCCATTGCATGCATCCATCGAACCGACCTCAAACACCATGGCATTCCGATGCCAAATGTTCTGATTGTTGTAGCTGAACGCATCAAGCGCATTGAAGAAGACCACGCCATTCGAGAGCACGCCGATGTGACCGAGCGATGTGGCTGTTCCAGCACCCGTCGATGCGACGGGATTCCTTGGAATGCGGAAGACGTAGTTTTGATTCGCTGGAGTATTTGGATTTCCAGGCCACGGACCAATGGCGTAACTGGGAATGCACGTCGAACTTGGATACACATAGTTCGCCGAGTAACGAACCATGGTGACATCGGCCAGAATGCCGTTGTAACCAGTCGCACCAGTCGTGTTGCGCTGCCACGCCGTCACGGTGGGATTGATGGTCTGTGCTGAAGCAGTGGCGACGGGGGCAAGGGCGAGCAGGATGGCAATTAAGGTTCGATTCATAATGTGTCCTTAAGTCATCTGGAGCGGGTTGGTTCCAAATCAATTGCAGCGAACACCCGCACGGGGACAGGTCGACCACAACAGGGAAACAGCGAGCCCTCTCATGCTGCCTTTATGGAGTCCATACCGACAACAATTGCGCCAAATCTGCTCCGTCAACGAGTCCGTCACCGTTCACATCTCCACTGCTTGCGGTTCCCCAAGCTGAGAGCAGTTGGCTGAGGTCGGCGCCATTCACGATGCCGTCTCCGTTCAAATCTGCT
>JAQBZO010000013.1 GCA_027622195.1 Planctomycetota bacterium
CCCCCGCGGCTCCAGGTTTGAATAGTCCGAGCGTGCCATTCGCCGCGATTGGCGCGCGATTCGCATCGAATCGGAAGTTATAGAGAGTCGCAAACCGAAGTGCGTTTCCATTGGGGGTCGTCGCGAATGTCGCTCCCGTCCAAGTCACCGCGTTCGAGGTGGTCGTGGCAACCCAGTCCACTGAACTGTAGGGATCTCCCGAGTGGTAATCGATGTCCTTGAATCCAACGTTGGTCACAACGGTTCCCGCCGCGAGAGGAACCGAGAAGGTCCGCGCCGCACGATTCGAGTTGAGATTGTGAATCGCGTACTCGTAGTGCCAGGTGCCATTCCCGTTGTTGCTCGCTTTGCACGCGACGATGAATCGTCCGTCATCGATCACATCGACATACGCCAACTGCACCGTTGGATCAGCCGTTCGCCACGCTTCAATCGCGGGTTTCTGTTGGACAGTCGGACCGGTGAGCGCTAACGCGTACGCGCCTCCAGTGAGCGCGCCCACTGTGGTTGCGCGATAGGACGCGTTGTTGTTGTCGTTGTTCGTCGCCGCATCCTGTGGATGGATGTAATGTCCTTCCGCGTAGTAGGTGGCTCCAGCATTCAGCGATGGATTGAGATCAAGAGCATTCACTTGAACTCGGCGACCAATCGTCGCAGGAGGGTTTGGCATTCCAGCGTTAAACGTGCCCGGGAAGATGCCTGTGGTCGAATTGACTTCGCTTCGAGTTCCGAGTCCAAATTGTCCGCCGTTCAATCCTGCCGAATATGGATCTGAGCATCCCACTCCAAGATAGGTACCCGTTGGAGAGGCAGTGCAAGCACCGCAAAGTGAGTCCTGCAACGCATAAAAGCCGTGTTTTCCCCATCCCATACCGATTTGCTCAAATCGTCCTGCCTTCATGCGATACATGTTCATCGGAATGAACGGATGGCGATTGTCTGGCGCTGCGAACCATTCGAGTTGAGCGTCACCGACATTGCAACTCGTCGTTCCGAACGCATACGCCATGATGGTGATGCCGCCCGCGACAACACTTCCATACTGCGCCACATCCGGAATCGCTCCGACGATGACGTCGGGGCTGCCTGTTCCGCCACCGCCTCCACTGCCGCCAAAAGTGATGTTCATGGTTCCCACGCCGAAGGCATTCCCGTCGTATCCGCCGATCACGACGCGATAGGTCGTCGCCGCCAAAAGCGTCGCCGTCACACTGCTCTGATAATTGCAGGCGTCATCGTTGCATGCCACCACTCCAGCCGATGGGGTGCATGTATTCATGACCGCAAGACGCGTGTCCCATGTGGCGAGGGCGCATGTGGTGAAGGTGTAACTTCCAGCTTCAGCGGGGGTAAATGTCCAGTACTTCGACTTGAACATCGTGTGCGCGCCGCACGGAGCACTACTCGGAATCGCAAGATCTGTTGCCCCCGTCGTATCGAATGCATTGTTGCCGAGAGCGGCGGCGAGTGCTGCCGAGCAACTCGCTGACGCTGGCGCGCCATCCATTGTGCCACCCGCCGTGGAGTGCAGTTGACCGACGAAGACGGCGCATGCGCCAAAGAGGCAGACCGACAGTGCCGTGCGTGGATTCATGGCACAAGGGTAGCCCCAGATATGGTCTGTGCCAAATCGGGATACCGAGGGATCGAGTGGTCCGACGACCCCGTTTCGAAGGGTCAAAGGTAGGATCAATACAACAATGGCTCGAAGAACTGCCCGCAAGTCCCCTCCCACTGCTTCAGAAGTGCTCGTTGGCCCCCAAGAGTTCGCAGAGCGACGATCGGCGGCGCTTCGATCCCTCAAGGATCATGTTGGACTCGTCCTCGCGGGCGATGCGGACCCGTCGCTGCACGGCGCATGGCAGCCTCACCAACATTTTGCTTATCTCACTGGCATCACCGACGAACCTGGCGCGATGCTGCTTCTCGATCCCACGAACCCGAGCGACGCGCGCAAAGCGATTCTCCTGCTGCGTCCTCTCAATCCAGAGTTAGAGCGGTGGGATGGATTTCGCGCGGCGATTGCATCGCCACTGCAAGAGCGTTACGGCATCAAGACGATCTTGCGCACCAACATGTTGTCTCGATTGTTGCTCGAAGCTGCGCGGCGATCGCGCAAACTCGCGTGCATGATGCCACTCTCTCCCTACAACGCGCCGAGGTCACAGGACCTTGACATCATGCGACAACAGTCCGATCGCATTCCAGGTTGTGTGTTGTCCGATCGCAGCTCGATCTTGGTGGACATGCGGTCGGCGAAGAGCAAGAGTGAGATTGAATG
Source organism: Planctomycetota bacterium (assembly GCA_027622195.1). Taxonomy (GTDB): domain Bacteria; phylum Planctomycetota; class Phycisphaerae; order Phycisphaerales; family SM1A02; genus SXOD01. The sequence goes on from JAQBZO010000013.1 coordinate 2,282, forward strand.
CATCCGCCGTGCTGGGCAAGTCACCGCGCACGGATTCGATGCAGCACTTCGCACCATTCGACCGGGCATCACCGAGTTCGATGTGCAAGAGTCGATGGAACACGCATACCGCACGAATGGAGCGCGAGCGACGGCGTATCGCACGATTGCAGGAAGCGGATTCAACGGAACGGTCCTTCACTACCACGCGAACGATCAGCCGCTTAACGCGGGAGATTTGATCGTCCTTGATAGCGGCGCTGCGTTGCACGGATATGCCTCGGATGTCACGCGAACCTATCCTGTTTCAGGCACATTCACTCCAAGACAGCGCGAGTTGTATTCCGTTGTATTGAAAGCGCTCGAGGCTGGGATTCGTGCTTGCCGCGCTGGGACGACGATTGCAAAGATTGATGCCGCCGCTCGAAAAGTCATCGTGGATGCGGGGTACGGCGACGCATTCATTCATGGCACAAGCCACCACCTCGGACTCGAAGTCCACGACCCAATGCCCGATGGAGTCCTTCGCGAAGGATCGGTCATCACCGTTGAGCCTGGGATCTACTTGCCGAGCGAGTCGGTCGGTATTCGCATTGAGGACGATGTGGTCTGCACCAAGAATGGACCGATCAACCTCACCGGATCAATACCGAAGACGATCGCCGAGATTGAGTCGAGGATGTCAACGCGTCGATGAGATCGATCCCGTTGCGTCCAAAAGATCCCACCTGCTCAACACGTCGGCGAAATCGGAAGCCGTCGCGTCGGCGCAGCGCGTGACCGCTTCTCGATGAACGTGTTCGGTGTAGGCAATGAACCAATCCACTGCGCCACGAGTTCTCGCTTCGAGATCAGTCACTCCATCGCCGACCAAGAGGATCGGGCGACTCAACGCGAGCGCTTCGATGACGATGGGCTTGCCCCCTGTCTTTCCCAGTGGATTGTGCTCATCCATTCCGAGATAGAAACCATCATGGCTAAATCGAAATGTATTCGCGTGACAATGCGAGGCGCGGATGCCGAGCGTCTCACACACAGGCGCCACCCACTCTTGAAACCCGCCGCTCACGACATGTATTCGATCTCGACGGGCGTGGATGACTGGCGCAAGAGCGAGCAGACTCGTCGTGATCTGAGTGTTGAGGTGCTCGATGAGTCTTGCGATGTTCGCTTGTGAAAAACGAATCAACGAAAAACGGCGGGCAAGGCTCTCTTGCAGCGTGATGGAGCCATCCATTCCCAGTCGGGTGATCTCTTCGATCTCTGAAGTGATCCGCGCTCCCTCTTCGCCGGAACCCACCACCAATCGAGCCAACTCATCGAGCGCTTCAACGCAAACGATTGTGCTATCAAAGTCGAGGATCAGCGTCGATTGGCTCACTGCTCCGACTCAATGGGAAGAGTGCGAGGTCCGAGGGATGTTCCGCACTCGGGGCACGATGCGTTGAGGGGCGTTCCTCGAAGTTCATACTGGCATGTGGGGCAGTAACGCAGCTCGAGTCCCACCAGAATGCCGAGTCGACATCGTCCGCACTCGCTCGATCCTGGCAGCACACTTTGTCGGATACCACATGACGGACACTCAATGCGCACCACCGTGACATCGTCCAATGATCGTCGTTTCACTTGCGATGATCGTTCAAATCGGTCGAGCACGAGGGTGACGAGCAATCCGCTCACCGCGAGCACGATCAATGCCGCAACGATCGTGCCCATCTCACCGTTCCACTGAAACCGATTGATCCACCCCTCGTAGGAAACTCCAGCTCCAGCGAGTCCCATGCACACAAGGGTCCATTGGTGAACGATTCGTGCCCACTTCGGACCGCGCGCATGGTCGATGAGGAGCGCGCCCGAGAGGATGGCAACAATCGTCGTGACTCCCGTGCACATCGCAACGAGATCGGGGGTCACTCTAACGCCCGCGGGAAGGATGATGAACCAAGCCACAGCCCCTAGAACAGCGAGAAGACGAGTTGCCCATCGCACAGATCGACGGGATGTGCGCGTGGCTTCTCCGACAGGATCACCCAGAAGGGTGGAGGCGATCGCATATCCAACCAACGAAAGCACGACGCCACGGGCATTCCAAATCGTGCTGTTCATGTTCCAGATTTGCGCGCTCCAACCAAGCGCGGCCGCCGATGCGCCGCCAATGATCGCTAAACCTGCGGCTCGAAAACGAACTCCGCCGCACATCATGAGTCCCGGGAACGCGATGCAGAACCAACCCCACTGAAGCAAAGTCGTGGTCGCGAGGTCGGCTTGGAACCCATTTGGAATTGCCTCCCACACAAACAGAATGCCGACGCTTCCAGAAGAAATGATGATAAAAAACCAAGCGGCGGCGAGAGGAGGAACTCCCCTTGAATCAATGATCCGCCCCATCGGCATGAGCATCGTGCTCGCAACAGCCAAGATGGTTGCGGTGCCCGTCATCTTCCACCCCCACACTGCGCCACCAGAGAAAAGTGCGACGACCGCGCACAGTGCTGTTGCGCCAAGGCTTGAGAGAAGCACGCGCGTCAAGAGTGATCGCAGATTCACGATATCAGTCTACGCCCCGTTGACGATGCGATCGACAAAGCCGCCAACCGGAATTGAACCGGTAACCTCTCGCTTACAAGGCGAGTGCTCTACCAATTGAGCTACGGCGGCGAGCAATCCCCTATTGTCCCATATCCGAGTCTGTTGCGCGAATGGCTTTTTGCCGTTCGATCGCGACTGTCAATAGTGTGAGATCGACTGGATTGATCCCCGAAAGTCGACTCGCTTGTCCGAATGTCGCGGGTCGGTGGCGATGAAGAACTTCGACCGCTTCATTCCGCAATCCTCGCACCGACTTCGGATCAAGCCATGCTGGAATCTGCGCGCGCTCTTGATCGGCCATGCGTCGCACCTCGGATCTCTGCCGCTGCACATAGGGTTCGTAGCGCACCGCCGTGATAGCTCGTTCGACGAGTTTGAGCTCTTCGTCAGGACAGTATTCGAGAGCGAATGCGCGCGGCGACACATCCATGTGGAGTGCTTGAACGCGCGCACCGCCCACCATGAGCGCACCGAGACGCGCGAGCGATTCGCGCCGCGATTCCCAGAGATTCCACCGTGTGTCATCCACCAAACCGAATGTCTTTCCTCGTGGAGTCAGCCGTTCATCGGCGTTGTCCGCGCGCAAGTGCAGTCGATGCTCAGCGCGCGAAGTGAACATTCGATACGGCTCTCGAGGCGTCTTCGTCACAAGGTCATCCATCATGACGCCGATGTAAGCCTCATCTCGCCCGAATGTAATGGGTTGCTCACCCACGGTTCGACGCGCCGCGTTCAATCCAGCAAGAATCCCCTGCCCTGCGGCCTCTTCGTATCCGGTGGTTCCGTTGATTTGTCCTGCGAGGAAGAGTCCTTGAACGAGGTGTGTTTCACAGGTTGCAGCAATTTGATGTGGCCACACCATGTCATATTCGACCGCGTATCCATATCGCAGAATGCGTGCCTTCTCACATCCAGCCATGGCGTGGACGATGATCTCTTGCACATCGGGCGGAAGACTCGTCGAGATTCCGTTGCAATACAGCTCGTCGGTATGGAGTCCCTCAGGTTCGAGAAACACTTGATGCGATGGACGATCAGCGAAGCGGACGATCTTGTCTTCGATGCTCGGACAATAACGCGGTCCGCACTTCGCATCGATTTGCCCTGAATACATCGGGGCGCGGTGAAGATTCGCGCGAATGACTTCGTGTGCCTCATTCGTCGTATGGGTGATGTGACAAGCCACTTGGCGCAAACGCGGTGTCGATCCAGTCGTGAGGTCGCTCATCCACAGCGGTGGGACATCAGAGTATTGCGCGTCGAGCCCCGCGAAGTCCACCGATGGAGCGAAGAGTCGCGGAGGCGTGCCCGTCTTCAGTCGCCCAAGTTCAAAACCGAGCTCGCGAAGTGCGCGCGACATCCCACCTGCGGCGCCTTCTCCAACTCGTCCACCAGGAGTCGTGACAGGACCTGTGTGCATGAGCCCCGCCATAAATGTGCCAGTGGTCAGAACACACGCGGTGCATGGGACGAAGAGCCCATCCTTCACCGCGCACGCGGTGTCGATTGATCGCGTGGGCTTGTTTCCAAAAATCGCACGCGGCGCGGCGAGTGGATCAAGCGCGTTCTCGATGGCGCTTGAATCAGGTTCGACAATCCCCGCACCACTGGCAAGCACAACACCTCGGATCACTCCATTCTCGACTTCGAGTCGAATGACCTCACCACAAACCACTTCAACCCCTTGCATCTGGGAAACGAGGCGTTGGACTTCGGCTGCATAGGCGTATCGATCGCACTGCACGCGCGGTCCGCGCACGGCGGGACCCTTGCTCGTGTTGAGCACCTTGAACATGATGCCCGTGGCATCGGTGGCACGACCCATCACCCCTCCGAGGGCGTCGACTTCTCGGACGAGTTGCCCCTTGCCGAGTCCACCATTCGCGGGATTGCAGCTCATCGCTCCGATGCGTGATGGATCGAGGGTGACCAGCAGCACGCGCGCGCCTGAGCGACTCAACAATGCCGATGATGCCGCTCGAGCCGCTTCGGCTCCAGCGTGCCCTCCTCCAATGATCACAATCGTTTGCGTGTGCGTCATGCTCAGGTGCATTGTACTTGTCTACCATGCCTTCCCCATGTTCAAGAACATCAAGATTGGCACCTCACCAAAGCAGTTCGTCCTCCTCGCCGTTGGCGCAGATCGAAAAGTTCCGCCGCACGCGTACCGCTCGAACAGTGGTGCGAAGGATGCGTTGAAGCATGCGCTCTTTACAGGCAGTATGGGAGAGATCGTTGCAGGTCCTGGCCAATTCGTACTCGTAGGACTCGGAAAGAAAGAAGCCCGCACCCCGCTTGCTTTTCGCACTCTTGGCGCGCGACTTCTTGCTGCACTCGACAAGGCAAAGATTGACTCCGTGTTGATCGTCTCGGATGAACTCAACGCGGCACAAGGTCAATCGATCGCTGAAGGAATGGGGCTCGCTCAGTGGCGTTTTGACGATCATCGCGGAACCGCCTCGCGCGCCAAGGAGCCGAAGGGTGTGCTTACGGTGGAAGGAGGCGATTCTGATTTGCACAAATCGTTCATCAGAGGACTCGCCCTCGCGCAAAGCATCAATGTGGCAAGACAATTCGCTGCGACTCCACCGAATGTCTGTCGTCCAAACTGGGTTGGATCCGAGGCGAAGCGAATGGCACGACAATCCTCGCTTCGGTGCAGAGTGATTGATGTTGCGCAAGCCAAGAAACTCGGCATGGGCGGACTCGTCGCCGTTGGACAAGGCAGTTCTGTTCCTCCATGCCTCGTGGTGATTGAGCATCGACCCACTCGCGCACGCGGAGGACATCTCGTGCTCGTCGGAAAGACGATCACCTACGACACTGGTGGTTACTCGCTCAAGGTAAACAACGGCATGGTTGGGATGAAGTACGACAAGTGTGGAGGTGCTGCAGTCCTCGGTGCCATGCACGCCATCGCCGCGCAAAAACTTCCCATTCGCGTGACTGCGATTCTCGCCGTCGCTGAAAACATGGTGTCGGATGATGCGTACCGACCCGATGACATCATTACCCTGCACAACGGAGTCACCGTTGAAGTCACGAATACCGATGCGGAAGGACGACTCGTGCTCGCCGATGCACTCGCCTACGCCACATCGACACTCAAGCCCGACTACATCGTTGACGTCGCCACGCTGACTGGAGGCGTGGTCGTCGCACTCGGCGCATTCTGCGCCGGTCTCTTCTGCGAAAACGATGGATTCCGCGCGAGCGTGGAATCGGCTGCAGCCCGAACGGATGAACGTGTATGGAGGCTTCCGCTCTGGTCAGAACACCGCGATTTCATGCGCTCGCGTCACGCCGACATCCTCAATAGCAATCCAGCGAGACAGGCGTACCCGATTCAGGGCGCCGCGTTCCTGAGTTATTTCGTCGATGAAAAAACACCGTGGGCACACATCGATATCGCGGGTGTGGCGAGCAAAGAGAATGCAGGATCATCTCCGACAGGAGTTGGACCTACTGGATACGGCGTCAAACTCTTGACAGAACTCGCAACCAGCCTCGCGGGCTGATCTCATCAACTTGCGGGAACAGATGAGGGGGCGTGCCCCTCTTCGATTTCGCCCAGTTTGGCAACGCGGCGCGCGTGTCGTCCACCTTCAAAACTGGTGGACATCCACACATCGCAGATGCGCTTCGCCAAAGTCGTGCCAGTGAGATCTGCCGAGAGGCAAAGGACATTCGCATCGTTGTGTGAACGGCTCAATTGTGCGCTGAGTTCATCGCCCGCGAGTGCGGCGCGACATCCGTGCACCTTGTTCGCGGCGATGCACATTCCAATTCCCGTTCCGCAAATGAGAACGCCGCGGTCCGCGCCTCCGTGCGAAACGGTGTTGGCGACCAACCATGCGGCATCGGGATAATCGACAGGTCGTCCCGACGTGTCACCGATCACCGTTGCGGTATGCCCAAGCGTGGTGAGGTGCGAGGCGAGGGTCGCGGCTACCTGAGTGCCACGGTGATCACTCGAGATGACGATTTTCATACGCGAAGCATCTCCGAAAGTCGCGCAGGAAGCAAATGGAGAAACTGCTCAGCAACACGCCGATACGCGCCGATGCCCATTCCAACGGGATCATCCACTTCATGCGGCGCGAGGATGAGTTCGATTCGCGGATGAGGACCGCCTTGAAGTCCAGAGACGAGCCCATCCACAGCGTGCAAGTGCGACCTCGTCATCGGAAGCACAAAAGTCGCCGCCCTGACCATGTCCGCAGATACTTTTTTACTCTTGCCGTCGATGGTGATGTGCAGTTCCTTCAGCACTTCAATCGTCTCTGCATAAAAGGCATGTCCGTCCATTGCCCATGTTCCTGCACTCGCAAAAAAAACGTCCTTCGACGACACGCCGTTCACTTGACCCGTTTCGACGAGGTGACGAGCGATCGCCTCAGCCATCGGAGATCGGCATGTATTGCCAGTGCACACAAAGAGGACACTTCTCACAGTCGAATCGTATGGGCAATGGGACACCTCAGGTTGGCACGATCCACCCCCATCAATGTGATGTGCTGTACGCTGCCGTGAGGTCACCACTCGCATGGAATTCCTCACAGCAGACGAGGCCGCTACCCAACTTCGCGCCGCCGGGATTGAAGTCATCGAAGACGATGGATCGATTCAACGCTTTGGATTGGCGGACGATGAACGATTGACTGCCATCGATATTGCCGCGTCCGATCACCCACAGTGCGGCCGACTCTCTCCCGAGGTCATTCGGATTGATCGCCAGCGCATCGCACCAATGATTGAAGCGATTGTGCACAAACTTCACCTTCCAGAACTCCTCGGCATTCCGATGGGACGATGGAGAAACATCATTGATGCGGTCAGCGAGCCGCTCAAAGACAACAAGCACTGGACAAGCGTTGATTCTGAATTGGGACTCGAAGTGAACACTCGAGACGCGCTTGTCTTCAGTCAATCGGATCATCGCCTCCTGAGAGATCTTGCCGATGCCATCGTGATGAATGGGACTTCTCCCGCGCAAGGGATGGCGTTTGCGCCGACTGGATCTCCACTCTTGATCGAGTTACTTCCCGCTGGAGAGCTTGTCATCTGGGTGCATCACGCCGCCCTCGCTATCCAAGTTCGCGAAATCATTGCTCACGTGGTGGCGGCGAAGTAGCGTCCGTTTCGTCGGACTCCTCGCGCACGATCACGATTGCACCGCGCTGATCGTGGGTCAATCCACAACTGAGACATCGAACGCCGGTCGAGGTTTCGATGACCGTTGATTCTCCACAAGACGGACAAAGTCCCCTGCGCATGACGCGTCGGTTGAGCCCCTCCTCCCAGGCGCGTGCTCCTGCGCCGACAGGAACCACAATGAGCAAACCGAATATCGCCAAGACAACAATCGCCAGCGAGCCGATCGGGAAGACAAACATGAGCAAGAAACTCACGCTAAACAGTCCGATGTAGCCAATGAACACGGCGATGGCGAATCGTTTATTGAAGGCGTGAAGCGTCGGACGAAACACCGTTCCAGTTTAGAGGTTTCCGACCCACACAACCCCTCGGCGGCAGCGGCTACACTTCCCCTTGGGCTTGTCCCACAGGGAACTACAACAGATGCCAACGACCACCGATGGACTTCGTGTCCTTTGCAACCGCCCAGCCCTCGTTGACGCCCTCGCGATGGTGAGTGCGGTCGTCCCGAGCCGCAGCCCTGCGCCCATTCTTCTTTGCGTGCGCATCGTGGCGAAGGATGGAATGCTCACCCTTCAGGCCACCGATACTGAAATCGGACTGGACCTGCACATCGCCAGTGTCGAGATCGATGCTGAAGGAGAAGCCCTTCTCCCCGCCGACAAATTCAATCAGATCGCGCGCGTAATGAATGATGCAACGGTCAAGATCGAACTCGATCGCCATGCCGCGAACATCGTGGGTGCTCGGTCGAAGTTCAAGATTTTTGGACTCGATCCTTCCGAGTTCCCAGCCACCTCCGACATCTCGCAAGCGGTTCTTGATTTTGAGATTCCCGCTGGACAACTTCGTCGCATGATTGCTCGATCGGTCTTCGCCGTCGCTGCAGACAACACGCGCTATGCCCTCGCTGGTGTGCTCATCGAACGAAAGGGGCGCGGACTGCGCTTCGTTGCCACCGATGGACTTCGACTTGCGCTCGCGAAGGGCGACTGCGCCTCTCCTGCCGATGGCGATAGTCGTGTCATTGTTCCAGCCAAGGGACTCAATGTCCTCAATCGATTGTTGGATGATCCTGAAGCCATCGTTCGCGTCCTTCGCGATCGCAATCGACTCGTGTTTGAGATTGGAGACTCTGCCACTCTCGTGACGACCCTCGTGGAAGGCGTTTACCCTCCATTCGAGGAAGTGATTCCGAAGGAACATGACCGCAAGGCTGTTTTCGATTCAGGAGAGTTGTCAAGCGCGATCAAGCGCGCGGCATTGTTCACGAGCGAAGAGAGCAGAGTGGTGAAATTCTCGTTCTCTGGAAAGCAACTCACGCTGAAGAGTCAATCCGTTGACATGGGTGAGGCGGTCATCGAGATCGAAGCGACTTCGTTTGAGGGACAACCACTCGATATCGGGTTTCGACCTCAGTTCATCACCGATGTGCTCCGCATCATCGAGTGCCAAGAAGTAAGCCTTGAAATGAAGGCACCGAACAAGCCATGCGTCCTCCGCGCGGGTGGCGACTTCGTCTACGTCTTGATGCCCGTCAATACCTGATTTGATTAGCCGCGCTTGCGACCGCCATACTTCACAGGGCATCCGTACGCCTTGGTCGTGGATGGCGATGGTTGTTTTCCATCCTTCAGTGCTTGCACTGCATTCACGACATAATTCAATTCGCCTTTGTCATCAATCGCGCCCGCGTAGGCAAGCATTCCCGTCGCATCAATCACATAGCAATGGGGAGTCGACTTCGCTCCGTACAGATGTCCGACCTTGCCGTCTCCATCAATGAGCGCTGGTCCATCCACATGGTGTTGCGCGAGATACTTTGCACTTTTGCTTGGGTTCTCTGCATCGCTCTTCGTGCTATTGATGAAATAGAAGACGACGGTCGGATCAATCTTGCGTGCATCGTCGACCATTTTCGTCACCGCTCCAGACTCAGACTTCGCACGGCACACTGGGCAATCGGGATTGATCCACTGAAGCACGATCACTTTCCCCTTCGCTGATGCAAGCGTGTAATCCTTTCCATCGGCACCCTTGAGTGTGAAGTCGGGAGCGGTCGCACCGACCGCGGCCACTTCTGGTGCCGCCGTCGGAGCATCGGCAGGCGCCGCGGTGGGTCGAGTGGGAACCACGGTGTCGTCTGCAAACACCGAGCAGACCAATGCGAGTGCGATCAACGAGGATTGAATGAGGGCGGGATGTTTCATTAACTCTCCTTGTGCTGAGTGGTCGTTCTTGGGACTCTGAAAATCTACAATTAGACTACCGACCAAGATCTAGGGCAGCATGATTGGTGGCGGGACGACTTTGACGACGGCCGAGAATCTCCCTCCGCAGCCGGAAAACTCTGTCGATCCAAGAATCGCCGCTCGGACAGAGGATCCTTCGACAAAATCGGCGGCGCGGAAAGTCATTGGGATCAGCGCCACAAGCCGATCGCCTTCAATCGATGTCGCGAATGGCCCTGCCGTCGTCGTCGTGATCCCGAGTGGTACATCGACCACGATCTGAGGAGATGCATCGCCCATCCACCCTTGCACCTCGACTCGAAGGAATGCCGATTGTTGCGTCACGACCGAAACCATTGTGCGTTGTGAGAGGTCGTTGCCCAGCCCAGCGTCACTCAGCGGCGGCGCGCCAACCACAGGATCGAGGAGTTGCGCCGTCAGCGTCGCCTTCCCAGCGATGCATTTCTCTTTACACACGAGCCACCCAACATTGATCTGCGAGGACGAACTCATCGCATTGGGCGCTGATCCAGTTTTTCGCCTGACAGGAACATAGAGAATCAGAGCGCGCTCGTATCCAAATGACACTTCGTTCTCGCCACGAAGGACGGTTGGGCAGGGAAAGAGCGTCTCCCCGACACATTCGAACAGAGCGCCTTGAACCGACACCGTCGGCGCAAGCCCACTCTCGCCTGGGTTGATCCAATACAGATGCCAACCCTCTTGAATCATGAACTGGACGATCATGACGGGGTCGGCGACTCCATCGACATGAACAAGTTGCGGATTCACACTCACTTGCACATGCTCGGTGGTCTGCGCGAGGACTTCCCCTTCGTCCCCCAAGACTGGCGCAGCCAATGTCGTGACGAACACGAATGCAATCCGTGCGATCCACCTTCGATAGACTTCGCTCGTCACGCCGATACTGTAGTCCGATGGACTCTTCACCATGCACACGATTCAATCCACCATTCGTCTCTCGTTCATTCTCTCTGTCACATTGCTTGCAATGCTGGGATGCGACAACAGCGTGAGCGATAAGAATCTCGTCTATGTGCCGCTTCTTGAAGTGGACCAACTTCTTGCGCCTCGCCCCGTGCTGTTCGAGAATCCGAAGGCTGGACTCTGGCTCGATCCTCGCCTTCCTGCGCAGTACGAGGCGGGACACATTCCAGGTGCGATCAGCATGCCGTTTCCCACGATGTTGACCGTGGCCAAGAGTCAGCTGCAAGGCCAGGGCGCGATCATCGTGTACGACACCAACTACGACGACATCCTTGGGAAAGCCGGCGCCAAAAGACTGATGGAACTGGGGATCAAGAATGTGTACAACCTGCAGGGTGGACTCGATGTCTGGCAAAAAGCTGGACATCCCATCGTGACGGGACCGAATCCGAATTAGGCGAGCGCTGCAGCACCCGAGATGATCTCGGTGAGCTCGGTCGTGATCTTGGTTTGGCGAGCGCGATTGTAATTGCGCTTGAGCGTTCGTCCCAAGTCACTCGCATTGTCGGTCGCCGCCTTCATCGCCACCATGCGCATCACATTCTCGCTCACCACGGCGTCGTTGAACGCTTGGAAAAGCGACACGCGAACAGCGCGCGGCAACAATTGCGAAACCAATTCCGCCGCGCTTGGACTGAACTCATACGAGGCCGAACTGGTTGCAGCCCCCGCCGCGGTTGGCATCGCCATCGGCAGCAATTGCACGACTTCGGGCGTTTGGCGGCTATTGGACACAAAGCGTGTCGAAGCCACATGAATGCTGCTGTATTGCCCTGCCTTGAAGGCGTCCATCAATCGCTCAGCGAGTTGCTGAACCTCGTCGAATGTCGGCTTGTCTCCAAATGAAATCGTCTCAAGCACGGCCATCTTCGAAAAACGGAAGAAGGAAACTGGCTTTTTGCCTGCTGCAAAAATATCGACCTGCTTGCCAGAGGCGATCTGCTCCTTGACGAAGCGTGCCGACATGCGAAGGATGTTGCTGTTGTAGGTCCCGCACAATCCTCGGTCCGAACCGACCACAAGAATCAGAACGCGCCCCGAATCACCCACCGCGCGAAGGAGTGGATGCTCAACATCACCAGCAGCAGCTGACACTTCAGAGACCAATTGACGAATGCGATCGGTGTAGGGACGCGACGCCTTCGTCCAAGCGAGGCTCGCTGTGAACTTCGCCGTTGCAATCATCTGCATCGTCTTCGTGATTCGCTGAATAGTGCGAACCGCAATCATCCGCTTCTTGATCTCACGAATCTGTGCCATAGAGGGCGGAATGCTACCGAATGGACGAGGATCTGACTTCGAGTCCGTCCCATCCCGCTTCGACCCCATTGGGCAACGTTTCCGCCAGCGTCGCATGAGAAGCATCGTGCGCCAAGTGCACCAAAATCGTCCTGCGCGCTTTGAGCGACTGGGCCATCTCGATCGCCTGAGGAATGGTGAAGTGGGTTGGATGCGGTTTGTACCGAAGCGCGTCCAGAATCAGGGTGGAAACCCCCTGAAGAGACGCATGCGACTCTTGCGGAATCGACGAGACATCCGTGCACCAAGCAAGGGGAAAGAGCGGATCGTCGGCGAGGCTCCCATCCTCTGGCTCGATGCGAAAACCAAGCACAGGCATGACCCCATGCCGCAGATCGATGGCCAGAATGCGGAGTCCATGAACGGTGCGCGATTCGCCAGGCACGATGACCACCTTTTCAATGTCGGCGACCCAGTTCGCTGCCCCGTTGGGACCACGCTCGCCGCAAAAGATGTGCCGATACACACGCTCGAGATCGCCCCACGCATCAGCCGACGTCGCGAGTCGCATCGGCGAATCTTGCATGACGTTGTAGCGGCGCAGTTCATCAATCCCCCACACATGATCGACATGCGCATGCGTTACAAGAATCTCGTCGGCACGGTTCAACTGCGCGCTGAGTGCTTGTTGTCGATGATCGGGACCGCAGTCCAGCAAGATGCACCGTGGATTCCCGTCTGGGTCAGTGAAACGAAGTGCGCCCGCCGTGCGCAGTCGGTGGTCGCGAGGATCGTCACTCCTACACACAGGACAGGTGCATCCAATGGAGGGCACACCAGAACTTGTTCCTGTCCCAAGCAGCGTGAGGCGCGCGTCTCGAATAGAACGAATGGGATCGCTCACACGCATACTCCAACACAGAGCGAGCGAGCGACTTCACGCGGATGGTCTGCCCCACAGATCGCACTCGAGACGGCGATGCCGCGTGCTCCAGCATCCAACACGGTCGACACATTCGATGGATTCACTCCGCCAATCGCAAGATGGTGGATCGAGGGAAACGCTCGGCTGATTTCGGTGATCAAGGTCGGTCCCACGACGGGAGTGTCACCCTTGAGCGCACTCGCAAACATCGGCCCGATGCCGATGGAATCGGCACCCGATTTAATGGCCGCTGCAGCTTGAGCAAGCGAATGGGTCGAGACTCCCACGAGCAGCGAACTCCCCGCGATCGCTCGCACTTGCGTCACAGAGAGGTCTGATTGCCCCACGTGAACTCCATCGGCTGCGGCGGCAAGAGCCACGTCGACCCGGTCATTCACGATGACGCTCACTCCAAGAGGACGGGCGATCGCGATGATCTCGCGTGTGTGCGATGCGAGTGTTCCTCCATCCATCGACTTCTCTCGAACTTGCACGCAGTCACATCCACCTTCGATCGCTTGAGTGAGAACATCTCTCCAAGGACGGCGGCACAGATCGATCGTGAGCAGCAAGCACAGCGACCACTGCCTCGATCGACCTGATCCGAGCGCGAGAATGAGTTTCGATGATTCGGTGTAAAGGTGATATCGAAGGCGTTCGAGCGCGGGAGCCTTCTCAGGATCAACACACTTGAACACTTCTTCCATCGCTCGAAGTGCTTCTGCCACGCGACTTGCATTCGCCGAAGCGATCGCGTGGGCACCCGCGCGCGATCCCTCAAGCGATCCCTTGACATCACATCCGACATCGGTTTCAGTCGAGCGCGCCGCGATCAATCGAACGCCATCGAGCGAGTTCACCAGTTCGGCCAGTTCATGCCGCGCTGATTTGAATGAGTCAACGAGGTCACGCCGATCCAGGACAAATCGAGCAAGATCTTCAAGCACACGCAATGCTTCGCAGGCTCGGTTTCCATTGGCGTCAATCAATCGATAGAACGACATTGCCTTCGAAGGTTAGTCGGCGCGCGGCGTGAACAAGTGAGTTATCATTGACCCATAGGAAATCAACATGGCATACCCCTTCACCCTTCCAGAACTCACCTACCCCGAAGACGCCCTCGAACCTGTCATCGATCGGCAGACGATGATGATTCATCGAACGAAGCACCATCAGGCGTACATCAATAATCTCAACAAGGCCCTTGAGCCACATGCCGATTTGCATTCATTGTGTGGCGGAAAATTGTGCCGTGCACTTTCGACTTTGCCAGAATCCATTCGCACCGCAGTGCGCAACAATGGAGGCGGACATTGGAATCACAAGGCATTCTGGACGATGCTCTGCCCTGCATCGCAGAGTGGAGCGCCATCTCCAGCACTCGCGGCCGCGATCGATTCGTCGCTCGGCGGAATCGAAGCGATGAAAACGAAGTTCGGGACCGCTGCCGCCAGCCGTTTTGGATCAGGCTGGGCGTGGATCGTGGTGAAAGCAGACAAGACACTCGCAGTGACATCGACTCCCAATCAAGACAATCCACTCATGTCGGGATTCGTCGAGGTCGAGGGCGTCCCCATTCTCGGACTCGACGTGTGGGAACACGCTTACTACTTGAATTACCAGAATCGCAGACCCGATTATGTCTCGGCGTTTTGGTCCATCGTGAACTGGAGCGAAGTCTCGCGCCGGTTCGCTGACACGACGGTCTAGTTCGTTTTCGCTGCGAGTCGAAGACTCTCGATCATCTTCGCAAAGTCTGCGGCAGCGAGATCGACCGTGGCCTCCGCTCCAACGAGTCGGATGAACACGTTGAACTCTGGTCCTTCCACAATTGCACTGAGTTGCGCCATGCCCGTGCGCGGCGCTGCTGCCCCCATCCCCTGATAGGCACCGCGGAAGGAAAGTCTCGTGACGCGCATCGTGTCAATGTCGCTCACCGATTGCTCAAATGGTGCGGATTGCCCATCTTCACCTCGAAACTGGCCACTCCACCGTGCGATGTTTTGATCAAGCGGCCCACCATCGCCCTTGCGGAACTCTGAAAAGACCAACTCCGCAGCGCTGCCTGATCCCTGCGCAGGAACCGAGTACTGCAATGTGCGAAATGCCATCGTCGGAGATTGCCACATCCAAGTGGATGGCTTCGACATCACGATTCCACCGACTTCCACGATTGTGGCATCGCTCGTCGAAGAGGAGTGAATCGCATCGACCGTCGCCGCAGATGGCGACGCTGGTGCAACAGCCGTTGGACCCACTGGATTAGGAGGCTTTGGTGCCCCCTTCTTCTCGCAACCACCAACCATTCCCAAGATCAATGCCACGGTGGTCGCAACGGCAACAGTCATCCAATGAGTTCTCATCGAGTCATCGTACTCGTCTCCACTAGGCTGTTACCTCGATGGGAAACCCCGTTCGATTCTCTGCTTCGACCTCTTGGACGGAAGGTCAATCGCGCGGCGCAACGACCCTGGATGTCGTCGACGGATTCATCGATCGCATTCATGGCGGAGATTCGTCATCGATCGGCGATCACCACTTCGACGGCGCGTGCATCTGCCCTGGATTCTTTGATTCTCACCTCCACCTCTTGCTCGGCGGCATTGGACTCGCTCAACTCGACCTCTCGAATGTCCACTCGCGCGGCGCATTTGAAGCAGCGATCACGCGTGCTCATCAATCCCTTCCTCCAGATCAATGGATCGAAGCGCGTGGATGGAACGAGGCTCTTTTCCCTGCCGATGGACCTCCGACACGCGAGTGGTTGCACGGCGCGCGAGACCGCCCGACCATCTGTTGGAGAGTCGACATCCACTCCTGCATTGTGAATGATGCAGCGATCGAGCGGATGGGCCGGCAGAAGATCACCGAACGCAGTCACTCCGAAGCGCCCCGCGAGAATGGACAACTCACAGGCATCCTTCGCGAAGGCGCAGCATGGGAGATCGCCGTGCCATCGGTCCCGCCACCCGAGGACGCGCGACTTCGCGCAGGACTCAAGACCGCACAGCACGAACTCCTCTCTCGCGGCGTCACCTCGGTTGGATCGATGGAGTACGCCGACTGGGTGGACCGAATCCTCGTCCCCGCTCGATCGACTCTTCGCCCTCGCATGCACATCACGTTGCTCGATCGATCATGGCCGATCGACTGCGCGTCGGTTGCCGCGCGTCTTCCATGCGAACATCTTTCGTTCGTGGGTTGCAAGAGTTTTGCGGATGGCACACTCGGTTCGCGAACCGCCTGGATGCTCGCCCCCTACGCCGATGATGCATCAACGAGTGGTGCCCCCTGCGAATTCACAAGAGATGGCCGACTCGCCGAATGGATGTCGATGGTGGCACAACATCATCTCTCTCCGAGTGTTCACGCCATCGGTGATGCTGCCTTGCGCGCGGTCCTCGACGCGGCCGAGACAGCGCGCATCCCCCACCACACACTGCGAATCGAGCACGCGCAGACAGTGGCCTCATCAGACCTCCCGCGCCTCGCACATCACTTCGTCAGCATGCAGCCTCTTCACAAGGCGGACGATGCACGCATTGCCTTGTCTCGACTCGGAACAACGCGAATGGGCGAGTTTTTCCCCTTTCGATCAATACGAGATCAAGGTGCATCCTTGGCCTTTGGGAGCGATTGGCCGATCGCTTCAGCTGATCCTGTTGCAGCGATGCGAACAGCGATCACGGGGCGAACCTCGTCGGGCGAACTCTTCCAACGAAACGAGACACTCTCGCCCGAAGAAGCACTCATAGCGACGACAAGTGATGCCGCGCGTTCGCTGCGAGTCGGTCAAACGCTCGGACGACTTCAGTCCACATTCCGCGCCGACTTCACGGTGCTCGACAAGCATCCGCTCGAATGCGATTGGATTCAAGATCCTCCGCGCGTCATCGCAACGATTGTCGGCGGAAAGATGGAATGGAAGTGCAGCGCAGCAAAAACTATTGCATGAGGGGCGTGACATCGACGCCGATGATTCGCAGGGCAACCAATTGCAATTCCATCGCGCCGCGAGCCGCCCAGATCGAGAAGTATCGATCCGCTCCAAGGAACATCACTCCAAGAAGTGCGAAGAAACTGTACGCCTGCACCTGCGGATTCATGTAAAAAACGCGAGCAGCGGGGACGAGTCCAGCCGCGATGCGCGAGCCATCGAGCGGTGGAATCGGCAAGAGATTGAACACAAACAAGAACAGATTGATGTAGATGCCGACCTCGAGCGCGTTCGTCATGTTGGTGGCAAGTGGTTCCGAGCGTGAACCAAATGCAATCCAGAGCGCCCACAAGACCGTTGCGAAGAGAGC
Organism: Planctomycetota bacterium; assembly: GCA_027622195.1. Taxonomy (GTDB): domain Bacteria; phylum Planctomycetota; class Phycisphaerae; order Phycisphaerales; family SM1A02; genus SXOD01. The sequence goes on from JAQBZO010000013.1 coordinate 19,717, forward strand.
GAGCAACAAGTTCACGAGCGGACCGGCGAATGCAACGAATGCTTCTCCTAGATGTCCCCAACGAAAGCGCGATGGATTTACGGGCATCATTCCCCATGCGAATCCAATCACGGCAAAGAAGAGAAGACTGAGTGACCCCATGTGCACAACGGGATTCAGCGTCATATGCCCTGTGCGGCGAGGGGTGTCATCTCCTTGCCAGATCGCAGCGATGCCATGTCCGAGTTCATGGAGGCAAATCGAGGCGATGACCCAGAAAACCCACGCCGCAAGGGCTGCACCGCCACCTGGACGCGACCACGTTTGATGTACCCACCATGTATCCATAGTTCGGAAGGGTACAAAGATGCGATGGTTGTAACGCAACCCCCCCTCTGGTACAGTACTCCGTTCGCAACCGCGACCCGAAGGCGCGCCGCACAGTCCCAATCGGGACCCAACGGCTCGCTCGGTGACCGTGCCGACCAACGTGGTCTGCCGGCCCTAGGGGCGCGCATGACGAGGAGATTCCATGGTTGTTCTTCGATTCAAGCGCATGGGCCGTGCCCATTCACCGTTCTATCGCCTCGGTGCGATGGATAAGCGTTCCCCACGTGACGGACAGGTCATCGAGCCACTCGGTTGGTTTGATCCCGGTGCTCCCGAGGGAAAACAATTCGAACTCAAGACTGAACGCATCGTCTACTGGCTCGGCGTGGGTGCGCAACCCTCGCAGACCGTTGCCGACTTGCTGAAGAAGGTTGGAATCGCTTCGACTGTGGGCAAGAACAAGAAGCCTATGTCGAAGCGCATCACGTCCAAGACCACAATCTAATCGGTCACGAACTGATTCAACCGCTCTCATGAAACCGCACATCGACATCATCACCCTCTTCCCTGAGGCGTTTCCAGGAGTGCTCACCTCGAGCATTCTTGGTCGCTCCATCGAAGCAGGACTGGTGACGGTCTCGGTCCATGACATGCGCGACTGGGCTGACAACAAGCACAATCGTGTCGACGACCGCCCATTCGGCGGAGGTCCCGGCATGGTGCTCATGCCCGAACCAGTTGCATCATCGGTGGAAGCCGTTGATGCGATGCGATCGGTCAAAGCGCGACGACTCACACTCGCGCCGACTGGACGCCGCGTCGATCAGTTGTTCATCGAAGAACTCTCCCGCTGCGAGCGCATCCTGCTCGTGTGCGGACACTATGAGGGCATCGATGAGCGTGCTGTTGAAGCGCTTGGACTTGAAGAAGTTTCGATCGGTGATTTCGTCGTTTCTGGCGGAGAAATCCCAGCCATGCTGCTCATTGATGCCATCGCCAGGCTCCAACCTAGCGCGCTGGGACATGAACAGAGTGCGTCTGAAGATTCCTTCTCGATTCACGACGACTCGGGACATCCATTGTTGGACTGCCCTCATTTCACTCGCCCACGAGAATGGCGCGACCGCGCCGTTCCCGAAGTATTACTTTCTGGCGATCATGCTGCAATCGCAACATGGCGCCTCCAACGGTCTACCGAACGCACGCGCGCTCGACGACCAGATCTCTTTGAGACAGGGACTCGGTCCCACAGGACTCTGATATGAACCGTACTGAAGTGCTCGAATCTATCGTTGCCGACCAACTCAAGAAGCAGGTCGATACCCCAGAACTCAAGATCGGTGACACGATCGATGTGCACTACCGCATCGTCGAAGGCAACAAAGAGCGTGTGCAGGTTTTTCAAGGCGTTCTTCTCGCGATGAAGGGACGCGGTATCAATCGCATGATCACCGTGCGCCGCATCGTTGCGAACGAAGGCGTTGAGCGAATTTTCCCGCTTCATTCTCCGCGCGTTGCGAAGATTGATGTTCTCCGTCACGCCGATGCTCGCCGAGCGAAGCTGTACTACCTGCGCGATCGCGCTGGCAAGTCGCGTCGTCTGCGCGACGAGCGACGCGGAGTGGTGAAGAGCGGACCTTCCAAGGGCTAAATGTTGAACGGGTCCCCCTGTCCAAAGGGGGACCCCATTCACTATGCGCGTTCGCCTCACTAAGCGATTTCGCTTCGAAGCCGCACACTGGCTTCCGACCTTCCCCGAAGGTCATAGGTGTCGCCGTTTGCATGGACACTCATTTCAAGTCGATGTCATCGTGGCGGGAGAGGTTCCCCAAGAGCAGGGATACCTCATCGACTACGGCGTGATCCGCGCCGCAACTCGCCCCATCGAAGAGGCGCTGGATCATCGGCTGCTCAATGAGATTCCGGGACTTGAGAATCCAACCGCTGAAGTGATCGCCAAGTGGATTTTTGACCGCCTCTTGCCGAGCCTTCCCCTCCTCGAAGAAATCTGCGTTGAAGAGACGTGCACGAGCGCGTGCAGTTACCGCGCCGATTGACGCACCATGTCACTTCGCATTGCCGACTCTTCTGCAGGCAGCATCTTGATCTTGGATTCGGGGATTCAGTGGGGATTCATCGATACGACGAATCCAGCGGACGAATCGTGGACTCCATCTCCGCTCGAAAGGGGCATCACTCGCGTGATTCGTTCAGGATCGGCACGCGGTTGGCCCAACCCAATCGAACCAGGTAATTGGACACCCTCGGCTCAAACTCATCTTCCACGAGTCCTCGAACAACTTCAACGAGCACGATCCGAATCGAACCACGTACTCCTACTCCCCGATGCTCGCGATCTCGTCTCGGATGCGCCGGGCGCTCTGAAGTTGATCTTTGATTCACAACTCGACGGCATCGCGCTTGATCCATCCGCGCTCATCACGGGATCTCTCTGCAACGACGCGGTGGACTTCATCGACCGCATCATCCACGTCGTTGCGCCGCGCACAAAAGTGTTTTTTGTGCGGGATTTTGCCGTGTCGACCGTGCCGAATGGATCGCCTTCGATCCACCGCGTCGCCCTTGGAACGGGACTCCTCGCTCCTCACTTGAGCGGACTCCATCAACTTGGCCTTTCTGGAGTTCGATTGGTGTTTGACGAAGGGGCTTCCCAGCCATGAGGCTAGACTCTTGTTGTGCAAGGAAGCTCGAGTTCTGGCATGAATACTCCCCACACGGGTCTCGATACCAAAGTGTTGGTGCTCAACAAGCACTACAGCGCGGTTCGCGTCGTCGATGCACGGCGTGCCTTTACCTTGTTGTTTCGTGAGAGCGCGGAAGTCGTCAGCGTCGAAGCCAGTGCGTATGTCTCGTACGACATCCGTTCTTGGGCGGAAGCCGCTGAGTTTCAACATCGATTCGAACTCGATGACCACGATTGGGTCACGACCACCAGTTTCGTCATCGCCGTTCCAAAGGTCATTCGATTGCTTGGATACGACCGCCTTCCACGCGAAGTCGTCAAACTGAATCGCCGCAACATCTACACGCGCGACGCAAGCAAGTGTCAGTACTGCGGAAGTCATTTCTCATCGCGCGAACTCACCCTCGACCATGTGGTCCCACGCGTGCAGGGCGGCGGGAATACATGGGAAAACCTCGTGTGCGCATGCGTTCGATGCAATGCGCGCAAGGGAGGACGGACTCCCAAGCAAGCGCAGATGCACCTCATCCGTCCACCCATCAAACCAAGGCGCAATCCGGCGATCGTCGTGCGACTTGGACAGAGTCGTTACCAATCGTGGAAAACATTCCTCGACGAGGCTTACTGGACCATCGACCTGTCGGACGCTCCTTCGCCTACGACCACATCGCCAGATTGATGAGCGTGATGAGTCCGTTGTTGAGCGAGTGCGCAACAATCGGCGCAATCAGGCTCTTGCGCCACACTCGACCGATACACAGTCCGATGGCGAGTCCCCCGAGGACGGGCACGAACAGAATGCCCTGAGGGTGAATGGCCGCGAAGACAAAACTGCTCACGAGTGCGGCAAGGGAGAACGCCACGACCATCCCCTTTTTCCCCCAGCGCGCACGGAGTCCCTCGAAGAATCCTCCACGAAAGAAAAGTTCTTCAAGAATGGGGGCAAACACCGAAGCGAGGATGAAGATCATCACGAAATCGAGGGTGGATCCATCTCGAATCAATGAAACAATGGGATGACTTGGTGGCGATCCCCCGCCAAATGCGAGGTCAAGCAGAAAATAGAAACCGAGTCCACACAATGCGAGGGGAAGCAGCATGCAATACACGCCCAGACCCACGATGACTTCGGACAGGATCCCCTTTCCGCGGTGAATTCCCATCGCTGTTCGAAGTTGTGTGAAAGAGACGCCACGCCGTCGCGCCAGAAACAACGTCACCAGCGGGATGCACATCAATCCCATCTGAAGAGCCATTCCCCACACGACCGACATGGAACTCTCTCCATCTTCTTGGCCAGCGCGAAAGGTTACAGAGGCAATGACGTTGAGCAGTCCAGCGAGCAGCAAGTACGCGCCGAATATCTCTCCTGCGGCGATCTGCGCCTGCGAACACTCTGGCACGTTGGCGACTGGGTTCGTTGAGAAAAATCGCACCAAGAGAATGATGAGCAGAATGGTGCCGAAGATCCCCGCGACAAGCAAAAAAAAGCCAAAGGCGATGAGGACGCCAATCGCGACGAGGCCCGAGGAGCGCATCGCGTTGAGTGCGGCAGCATTATTCTCTGAGCGAGCCTCGACGAGTTTTGCATACCAGCCAAGCGGAGCGAGACGCGCGCGTTCTTCATCATCGAGTGAGGTGCCAGCGACTCCCTTTCGCACTGCGGCGACAAGCAACTTCCCGTCGTCGCTCGGCGGATCCGAAACCAACGCCTCCACCGCGGCGAGATCGAACTTGGCTTGATCCTTGTTCCCTGTTGCATCGAGAAACGCAGCAGCCGCAAGACGCTGCGCAATGGATCCTTCTCGCATTGGCTTCATCTCGTCTCGGATTTGTGTCGTCGCACCTTCACCATCTTCAGTCGCGGGAACAAACTGCCACAGTCCAAAAACCAGTTTGCCCTGCAGCTCCTCGGCCATCGTGACTGGGGCAATCTGTGCGGATTCAGCGGGTTCTTCTTCCTGCCCCCTCTTCTCGCCCTCAAAACTGAACCATCCCCACTGCATTCCCATCCAGAGGACCATGCCAACCACTGTGAGAGGCCACATCCAGTCGCGGCGCGGAATGCCACGGGCGTTTGAGGCGTTGATCAACATGTGGAGAATCGTACAATCAGGTCCGAGAACCATCCCAACAGTGGCTACCCCTTGACAGGAGCGCCAGAATCGCTACTCTGTCCGATTCGCCACGAGCAAGGCGCTAAACGGCTTGGAGCCGTCATCGGTCTTGTTCGATGAATGGTGAGATTCTTGTAGACGGAGCGACGATATGCCCCGACAGACCTTTTTTGCGAAGCCTGGACAGATTCCTACAACGTGGCGCCATGTAGATGCCGAGGGCAAAGTCCTCGGGCGTCTTGCGACCGAAGTGGCCACTGTGTTGATGGGCAAACATCGTCCCGAGTACACACCCAATGTTCTTTCTGGCGATTGCGTCATTGTGACGAACGCTTCGAAGATCGTCTTGACTGGAAACAAGGGCAACCTGAAGACTCTGCGCCATTGGTCTGGATATCCAGGCGGATTGAAAGTGCAGAAGTACAACGATTTGCTTCAAAGCAATCCTGAACGCGTGGTCACCGCAGCCATCCTGCGCATGATTCCGCGTGGACGCCTCGGTCGTCGCATCGCGCGCAACCTGCGCGTCTTCGCCGGCGCGGCGCACGAGCATCAGGCACAGACGCCTGTGGCGTTTGATACGAAGCCTGTGAGCCTTTCCGCGAAGTCCAACTAACTGATTGAGAACACTATGACGGAAGCAATCCAAACAAAGGCTCCAACCGTAATCAAGGGACCAGACCGCTTCGGCTGGCACTGGGGAACTGGTCGACGCAAGACATCCATCTCGCGCGTCCGTGTCAAGAGCGGCAAAGGCGAATTCACCGTGAATGATCGTCCCTGGGATGAGTTCTTCGCCATCCTCCGTGATCAGAAGATGATCATGGCGGTTCTCGAGGCAACGAATCAAAAGGGCAGTGTGGATATTCGCGTGAGCACCAAGGGTGGCGGCACAACGGGTCACACCGGTGCAGTCATCATGGGTCTGAGCCGCGCATTGCTGAGTTACAACCCAAACCTCGAACCAACGCTGCGCGAGAATGGATTCATGACCCGTGACGCTCGAAAGGTCGAGCGCAAGAAGTACGGACAACCCGGCGCTCGCCGACGATTCCAGTTCTCGAAGCGTTAATCGTCACGATCAACTTTGTGGACCCCAAATTGGGGAGCGGCCAACGACGGGTCGCTCCCCTTTTTCATTGGTCTGGACTCTCACTTTGGAGATCGAGCCGCCGAGAGTTTTTCCCACGCGCGATACGAAGGTCTCGTGCCGATGGATGCCAATGTCTTCGGTGCCTCGCCATCGAGACCAAGATGCGATCGAACCAGCGCTGCATCACTCTTGGAGAGGGCACCTCGAGCCAATCGGCGTTGCGCCCTCGTGTCAAGCCGCAGCATCCACGGGATGAAACATCCCAGTGGATCAACGATCACCAACGGTTGCAATACCCGCGCGGTGCCTCGAAGACCTTTCAGAAGCGGTCGCAGCTCTCGCTCAAGCGCGAGACTGACCGCGGCAATTGACGCATTCGACTCAATCGATCCGCTGACGCATCGAAGGATGTGCGCCATCGATGCACGAGCGCATCGTTCCACGACTCGCGCACGCACACCGCGAGGCAACGAATCGATGGCACATCCCGAGGTGTTCGCAATGCGACGAAGAAGTTGTTCGAGCACCACGAGTCCCTCTGCGCGCGCAAGGATCGCTGCCCAGCGGACCATGGTCTCTGCGGCATCCATCGACCGCGCCGTCGTGCGGAGCGCCGCCTCGGTGCGTGCTGCATGAATGGCGACACGAATCGCGGGAATTCGCTCCGCTGATTTCGCTTGACGAGAACGCCGAGTGTGTCCATCTATCGATTCCCAACCCCAAGGCCAACGAGGCAAGTTCACCCCGATCCCCCGTTGAGTCAAAAGTATGGCGATGGCGGCGCGATGGTCATCCATCTGCAATTCTGGCGTCGACTGGAGAATCCAATCGCGTCGCATTCGAAGTGTCGCGCTCTCGACCTGCCGAGGCGAAAACTTAGTTCTGGCTTCCAACACGCTGCGAGAGACACCTCTGAGCCATCCTCGCCAAAGCAGGTCCATCGCACGGTTGGATGGACGCGGACGCACCGACGATCCGACGACTCGCCGCACCGTCGCACTGGCTCGCTTCGATTCGCGAGCGAGATTCGACACGATTCCCTTTCGCGACTCTCCCTTGAGTGTGGCGTGTCTCTCACTCATTCGCCTCGCCTCATCGGGTTGCACTCGGGAAAAGCGCATCGCGTGCGCGAGGGTGGATGAGTGTTGCTCTTTGGCCCTTGCAATGGATGAGGCTGGAATCATCAACCGCATTCCAGACTTTGACATTCGCCACAACGAATGAAGCCACTCATCACGCCAACGGCGCAGCGTGCGTTCGCTCACCTTCCACTCTGCGGCGAGTTCGGTTGGCAAACGGTCGCCGAGAGACATCGGTTGCGGAGCGCGACGACTCAACCGCTGCGCGAAGGCGAGAAGCCCGCGGCGCAGTGAAAGTCCATCCAATTCTCCTCGCGCTGGAGATTGAGCAGGCACACCCGTCATTCGCTCGACGGCAAAGGCAATGGGATACTTTGCGTTCGCATCGAGGACATCCGCGAGATCATTCGCACGGCTCACCATGCGCGCAATGGCATCCCTCGACGCGTATCGAGTCGACCACTCGAGTTGAACCATCGCAGGAATCATCACGCGTCGACCACGCGCCATCTCAACCTAGCTTCGGACGCGCATCGCGCCGATTGGGGTTCTCGAGCGAATCGAGTTGCTCGCAGTCTCCACCCTTGGACATGAAATGCGCTCTTGGAATGCGCGCGTTCAGGCGGCACAAGAGTTCATAGGGACGGGTCGATGAAAGTTCAGCCACACGCACAATGTGTGTCGGCGCCGATCGGTCGCGTCCGTACACTTCAACCTCGGCGTCGAGTGCTCGCTGCGGATCAGTGCACCACACACTCGAACCCGTGAGATCCACCGCGATTTGATCCATGTTGACTGCACCGACGAGCGGCGCAACGAACCATCCTCCGCTCGATGTCTTGACCCGAACGGCGGGTCCGTTCGTGGCGTTTCCCATTCCTGGAGTGGATGGAAATCCATCGGCGTATCCAACTGGAATGAGTGCGATGGTGGATGGACGATTCGCAGTCCACAGCGAACCGTACCCAACGGACTCACCACGCTCGAGACGGCGAACTTGATTGATGCGACTCGTCCAGCGAACGATTGGTTCGTACGCCTCGTGATCCTCGTTTCCGCTGGGCAACTCGTCGCCTGCGAGTCCAGTCCACGCGAGTCCGAATCGAACCATCGAACGATGCGTCGATTCATCGCGCAAGAGTGCGTGCGAGTTGGCCGCGTGGACAACACACCTTCGAGGGACGAGATCCCCTGCCTCACGAAGGAGTTCATCGAGCGCGTTCAGTTGATCCGCCGTGCGTGTGGGACTCAATCTCGCTTCTGAAAAATGCGTCATCACTCCGACAAGGCGCAAGTGGCTTGACTTCGCGATGAGTTGCAATACTTCCATCGCCTCGGCGCTGGCACATCCGCCGCGCCCCATGCCCGAATCAAACTCAGCATGAACGGGCAAATCGCATCCGAGTGCCGCACCAATGCTCTCGAGGGTGCGCGCGTGGGGAAGATCATGCACGACGATGTGCAGCCGTCCCGCAAGAAGTAGTTGGTGGAGAATGGATCCTCGGGCAATGGAACGAATCGGAGCAAGAGTAAGAATCGGAGCACGGAGTTCCATCTCGGCCAGTGCTTCGACTTGCCATGTGCTGTACACGGCAAGGAGGTCGACTCCAGCGCGCACCATTGTTCGCGCAATGATGGGCGCGCCGAGTCCGTAGGCGTCCGCCTTCACCACAGCGCAAAGTCCACACTCTGGCCCCACTACCGACCGCAAACGCCCGACATTGCGGACGAGCGCATCCAAGTCAATTTCAATCGTGCTGTCGGCTCCCATTTCGAGGTGCATTTGTATCGACCTTTCACCTCGTGTAGGATGACTCGCTTCAAGTGGATCAAGAGATCTTCGACACAACTCGTTCGTTTTCAGATCTGGGGCTTGCGAAGGGACTTCTCGAAGGACTTGAGCAGGCCGGGTTTTCCCATCCCACCCACATTCAGTCCCAGCTGATCCCTCTCGCGCTGGCTGGACGATGTTGCCTCGGACAGGCACGAACAGGCACCGGCAAGACCGCGGCGTTTGCCTTGCCCGCGATGCAGATTCTCAAGAAGGGCGAGGCTTTTTCAGGACTCGTCCTCGTCCCAGTCCGAGAGTTGGCCGTCCAGGTGCACTCCCACTTTGAAATGCTTGGACGCGTCTCTGGACTTCGATGCGTTGCAGTGTTCGGCGGCGAGCCCATCCAAAAGCAGGCGGACCGACTCAGTCATCGTCCTGAAGTTGTTGTGGGCACGCCTGGTCGCATCATGGACATGCACCAGCGCGGACTGCTCCCCTATGAGCATGTGCGACTTGCCATTCTCGATGAGGTCGATCGCATGCTCGACATCGGATTTCGAGATGACATTCGTCGCATCCTTGGTTCGATGAGGCAGCGCCCGCAGACGATTTTTGTTTCAGCAACGATCAGTCCAGAAGTCGAAACACTCGCACGCACCTACATGAAGGATCCCGCAAAGATCACGACTGTGGCTGCGAGCCTCACTGTCTCTCAAGTCGATCAGTCGTACTGTGTGGTTGAGCCGTGGGATAAGCGAAAGATGCTTCTTCACCTGCTCAAGAGTCATAAACCAGAGATGACGGTGATCTTCTGTCGAACGAAGCGCACCGTCGACATTGTGGCTGAGTTTTTGTGCAAGCACAACATTGATGCACACGCCATCCACGGCGACATGTACCAACGCAAGCGCGACAAAGTCATGACGCATCTGCGCGAAGGCTCGCTTGGCGTCCTTGTAGCGAGCGATCTCGCCGCGCGCGGACTCGATGTCGATGACATCACCCATGTCATCAACTACGACATTCCTGAAGATCCAGAGGTCTACATTCATCGCATCGGACGCACCGCGAGAGCGGGTCGTCGCGGCACCGCATGGACACTTTTGTGCCCAGATCAAGGCGAATTGATGACGAATGTCGAATCGCTCGCCAATGTTGAGATTCGCCGATTCGCTCCTGAAGGATTTGAGCCAGGCACCGTGCCGAGTGATGTTCGTGCTGAGAGGGATCTCACACAGCAGCGCCGCGAATCAATCGGCGAGACTCGTTCCCGCGATGCGACTGTTTCGACGGCAATCGATGCAACCGATGCGACTCGGTTTCCAGGCGGCATTGTTCCCATTGCTGCGCCGCCGAAGCGCATGGGCGGCCGACTGACGACACGTCGCCGTTGACGGCGTTCTATGAGTTTGATCATCCATCCTGAAATTGTTGATGCGATCAGTCAAGGATCGGCAGTGGTGGCGTTGGAGTCAACTGTGCTCACTCATGGATTGCCCCGCGCTGGGGATCCGCCGATGAATCTGAAGACCGCTCGCGACCTCGAAGATGTTGTTCGCCACACAGGAGCCATCCCCGCCACGATTGGCGTTGTGCGCGGCGTACTGCATGTTGGACTCGACGCGAGTGTCCTCGCCGAACTATGCGCTGACCAACGTGCAAAGAAACTTTCCTTGCGCGACCTCGGTCCCGCTGCTGCCATGGGATGGACTGGCGGAACGACTGTTGCAGCGACGGCCGTCCTCGCCGCGCGCGCTGGCATTCGATGTTTTGCAACAGGAGGAATCGGCGGTGTCCACCGAGGATGGGCGGAATCGCTTGATATTTCTGCCGACCTTGCCGTCCTTGCGACAACCCCCATGTGTTGCGTGAGCGCGGGCGCGAAGGAACTCCTCGACCTCGATGCCACCCTCCAACTCCTTGAAACGCTCGGGATTCCATGCGTTGGACACAAGACCAGCGGGTTGCCTCGGTTTACCGCGCCTGCTGACCCCTCTCGTCTCCTCCCCTGCCAAATGGACGATTTTCGCGCCATTGCCCACGCCGCGCGGGTACACTGGACTCTTCGCAATAGCGCGTTCTTGGTTTTTCAAGAAGCGCCTGCGGATCACGCACTTTCTCCAGAGCAGAGCGCCCGATGGACGGCGCAGGCGTTGGCAGAAGCGCGCGCAACGGGCGCAACAGGCGCTCGCGAAACCCCATTCGTGTTGGGTCGCATTGCAGAATTGAGTGGTGGACAGAGCGTCGCCGCAAACTTGGCACTCCTTCAATCCAACGCTCGACTTGCAACCCAAATCGCCGTGTCGATGACACACAAGTCTTGAATCAGCAACAGGTGTTGCCGTGACAGAACAGAATCAAGTGACCAACCAACCTATTGAGCCGGCTCTGCCGGCTGTGCCGACGGATCAGTCTCCCGCGACTGAACAGTCTCCACCAGCCAAGCGCCGCAACCGTCGACCGCGCAAGAAGCGTCCTGTGGACGAGCATGGCAATCCCATTGCACCCGTTCAACAAACGCAGCACAACGCAGCACCACCTTCTCCGCCGATCGCGTTGACGGGCGTGCTCGATCTTTCAAATGAGTTTGATCCGCGGCTACGACAGTGGGTGGATGGATTCGTTGTCTCTCCCGCAGATCCTGTGGTTCCACCTCAACTCGTCGAGTCCATGCGGCTCAAGCACGCGCAGCAACTGGATGTCGAAGCATTCGAGCGCAAAGCGCGACGCCGATACTCGGGTGGTCCTCGCAAGAGTCGGTGCGTTGCCGAGAACATCGTGCGCATCGAGGAATTGACACCAGAGGCCTACGCCGAGCGACGATCTTTCAGCGAATTGACGCCGCTCGATCCACAGCCGCGATTGCAACTCGAGTATCGCGGGTGTCCTCCCGCCTGCCGACTCATCGATTTGTTCTGTCCGATTGGATTTGGCACGCGCGGACTCATCGTCGCCCCTCCCAAGGCAGGCAAAACGATCCTCTTGCAGCAAATCGCATTCGGCATCAAGCACAATCACCCCGAGGTGGAACTCATCGCCCTGCTGATCGACGAGCGGCCTGAAGAAGTCACTGATTTCCGCAGGAATGTGCCTGCTCAGATTCTCGCGAGCAGCAACGACCAAGATGTGGAACGGCACACCAGTCTTGGCATCCTCGCCGTCGAGCGCGCGAAACGATTGGTTGAGGCTGGACGCGATGTCGTCGTGTTGCTCGACTCGTTGACTCGTGTCGGACGCGCCTTCAACAACAACCGCCGATTCGCATCCAGCGGACGCACGATGTCGGGAGGACTCGACTCACGCGCACTCGATGTGCCCAAGCAACTCTTCGGAGCAGCACGCAAGGCAGAAGAGGGTGGATCGCTCACCATCATCGCGACTTGCCTAGTCGACACAGGATCGCGTGCCGATCAGATCATCTTTGAAGAGTTCAAGGGAACCGGCAACATGGAACTCATTTTGGATCGCTCTGTTGCTGAGCGACGGATTTTCCCTGCCCTCAACCTCGCCATGAGCGGAACGCGCAAGGAACATCTTCTCATGAGCGAAAGAGAACTCAAGACGATGACCGCGCTACGACGCAGACTCCTCTCGATGCCACCTCATGTGCAGATGGAGCAACTCCTCAATGCCATGACTCGAACCGCGTCGAACGAAGAACTCATCGGCCGCGACTGACCCACAATCGTTCGAACGATTCAGCAGTCAGGCGACTGTTTGATGACGGTGCCTGCTCCTGCCGCGATTTCCGTTGCAGACAATTCGAAGTTGGGATCCGATGGAATCTCCTTCGCGTCCACTCGCTCGATCGATGCACCGAGCCGTTGCAAGGTCTCTTCCATCTTGAAGTAACCACGATCGAGGTGGTACACACGGTCCACAACGGTTTCACCTTGCGCTGCAAGTCCAGCGAGAACAAGACACGCCGAAGCGCGAAGATCACTCGCCATCACGCGTGCACCAACGAGCTGACCAGTCCCCTCGACCACGCAGACTGAACCGTGGCGAGTAATGCGCGCGCCCATGCGTCCGAGTTCTGCGACATGCAGGAATCGCTCTGGATAGATCTTCTCGTTGATGATCGAGTTCCCTTCAGCCATGCACAAGAGCGCCATGAACTGCGCCTGCAAGTCGGTCGCAAAACCAGGATGCGGCTGCGTCGTGATCTGCGTTGCGCGAAGTCGTCGTTCACTCGTCACCTGCACCGTACAACAGCGTGGATCGGGGTCAGGCGTAACACGGTGGATATGCACGCCAATCGTGCGGAGGCGATCCATCGCCGCAAGGAGCGAATCCCATGGAAACTCGTCCAAGATGACGTCGCCGTTCGTGATCGCCGCCGCGATGGCATAGGTGCCCGCAATGATGCGATCAGGCATGATGCGATGGGTCACGCTGCCGAGTTGGTCGACTCCTTCGATCGTGATGCGCGGTCCGCCGGCACCTCGAATGCGCGCACCCATTCCGTTGAGCATCGTTGCAAGATCAACAATCTCTGGCTCACATGCCGCTGATTCGATGGTGGTGATGCCGCGCGCGAGGACGGCCGCGCTCATCACATTGGCCGTTCCAAGAACGGTCGATCCGAATGGACCGCCGAGGAAAATCGTCGCGCCTTGCAGTCGATCGCATGTGGCGGTGATGTATCCGTTGCGCATCGCGATCTTCGCGCCGAGCGCTTCCATGCCGCGGAGGTGCAAGTCAATGGGACGATCTCCGAAGGAACATCCTCCCGGCATCGAGATCACTGCAACGCCACGCTTGGCGAGCAATGGTCCGAGCGTGGAGATGCTCGCGCGCATCGTTTTGACGATGTCGTACTGACCCACAGAACGAGAACTGTCCGTGACATGGGTTTTGATTTCTCCTCCCCCCATCGTCGTCTCACTTCCAACACTCTGGAGGAGCCCCAGCATGTTTCGAATGTCAGAGTGTTCGGGAACATTCTGCAGAATCACCGGCTCATCGGTGAGCAGTGTCGCTGCCAGAATGGGGAGCGCGGCGTTCTTCGCGCCTTCGATCTGCATCCGACCCGTGAGCCGCCGTCCGCCTTGAATCACAAAACTGTCCATAGGCTATTCCTTTGTGTGTGTGGAGTTCGAAGTCTCTCGTCGGATCGTTACTGCACGGAAGTCGAAAAGTTCCCAACAAATATGAATCCATTACGATGCGGTGGTGAATCAATCCAATTCCACCCCCACCTCGCCAGTCTTACCAGATGTCGAGATGCACCTGATCCCGCCGCATGCTCCAGCGGTTGGGCGGATTGTCCGGTCGGAAATCTGCACCAAGGGAAAGAGTGCGAGCACCGTTCGACATGTGTGTATCGATGTCTCGGGCACAGCCCTGGCAGGCCGATTTCACTCGGGGCAGGCGTTTGGAGTCATCCCCCCCGGACTCAACGCGCATGGCAAACCGCACAAGGTGCGCCTGTACTCGATTGCAAGTCCCTCGTACGGCGAGGATGGTCACGGCACAGTCCTTTCGACCACCGTCAAGCGGCTCATCGCTGAACATTCGCACAAGCAGGTGACGGATGATCCAGCCGACCACTCCCTCTTTCTTGGACTCGCGAGCAACTGGCTCTGCGACCGCAGGGTCGGAGACGAGGTTCCTGTCACGGGTCCCGCAGGAAAGAGGTTCGTCCTTCCCACCGATCCAAACGCGCACGATTTTGTGCTGATTGCAACGGGAACAGGCATCGCGCCCTACCGAGCGATGGTCCATGAATTGCTCGTTGGTCCGCCTGAGGGATCTCCTGCTTTGGCAAGTTGGCGTCGATCCACGAGCCAAATCCACCTTGTCATGGGATCGCCCTACACGACCGACCTGATCTACGACGACTTTTTCAGATCTCTCGCCGCGAGCCATCCCAATTTCCATTACCACACGGTCATCAGTCGAGAATCGCAGTCGGCAACAACAGGAAAGTATGTGCACGACGCGATTGCCCACCAGATCGAACGATTCGGTCCAGTGTTCTCCAATCCGCGCACGCTCATCTACATCTGCGGACTCGCGGGGATGCAGTCCGGACTCTTCCGCACACTCGCCGTTCATGGACTCGGCAGTCGATACCTCACCGTTGATCCACTGATTGCTGCGACTCCTCCCGCGCAGTGGACCGAGGATGAGATCAAGCGCCGCGTCCGCCACACCCGCAATTGCATGATTGAGGTGTATTAGAAAGTCGACCTTACGGTGGGAATCCGCCCTGTTTCGGTCGCATTCCGACCGTAAGCCCCCTGTTTTGGATTCGCTGATCAGCCGTCGTGTTTTTGAAGTGCCTTGCGAGCGGCAACGGCGGCCGGACTATTAAGGCGCGCCAACTGCGCGAGCGCCCGCTCGACAGCTTCTGCACTCTGCTCCCGCGTCTCATTCGCGGGACGCGCGGGAAGCGCTGCGCCGCCGCCTTGCGCGAGTCCAGCCGCCAGACGAAGCGCGTCCGTGTGCATTGGATTCGCGAGCGAGAGATCTTCCGAGAGGACTTGTATCGCTTCAGTGAACTGTCCGGCCGAAATGAGATGCTCAGCCGTTCGTATCGCGACCGCCGCCGCGAGTTCTTTCTGCGAGTTGAGTTTAGCACTTTGCAGCGTCGAGAGTAGTTCTGCGCCCACGCGCGCCCGATCGCGATCGGTCAAGTCTGCAGGTGGGATAAGCGCGTCGGCAGCGAGAAACTCTTCTGCATCAACTGACTCAAGGGCGAGCAAGAGTGCGGCGGTCCATTTCATGCCCATCCCTGTGGTAGTCCAATCCGCAGGGCGCAATCGATCGAGAATCGACTTCACATCGTCCGCAGTCTTCGCTTTGCTCGCCATGTAGGACAGTTGCGCATCGGCAATCGATGGATCACTCTTGACGAGCGCGGCGAGTCGATCTCCTTCGCCCATTTCGAAGAGTGCGAGTGCAATGGCAACGGTCAATGGAGCGTCGGCTGTATCGAGTTGATTCCAAAGAGAATCCGCCGAGGATCGACCGTGGATCAGTCCCACCACTTTCGCGACATTAGGAGAAGGAGTCCGATTCCATGAACCAAGAACTGCGTTGCCGCCCGCTGAATCTGGCAACACTTCGTATCCGTTCGTGAGTGCAGAGAGCAACGCACCCGCGGCCGCTTCGGACGCGACAGCGTTGAGCATCCATTGCTCTGCGAGTGGACCGATTTCGGTCGCTGCAGCCGAAGTCGTGACTCGCAACAATTCCGCGGCCACCGCTCCATCGGACTCTGTTTGCAATCGTGCGAGCAGTGTGGAAAGTGCTGCGTCGTCACCCACACCCGCAATGGTTCGAACGGCGGCACCGCGCACACGAGGAGAAACATCCCGAAGGAGTGTCGCAACGACATTCCGCTGCGCCTCGGTGAGTTGAGTTCCTTCGCGCAGAGACCTCTCGACTTGAACGAGTCCTGCCTCACGAAGGGCAATCGCAGGATCTGCCATCCAAGATTCGGCGAGGGCAAACTGATCTCGCGATGGAGTCTTCGCCATCAACTCTTCGGCGAGCGAAAGAAGCCGTTGGTCTGTCCAATCGGCGCGCCGCCCTGCTTCGATACCCGTCGTCACAATCGCAGGATCATTCGTTGCTGCCACTCGCTTCGACAACAATCCATCGATCACCGTTTGCACATCCGGCGCAACTTGCGTTCGCGCGAGCGAGAGTGCATCGATTGTTGCAGCGGAAAGTGTTCCTCTGCGGTGGAGTGCATCGACCAAGAGCGTCGAGCCATCCCCTCCTGCCGCGAGAAGGACATTGACCTGCTCCCACGCCGCGGTCGATCCACTGTCCACGAGTGCTTGAGCTGCTCGAGCACGCAAATCGCGAGGCGCGCTCGAATCCATGAGAACCGCGACAAAAAGTGGCGCATCGATATCTCGGCTGGATCCCGTCAGCTCGACGGTCGAAGGTGCCGCGGGAGGCGGGGCAATGAGCACCTTGTCCACGGACGCACTCACGCATCCGTACAGGATTCCTGCCATGGAAAAACAAAGAACCGCTCTCCTCATGTCAGCGAGTCTAACAGTGCTGTCCTTGAGAATTAGTGCGAAGCGTCGGTGTAGGGAAGGAGAGCAAGGAATCGCGCGCGCTTGATCGCAGCGGCGAGCTTCTTCTGTCCCTCCGAGTTCATCCCAGTGCGCTTACGACCAAGCATCTTGCCGTTTGGGGTCATGGCGCGGCGAAGATCATCCACCTGCTTGTAGTCAACGAGTCCAACCAACTTGACTTCTGGTTGATTCGAGAATTTAGAATGATTCATGTGTTCCAAAACTTGCTTCTGTGTGCGATCGCCGCGTGGACGAAGCACCAGTTTGATTCCGATCCGAGGATCGTCCCGCCGCGGACCCCATCAGGGGACCTTCGGACGCCCGAAGGTGGCGGGGCGCAAAGGTTACCAGAATCATCGACTATTAGATATCCGTCGATGAATCCGTCCAATGGACACGAAGCAATGCCATCGCCTTGTCAAGCGCCGTTGCGTCAATTCCAGTGCGATAACCAAGGCGTTCGAGGAGCGCGATCAGAGCCTCGGTCGCGACATTGCCAGGCGCTCCAGGTGCGAATGGACATCCCCCGAGTCCTCCAGCCGCTGAATCAAATGAACGGACTCCGAGCGTGAGCGCCCGTTCGACGCACTCCAACGCCTTGCCCGCTGTGTCGTGAAGATGAAGTGTCAACTGGGCTGGACTGACCACACTCTTCACATCATTGAGAAGTTGCTCGATGTCACTCGGTGATGCAACACCAATCGTCTCTCCAAGATCAATTTCATCCGCACCGATCTTGAGGAGAGATTCGACAACGCGCCGTACGGCATCCCCTTCTATTCGTCCTTCATAAGGACATTGAACAACGCAACTCACATACGCACGAACAGGAAGTCCTGCCGCGTGCGCTCGGTCGATCACTGGCACGAATCGCTCGAGTACTGCACCAATTGATCCCCCCGTGTTGCGAAGGCTGAAGGTCTCGCTCGCTGCGGCGAAGACAGAAACCTTGTCGACTCGCGCGGCGAGTGCCGCGTCCATTCCGATTGAGTTGGGCACGAGTGCGCTGTAGATCGTGCCACTTCGTCGAACGATTCCGTTGAAGACTTCAGCTGAGTCAGCCATCTTCGGAACGGCTCGAGGGCTCACAAAACTTCCCACTTCGATCTCAGGAAATCCCGCCGCCGACAGCGCATCCACGAAGGCGATTTTTGTCGTCGTTGGAAGAGCCTGAGCCTCGTTTTGAAGCCCATCGCGAGGACCGACCTCAGTGATGCGCACCCAATCGCTCATGGTTTCCCTTGATTACGGCGGTTTTCTTCGCGCTGCGCTCGCACAAAAATCGTGATCCCCACGGCGATCACACCGATGGTGAGGAGAACGGACGCGATGAAGAGGACAACATCTCCGGTGAATTCAAAACCAACCTCGGGCACTTCGTTCATCGTGATCCTCCTGGCAATGCACAGAGTGGCCCCACTCGAGCGGGGATGGTTTGCTCAGCCGTCCTCACAGCAAGTGCGGTGCCGAGAAGAGTATGCGCCGTCTTGACCATCGCGAATGCAACGGGGGATCCACTGAGCATTGGACTCAGAGTACTGCTTGTCAACGATCCCACTTCAGTGTCGGTTCCATCAGCGCCGCGCACGATGATGGGATCTCCAGCGAACGCGAGTTCGTCGCCTTCAAGGCGAAGTCCGACGAGTTGCTGCTTTGGTTTTCCTAAATGTTTCATGCGCGCAACGACTTCTTGTCCTGGATAACAACCCTTCGTGAAACTCACACGCGAGTCCAAGACTCCCGTCTCGCTAGGGAGATTCTCTGGACCGAAATCAATCGCAAAGAGAGGTGATCCCGCTTCAATGCGCGCTGTGTTTGCGGCAAACCATCCCGCAGGGCGAATGGCGCTCTCGTCAAGAACAAGTCGGTCCCAGATCCATTGAACACGGGCTGCCGAGGCGATGATTTCTACTCCAGGAACACCGAGCCAATCACTACGAAACCAACTGAGATCCGATTCGTTGGAGACACCGGTGACATCCAATCCCAGACCCTTCAGCGCGGCGATCGAAGCGGGCCCGTGCACTCCGAGAGAAGTGAGATCGCCTCGATGGCAAAACGAAACATCATCACCAAAATGCATTGTTTCAAGATCATGCAGCACTCGCGCCACGCATGCGATGTCGGTCTGGATCCACCAACCATTGTGGCGACGATGCGCCGTGAGGTCCGCCTCGATGCGCCCTTTTCGATTCGTGAGGAATGCGCGCTGCATTCCACCCACTTCAATCGTCTTGAGGGCGTTGGAGACCAGTCGATCGAGAAAATCCGTCGCTGCGCTCCCTGTGACTTCAATGATGCCCCACTGCGACCACTCGATGAGCGCTGCCGATCGTCGAATCGATGCGTACTCGGCCTCCATGGTTGAGTAGTCCGCCACCATCCAACATCCAGCCCCTTCGGGACCAGCTGGCTCGTAGCGAATTCGAGCCACAACGAAGGTCAGAGCGTGAAACCGCTCCGTCTCGCGCTGCACCCAACTCTCCTGCCTTGCTGCAAGTGGACTCTCTGTCACAAGGGTTGCATTCTAAGTCGCCCATGCGTTCTCAGTCTTTGTAGCCTTCCCACTCTCTATGGCTACAAAAGGCTCCACCGCTGCACGTTCGAACTTGGCTCTTCTCAAGAAACTCTGCGAAGTGCCCGGCGTGGCTGGTCGCGAGGAGCGCGTTCGCGCGCTGATCGAACGAGAGATTCACGGACTCTTCGACGGAACATCGGTGGATCCGATGGGATCGCTCATCTGCACCCGCAAATCGCGTGGAGCATCCAGCAAGAAGGGACGCACCGCGCCGAAAAAGGTGCTCATTGCCGCCCATATGGATGAGATCGGTTTTTATGTTCGATTCATCGACGAACAAGGATTCGTTTGGGTCAATCCCGCTGGAGGATTCGACCCGCGCAATCTCTTCTCTCGCCGCGTCCTTCTCGTCACCGAAACAGGCGACCTCGAAGGAGTCATGAATCCCGGCGGAAAGCCGATTCACATCTCTTCAGAATCTGAGAGAAACAAGATTCCCGGAACAGAAGAGTTCTTCATCGATCTCGGCCGTACTGCGGACGATGTCAAAAAACTCGTTCAAGTCGGTGATTATGTCGTGATGCACGAACCATTCCTTGATCTGCCCAAGTGCGTGGTGAGCAAGGCGCTCGACAATCGCTTCGCCTGCTTCGTCGCTATCGAGGCAATGCGCATCGTGGCTCGTGAGAAGAAGGGACACTCGCGCGACATCGTCGTCGCATTCACCACACAAGAAGAGGTTGGACTCCGAGGGGCGCAAACGGCCGCGAATGCTGTGGGCGCAGACATCGGCATCGGACTTGATGTCAATCTCGCGTGCGATACACCGGGAGTACCAGACAGTCAGCGTGTCACCAAGCATGGACTTGGCGCAGCAATCATGGTGCAAGATTCGTCGATGATTAGCGATGCTTCACTCGTGCGCGAGTTCTGCACAATCGCCACCTCGCGCAAAATCCCGCATCAACGAGCCGTTTTGCCGCGAGGTGGGCAGGATGCAGGTGCTATTCAACGCGCTGGACGCGGCGCGCGGTGCATCGCCATCGGCTCAGGAACGCGGTACATCCACACGGTCACTGAGATGATCGACAAGAGTGATCTCCAAGCAGCGATCGATCTTGTCGCGGCCTACTTGCTGACCGACTAATTTTTTCTCACCAACCGCAGCGACCGACGAGCCATGCCGCGATGCGCTCCGCTGCGTCGACTCGGTCGAGTTTCGAGAGTTTCGCGCGCATGGTGGTGCGCGCTGCGTCATCATGCAGCACTCGGTCAAGGACTGTGCCAATGGATCGCATGTTGGATTCGACTTCAATCTCGTCGTCCACAATCAATGCGCCTCCCACTTCCACAAGTTCGCGCGCGTTCTCGGCTTGATGTCGATCCTTGTGCCATGGATACGGAGCAAACAGCGTGGGCACCGCCGCAGCGCGTGCTTCCCACACAAGGTTGGCTCCGCCGCGAGAGAGTGCAAGATCCGCGGATCCCCACGCAAGTCCCATTCGCTGGATGAATCCGATCACAAGGGCGCGCACTCCCGCTCGCACATACGCATCGCGCAGGGCGACTGCATCAGTCTCTTGCGGACCACATTGATGAATCACCTGCCATCCCTTGAGTGGATTGTTCGGAGCACTCGCAAAGGCCATCATGAAATGATTGAGACTTCCTGCGCCTTGACTCGCTCCCGTCACAAGGAGTGTCTTTGTCGTTGGATCAAGTCCAAGTGCTGCGCGCGACTCTTCGGCACCGGCCGATGGCATGGCGCATCGGCGAAGTGGCACTCCCACAATCGCCAAGGGAGCCACCGCGAGTCGATTCGTCGGCACCGCGCTCACCACCACATCGGCGCGGCGGCTGACCCATTGATTCGCTCGACCTGCAACGGCATCAAGATTCACGAGAAGCACAGGGACTCCCGCCCTCTTCGCCGCTGAAACAACGGGCACACTCACGAATCCACCGAGGGCAATCACCCATGCTGGCGAGAGATCACGCATCACGCGCGTGCTCGCGCGACTCGCAGGAAGAATCGATCTCACAAAGCGCAATAGTTTCATTGGATGCAGTGAAGGCGGCTGCGCAGGAATGGGATGCGCCACGGCACCGGCATCGCTGAGCATCGACGCATCGATCGCTCGCGTGCTACAGGCATAGACACAACGAATCGTCGGATCCAGTTGAGCAAGCCTCTCGGCAATCGCGAGTCCAGGTGCAATGTGTCCGCCCGATCCTCCCCCAGCGAGCACAATCACACGACCCGCGCCAACAGGGCGAGTGCATCGATTGGTCACGATGCGCGCATTCCACTCTCGAAATCTTCCTCGGCATGAATGGCAGCGACCGCCGAGTCATCTTCATCTTCTCGAAGCTCACCGACCGTTGGTCCGCTGAGCAACCTCGAGCCAATCGCGTCAAGTCGCACAATGAGGCCAAGACTCAGCGCCGTCATCATCCATCCTGTTCCACCGCGCGAAATGAGTGGAAGCGCAATCCCCTTGGTCGGAGCCAAACCAGTGACCACAAAGAGATTGATCACCGCTTGAATAGCGACCATCGCAATGATGCCCGTTGCTGCGAGTCTGAGTAACCGAGATTGCGGTCCATCAGGCACTCCCGGAGATGGGGCAGCGGACTCGATCACACTCACTCCGCTCCAAATCATCCACCCAACGAGAAACACGATGAGCATGGCACCGGCGATTCCCAATTCTTCGGTCGCCACGCTGAAGATAAAATCCGTCGTGGCTTCAGGGAGATAGCCATACTTCTGGATACCTTCTCCGATGCCGCGCCCAGCGAGTCCACCGCCGCTGATCGCTCCGAGCGATTGAATGATGTGGTATCCGATGCCTTGAGGATCAGCGTAGGGATCGAGATAGGCCAAGATGCGATTCACTCGATACGGACTCGTGATCACGAGTCCCACGATCCCGACGACTGCAACGGGTACGACGGTCAACATGTGGCGGAAGGATGTTCCCGCAGCGAGCAGTGTCAACGCGCCAACGATGCCGATGAGAACTCCGGTGCCAAGATCCTCCGCCGCGATCAGCAGGCTGACGACTCCGACCGCTGCGATCGGGATCAAGAATCCTTCTTTGAATCGAGCCATTTTTTCAACGCCGACCCGTATGGAGTACAAGGCGACGGCGATCGGAACACACCACTTCGCCACCTCGCTTGGCTGAAAAGAGAACCATCCGAGATTCACCCAACGCTGAGCCCCGTTCACTTCGCGACCGAGACCTGGCACATACGCGAGTGCGGCGGCAAAGACAGCAATTCCGATTATCCAGAGGTCCCCGCGATGCCAGCCATTGCCCAAGGGCAATCGTTCCCATGGGATGAATCGACCCACGAAAAGGCACCCCACCGCGAGCGCGGCGAAGAGGGTCGAGCGCATGCTCACGAGCGTGTCCACATCGGTGAGCGTTGAGCCATCCACGCGCAATCCAGCACTCGCAACGAGCACCATCCCAACACAGAGGAGCGCGATGACGGAAACGATCAAACTTTGTCCTGAGCGAAGCATGACGCCATGAGTATCGGACATTTTCTGCTTCTTGGCGCAGATTCCTTCGCCCCTGTTCATGCGAATGTTCAGTCGGAGATATCATCCGCTCTTTCCCCACCAAATGCGCATCTTTCTCGAAACATTCGGATGCCAGATGAACGAGCTCGACAGCGAACTCGTGCGGTCGAATCTCGTTTCGCTCGGATACGAGTTCGTCGATCATCCCGAGGAAGCCAAGATCATTCTCTTCAACACCTGTTCAGTGCGCGAACTCGCCGAGCAAAAGGCTTGGAGCCGCATCGGCATTGTCGGACAACGCAAAAAACAAGGCGAAGAGCTCATCCTCGGCGTCCTTGGTTGCATGGCCGAGCGCGATGGACTCGACTTGCTCAGGCGGCATCCGCAAGTTGACATTTTGTGCGGACCCGGTGAACTCGACCGACTTCCGCAACTCCTGCACACCATGATCGCCGCCGAAGGTGCTCGTCCCGACCGCGCCGATCGAGTCGCCCTCCTCGGAAGCAAGAATCGCCGCTCCTCCACCCTCGAAGCGGCGCAAGATGGACTCGAATCGCTCGACCTCGCGCGCACTTTTGATCCCGCCCACTCGACTGCGGGCAGTCGAAGCGCGTATGTCCGAATCACCCGTGGATGCAACAAGTTCTGCACCTACTGCGTGGTCCCGAATACGCGTGGCGCCGAGGTGCATCGTCCACCCAGCCACATTGTCGATGAATGCAAGAAACTCGCGGATGAGGGGGTCATCGAAGTCACTTTGCTCGGACAAACGGTCAACCATTACGTGTACACGCACGGCGTTGCACTCAGCGTGAACGGAGCCGAAACACCGCAGATTGGACCTGGATTATCTGCATTTCGGCCGCGTCATACACAGTCGAATGGAAGCGCGCGCGTCACGACTTTCGCCGATCTCTTGCACCGCATTCACGAAGAAGTTCCAGCACTCCAACGCATTCGATTCGTCACGAGTTATCCACGCGATTTCTCTGATGATGCGCTTGCGGTGATGCGTGATGACGCGCGCATTTGCCCGTACTTGCATGCTCCTGCGCAAAGCGGATCAGACCGCATTTTGAAGATGATGAACCGTGGATATTCAGTCGGCGAATACCTCGAGTTCATCGACCGTGCGATCGCAACCGTGCCAAACTTGTGTATTGCAGGCGACATCATTGTTGGATTCCCAACTGAAACAGAGTCTGATTTTGAAGCGACCTGTGACCTCGTCAACCGCGTGCCCTACAAGAACAATTACATCTTCAAGTACAGCCCGCGCCCTGGCACTCCCGCCTTCGACCGCATCCCGAACGATGTTCCAGAAGAAATAAAACGGTGGCGCAATAATCAACTTCTTGCCCTTCAGGCACAGCGGTCGCAAGAGGTTCACGACGGATGGATCGGGAAAACGGTCCCAGTCTTCTTCCAAGAGGTACGGCGTGTGGCAAGCCCGAAAACCGCGAACACTTCAATGGCGCGAGCCCAAATCACGATCCAAGGAAAAGATCGCGATTCAGCCTATAACTCAAGCACTACCAATGTATTACAACTCGTTGGAAGAACTCCAGGCGACCTCATTGTGGCCGTAGAATCGACCGATAACAATGACTCAAGGATTGGAACAATCGAGCCAGTCACCATCCACACGGCTCGCTCGCTGCTGCTGCTGGGATCGACAGAAGCCAATGCGGGTTCATAGACAGAAATGTTTCAAATCAGAAGGATTTCTTTGGTTTTTCCTTCGGACGATTTGACCTGCCCCAGGATTGGGCTAAGTTCCCTTTGCAAGAGCGTAGTCCCGATCGCGCTCGGCGGAGAGAAAAAAGGGTACCCAAGCTTCGGCTTGTGTATGTTCGTCCCGAGTGTCCTTTTTTCGTGACTCTACATGTTTTTGAAAGGAATTGAGAGATGAAGAGCGTTTCCCTACTTGCTGCGGGCATCACCGCTTTGGTGGCTTCGCAGTCCTTCGCTGGCTTTGACGGCTTCTCAGTCGTGAACGCTGGCAGCATCGGTGGCCGCGATGTGTATCGCGTCTACGCAAACACGAGCGGCGGAACCTACACGTTCCTGAACTGCTTCAACCACGTCACCACTTC
>JAQBZO010000014.1 GCA_027622195.1 Planctomycetota bacterium
AAGTCGTAACAAGGTAGCCGTAGGGGAACCTGCGGCTGGATCACCTCCTTTCTAAGGGATTTCTTAGACAGTTTGAAAGGGCAACCTTTCTGCTGAAAACGTCATCACACTCTCGTCCGCGCAAGCGGATATCTCGGCGGTGACGCCGAGTGAAAGCGCCCCCAACGGCTCAGTATCAAAGCCCCCTTGGTTTACCAAGGGGGCTTTGTGTATTTCTAGGGACTGTTTTCCAACGGCTCGCGGGTAGATTGTTTTGCGTATGCAACCAATCGACCGCCGAACTGCGCTTCAAGTGTCGATTGGTTCTGCGCTCGGCGCGATGGCTGCTCCATCCATTGCTTTTTCATCGGGTGCGTTGTGGAGCGAACCATCCTTGCTTCGCCATTCTGTTTGTCGCTGGTGTTATTCATCCATGACATTGGATGCGCTGTGCGTGATAGCAAAATCGTGCGGCGCAACGAGCATCGAATTGCTCTCGGAAAAAGACTGGCCCGTGGTGGTGAAGCATGGACTTCAATGTGCCGTGGCGAATGGTCCATGCTCGATTCAGAAGGGAATCAACCGTCTCGAGAATCACGACGCGATCATTTCTGAAAGTGAACGACTCCTCCCGCTGATCGCTCAGGCTGGTATTCCGAACATGATCATTTTCAGTGGGAATCGTGCTGGAATGAATGATGAGGAGGGTCTTGAGAACTGCGCTGTGGCGCTCAAGCGCATCACTCCCATTGCGGAGGCCAATGGGGTCACCGTCATCATGGAACTTTTGAATAGCAAGGTCGACCACAAGGACTATCAGTGTGATCGAACTCCTTGGGGTGTCGCACTGTGCAAGAGGGTGAACTCGGATCGATTCCGACTGCTCTACGACATCTATCACATGCAGATCATGGAGGGCGATGTGATTCGGACGATCCAAGAATCTGCGCCGTACATCGCGCATTACCACACGGGGGGCGTGCCTGGTCGAGCAGAGATCGGGTCAACGCAGGAACTGAACTATCCAGCCATTGCTCGGGCGATCGCTGCGACGGGCTATCGAGGGTACGTGGGGCAGGAGTTTATGCCTCGAGGGGATCCCAAAACCGCGCTCACCGAAGCGATCGGGCTGTGCACCGTGACTTCAGAAGTATCCTGAAATCGCAAGAAACGGCTTGAAATCGTTTGCGATCATGGCAAAGCGGGTTACATTTGCGCCACTGGGAGATAGGAGACGCAAGGTCAAACTTGCGCATCCTCGGATTGGGCACCGGTAGGGCTCAATCGTGGGAGAGCCTGCCGGTGCCTTTTTTTGATCAATCGAATCCGGCGACTGCACCCGTGCCGTTCCATGCGTAGGGGTGAAATGTTCCGACTGCATTTCCGCCGTTTTGAGCCCAAAACTTTGGATCTCTGCCCGTGGCAGTGTTCGGTGAGATCGGCGGGACATATGAGAAATACGAATAGACATTGTCCGACGGCCCAGAGATCGGCCCTTCTTGGGCGTACCACCAAGGTTGTCCTGGATGTCCATTCTGCGCAGGTCGCCAGCCGTCTCGTGCGAAGTGCATGTTGACGGAGGCCGGTTGCGACGCCTTTGTAAAAGCGTCGGGTGAAATCGTCACAGTCGGTGCATCTGCTGCAGGAGCGTTCACAGGAGTCCATCCATCCCACGGTTTAGGAGGAGCGGTCGTCGACGCGGGCTCCGCCGATGTTGGCACGGCATCCGCCGCAGAAGCAGCGACGCGTTGGGTGCGAGTGGGCGTCGGCGGAAGATCGGGCTGCGACGATCCTGGATCCGTGGTCGCTTGCGCGTGAACCAAAACGCATGGAGCGATGACGATCAGTGCGGGAATCCAATGGCTGGCGGTGAGGTTGTGTTTCATGCTGTGCCTAGCGGGTGGGCTCGGGTGGACGAGACTATAGTTCGGCACTATGAAACACGGAGCATCCACGAAGAATTCACTCCTCAGCGTCCTTCTTGTCGGACTCGTCGGCGCCTGTGCCACTGCACAGGACTACACCACCATTCCACCGGATCCAGCCGAGTTGGAGCAAACACTCTCCGCCGCAGCGATGCCGATGGATAGGGCGATTGCCGCGGCAACGGGCGCGATTGGCGGGTCTGTTCTTGCAGTCGAAGTGTTGAGCAATGGTGACAAAGTCGTCTACGAGATCGTGATCGGAAGCGATGGGATGATCAAGCGCGTGTTGGTGGATGGAGCCACGGGAGCGGTGTCTGGTCCAACGGTCAGCTTTGGCGTAGCAATGGAGACACTCGTCGCTCAAGGAGGAACAGTCCGATCATTGCGATCTGATTTTCTCGCCGATCCACCGATGTATCTCGGCTCCTACCTGAAGGAAGGCAAGCAACACGCCGTTACACTGTCTGCGATGGATGGATCAATTCTCTCGAACACCGTCACCGGTCGATTCCCCGGTCAAGATGCCTCTGGAGAGATCGAGACGACTCCCAGCGGACTGATGTACATCGAGGTGCTTGAAGGTACGGGCGCACTTCCTGCGTCTCCGAGCTCGAAAGTCACTGTGCATTACACGGGTTACCTGCTCGATGGAACGAAGTTCGACAGCAGTGTGGATCGCGGAACTCCTGCTGAGTTTCCACTTAATCGTGTGATCCCAGGTTGGACTGAGGGCGTTGGAACAATGCATATCGGCGGCAAGCGGAAGCTCATTATTCCTTACGAGTTGGCGTATGGAGAAGTGGGGCGTCCTCCGCAGATTCCACCGAAGGCGACATTGGTCTTTGATGTCGAATTGATTGCGTCGGCCGATGCGCCTGCTGCGCCCATTCCACCAGTGCCACCAACCCCGCCGACGGGTCGCTAAGTCGTAACTGATATTCCAGGAGGGCGGTGGATTTATCCGCCGCCCTTTTGCACTTGATCAGCGAGGTCGCCGATCATCTTGTCGCGCTCGGTCGCCTTGTCTTGAATGCGCAGCGCGCTGTCTCGCGCCTTCCCAAGTGTCGACTTGCTCTGGTAGTCGCCCGCGGGCTCTCCTTCAGAAGTCTGTGATCGCTTGGCTTCAATCGCAGCTTGATCGGCGGCGGCCTTTGATGCAGCTTTTTCTCGCGCCTCTTTCTCGCGAGGATGTTCCTTCTGATTGCATCCACCGAGCAGCGATGCTGCTGTGACGAGTGAGGTCAAGAGGATGATTCGCTTGGAACTGTTCATGTTCAAATCCACAATCAGGCGTTGGGAGGATTCAGTAGCCGAAGGTCGTCGGGGAGGAAGATCCCATCCTTGCGGATGATCTCGCCGTCAAAGGCGATGGTGCCCCCTCCGTAATCGGGCCGTTGAATGGCGACGAGGTCCCAGTGCACTTGCGATGCGTTGCCGTTTTCTGTTTCTTCGTAGCACTGTCCTGGAGTGAAGTGAAAACTGCCGGCGATTTTCTCGTCGAAGAGGATGTCCTGCATCGGGTGAAGGATCGCTGGATTGAATCCAATGGCGAATTCGCCGACGTAACGCGCTCCTTCATCGAGGTTGAAAATGGCCTCAAGTTTGTCACAGTCGCCGTCGCACGATGACTTCACAATGCGGCCCTTCTCAAACTCGAGTCGAACATTATTGAATGAACTGCCTTGGTAATTCGTAGGCGTGTTGTAGTGAATGATTCCTTCAACACTGTCGCGTACAGGAGCCGAGAAACACTCTCCGTCTGGAATGTTGCGAGCACCCGTGCACGGGACGGCTCCAATGTTCTTGATCGAGAAACGCAAATCGGTGTCGTTGGGTCCCACGATATGAACACGGTCAGCGGACTTCATTCGCTTGGTGAGTGGAATCACCGCTTGACCCATCGCGGCGTAATCGACTGAGCAGACTGAGAAATAGAAGTCTTCAAATGCGCGCGTGCTCATCTTGGCGAGTTGTGCCATGCTTGGACTTGGCCAACGCAACACCACCCACTTGGTCTGCTTCACGCGGCAGTCTTGGTGGACGGGCTTGTAATACAGCCGCCCAATGCGTTGCATCTGCGCTGTCGCGACACCCGCCATTTCGGTGGCGTTGTCCGCTCCGCGCAGTCCAACATAGGCATCCATCTGCTTCATCCGATGAAGATCGCAATCGGCCCACACGCGAAAATTTGCCTCGGATGCATCCTCATTCAGCGCGCGCATGATGCGCTGTGAACGAAGGGCAACGTGCGGATTGGCTCCAGCGCGTCGTGTGGATTCGATGATCGCTTCGACCATGTCGTCGGGAGCATCGAACGCCTCGATCAGAATGTGCTCTCCGTGACGAAGTGTGCAGGAGTGGTTGACGATGATGTCCGCGAGGCGGTCGAGGCGACTATCTCTCATAGGAAGTTTTTGTTAGCGCGATGACGGTTGTGGAATGGGAGAAAGGAGCGATTCGCGAACGGCGAATGCGGCAGAGTCGATCGACTCTGCACTGACATCGAGGTGTGTTACCGCGCGTACGCGAACCGCGCTCGTTGGAAGCATGAGTACGCCCAGCGCAGCCAGTTGTGTACAGAGGGTGCGCGCGGGGGCGGCATCGGACGGCGTTGCCTTCAAATCAAAAAACACCATGTTGGTCGGTGTCTGCTCTGACTTATGGGTGAGTGAGAGTCCGTTGATGTTCGAAAGCGCGCGGGAGAGTCGGCGCGCATTGGCGTGGTCATCAGTAAGTCGCGCGACATGATGGTCGAGTGCGTGAAGGCAAGCAGCAGCGAGGATGCCGCTTTGACGCATCCCGCCGCCAAACATTTTGCGAAACCGTCGGGCGCGTGAAATGAGATCGCGTCGACCGCACAGGGCGCTTCCGACTGGGGCTCCGAGACCCTTGCTGAAGCAGACTGAGACCGTGTCCGCGTGCGATGCGAAGGATGACGGATCGTAACCCGCAGCGACGCACGCGTTGAACAACCGTGCGCCATCAAGATGGACAGCGAGTCCGTGTGCATGCGCTGCCTCGGCGACGCGCGCGAACTGATCGATCGGCCAGATTGTCCCGCCGGCTCGGTTGTGTGTGTTCTCGACTTCGACGAGTGCGGATCGAGGCGCGTGAATACTCTCGGGTCGAGCGGATGCGTCCACTGCATCGGCGTCGAACAGACCATCCACTCCCGTGAGCGATCGAATTGAGCAGCCAGAAAGGGCAGCAGGTCCTCCTGTTTCGTAGTGAATGATGTGGCTCTCGCTGTGACAAATGAGTTCGTCTCCAGGCTGAGTGTGGCAACGGATCGCGATTTGGTTTGCCATCGTCCCACTGGGGGTGAAAAGTGCAGACTCCTTTCCGAGACGGTTGGCAATCGTCTCTTCGAGGCGCGCGACGGTTGGATCATCGCCGAGTACATCATCACCAAGAGGCGCCGACCGCATCGCATCCCACATCGCGGCAGTCGGTCGGGTGACGGTGTCTGAGCGAAGGTCGATGATCTGTCTTATAGGCGTCATGGTGAGTTCACCCACACGATACGCGTGATGAGCCATCGACCATCGGGTTGCTTGGATAATTCCATGTTCCAGCGGGTGGCGATGAGGCCGATGGATCGACTGGTTGTCGTGAGGCAGGCGAGTTCGACTGTGGCCTCTGAGGAAGTGATCGTTGTTCCCTGAAGCAGCGTCACTGTGTTGGACTCGATTCGGTCCGAAGTAATGGCTTCAATTCTTCTGGCGATGACCGATCTTCCCTCTGGAGCACTGGCATCGTTGCGATGGCTCAGCGTCGCCTCTGTGGTCAAGAGGGAGAGCATTCGGTCAGGATTTCCCGCGACCGCGGCATCAACCAGTGCGCTGACCGTTCGCTCCGCGTGCTCGGCTGGGGACACCGTGCTCCATGCGACGGCGATGACCGCTACGGTTCCTGCGAAGCATGAAAGCGCCGCCCACTGCACCTTTCCAGAATCGACGCGGACTCCCCACCAACCACAGACAGTACCAGCGAAGGCGGTGAGGATTCCAACCATCCACACATGGAGATCAATCCATAATCCAATCGATTCGATCACACAAAAAGCGTACTGTCTTTTAGGCGTCGCTCCTATGATGGCATGGTGGAGGCAGCAACAACCATTGATTTTTCGGAACCGATCGCCCTCTTTCCGATGCCGGGCGTGATGGTGTTGCCGCATGCGTCGATCCCGCTGCATATTTTCGAGCCGCAGTCGGTGCGCATGATTGATGATTGTCTTGAAGGATGTGCCGAGAACGACCCTCTGTCTGGAAAGGCGGTTGCTTTGGCGAGTTTGCGCATTGGTGTTCGGCCAGAGGTTGCACTTCGGTCAACCGTCTGCGTCACCAAGATCGTGAGGCGACAGACGCTCTCCGATCAGCGTCAAATGATTGTGGTGGCCGGAGTGTGTCGGGCGCGCATCTTGGCGATGGTGGAAGAGGACGAGGATCATCCGTATCGGCGTGCGATGTTGATTCCAATGGAGAGTCCTTCAACGACAGAGGACTTGCGGCCCGTGCTCAGAAACCTCTGCGAAATGCTTGAGAATCCGAGACTGGGCCAGATGCAGGATGCGCGCACCGTCGTGCGCATGTTGCGCGACAAGCAGATTCCGCCCGTGGTCGCCCTCGACATCGCGAGTTTGATTTTGGTGCGCGATGATGATGATCGATATCGATTGCTCGAAGCGACCGATCCACGAGCGCGCGTGCGACTGTTGTGGCGCACGGTGTGGGGAATGGATCGTCTTATCAATCGTGCTCAGTCTCAAGGCTCTACCGCATGGCCGAAGGGAATGAGTTGGAACTGAATCCTCAAGACGGCTCACAGAATCACAGAGTGGTCGTCTTCGATGTCGATGGAACATTGACGCGCACGCATGAACTGGACGAGGTCTGGTATCGAATCGCAGTACGCGAAGTGTTGGGTGTCGCCGAGTTTTCGACCGACTGGTCGTCCTATCGACACTCCACCGATCTGGCGATTGTGCGCGAAATCATCGAGCGACATCTCGGACGCCTCGGCACGGCAAGTGAGGTTGACGCGGTCCGCGACGCGTACGCACGCCGCGTGGTGGAGGGAGCATCGCACCGAGAGATTCATCCTGTCCCAGGGGCAGACTGTCTCTTCGCGGGACTTCGAGCAAGGGGATGGAAGATCGCCATTGCAACGGGTGGATGGGAACTCACTGCCAAACTCAAACTGGACGCGGCGGGAATCGCTGTTTCTGGAATCCCATTCGCTTCGGCAGAAGATGCAGATCCGAGAGAAGAGATCATCGGGTGCGCGCTTGGTCGAGCGGGATTGAATTCGATAACATCACCGACTGAGGTCGTCTACGTTGGAGATGGCCGATGGGACCTGACCGCTGCAAACCGTGGCGGCTACCGGTTTGTCGGAGTTGGGTCGGGTGAACGCGCGCGCGCGTTGCGCGATGCGGGTGCCCGTCATGTGGTGAGTCATTTTGAGGATCTTGATGCCTTCATTGAGATCCTTCAGCGGGCCAGTTGCCAAACGGCCGGGAGTAGATGAATCATGTTTCCATTCTTCCTCATCGTCATCATTGTCCTCGCGCTCGCACTGATCGTCATCGCATTGTGGGTGATCGGCATCTACAACACACTCCAGCGACAGCGCATCGGCACTGAGGCATCGTTCAGCCAGATTGATGTCATGCTCAAGCGGAGGTGGGATCTCATTCCAAACCTGATCGAGACGGTGAAGGGCTACGCCGCACACGAAAAGGGGACGCTCGAAGGAACGATGAGAGCTCGAGCGGCGGCGATGGGTGCTCGCGATCCGGCCGAACGCATGAAGGCCGAGGGTGAACTGTCTGGTTTTCTGTCACGCTTGATGGCGGTTGCAGAGGCTTATCCAGACTTGAAGGCGAACACCAATTTTATGTCGCTGCAGAATCAGCTTGCGGAAACGGAAGGCACGATTGCCTCGGCGCGCACTGGTTACAACGGATCGGCGTCGGCATTCAATGAAACACTCTCGGTGTTTCCAAGCAACTTGATCGGCGGGCTCTTTGGTTTCAAGCCATTCGCATTCTTCCAAACGGCGGAAGCAGAGCGTGCCACTCCTTCGGTGAAGTTCTAGTTCGACGTGGAGTGACTCAACAATGGCACGCGAGCGATTGGTTGCGGCAGACGAGTCCGCCCACGAGGAAGTGGCGCCGATGCCGACACTTCGCCCAGAGCGACTCGCTGATTATGTCGGTCAATCGGCGTTGAAGGAGCGACTCTCGATTGCACTCGCTGCAGTAAGGCAGCGTGATGAACCACTCGAACATCTGCTGCTCCATGGTCCGCCGGGGCTTGGCAAGACAACGCTGGCGCACATCGTCGCGCGGGAGCAGGGGACAAAGGCCTATGTCACGAGTGGTCCCGCTCTCTCGAAGGCAAGCGATCTGATTGGCACATTGACGCGCATGGAGCCGCGCGATGTCTTGTTCATTGACGAGATTCATCGGCTTCCTCCCGCCGTTGAGGAGTACATCTACCCAGCGATGGAGGATTTCCGAATCGACTTCACCGTTGATTCTGGGATGCACGCTCGCGTGGTCGCGATCGACCTCAAGCCGTTCACGCTGATCGGAGCGACGACGCGTCCTGGCATGCTCTCGCAGCCTCTGCGCGATCGATTCGGACTTCGTCACCATCTTGGTTTTTATCCAGAAGCCGATATCGCAGCGATCGTCGAGCGCGCCGCAACGCTCTTGGGAGTGAAGTTGCCCGATGCAGCACTCTTGACACTCGCCTCGCGCAGTCGTGGAACTCCGCGCGTGGCACTTCGACTCCTTCGTCGTGTGCGGGACTTTGCTGAAGTCAAGGCCAAGGGGCGGTTCACCGCGACGACGGTCTCGGACGCGCTTGAACTCGAAGGTGTGGATCAGCAGGGGCTTGACGCGCTCGACCGCACGTATATGAAGACGATTGCAGGTGTGTACGAAGGCGGCCCCGTTGGCGTGGAAGCGATCGCTGCAACCATGGGCGAAGATGTTGGTTCGCTCGAGGATGTGGTCGAGCCGTATTTACTGCAGATCGGATTCGTGGCACGCACTCGTCAGGGTCGCTGCCTCACACGCGCAGGCTGTGCACACATTGGCGCGAAGTGCAAGATCCCGCCGAGCGATCTGCTTTTCGAATCGCAGCCCGATCAAGTGTCCTGATTCGGATTGATGCCGATTGTGGAGCGAGGTTTTCCAGGGAGTCCGATGCGAAGGACGAAACTGATGTTGTACTCGTCTTGAATAGCGTCGTATCCACCCCTGACACCGAAATCCATGTCGGGGAATTCACGCATGAGCCCAACATTCCATCCTCGGAATTGTTTCGCGAGAAGGTCCCACTGCAGAGACGAATTGAGGTCGTAGGTCTTGCTAATGTCGTAGATGAATCCGCCTTGGAGGAACTCGTCATTGGTGTAGGTGTATGTGCT
Organism: Planctomycetota bacterium; assembly: GCA_027622195.1. Lineage (GTDB taxonomy): Bacteria > Planctomycetota > Phycisphaerae > Phycisphaerales > SM1A02 > SXOD01. The sequence goes on from JAQBZO010000014.1 coordinate 9,348, forward strand.
CGCCGTTGCAGGATTGAATGCGTAGATGTACCGATATTCGCCGTACACCGAGAGGTCGGGCGCTTGTTTCACACTCGCGCCGAATGAGCGTCGTGGGAATCCATCCGAGTTCGCGAACAGTTCATCATCAAAGAGGTACGTGGTGCTGCCGTACACCGTGACAGCATCTGACGCTTCGTAGGTCAGAGTGCCATACGCGTGCGATCCTCGTTGACTCAGTTCTGGGCGCCATGAATAGAACGCTGGAGTTGGACTCATCCGCCACTGAAGCGCATCGACTCCGGCGTTCGTGTCGTTGCGAGGACCAGATGCGTCCATCCCGTCGAAGACGATGCCCGTGTCGAGCACGACCATATCGACGCTGCGCCAATCTCCAGGAGCACCACGCATTGTTTGCAATCGTTGTGTGACTCCGAATTGTGTGACCCAACTTCCGCTGATCGCTTCAATCTCTTGGTCGTATACGGGACGGTCGTAGGTGGCTCCAGAGTCGTACGCGCTGTAGAGAGTGGAGTACGGTTCGATCACATGACGCAATCGATGAATGTCGAGCAGGCTGCTTTCAATGCCGTCGTAACTCGTGGTGAGGCGCGAGGAGAGGCGCAATCCGCCACCGAGAAGAGCGCGGGTGTTTCCGTCATTTCCGCCGTAGTTCGAGAAGTTATCTCCGAAGTAACCAGCGCCGAGTCCAAAGACGAACGGAGCCATGCGAACGCCAGAGAGGTCGAAGGGAAGGGACATTTCTTGGCGAGTGGTCACGCGCCATCGCAATTCTTGGTCGTATCCAGCGGACTGATAGGCGGAGGCGATGTTGTCGCTTGCACTGAGATTGGTATCCGTGCTGATGGCTTGTGGATTCAATCCAGATTGTGCGGCCGAAGCATTTTGCAGTTCGAGGTCGATGCCAGCGAGTTGATACTCGTGCGTCCAAGTGACCTGCGACCAAAGATCGTCGCCGGCGCGTCGATAGATGAGTTCTGGAAGTTTTTGCACCGTATAGGGGCGTGACGCCATCTGCCAACCGGTGCTGACGAAGTCATTCACTGTCCCCTTGACTTGCATCTGAAGCGACGCGTTGGATCCAGTCTGCTCGAGGAAGGCTGAGGTTTCGTATTCACGTCTCGTGCCGTACTCGCCTTGTCGGAATGTGGCAGCCCATGCCGCGTCACTGAGGTACGCCATCTGCAGTTGCGAGCGCCATCCTCCGCCGAGGTCTGCGGAATAATCGCCGAGGAGCTCTCCGCGAAACTCTTGAGGAGCGGTCATGACCAACCCTGCGTATGTCTGTTCGCTGTTGAGTAAGTCATTCCAGCCGTACATGCTGAACGATGCTCGAGAGGAGCCGATGTTTCGACCAAGGCGAAGTCCCGCGCCTGCACCGTTCTTGCTGTAGTAGTCCATCGGGAGTGACGCGCTCCAACCATCAGGAACGTCGAGTCCCATCAAGATGAATGGATCAAGTTCGGCAGAGACTTCCGTGCCCGTGTACTTCTGCTCGCCTATCGCGAGTCGTCGCAGTGGATACGACTGGGGTGATCCTCGCAATTTGGGCCAATAGAAAAAAGGCGTTCCTCCCGCGCGAATCGTGACATGTTCCGCTTCGGCCAAGATCGTGGATCCTGTCGGCTCATCTGTTTGTGTCACGAGTGCGTGAGACGCACCGATGGAAAGGTGCGGTTCTGCAAACTCGCTTGACGAGAGAGTCAGATCGTTCGCTTCCCATTGGTTGGATGCGAGTTGGCGGAGTTCCTTGGCACGCGCGACGGCGGGCGATCCATCGCGAAAGGTCGATCGAAGAACGGAGTCCACCATGATGGCTCGGTCGGCGATCACATCGTAATAAATGCGTTGTCCACGAATCGTGTAACTGAAGTCGGTGACCGACACATTTCCTTCGAGGTAAATCCCCTCGACGCTGGATGCATCGACTTGAGTTGTTGACTCGCGGAGCCCCTTCAGCGAACCTGCTTTGAGAAAGATTACGACTCGATCCGCGACGAGTTGCATCGCGCGCGAGTCCGTGCTCGATCGGATTGGATCCACATCGAGCATGACGGCTCCGTCGATGAGAATGGAGTCGGATGACTCTTCGGTCGTCACTTCGTTTCCTGAAAAAGAAATTATGCTTCCTGGAGAAATGATGGGCGTTTTCGCGGCACCTTGCCTCGCGATCGTGGTTGGTGTCGCGGTTGGAGTTCCCTGTGCCGACTGATCAGCGCTCTGAACAACTCCCTCGCCAACGACGAGCGGAGCGGGTGGAAGAACTGGGTCGACCTGAATCAGCGGTTGAGTGCGCAGTGTCGAGTCGCCGCCGGCGAGTGCGCGGAGATATCGAACGAGTCGCCGTGTAGCCGCTTCGACGGATGCGTCTCGCCCCGGAGAGCGATTGAAAACAAGTGGGCAGTCCAACCGAACCTTGCCTCGCGCACTTGCGGTGACGAGAAGATCGGTTCCCGATGCGCCGAGTCCCGCGCGTCGTGTTGGTTCTCTTGCGACTGGAAACCACACAGCGAGTTGATTGATCAACCCACCCGCGGATGGAACGCGATTGATCCACACCACGGCGGTGTCGGCTGTGAAAAAGTAGGAGCCGCACGAAACGCGCACATCACCTTTGAGGAGCAGGCGCTTTGTGTCTCCCGAGGTCCACGCAAACGTTTCATTCGCATCGAGTGTGATGTCGCTCTCGACGGGAAGGACGGGGAGGACAAATCCACCCAACGAATCACCATTGATGGCGATCTCTTCGACGACTTGAGCGAAGGCATTGGACGCAGTGAGTCCTATTGTGGCGAGCGTGAGCACGAAGACCACAAAAAGGTTGCTTAGTGTGCGCATGCTGGGAGGAGAACGGTCCACCGCGTGGCATCCTACGGGTACTTCTCACAGTCGGCGTGGCTCCGGATCGGGTCAGATATCATCCCCGACCCATGTCACGACCTCAAGAGTCGGAAGGAACAGTCTCGACGATCGCCCACGATGTACGCGTCGCGATCGTTGTGGCTCGTTACCACCGAGCGATTGTGGACGCGCTTCACGCAGGGGCGTCGGAGCACTTCTTTCACTGCGGCGGAGTGCAATGCAACCTCACTGTGGTGGAAGCTCCTGGAGCCTTTGAGTTACCGTTGCTCGCCCAATCGTGTGCGCAAGCCAAGGACATTGACGCGGTCGTATGTTTGGGGTGCGTCCTGACAGGTGAGACAAGCCACGACCGATACATCTGCGACGCGGTTGCGCATGGCATCTTGAAGGTCTCACTCGCGTCGGGGAAGCCGGTCGCGTTTGGCGTACTGACCTGCCAAACAGAGGCGCAGGCGCGCGCGCGCGCTGGTGGAGATCATGGCAACAAGGGAATTGAGGCGATGCAGGCAGCGCTCGCTTCACTCCAGTCGATCAAGGTGTTCAAGAGGAATCAAGAATCATGACTCAGATCAATCGTGCAGCGCGAACATGCGCTGTGCAGGCACTCTTTCAATTCGATTGCGGTCGGTCGGGCGACCCCGATGCAGTGAGGGCAGCACTGGACCGAGGAGAAAGCCCTGGTTCGAGCGAAGATCGTCAAGCTGGATTTGACCTCGCTGTCAAGGTCTGGTCGCGCATTGATGACGCCGATGCCGTGATTGCACCCCTGAGTACCGAATGGCCAACGCAGCGTCAACCGCGCATTGATCGGAATCTGCTTCGCCTTGGTTGGTATGAACTCAAAGTGGATGGCGTTCCAGCAGGAATCTGCATCAATGATGCGGTGGAGATCGCGAAGGAGTTTGCCTCTGAAAAGAGCGCGTCATTCGTCAACGCGATTCTTGATCAAATCAATCGCGGTGGAGCGCAGTAATGTTCAAGAAGGCGTGGGAGGTCGTTCGCCGCGGTTTTGCGAGGACGGCCAGCGTGTTGGGAAGTGGGCTCCATTCGCTGCTGCACGGACGCGATCTCGATAGCGCCACCATTGATGACATCGAGCGGCTTCTGATCGCGGCGGATGTCGGGGTCAAGGGGGCACGCGAGATCGTCGCAAGTCTTCGCGACGAGTTCGCAGCGGGTCGCATTGTCAAGGGGGAGGATGCGCTCTCGCACCTCAAGCGCACCGTCAAGGCGCGTTGGGGAATGGAATCGTCGTCGATTCGTTTTTCATCCACCAATCCCACCGTTGTTCTCGTCGTCGGAGTGAACGGAGTCGGCAAGACCACGAGCGTCGCCAAAATCGCGCACTCGATTCAAAAGTCTGGGAAGTCGGTTTTGCTGTGCGCCGCCGACACGTTTCGTGCCGGTGCTGTCGCGCAACTCGCGATCTGGGCTGACCGCATTGGAGTTGAACTCATTCGAGGCCCCGACGGCGCCGATCCTGCCTCGGTCGTTTTTGATGCGGCGGATGCAGCGGTTGCGAGAAAAGTAGATGTGCTCATCGTTGATACCGCGGGACGATTGCACACCCAAGATCACTTGATGCGACAACTTGCCAAGTTGAAAGATGTCATTGCTCGAAGGATTCCAGGCGCTCCGCACGAAACATTGCTTGTGATCGATGCCACGAGCGGACAAAACGCGATTCGCCAGGCGGAGTTGTTTTCGAAGGCTGCCGAGGTGACAGGGCTCTTCCTCTCAAAACTCGATGGGACCGCAAAGGGCGGTGTCGTCCTCGCCATTCACGACGAGCTACGAATCCCCGTCAAATTGGTGGGAACAGGCGAGACTCCAGAGGATGTGCAACCCTTCGATCCTGACGCGTTCGTCGAAGCGATGTTCGCAGAAAAGTAGTGGAGACGAGCTGAGTTGTTGGGAATGGCCCTACAATGGCACCATGCGTCTGCGTCTACGAAGTGCATTTACACTCATTGAAATGGTGGTGGTGATCGGCATCATTTCCACACTGATGGGGATTCTGATCCCTGTTGTGTCGAGCGTGCGATTCGAGAGCCGCAATACGCAGTGCCTCTCGAATCTCAAACAGAATTGGACTGTGATTGACGGGTGGGTGACCTCGCACAAAGATCAATTGCCGATGTGCGAGTTTCTTCCCGCGATCGGTCCTGTTGGACCTGAGGGTGGGTTGCCGCAAAAGCTGGATAGCCGGCTTCCGAAAGAGAGTTCAACTTGGTTGTGCCCAGCCGATTTTGATGAGGACTCGGTGTCGACGGGCACGAGTTACATGTACTTACCTGGACTCATTCGATTCGTTCCGCAGATTCAACTCGAGGTATTCCAGGTGCTCGCCGCGCAACTGTCACTTTCGGATGCGCAGCGGACGCGATTGCGTGACGATTTAGAGAGTCGACTCTCGACACGCTTCTACGAGTTAGACACGCAGCGGGTCTTCCCGTTGCTTCTTGATTCGCAGGACCGTCATCCTGGGGCGCGACCACCTCGGAACGGAGTTTTCATGGATGGCAGCACGGGCGAAGCGACGCTCGATGAAGCGGTCCCAGAAGGATGAACACGATGAACTTCATTCAAGAATGCATGTCCAGTCGTCGAGCGCAAGGGTCACTCGCAACTGCGTTGCTCATTGCAGTGTGCCTGACCGGTGGAATCTGGTGGTGGAATGCTCGGTGGCGTCCGCCGCCATCGATCTTCGATTGTCCTGTCGACAATGTGCTGAGCTATCTCACCCGCGATGACTTCAATGCGCTTCCGCTCAAGGATCGAATCGAATACATGATGCAGTTTGCGGATCGATTCCGAGGTCTCAAAGCGGGAGAAAGTGCGTCGATGGCTGCATTCCTCGCGGGGGTCACTGGTCCCACGCGCAAACAGATGACACAGAACATGCGCATCTTGGCGAAGGATGTACTTGCCGAAGGTGCATCGACCTACCTCACCTTGGATGAGAAAGATCGCAAGACGTACATCGACAAGTGGACTTGCGATTGGATTCGTTTCGCGGAGCGTGCCGCGACGGGAAACGAGAGTAAAAAAACCGACACTGAGATTCTCAAGGGTATCGAGAAGCAGGCGAGTCGCGACACCAATCGTGTGAAGGAATTGGGAGAGATTCCAGGACTTGACTCTGATGGTGCGATGGCATTCCTCGGCTTCTTTCACACTCAAGTGGAGGGAACTGCATCGCCGCGTGAGCAAGGTCAAATTGCGCGCTTTCTCGATGATGTGCGTGGTCACTACTCGCCTGTGTTCTGACTCGTTCTGACTTGCTCTGGACTGTGCGATCATGGAGCCCGAGTTGATCCTTCCAATCGAAGCGCATCGAGGAGCGATTCTCGAAGCTCTCGCCAGCGGATCGTCGCTTGTCCTGTCGGCGGAAACAGGATCTGGAAAGACGACCCATGTGCCACGCATGTTGCTCGAGTCGGCAGCAATTTCGGGGCGCATTCTCGTCCTTCAGCCACGGCGCGTGGCGACGCGTGCGGCCGCCAAGTTTGTCGCGAGTCGCCTTGGGGAAAAACTCGGAGACCGCGTCGGATATCGAACACGACTCGATCGGCAGGAGAGCCGCGCCACACGCGTCCTCTACATCACCGATGGAATCTTCATGCGCATGGTCCAGTCCGATTCGTTGCTTCGCGGCATTGGCGTCGTCATGGTGGATGAGTATCACGAGCGCACACTTGCATCGGATCTCGCGGTCGGACTCGTGCGCCATCTGCAACAGTCGTCCCGTCCTGATCTCAAGTTGATTGTGGCGAGTGCAACGATTGATGCTGAGTCGATGGCGATCACCCTCGGGGCGAGCGTCCTTCGATGTTCAGGTCGGCTGTTTCCTGTCGCCGTGCAGTACGACGATGGTGCGCGCGAAGGCGAACCATCGTGGAAACGCGCAGCGCGTGGCGCGATGACCGCGGTGAACTCTCAAAAGAGCGGCGATGTGTTGATCTTCCTTCCCGGGAAGGGGGAGATCGAGCGATGCGCCGAAGTGTTGCGCGCCGATGCGACGGTGACGGCTCTTGGCATTGAGGTGCTTCCGCTGCATGGAGCCCTTTCTCCGGATCAGCAAGATCGCGCCATCGAGGCGTCGAACCAGCGTCGCATTGTGGTCGCGACGAATGTGGCTGAGACGTCGCTCACGATTCCAGGAGTGACGACGGTGATCGATGCAGGACTCTTGCGCGTGCATCGGTTCGATCCGCGGCGCGGATTGAACACGCTTCGACTCGAGGAGCACAGTCGCGCGAGTGCCGATCAACGCGCGGGTCGCGCGGGGCGTGTGCGTCCGGGCGTCTGCATCCGACTGTGGAGTGAGCGTGCGCATGCACGCCGAGCAGCGCATGAACAACCAGAGGTATCGCGGGTCGAACTAGCCGAGTGTGTGCTGCAATTGGCGGCGCTCGGTTGGCGCGATGCCGCCGCGTTTCCTTGGATGACGATGCCTCCCGCTGATCGGCTCGCTGATGCAAAACGCATTCTTCGACTTGTGGATGCCATCGATGAGACATCCACACTGACTGATGATGGACGGCGCATGTCGGCCATTCCAACGCATCCTCGAATGGCGCGTGTCCTGCTCAATGCGGCGGAATCCGCGATGCTGAAGCGGGCCTCGATGTGGGCAGCGATCATCGGTGAGCGTGACCCCGCTGAACGTGTGGACCGCGAAACACTCGCGAATTTGCTCGGTCCCGATGATTCACTTGGGGACCTCGTCGCCCGCGAGCGATTGGTTGAGGCTGTGCAGGGTGGGCGTGTTGTGCAGGGCGCCGACCGCGGAGCGTGTCACGAGATCGATCAGGTTGCCAAGCAACTCGAGAGGGCAACGCGCGAAGCGGTCGATGCAGATCCGTGGCCGACCGATCATCCGCCACACGATCAACTTGTTCGATGTCTGATCGCTGGATTTCCTGATCGCGTCGGATGGCGTCCTGATGCGAATCGACCGCACGTGGCGATGAGAGACCTTCGCGCGTGCGAAATCAGCGCGGACTCACTCGTTCTCCATAAAGGCGCTGTCATTGCGCTGGAGACAGGAGATCGCGGCGATGGACGACGCGCGCTCGCAACTCTTTCACTCGTCGAGCATGTGTCTGACTCTGTGCTCAGGTCCGAACTCGCTCATCGCATTCAAACCACCCACGAGCATCGATGGGATGCTCAGCATCAAGCGGTGATGGATGTGGAAGAAGAACACTTCGATGGAGCAGTGATGTCGTCGGTTGCTCGTCCGAGCAAAGATGGTCCATCCGCAGGTGCTCTCATCGCTGACCTCATCGTGGATGGAACACTTCATCTTGAGCGTTGGGATGAATCCATCGAGCGATGGCTCGCGCGAGTGCGCACGGTCGCGCAGTGGTTTCCAGAAAGAAACCTGCCGACATTTACGAGCGATGATCTTCGGATTGTGTTGCGTGATCTCTGTGCTGATGCGACACGGTGGAGCCAAGTGCGCGAACGACTTGTGCTTCCTGTTCTCGAAGAGGCAATCTCATGGGAGGATCGAAGGTTCGTCGATGTCACCGCGCCGAGCGAGATCACATTGCCGAGCGGTCGTCAGTTGCGCATCACGTATGAGCCAGGGCAACCTCCGCGTGCGCGGGGGAGGATTCAGGATTTTTACGGGCTCGCCGAAACGCCACGCGTCGCTGGCGGACGCGAAGCGGTTCTTCTTGAATTGACTGGCCCGAATATGCGACCGCTTCAGGTGACTTCAGATCTCGGCAATTTTTGGAAGGTGCTGTATCCGCAGATTCGACCAGAACTCAAGCGCCGATATCCAAAACACGATTGGCGATAGGTCGAATGATCACTCAGTTTCTTCGATGCCCATGTACGCATCGCCGCGTCGCCACGCATGATGGTGGGTCTTGGTGATGTCGTGCACTGTCGCCATCGGATCTGGCGCGAAGCGAGGGATGGACGGGGCCCATGTGACGCGCTTTTCATGGACATCGCTGATCAACTTGACTGCTTCATCGACATCATCGGTGAGGTGAAAGAGGTCAAAATCTTCTTGTGAAATGGTCTTGTGCTGTCCAAGCAAGGTGTTGTTCATCCAGTCGAGTAGCCCAGCCCAGAATTGGGTACCAATCAAGACGATGGGCTGAGGCGCGATCTTCATTGTTTGGATGAGCGTGAGTAACTCAAAGGTCTCATCCAATGTGCCGAGTCCACCTGGAAAGATGACGAAGCCGCGCGAGTACTTGACGAACATCACCTTGCGCACAAAAAAGTAGCGGAATGAAACTTCGACATTCTGAAATGGGTTTGGTGCTTGCTCGTGTGGCAGGGAGATGTTGAGTCCGACACTGACGCCGCCCGCGTCACGCGCACCTTTGTTGCCGCCCTCCATGATGCCTGGTCCGCCGCCGGTGATGACTGCAAACCCTGCCTTGACGAGTCCGGCCGCACATCGTTCGGCATCTCGATACGCCTGCGTTTCTGCTTGCAGTCGCGCTGATCCAAAAAGTGTGACCGCTGGTCCAAGTGGAGCAAGGCAGTCGACTCCATCAACAAATTCGCTGAGGATGCGCATGGAGCGCCACGCCTCAAAACTGAGGGTGGCTGGCAGTGGTTTTGTTTTTGGCACGCCTCCTCATCGGCACAATGGCACGAGTTCCTTTCTTGCGGATGGAGTGGAAGATCGAAGGAGCCGCCGTGCCCCGAATCCGAGGGAAAAGCAAAGGCACGAGACTAACACGTAAACCACTGTGTCAGAACAGGTTCAGCCACTCACTTTGATTTCTACGCCGATTTTTTCTACAATGGCGAGATGGCTCGAAATACCACTTCGCCCACCCCCTCGACTTCAAAGAGCACGATCAAGCAAGGCACAAGCGCAAAAAAGAGCACTCCGCCTCTGGTTGATGCTGGACTGACCGCCGCCGTTGAATCATCGAAGATGAGAACACCATTCTCGAAAGCGCTGACGTATCTCTCTGGGCGAACGGACATCGAGCGCTCGCGCGCGGTGCACTACGACGAGAAGACCTTTCAACTCGATCGCATGATCGCCCTTCTCGGGTACCTCGGCAAACCGCACGAGCAACTGAGAACAGTGCATGTCGCCGGAACGGTTGGCAAGGGATCCACCGTGGCGATGATTGCGCAGATGCTGGAAGCGTGTGGATACACGGTAGGGCGCTACACCAGTCCACACATGGAATCAGTCTGCGAGCGAATTCAGATCAATGGCAAGGACATTTCAGAAAATGACTTTGCCACGGCGATGGCGAAGGTGCAAAAGGCCGCAGGAAAACTGGACCACAAGATCACCTTCTTCGAGGCGATCACTGCCGCGGCATTCTGCCACTTCGTTGAAGAGGCAGTCGACATCGTGATCGTCGAGGTTGGACTCGGTGGGCGACTGGATTCGACGAATGTCATCACGCCGCTGGTCAGCGTGATCACGACAATCGATTTCGATCACACCGCACTCCTCGGCACGACGCTCGGAGCGATTGCGCGCGAGAAAGCAGGCATTTTCAAGGCTGGAGTTCCCGCCATCGTCTTTGATCCGGTGCCAGAAGTCTTGAAGGTCTTCACCGCCGAGGCCGAGCGAATCGGTGCACCGCTGCGCGTCCTCAACAAGGATGTCGAGTTCTCGAGTCGATTCTGCGTGACGCCAGAACTCGGTCCACACACGCGCATTTGTCTGTATTCAATAACCACGCGGCTGGAACATCTTCCTGTGCCACTTCCTGGAGAGCATCAAGCAACGAATTGCGGACTCGCGCTCGCGGCAGTCGATGCTCTGAAATCCTGCGGCTACAACTGTCCCGACGAGCGGATTACGCATGGTCTCGCAGCAGTGAAACTCTCTGGTCGAATGGAGATCATTAGCGAACGTCCGAAGATTCTTGTCGACGGCGCACACAATCCCGCAAGCGTTGCAGCATTGATGAAGTGCGTTGGTTCGCATGTGCCGTATGACAGCATGGTGTGCATTTTCGGCTGCTGCGCCGATAAGGATGTTGGTGCGATGTTGGATGCCATGTCCATCGGAGCAGACAAGGTGATCTTTACGCGCAGCGTGACGAATCCGCGCGCAGCGGACCCTGTTGATTTGCAGCGCATGTACAGCGAACGAAATGGAAAAATGAGTCAAGTGTCTCGCAACATCAAGGAAGCCCTCGAGATCGCGGGGCGTGCCGCGGGTCGCGAAGACCTCATCTGCATCACGGGTAGTTTCTATGTTGTGGGCGAGGCGAAGAAGAGATTCTTGCCGGCGACCCAGATTCGTTGATGTACGCTTCGCAGCCCATGTCGGCTGAAGAATCAACACCCTTTCGATACGACGCAGCGCTCGCCGATGCCATCGAACAACGATGGCAAAAGCAGTGGGAATCAGATGGTGTGTATCGCGTTTTGAATCCAGGCGAGGAGGGATTTGATCCGTCGAAGCCGAAGTTTTATTGCCTTGATATGTTCCCGTATCCATCTGGAGCGGGTCTGCATGTGGGGCATCCAGAGGGATACACGGCGACGGACATTTTGTGTCGGATGAAGCGAATGCAAGGATGCAATGTGTTGCATCCAATGGGGTGGGACGCGTTCGGACTTCCTGCTGAGCAGTACGCGGTGCAAACAGGGGTGCATCCTTCGATCACCACGCGCACTGCGATTGACAACTTTCGCCGACAACTGAAGCGATTCGGATTCAGTTATGACTGGTCCCGCGAATTTGCAACGATCGAACCGTCCTATGTGAAGTGGACGCAGTGGATCTGGTTACTCGCCTACAACAGCTGGTACGACGAGCGCACGAATCGTGCTCGACCGATTGCTGAGTTAGTGTCTGAACTCGAAGCGAGTACGCGTCTTGCCGATGGCACGGCCTGGACTGAACTCGACGAGGCCGCGCGCCGACACTTCATTGATGGACGGCGAATCGCTTATCTCGGTGAGCAGAGCGTGAATTGGTGTCCGAAGTTGGGGACGGTTCTTGCGAATGAGGAAGTGATCGATGGGCGAAGTGAGCGGGGCGGATTTCCTGTCACGCGAATGCCGCTGCGCCAATGGATGTTTCGCATCACTGCGTATGCACCGAGATTGCTCTCTGATCTCGCGCTCGTCGATTGGCCACAGTCCACGCGAACGATGCAGAGCGAATGGATCGGACGGAGTGAAGGGGCAGAGATTGACTTCGCGATCGAGGGGTTCGGTCCACTGCGAATATTCACCACCCGTCCCGACACCATCTTCGGAGCCACCTACATGGTCGTTGCTCCAGAACACCCGCTTGTTGGACACGCACTCTCGTGCCTCGACTGCCCGTCGACTGCGAGTGCACTGCGTGACTACGCATCGGCGGCGCGTGATCACAGCGATCTCGATCGTCAAGCAGACACCAAGGTAAAAACAGGCGTTTCAACGGGGCTTTATGCGACCAATCCCGCCACAGGCGAACTCATTCCTGTGTGGACGGCGGACTATGTGTTGTCGAACTACGGCACCGGGGCGATCATGGCCGTGCCAGCCCACGATGAACGCGACTTCGCCTTTGCATCCACATTCAATCTCGCGGTTCGCGCGGTCGTTGAAGTTGCTGGCGCACCATTCGACGGCACATGCGCGGTCACTGGCGAGGGGAGATCCATTCAAAGTGCGAACAACTCGGTGTCCTTGAATGGACTTTCAACTCATGAGGCGCAGCAGCGCATGACCTCGTGGCTCACCGAATTGGGTGTGGGCGTTCGACGCGTGAACTTTCGACTTCATGATTGGCTCTTTAGCCGTCAGCGTTATTGGGGCGAGCCATTCCCGATCGTGTTCGACGAATCTGGGAATCACTATCCAGTATCCGTCTCATCGCTTCCGATCACCCTTCCAGAAATGGTGGACTATCAGCCCATTGAAAGCGATCATCCAGTCCCGCCACTCGGGAAGGTGCGAGCATGGGTTGAGACGACGGCGGGTGCAGCGGGGGTGGATCCAAACATCCTGCCACCGCAAACACCAGTGCGCCGCGAGACGAACACGATGCCTGGTTGGGCGGGTTCTTGTTGGTACTACCTGCGTTATTGCGATCCGAAGAACACGAACGCTTTCGTGTCCAGTGCCAATGAGCAGTACTGGCTCGGACCCTGCAAGAATGCGCCGGTGTCAGGCGTCGATCTCTATGTGGGTGGATCCGAACACGCGGTGCTTCATCTTCTCTACGCGCGGTTCTGGCACAAGATGCTCTTTGATCTTGGGTATGTCTCTTCGCCAGAGCCATTCGCGAAGTTGTTCCATCAGGGACTCATCACGAGTTTTGCCTATCAACGATCAGACAAGAGTTTGGTGGCGGTCGATGAAGTGGACGAGCGAGACGGCGCGTTTTTCGAGCGTGCGACAGGTGCTACGGTTGTTCAGATCATCGCGAAGATGTCGAAGAGTTTGCGCAATGTTGTGAACCCCGATGACATCATCGCCGAGTTCGGCGCCGACACATTTCGGCTGTACGAGATGTACATGGGACCGCTCGAAGCGACGAAGCCGTGGAACACTCGAGACATCGCGGGTGTGTACCGATTCCTGCAACGCGCGTGGAGACTCGCCGTCGACGAAAAGACAGGAAGCATCCTCGTGGCGAAGAGTGCTGATCCAGCGATTGAAAAATTGCTCCACAGGACGATTCAGCGAGTGGCCGACGATGTGGAGCGACTCGCCTTCAACACGGCGATTGCCGCGTTGATCGAGTTTGTGAACGCGGCGACCCGACCATCGGAACTCGCCTCGACTGACGATGGCGGATTGACACGCGATCAACTGGATCGATTTGTGCGGGTTCTTGCTCCATTCGCACCGCACATGGGCGAAGAGATCTGGCATCGTCTTGGACATGAATCGAGTGTGGTGACCGCTTCGTGGCCCACGGTGGATCCAGCCATGCTCGTGAATACTGAGGTCGAGATTCCGATTCAGATTCTTGGCAAGATGCGCACGCGGATCATGGTGCCAACCGCCGTGGCGAAGGATCGTGCGCAACTTGAACACTTCGCCATGAATCATGAGCAAGTGGTCGCCCAACTCGCAGGTCGCCCTGTTCAGCGGGTCATTGCCGTCCCTGGGAAAATGGTCAACCTGATCGTCTAACCGCGCAGCGCGGCGAAGATGGCGCCGACTCCGCCAACGGCGAGCACGACGAGCAGAAGGAATACGAAGACCATTCCGATTCGAACGAGTATTCGTCCCAATGTGACAACGGCGGTGCTTCCCGACGAAGCGGCTTGAACCTCATCTGTTTCGGCGCCCACATCGACCGAGTCCCAATCCAATGACTCAGACACCATCTCGTTCTCGCGCAGAACTGTTTTCGCGCGACCGAGTTCCCCAAGACGAACTTGGACAGGGATTCCACCGAGCGATTCTGCAGAGGCACCGAATCCAAGAGTGGTGAGTGGTGCGGCAAAGATCCACGCCTCGATTCCTTCGTCCACGAGTACTGCACGGATCGCTCCTGCTTCGACTTCATTCGCAGCGTGTCGCACCGTGACGAGGGCGTGCTCATCAATCGCTCGCGTCACGGTGTGGTCCCTTCGATACCACGCGTCTGATCGATCGCAGCAAGGAGGATGTCCGTCTCGGAGGGTCCATAGGAACGATCGGGGAGTTCCACTCGCCAATTCGAGATCTGATCAATGGGAATCACGCGCTCCTGTCCCGCGATGGCGGTTGGATCACTTCGCGAACTCTCAATGAGTATGGCGTGAACCGATCCACGTTCGATGGACCGAAGTTGAAACCACACCTGTTCGATCCGTTCGTCAGATGGATCCATATCCAGTGGCGCTTGAACGAGAAATGCTTTCTCGGCGAGTGCATTCCAGTCAGGATGATTCGCACGGTGGAGGGATCCCCACGCTGTCGCAAAACTCGGGAAGGTGGCCTGCGCGCGTCTCGCCTCGGCGTTGGCTTCATTGCTACTGATGTAGAGCACCGCCGTTCCACTCTCGATCGCCGTAATTGTTTCGCGCGGGTAGTGCCACGCGGTGGGCTGACCTTCTTGAGGACCGCGCTCACAGACAACGGCTGAAACCTCTTGAAAACGAGGCATTCCGAGCGATGCCATCCGCTTTCTCCATGCGGGATGTCCTGGCGCATGGTCTGGAAGTTGATCCGATATCGAGGTCGAGAGTCGTAAGCACACTTGAAGTCCATCACCGATATCAATGGCGTCGCCGGGCGCAGGAAGTTCTCCTTCGAGCAGAAGTGACGCGAGTGTGTGCATCGTGATCACAGCGGCTTGCGCGTGTTCAGCAGGCAATTCAATGACTTCAAGTTCTGGAAGTCCGCAGCGTCGCAGCCCTGTTGAAGCGAGCAGGATGGGATCACCCGCCGCCTTGCCGTCAAAGCGACCCAGTCGCCAAAGCACATGATCAACCGGGAGGGCGTCCTTCGCCACAAAAATCTCATCAAGCTGTTTTCGGTGAAACTGCTGACTGGTGACAACGTCCAAAATCCCAACGATATCGGGGAGCGCTCCTGCAAGAATGTTCATCAGCATGAAGTAATCATCAGCAGCCTGTCCGGGTTGCAAAACGGTTTGCGCGCGGATGACCCACGGGCTATCCGCAGACGCGGTACCGAGTTGTTCTCTCTCTTCTTTCCCAAGTTGTGTCGCGGCCTCCGCCCACAAAATGATTGCGCTGTTCATGCTGGGGACGGTCAGTTGAAGTCCCCACAGCGTGTCGGTGTCGTCAACATCAATGGGGACGGCGCGGAAGAGCGTCTCGCTTGATGGTTCTTCATTCTCGTCCTCAGACTCTTCGGCATCGGTTACGACGACATCCTCGCCAACCCAAGTGCGAATCGCTGATGAAACCTCTTCCAATGTCGGGGACTCACGGTGTGGCCAAAAAGCGACGAGACCGGTCTCCTCTGGAATGAGCGAACCCCAAGGACCCATGGGTGGTTCTGGTGTGACTTCCTCTGGACTTGAATCGCTCATTCGCCTCTAACCTACAGCAGATTCGGTCACAAGCGAATCCCGCCAACGATTGCCTTCGAGGAACACATGCGCTGCCCTTCTTGCGGATACCCGACATCGAACAACGTGTCGCCGTGCACCGAGTGCGGCGTGTCGCCCCTGCGCTGGCAGAGTGGACGACCCGAATCGATGCGCGGCACCATTGTTGGCTTCATGTTCCTTCGAAGTTGGCGCGCAGGAAGTTGGTTGGTGGGTCCCTCTGGTGTGCCCATGCGAAGAGGGCGCGTGGTCTTCCTCTCGTGCATCGTCTTGGTGGCGTGGCTCTTCATCGCGGGGAAGACGCATGTTGTACAGACAGCGGTGGCTGGCGAATATCAAAGGACGCGATCCATCAACGAGTATCCACCGTTTGTGAAAAACTTGGATGCGGGATTGGTCTCGCACAGCATGCGCTCGACTGGGTTGGTGTGGCAGCACAACGAGATCGGAGTCGCTCGTGATGCCACAGGAATGTGCATCGCACTCTTTTGCGTCCTTGGTGGATGGATGATGACGTGTTTTCTCGTCTTCAAGGTTTTCTTGAGGTCGGCACGCAAACACCTCGATCTCAGCGAATGGGCGGCGGCACATGAGGCGTCGCATGTCCTTGCGGCTGCGATCTGCGTGGTGCAAGTCATTTGGCTGATCTCATGGCAAACCGCCGCGGTCATTGGACAATTCGCGACTGCGACCACGCTCGCGACTCCGGTTGTTGTGTTTGTACAGTCGGTGGCGTGGTTCAGCGCATTCATCCTTGTTCCGGTTGGATGTGTGCTCCTTGCCGTCCGAGGAGATCCGCCGAAAGGTGCCATTCGAAGTGTGCCCATCGCAGCCATCACGACTCGTCTGGGCTCGGTCGCGGTGGTGTGCATGTCGTTGTTGGCGAGATTGATTGTGTCCAACTTCTTCCGGCCCCTGTCCATGCTCGCGAAACCATGAGGTGTTGATGAAGCAGATCAGTCGACGATCACGAGTGCGCGCGCCGGGAGTCGCGTTGATCGTGCTTGCGCTGATCTTTGGAACCGCGGCGCTGCAACGTCCTTCTGGAGTGCTCATCGGCGTGTTCGGATTCTCCATTGGTCTCTTCGTGGCATCAGGTGCCGTGAGTGGGATGATGATGATTCGATTGCGAGTGACGCGCAAGCTGCCAACGCATGCGCGTGTCGGCGATCCGATGCGAGTGGAGTATCGGATTCGCAACCGCGCTCGCATCATTCCTGCCTGCGATGTCACCATCACCGAACTCGCCTCCCCGACCGACGAGTCCAGTGCAGCGTGGTGCGGTTGCATTCACCGCAGGGGATCGGCAACAGCATCCTCGTGGATCATCCCTCGCACTCGAGGCACGATGCAACTCGAAAAGTTGACTCTCTCTTCTGAGTTTCCGCTGGGTCTCCTCCACAAGTCCATCGTGTGGATTGAAACGCAGTCCATGATCGTGTTGCCCCAAGTACGTCCCCTTCGTCCCTCGCTGATTCAATCCTTGTTGTCCACAGGGCATGAAGGACGCTCTCTTGGTGTGAGCATTGGATTTGGCGAAGATCCAATAGGGCTTCGAGAGTGGCGACCTGGAGACGAAGCAAGACAAGTGGCATGGGTGCGAAGTTCCGCGCCTGGAGAACTCATCGTCGTCGATCGCGCGGCGCCTTCTCAGCCTCGCGTTCGAATCGTCCTCGACTTACGAACGTCGACTGCCGACATTCGAGCACCTCAAGTTCAAGCGCGAGGGCTCGAAGAACGTGCCATTGTGCTTGTCGCGAGCCTTGTGTCCGCAGCCTCCGAGGCTGGCATTGAAGTTGGACTTGAAATCGTTGGAATCCCAACGGTGTTGCTCGCCCCTCGTCGTGGTACCCGACATGTGGAACGAGTGCATCGCGCACTGGCACTGCTCGATCTTGATCAACAGCGCATTGCAAGTCGCTCGCGCGTACGACGGCAGCCCGCGCGGGAAATCGTGGTCCACCCAGAACGCTCGGACACCAGTTTGGGAAATGCGGACGCGATTCATCTCACCGCATCCCAACTCGCATCACTCGAAGAGGTGGTTCGATGATGAACGACGAACGGTCTCATCGACCCGTGGTCATCGCGTCGGCATGGTCCGTCTCGACATTGGCTTTGGGCCAGGGCGCTCCGTGGATCGCTGCAGTATCAGCCATGCTTTGTGTTGGATCGATCCTTCTTGCAGAGGCACCACGCGGACATCGCCTTCCAAGACATGTATCGATTGCGATTGGAACACTCATCATTGTGGCTGCGTGCATCAGACTGGCTCTTGCCTATTCGCTTGACAACATGGTTGCGATGGCCGCAATTGTTCCCGCCGCGGTACTCGTCCTCCGACTGTGGACCGTTCGGCGATTGGGAGAAGATCGCGCATCGCTGCACCTGTGTGCGATCATTATCGCAGCGACGGCGTTCATGTCGCCGATGCCGCTACCGGCTCTCTTTGTGGCGATTGGCGTGCCAATCCTGATCTATGCCAAGTTGTGTGAGAGGTTGACATCGGGTTCAACCAACGCGCGAATGGCTCGAGCGCGCATACTGGGAACGGTTCTGCCGCCAGCGCTTCGGACAGATCATCCATCTCTCGCGCTGCTCTGGACGACCGCAGTGCTCGTGATCTCCAGCAGCACCGTTGCCCTCATCGTCTTCATCAGTTTTCCAAGGTCGGCCCTTGGAGAGTCGGTTCATCCGTATGCCGAGAGTCAGACTGGACTCACAACGGTGGTCGAATTGAGTGCGACGGGTCCGATCCTTGAATCGCGTCGAGAAGCACTGGAAATTGTGGTGAAGGATCCAAGCGGAGCACGCTCGTCGGCACTCGGTGCCCTGTATGTTCGCGGTGCCGTCCTCGACCAATACGATCCTGTGACCAAGCGGTGGTTTGGATCCAACGGACCAACGCGATTCATCGCGTGCACGGCCAACATCTGGGAATCGCTCGGTCGAGGCGCTCCTTCTGGCGCAGGCGGAATCTGGCAGATCGATTTTCGTTCGAGAGGCGCGAGCAGAGGGGTGCTCCCTCTCATCCAAGCAACATTTGCACTGCGCACGAGTGAGGATCTCACCCTTCCGTATGCAGAGTCAAGTCGAGTTGTGCTCGTTCCACCCATGTCGACGTGGTCCTCGCGGGTCAATCCATTTCCGACCGAAGAGGACCTTGCGCTTCTTCGCCCAGCACATCCAACAGAACGAATAGAAGTCGATCGTGATGCATTCGGTCCCGCGGTGCGAGAAATGGCGGAGTCCATCAAGCGCGAAGCGCATCCACGCTGGTCGCTCGAACCCAACGAGTATCAGCAAGCATCGATCCTCGCTTCCGCGATCGAGATGACAATCGAGTCGGATCCATACCGGTACGCACTTCGCCGGATCGAATCACCTGTCGGCGTCGATCCGATCACGCACTTTCTCTTTGAGTCAAGGGAAGGGCACTGCGAACTGTTCGCCAGCGCAATGGTCGCGCTCTGTCGCTCGCTCGAGATTGAAGCGAGGATCATCTCTGGCTACCTCGCGACTGAGTTCAACACCGCCAATGGCACGTACACCGTTCGTGAAAGTGATGCACACGCATGGACCGAAGTGCGCACAGGAGTAGATCGATGGACTGTCTTTGATGCGGCTCCTCTCTCCAGAATCACCGCAGCAAGAGAAGGGCAGCGATCGTGGATGGATCGCATCCTCGCGGCCGTCGCACCCGTGGAGGAGTTCATCGCGCGACACATCATCTCGTTCGACTCGTCGAGTCAGAATGAGTTACTCATTCGCATTGGACACGCAAGAGACGAATGGATTGCTGTCGTGATTGCGCCCATCGTCCGCATGATCAAGGACATCTCGGCGTGGCTCGCGAATGATCCGATGTACGCGTGGCAAGCGCAGGCGTGGATTCTTTCAATCGGGCTCTGCCTCTTCGCCGCCAGCCTCGCCCTCACGCTGAAGAGATGGAGGAACGACAGGTTGATCGAGCGTTGGCGGCCTGATCATCCGACTCGTCACACTGCGGGCGCAACGCTCAGACTCTTTATGACCTTTGACGGACTCCATGAGTTCCTCCATCGCACTGCAGGACCCCGCCGCGCTGGCTGGACCCTGCTCGACTGGGCTTCAGCAGTACCGCGAGAACACGCGGTCGCACGTCACGAGGTGAGTGAGTTGGTGAAATTGTTCTACCGCGCCCGATTCGGAGGTGTCCTTCCAACCACCACCGATCACATCGAGGCACGACTGCGCACACTGCGCCGGTCTATGAACGAAGTACAATGAACGCTCTGTGTCAGCCAATCGATCACGAACTCAGGAATGGCGACGCACCATGCAACAAATCATGGAGCGCGGTGGTGGACTCGAAATCGCGCTCGACCGAGGCACCGTTGGGAAGGATCCAGTCGAGGAAGCGGGGGCGGCGGATCTCGTCTGGCGTGTGCGAATCATGGCCATTGAAGAAGAATGCATCGTCATCGAAGCACCCGTTGCTCTTGGGCGTGTGATCGCGCTCAAGAACGGAGCGCGACTCGTGGCCGCGATGACGGTGGGTCAGAACCGGTGGAAGTTCAAGACACGCAAGGTGAGCGAATCAGAGGTGGACCGCACTCGACTGATGCGCATCGAAGCGCCCGAAAGTGTGGAGCGTTGCCTTCGTTGTTTCACTCGATTCGATGTTGCCGGACTTTCGCTTCCGCTCGTTCGATGCTTCCCATTGCTCGATCCTGCTTCCGTCGTCGAACCAGAACGTGTGGTCGCGACGATCGTCGATGCGTTTCTCAAGACGGGCGCAGTGGCAAAAGTTGTGCTTCCCCTTCCCAAAGTGGGGCCAGAGTTTCCAGCAGTTCTTATGAATGTGGGCGGAGGCGGCGTGGGGCTGCGCGTCGAACCAGCCGAGGCCAGTGCACTCAATCGCCACCGCATTCTCTGGATTGAGATTGATCTTGGACGCGATATGCCTGTGCCGCTCGCCGTCACAGGAAAGGTCGTTCACACGCGCATCGATTCCTCGCAGCACACCTACGCGGGCATCTCATTCGATTTCTCATTCAACATGACGCACCACCGCACAGTCATTGAACAAGTGCGACTCTATGTCGAGCGTGTGCAACAACGCGTGATGCAGACCGCCACCTCCCGTACCGAAGAAGAACAACTATGAACCTCACAAGCACCAATCCCGTTCTCGCCGACGCATCACTCAGTAATGTGCTGCGCGCCCACAGAAATGAAGCGATGCAAGGCGTTGCCACAGTGCAAGGCATCGTGAACAAGACCACTGGGTGCGTCATCCTCGCCACATTGACGGGCGTGGGTGGATATGCACTCGCGACCGAGTTCCCTGCCATGAGTTGGGTGATCATGATCGTCGCGTCGATCGCGTCGCTCATCGTTTTTTTCACTCTTGCGCGCACTCCAGAACGTTGCGCAATCGGCGCTCCGATGTACGCCTCGATTCAGGGAGTCGCACTCGGCGCAATCACCTGGGTCTTCGAGTCGATTCTTGCTGCGCAAGGTGGTTCCGTCATGGGAGGGCTTGCCCTTCAAGCGTTCGTGATCACGATTGCGCTCATGCTCGCCATGCTTGGTGCGTACCGAATGGGACTCATCCGTCCCACCGCCCGTTTCAAGGCATTCATGTCGGTCGCCACGATTGGTATTGCACTTGTCTACTTGGTCTCATTCATCCTCTCGATGTTCAGCATTCACATGCCGTTCATTTCAATGGGATCCGCACTCGAGGGTGGCACACCAGCCTTGATCGGAATTGGACTCAATGTGCTTATCCTCGGAATTGCAGCACTCTGGTTCGTGATCGACTTCGGAAAAATCGAAGAGGCGGTGAACTCGGGAGCTCCATCGTCCATGGAGTGGTTCCTCACCTTTGGTCTCATCGTGAGTCTCGCCTGGGTTTACCTCGAAGCGCTCAAGCTCGCGTTTCGACTCGCACTCATGGGACGGCGCAACTAACTCGATCCGGCGATCCAGCGAACCCTGTTTATCCCTGCGTCAGCACTCTGTGCTTGCGCGCATACGCAATTGAAGTCGCCAGGAATTCAGCATGGGACCATGTGAGCGGACTCACTGATAATGGTTCGCCGGTGTAGGGATGACACTGCTCAGCAAGAATGCCGCTTGGTGCGGCACGCGCAGCAGCCCACTCGATATACATCTCAGCTTCCTTGAGTTGTTCAACACTCGTGGCGCGCGCGATGATCCACTCAGCGATCCAGAGAGTGCAGATGATCCACGGATTTCCAGGGACTCGATCCGTGTCACGCTTCTCAATCTGGTGGTAATAGTCGTTCTGGTATCGCGCGATGCCCCCGATTTCTGTCTGGCACCACAAAGCCTTGCGCATGGATTCCATATGTCGAACGACGCGAGGATCGTCCGCTGAGAGTGCTCCGAACTTGAACAATCCAGCGGCGGCAGCATCGAACGTAAAATCGAGTCGGTAGGTCGACCCATCAGCAGGAGTCGCCATGCGCGCGAATTGTCCACGCTCTTCATCCCAAAGATGTTGGATCAACGCCGCACGCATTTGCGATGCTCCGTGTGCGAACTCGGCAGCTCGATCGAGCGCTCCAAGGTCATTGGAGAATGCCGCCGCAGCGTCGAGTGCGCCGATCACCGCGGCTACGGTGAACAGGTGGATACCGCGGCGTTCTTCCCACAGATCCCAAGAAGGGAGCGGCAGGTCGTTTGCATCGCGGTACGACATGATCCAATTGGCGGGATCAACGACCAGCGGGTTATAGAGGTCTCGCAAGAACTCCACATCGCGAAACATCGTGAAGTGTTGTCGAAAGGACCAAATGACCAGCGCGGTTTCATCTTCTTGAACAGGGAGCGTGCGGCGACCATCGACGACCCACGGATGCCAACTTGATGCAAGCGTTCCTGTGGGGTTGTATTTGTGCAGAAAGTATCCATCGGGTTCAATCACTTCAGCACAAAAACGAAAGAACCGTCGGCACAAGTCGCTCTGTCCAGCCATCGCGAGTGCCTGCGCCACGAGTGCTCCATCGCGTGGCCACATGTACGAATAAGTGTCGCCCGAAAAGTGGGTGATGTCGTAATCATTCGCTGCAATGATGGCACCGCGATTGTCTGACTGGGTTCGGATGGTGAGCGCACTGCGCTTCGCGAGCGACTGAACGAGCGGAGAAAGTGGATGAAGGCTCTCGCGCTCTTTGTTGCACCAGAGTCGCCAGTACGCCTCAGTCCGCAACATCATTCGGTGCGGAGTCTTCGTGCGCACCTTCTCGTCGAGCGAACAAACCTCGGCGTAGCGAGTTCCCGCAGCAATCCACAGGCAGCACGACACTGTTTCATTCGGCGCGATGGACAGCGGGAAACCGATGACGGCGTCCACACTTCCTTGAGCGATCGCATTGCGCGAGAGAACACCATCTTCAGCGTCGCGCCATGTTCCTTCGGCATCACCGATGCGTTTTGCGCCAGTGGCCCACGTGCTGACACCCCACGATCGTCCATCGGTTCCATTGATGAGGAAATACCGATTGTCCTTGTAACAAATGAGCGCGCCCGTCTTCGGGTCATAGTTCACCGTGTCGCCCACAGGACTCTCGTCGATCGAGAAATCGATGTGAAAGAACACTCGGACATCGCGCTGCGTGCCTCGCAAATCTCGCACACGAACGCTCCGAAAGAGGACTGGACTGAAGTAGTCGACCACATCCGAGCACTCGAGTTCGACGCCCAAATCTTGGTGGCGGAGCGTCACCTTCGTCACGAGCGAGTCGGTCGCATAGCGCATCTCGCGCGTCCACCCCGCATCGGTAATCCACCGAAATGTCCCATCGGCCCAGACACCGAATCGTTGTTCGTGTCCACTCGTTTGGTTGGGCATTCCCACCCGTGGCCAGTAGATATCGCGGACTTGATACATCGAGTCAAACCCGACGAGCATGTCTCCGTTGCCAATAGGTAGATCGCGTGGCATCTCTCGCGATCGTATCGAAACGAGCGAGCGAAATGTAGGTGGATTAACCGTTGAACCGTGCGATGACCAAGCTCGTGTTGTGGCCTCCGAAACCAAACGAGTTGTTGATCGCAAAGTTGAGTTTTCGCTCCCGCGCGGTATGAGCCACAAAGTCCAGATCGAATCCTTCGTCGGGGGTGTCGAGGTTGATCGTGGGGGGCATGATGCCATCGTGAACCGCCATCACCGTGGCGATCGTTTCGATACCTCCTGCTGCTCCGAGTGCATGGCCCGTACAACTCTTGGTGCTGCTCATCGCGAGTTTTGAGGCAGAATCACCAAAGAGCGATTTCACCGCAGCCACTTCGGCTGAGTCTCCCAGCGGCGTGCTTGTGCCGTGCGCATTGATGTAGCCAATCGAGTCAAGATTGACCTCTGCATCCTTGAGTGCATTGAACATGGCGCGGCGTGCCCCGGCACCACCTGGATCAGGAGCCGCGATATGGGTCGCATCGCCAGAGGTTCCAAAACCAACCACCTCAGCGTAGATCTTCGCCCCGCGACGCTTGGCATGTTCGTACTCTTCGAGCACCACGATCCCAGCGCCTTCAGCGAGAACGAATCCATCTCGATCACGATCGAATGGACGACTTGCCTTCTCAGGAGCATCGTTGCGTGTGGACAATGCCTTCATGGCCGCAAAACTCGACATGCACAGTGGGGTGACCGAACCTTCGGCACCACCTGCGAGCATGATGTCTGCGTCTCCACGCTGGATGGACTGAAAAGCAGCACCAATGGCGTGTGATCCAGAGGCGCAGGCGGTGGCGGTGCAGGTATTGGATCCCTTGAGGTTCAGTCGAATCGAGACATTTCCAGCGCACGAATTCGCCATCAATTTCGGCACCGTGAAAGGATTCACACGAGCCGGACTCGTCTCGATCAACTTCTTGTAGTTGATCTCAATCGTCTCGATGCCGCCGATCCCAGAGCCGATGGCAACACCTTGCATGTAGGGATCCGATTTTGCGAAATCGAATCCGCTCATCTTCGCCGCTTCGGCGGCGGCATACACGCCGAAGAGGCAGTATCGATCCATGCGCTTTTGTTCGCGAGGATCGATGACTAAATCGGGTTTGAATCCGCGCACCTCTCCGCCGATCGTGACGCCCCATTCAGATCCCTGCGGAAAAGAAGAAACTGTGGTGACCCCAGAGCGCCCTTCGACCATCGACTTCCACATCGTTGGAGTGTCGATCCCCACGTTCGTGACCGCTCCCAGTCCGGTGACGACGACTCGACGCAGTTGAATGGTTCGCATTGCTTCGTAGAAGAAGTAGGGCGCGGATTCTGTAGATGTCCACAGGAGTCTCCGCGCCCTCGCTTCAAATCTCGTCAGTTAGTTCGTGGCGCGCTCGGATGACTTCGACTTGATGTAGTCGATCGCAGATCCCACGGTCTGAAGCTTTTCAGCGTCGCCCTCTGGGATCTTGGTGTCGAATTCTTCCTCGAACGCCATCGTGAGCTCGACCATGTCGAGGCTATCGGCGTTCAAGTCGGTGAAGAAATTGGTGTCCCGCTTGATTTCACCTCTATCAACCTTGATTTTGTCGGCGATGATGGTCAGAACTTTGGCTTCAATCTCGGATTCAGTCACAGGAACCTCCAAATATGGGCGGCAGACGCGCCGCGGGGCAACAGTATAAGCGAAAACGGCGTCATACCGAGTCCGCGTGTTCGATACACTCCCTCGCCTGCAGGTGCGGATGAGGAGACAGGAATGACCGAACAACGAGTTGCCATCGTAACTGGAGCCAGCCGCGGCATTGGACGAGCCATCGCCGAGCGATTGGCAGAGGACGGCCGATTGGTCGTGGGCGTGGCGCGCACGGTCGAGGGACTTTCCGCCACTGCCGAAGCAATTGCCGCATCGGGTGGACGATTCGAGGCACATGCATGCGATATCGCTGATTCGTCAGCGGTCACCGCATTGATGGACGCCATCGCTGAGAAGCATGGTCGACTCGACATTCTGGTTAACAACGCGGGTCTCACACGCGATGGACTGATTCTGCGTATGTCAGACGAAGATTTTGATCTCGTCATTCAGACCAATCTCAAGGGAGTCTTCTCGGCGTGCCGCACCGCTTGCCGGCACATGATGCGAGGCCGATTCGGGCGGATCTGCAACATGAGCAGCGTTTCAGGCATCTCAGGCAACGCAGGACAAACAAACTACGCAGCCGCCAAGGCGGGCATCATTGGACTCACCAAATCGATCGCGAAGGAACTCGGTACCAAGGGTGTGACCGCGAACGTGATCGCTCCTGGATTCATCGACACCGACATGACGAGCAAATTGCCGCAGTCCGTCAAGGACATGGCGATTGCCAGTATTCCCGTGCGTCGATTCGGATCCACCGCTGATATCGCGCAAGCGGTTTCGTATGTGACGAGCGATGGCGCTGGATTCCTCAGCGGACATGTGCTGGTCGTCGACGGCGGAATGACGATGTAGCGACCTGTATTGGCTTAGGGTTCTTCGCCACCGGGTGCTCCGCTTGGAGCCATCGGATTCGGAGGCCCACCTGGAGCAATCGGAGCATCCACGGGCTTGCGACGCATCGGCGCGCCACCACTTCCACCGCTGCTCGCCGGCGGAGCATCTGAAGTATCTGCGGCAACAGTGCGGTCTTCTTGCACAATCTCAACGATCTCGTCGGGGAGATCAGCGAGTGCCAAAAGCCGTGCAATCAGCTCGTACCACTTTCCAATGGGATCAGCACCAGAAAGGTCGTCCATCACATCGGGAGGAGTGATCTCAGCATCGAACTCAGTTTGCGAATCGGTGGCCTCATAAACCCAGAGTCCGCCCTGATCGTCCGTGGTTGCAAAGGCAAAGATGCCAAGAGCGCAGGGATTGCCCGACGGACTCGTGCCCGTCTTGACTTCGATGAGATCGATGGACTCGGTCGCACTCTTCCAACCACCATTCTTGACAATCGCCGCGAGTTCGCGCTTGTCCGAGGTCGACATCAGCTTCGCAGCAGCCTTCTCATCACCCTTCGCGAATGAATCGAAGAAGAGCAGAACGGCGATGCGTTCCACATCTGTATCTGGAGCATCATCCTCAGCGAGCTGAACCTTCTCGCTGATGCCGAGGCGCTTCATCAAATCCTTGATGGAGGTGACGGACGGCGGTGGTGGCGGCGGTGGTTCCAACTCGACGACCGGGGCTGGCGGCGGTGGCGGTGGGGCTTCATCTTCTCCGCATCCCGTGAGTGTGAAGACACTCGCACCCGCGCACAAAAGCAGCGAGGCGATCCATTTGAAATTATGCATTGGTCGTGGAAGGAGCATCATGGCTGAAGACCTCGCAGGTTCGATCGATCCGTCGCATCAGTCCCTTGAGCACCGTGCCGGGTGCCATCTCGAGGAAACGAACCTCTGGGAAAACCGCGCGCACTTGCACCAGCATCCGCTGGCAAGACTCTCCCCATCGTACCGCGCTCGTCAGTTGCGAGACGAGTAATTGCCGAATCGAATCTGGATTCGATCCCTCATGGACCGAAGCCGTCACATTGCTCCAAACAGGGCAATTCAAGGGGCGAATCGTGGTTTTCGCAAGGGCCATTCGCATTCCATCCGCAGCAGAGGCCATGATCGGACTATGAAATGCGCCGGCCACCGCGAGGCGAGCTGCCCTGAATCCGCGCGTTGATGCCTCGATCATGGCGCGATCGCACGCATCGGTCGACCCCGACACGACGACTTGACCCGGGCAATTCAAGTTGGCGCAGACGAGGATTCCATCCTCTGCAGCGGCGAGACAGAGTTCATTCGCTTGTGCTTCGTCGGCGCCGATGAGGGCAACCATCCCACTCGATGTCGACTCGGCTGCCGCCTGCATCAATCGTCCGCGCTCAGCCACGAGTCGAAGTCCATCCTCGAGTGTGAAAGCACCAGCGAGATGAAGTGCGGTGTATTCGCCGAGTGAAAGTCCCGCGGTCGCGCAAGGCGCAGAGAACCCAAGTGCACGAGCACAGGCCACGGCGCTGGTGAACAACGCCACTTGGCATATATCCGTTCGATCGAGCAACTCCTTCGGACCTTCACGGCACACCATTGAAATCGAGCGTCCTTGAGCGACATCGGGCAACTGCACAACCGCATCCGCGATGTCGAACACCTCTCGAGCAGCCGCGTTCGAGTCCGACCAAGCCATGCCCATGCCGATGGCTTGAGATCCTTGACCAGGGCAGAGGAGGACGGATGGCGAAACGTTTGACATGGTGTGTTCCATCCCGACATCGTGCCGATTCACACGCGCCAGACAGCGCCAGCCCAAGTGAGCCCGCCGCCAAAAGCCACCAGCACGAAGGGCATTCCTTTTGTGATTTTTCCGCTGCGCCACAATTCATCGAGGCACACTCCCGCACTCCCTGCACTCATGTTGCCGTAGCGGTCAATGTTGATGTAGACCTTTTCCGCGGGGAGTCCGAATCGCTCTCTCGCGCTCTCAATGATGCGGATGTTCGATTGATGACAAATGATTTGACTGACATCAGCTGGGGTCAGTTGCGTTTCGGTGAATGCGCGTTCCATCACTTCGCAGAATTTATGGACGGCGAACTTGTAGACCTCGCGTCCGTTCATCCGCAGGCAACCAAGACGAATTGGATTATCGCGGTCAGCATCCGGCACATCCTGATCGCGCCTTGGGATGTACAGATGAGTCTCCCCCGATCCATCACTTCCCATCGTTTGCCATTGGCACCCCAGTTCAGGATTCTCATCGGCAGCGAGTACTGCTGCACCCGCTCCATCACCGAAGAGAATGCTCAACGAGCGGTCGGCGTAATCCGAGAAGCGGCTCATTTCATCAACGCCCACGACGCCAATGCGGCGGAATCGTCCCGATCGAATCATCGATTCAGCGACGATCATCCCGTAGACAAACCCGCTGCACGCTGCGACGAGATCGAATCCAGGAACACCATCGGCATCGAGCGCGTGTCCGATGCGACACGCATTGGATGGACAGGTCATCTCGCTACTCACACTCGCAACGATGATGAGGTCGAGGTCTTTGCCTTCGATTCCAGCGGATTCGAGGGCTCGTGCAAGGGCATCGCGACCGAGTGTGAATGCTCCCTCTGTCGGACCCTTGCAAATGCGTCGCTCGGAAATGCCAGTGCGCTTGAAGATCCACTCATCCGACGTGTCGACAATTTTTTCAAAATCGTGATTGGTCAGCCGTGCCTCAGGCAGCGCAGATCCAGTCCCCAGAATGCGAACGCCCACGGGGACAAATGCCTGAGAGACATTCATGCTTGGGGTTGCCCACTCGTGGCAAGGCGTCGCACCATTTCATCGTTGATGCCGCTCGCGACGAACTGCTTCGCACGCACCACCGCATTGGTGATTGTGCGCGCCACGCTGGATCCGTGGGAAATCAAGCAGACTCCGTTCACTCCAAGAAGTGGAGCGCCCCCATACTCGTGGTAGTCGTGCTTCCTGTACAAACTATTGATCACAGGATCGAGGCGCGGGACCAACTGAGGGTCGATCTCCAAGGTTTCGCGAACCAAGGCCCTGAAAATTCCTGCGGAAAGTCCTTCAGCCAACTTGATCATGACATTGCCGACCACGCCGTCCGTGATGACGACATCGGCTTCGCCGTTGAAAACGCCGCGACCTTCGACATACCCCGTGAATCGAATATCGCTCTCTCGCTCGAGCAATTCGCGAGCTTCCTTCATCTCGCCCGTTCCCTTGCCAGCTTCTCCGCCCACATTCATGAGTGCAACGCGCGGCGACTTGATGCCAAGGATTTGCCGCGCATACAAATCACCCATGATTCCGTACTGCGCGAGATGTGCAGGCTTCGGCTCAATGTTGGCGCCGACATCGATGAGCACAACAGGACCAGCGAATGTCGGAACAGTCACGGCGATGCCGGGTCGAATGACATTGGGAAGTCGACGCATGTACATCTGCGCCGCCGCAATGCACGCGCCAGTGTTTCCTGCACTCACCACACCGTCGAGTCGGTCTCCCTTTGCGCCAGGACCTGCCATCCGCGTCATCACGGTGATCGACGAGTCTTCCTTATTACGAACCGCGTCGACGGGAGATTCATCCATCCCGATGACTTCAGTCGTGAATACCGTGCGAATGCGATCATCGCGAATGGCTCGTTCAACGAGCGCGTCCTCGATGCACGATCGATCGCCAATGAGATAGATCTCGTCATCGGCCGCGAGGCGGTCGAGCGCGAGAAAGCACCCCTTCAAAATTTCGTCAGGAGCGTTGTCGCCCCCCATGACATCGACGCCGATTCGCACTGGGTGCCTTTCGGGTCAAGCCTGGGAGTCGGAACGGAGTGCCTTGATCTGCAGTCCTGGGCGGACATAGCCACAACTTCCACACGCGCAGTGTGGGCGGCGGGCAGACCCGCAGTTGGGGCAGAGGACAGTCTTGATTGCGCTAATCGCCTGATGGGCACGACGGCGACGCTTACGACCTGGGGAGACGCGAAATGGAGGATTCATAGTGTGTTCCTTAGCGCGCGGGGGCTCCGCGAGTCCGAGTCGTGCAGTGTATCGCCGCGAAGAAGTGTGTGCAAGAACACCACTCATTGTTGTCCGATAATCACTTTTTTCTATCCACCTCTTATGAGCAATATCGCCGCATCTGTTGTCAAGATGGCTCACTCCCGCTACATTGCCCGATTCCCCGATGTCGGGGAGTTTCTCATTGACTTAGGAATCGCATGCCGACCATTAATCAGCTCGTTCGGAAGCCACGTCGCGACAAGCCTACTAAGAGCAAGGTTCGTGATTTGGACAAGTGCCCTCAACGCCGCGGCGTTTGCCTTCAGGTCAAGACGGTGACTCCAAAGAAGCCAAACTCAGCGCTTCGAAAGGTGTGCCGTGTGCGTCTGTCGAACGGACGCGAAGTGACTGCATACATCGGCGGCGAAGGTCACAATCTGCAAGAGCACTCCATTGTGCTCGTGCGCGGCGGCCGCGTGCGCGATCTTCCCGGTGTTCGTTATCACGTTGTTCGAGGATCGTTGGATTGCCTCGGCGTCGATGGACGAAAGAAGAGTCGGTCGAAGTACGGCGTCAAGCGTGGTGCCGTCTCAGCGAAGAAGAAGTAACGATTCACCACTGAGTTTCGGCATGTGCCGAATCTCAGCCCGTTTTGTGTTTTGTGGAGTAGCACTGGCCACTGCCTCGAGATGCCCATCCTCAGGCCAGAGCGAACATTGAAAGGACACACCTATGGCACGTAAGTTCACAGCGAGCGCAACGCAGCTCAAACCAGATCCCCGTTACCACGACCTCGTCGTGGCGAAGTTTGTCAATTGCATCATGTACGACGGCAAGAAGGCGACGGCGATGAAGCTCGTCTACGA
This sequence comes from Planctomycetota bacterium, assembly GCA_027622195.1. Lineage (GTDB taxonomy): Bacteria > Planctomycetota > Phycisphaerae > Phycisphaerales > SM1A02 > SXOD01. The sequence continues at coordinate 40,539 of JAQBZO010000014.1, forward strand.
CGCGTTCGACCTGATTCAGAACAAACTCGATAAAGATAAGTCGGAAGCACTTCCGAAGACTGCATTCGAACTCTTTCAATTGGCCCTCGATAACGTGCGACCAACCGTGGAAGTTCGTTCGAAGCGCGTCGGCGGCGCCAACTACCAGGTGCCGATGCAGCTCAACAAGCGTCGGCAGCAGAGCCTGACCTTCCGTTGGATCATCGGATCCGCACGCGAAGAAAAGGGGAAGCCAATTGCCACCCGTCTCGCCAAAGAGTTGTACGACGCGGCGATGAACACAGGCAAGTCTGTGACGACCAAAGAGAACACCCATCGAATGGCTGATGCAAACCGCGCATTCGCTCACTTCGCTTGGTGATCTGCTCAAACGAAACCATTGCGGATAAGAGCCTCTCGGGCTGAACGGGAGGCTTTTTTTATTGGGTTGCGGCGACACGATGTGCCCAGAGAGTGGGGTTCTAGAATGGAGCGGTGCAATCCAACCGCTACCACCGACAGACGCTGCTTGAAGGATTCACACCGAGTGCGCAAGAGCGGCTCACCGCTTCGAGCGTCTTGATTGCTGGCGTGGGTGCGCTTGGATGCGCATCCGCAGATCTGCTCGCCCGCGCGGGTGTTGGCAGAATCGTGCTCGTCGACCGCGATGTGGTGGAGTTGACCAACCTCCAGCGGCAGGTGCTTTATACAGAAGACGATGCCCGTCGATCCCTTCCGAAAGTGGACGCGGCGAAGGAGCGATTAGCGAGCGTCAACAGTTCCATTCGTATCGATGCATGGAGCGACCAACTCGATGGCGAGTCGATCGAGAGTTATGCGCGCGGCGTCGATGCGATCGTCGATGGACTCGACAACATGGAAGGCCGAAACCTCATCAATGAGTGGTGTGTGCGCGAGTCGATTCCCTATTTTTATGCCGCGGCGGTTGGCTGGGAAGGGCGCGCGATGTCGTGCGTTCCAGGCGGTGCGTGCCTTCGGTGTGTGTATCCCGATGCGCCGTCACCAGGCGTACTTCAGACATGCGATACGGCTGGTGTGTTTGGTCCAGTGGTGGTGCGAGCGGCCGCGCATGCAGCAGGAGAATGCATCAAGTGGCTTGCGGGGATGCGCGATGCTGTGGATTGTCGACTCATTGCCTTTGATGGACGAACGGGCGTGACACGCGCGATTGGTCCGCACGAGAAGGATCCAGAGTGCGTCTGTTGTGCCCAACGAAACTTCGAGTTCTTGAATGCAGGTCGTCAGTCGCGCACGACTGTCTTGTGTGGACGCGGGAGTGTGCAAGTGTTGCCCGTGGGTGCTGGTGGAAACGAGATACGCGACCGATCACGACTCGTCGACGCACTCAATTATCACGGCACATTCTCAGTCGGGCAGGGGGGCACCATCGAGGGAGTGTTGTTTTCAGAAATCGCTGACACGGACTCCGCTGCACGCGCGCATGGAAAGACCACACTTGGACTCGTCCTCTTCCCAGATGGGCGGGTGATCGTGCAGGGCACAGTGGATGAGACGCGCGCCCGCAAAATTGTCGCGAAGTACATCGGCGTGTGAAGAGAAGTCCCTGTGATCGGGGGGTACGATTCGCTCATGACGATTACCGCTCCCAATGTTGAGATCACGAAGGGGTGCATCCTCCAGCCGATGGCGCTCACAATGGGCTACGGAGAATTGCTTGCAAAGGACATTACCGATGCGCAGTTCGCGCAACTCACAGTGAAGGGAATGAACCACGCAGCGTTTCAGTATGGACACCTCGCTGTCTACCCCGCGCGCATTGCAACACTCTTGGGTTGTGACGGGGCGATTGCCGCGCCCGCTGGATACGAAGCGATGTACGCGCAGGGTTGTCCATGCATTGATGATCCAGCGAGGTATCACCCACGCGAAGAGATCCTTCACCATTGGCGCAGTGGATACGCCGAGGTCGCTGCACTGATCGCCGACGCGCCCCTCTCGCGATTCGAGCAAGCCAACCCAATTGAACGGATGCGCGAGCGATTTCCATTGGCTGGAATGGCAGTCTCTTTCTTGTGCAACAACCATCAGATGATGCATCTTGGAGGAGTGAGTACATGGCGTCGCACCATCGGACTTGGGAGCGCGATGTGATGGGTTCTTTCCTTGCATCCTTGCTCATCGCTCTGTCGCTGATTGCCCCGCGCGCTTTCGCACAAGGCGGATGGGGCGAGTTGATGCAGGCGTACGGACTTCCTCCTGCGATGGAGCTCGCTGAAGTCGACGAGTTACTCGCTGCCCATGCGCCATTGCTTCCGGAATCGACGGCAACACTCGCAAGGCTCCACAGCGAGTACTTGGTGAGATTCGCGGCATTTCAAGAGAAAGATCTGGGACCGTTCCGAGGTCTTTACACATCGAGGATGACCGGGAATTCCGATTTCGCAGGTCTGGAATCACTTGCGGCCAATCGTGACGCGATCATCAAGCATGCCTTCTCGATCGACGCATCGTTGTTTGACGCGCTCCGACCCATCATCCAGCCAGACCGTGTCGCGGGCATTGATCGTATTCGTCGCAGGCGTGAACTCGCTGCGTTCTTGAACACTCGAAGCATGGGGATTGCTTCGGCGTTGGTGGCCGACCTCACCACCATTGTCCTTCACATACCAGAAGCACAAAAGTTTCGATCCAAGTGGGACAGCACACTTGAGAGTTACGAGATTGTGCGCGTGCGGCAGATGCGCGAGGTGGTTTCGATGTTCATCCAGTACGGCATCCAGATGACACGACTCTGGAACGAGCAGAAAGTCAAAGATGTCAATCTGGAGAGTGATCCAGAGCAGGCTCGCATCGCGGTCGAAGCAGTGAGGGAATCGATCAATGTCGCGGGTGCTCCTCTTCAGGAAAAATGTGCCATCGTTCTTGCGTATCAACACAAGACACTCAAGACGATTGAGGAGACGTTGCCACGCAGTGTGGCGGACAAGGTCTTCGATGCGTTTGTCGTCGCCGCGTATGGAGACATTGTGGACGGCGAGGGAATGGGAGTTCCGTCTATCGCTCGCCGCGCCCTTCGGCTGAAGTCGCTCACCGACGCCGAGCGAGATGCGATCAGGTTGATCGCGACCGAGTGGCGCGCCGCAGACCAGAAACTGATGAAGGAGGTCATGGAAGTTTCGGACGAGACTTCTAGCCGAATGATGATGACAATGGACCACTCCGTGTGGGAACGAGTGTCCGCAGCCAAACAAGATCTCCATGCGCGTCGAGTGGCTCGATCGATTGAAGCCTCTGCTGCGATCGCGGCCTTCTTGGGCGACGAGCGTCAGGGGCGCGTCGATCATCCATCCGAGGACGACCTCCTTCCCGAGACTGGGGGAATCGATGCGATCGACATTCTCGTTGGCGTGGAAGGCGGCGTCCCAAACTTCGACACGCTCGGACCTGTTTGCAGATACGCAGTGATTCCTCGCATCCCGGGCGATCAGTTCCAGAGCTTTATTGTTCGCAGAGCGGCGGGGAGTGAAGATGTGGTCGCTGCCCTCTTCATGGATTTGAGTGATGCATGGGAGGTCAGCGTGCGCCCGCACTGCGATGCGGTGTTCGCAGAGTTCTTTGATGTGGCGCTTACGCGCGAGGGATTGGCGCGCGCGCAGGCTCGTGCTGCAGAGGCGAGGCGTGAGGGCAGCGCACTCATCGACTCTCTGATTGCGAAGGTGCAATTGGTGTCCACGACTTTCGATGCAGATTCCGCGGTTGCAGCGAGGACATGGGTTGCATGCTTCAACGCGCACCACGCCGCTGAATCAGCAATGTGGATCCTCGAAACACTTCCTGG
>JAQBZO010000034.1 GCA_027622195.1 Planctomycetota bacterium
CCGGCTCGGTCGCCATTATTCACAAACACGAAGATTGGAGGGGTGTTTCTTCGCACCTGGACAACACGACATGCATCGAACATCTCCTCGAGCAGAAGGTTTCCGCCGCGAGGAGTCTTGTTCAGAAGATGCCCTGGTTTCCGATTGTCGCCGTAGTAAGTAAAGATGCCCGTCTCCGAGTCGAGACGATCTGGCCAGTCACGCTCATCGCCAGTACTCACAAGCGCGAGCGCCTTGCACGTTCCAAACTTCAGTCCACCGATTCCACGAAAGCCACCCGAGTTTCCAGCACCAGGGAGCAACTTCGCAATCGTGTCGGCTCCCTTTCCAATCGCCGAACCCCGAAGGTAGACCGCGTCCACGATGAGTGGGGCGGTCGGCAGTTCAGCAAACTCGAAACTTCGATCTTCGCGTTCGTTGGACTGGTAGATGCGGCGGCGGACAGCAGGTGTTGACGGCATCAGCGCTGGCTGCGAGAGAGGATCAGATCTTTGTTCTGCGGAGAACACACTTCCAGGATACGCCACCAACCTGCCACATCGATTCATCGCTCGAAATGTGTGAGGATGCATCATGCATCAGTGCTGGATCATCCACCCCGTCAAGGACACACACCACACGACTGCAGGAGCAGCGTGAGATCTCCACCGTCGACGGTGCCGTTGGTGTCGAGGTCTGCGATGCCTCTTACCCCGTCCAGCCACTCAGCATGAGCGTCAAGTCGGCCGCGTTGACAGCGCCGTCAAAGTTCAAGTCGCCGCGACCTGCGTGCGTTCCCCAGAGTCCAAACAGTGCGGCAAGATCGGCGCCATTGACCACGCCATCAAGATCAACATCGCCTGTGACAGGATGGTTCCACTGACGATAGGCGTCGTACGCCTCGCCTTGCGTCGCGAAAACGCCGGCGCCACCTGCGCAATAGTCATCGCGCAATCTCTGGAGCACTTGTCGGTAGAGCACATTGTTTACTGTTCGGAAAACCGTCAGCGCCAGATGCACATTGATCTTTGTGAATTGCGCAGGATCGCGTACCGCGATCGACGCATCAATCGCCGCGAAGAATAAATTGACATCGCTTTGAGTCAGCGGAGGGTTCTGCGGAATCGTTGTTCCTGCTGCTTGCTCGGCGAAGATGTCGAGTCGACCAACGCCGCCACAGAGCACGATGTAGGACGACTCTGGATCCGCCGTGAAGTTCGCGGCATTTGCCAATGGGAATGGATGATGACGAGCAGACAAATCAAGCGGGCATTCATCGTGAAAAGTGTTCGCCAAGATGTACGCGTCAGTCCAACCAGCTGGACGCTCCGACATCGGCATGCTCAAGAATCCGAGCGCGACGACCTCACTGCGAAAGTCGAAGCCCGCTAACTGCGCGCTGACGATCCAGTCATTGACTCCCATGCCGCCAGAGCAGTGGCGGTTGTTCGCAGCGCCGACGAGCGCGTCGACGCGCTGCTTGTTCTGAATGAAGTTGAGCGAATACTGCGCTGGAGTCATCAACGGAGTCGTCATTCCAAAGTCGCAGTGGGTGCCAGCACCGTGACCGCGGTTGACAGCGTCCATCATCACGTTGTCGCCGTAGGTCACGCACGCAATCGCGAACGACTTTTCCGATTCGATCGTGAGGCGATATCCATACTCTTCGCTCACGCCCATCGCCCACCGAAGGCGTGCCGCTGTATCGGCGAAGACCATCTGCGTTGGATAAGTGAACGAGCCTTCCATATGGGTGAACGAAGTGAAATAGATCGGCGCGTCCGCAGCGCACACCTGTGCGAGCGCTCCCAACAGATAAACAGCGCAGCGTTTCATGGAATACATGATGACACCGATTGGCTCCTGCGCCATGAAGCGGGACCCAGAAATTGAAACAAGTGGAATGAAGAAGTTCTTGGCCGCTCGTTGAGCCAAGTGCGGTGACTTGATGAGTGCACTCAACAGAATTCCTGCCCTCAGTTGATTGGGTTCTCGGATTCGATCCAACCGCATGGGTCGAAAGTGCTCTGGTGACCGATTGAATTTAGAATCAGTTGTTGCCCATTTTCGGCAACTTGTGGTCCCGCAGCGAGATCTTGTGTCAAACTTCAGTTATGGAATCGAGCGCTCAACAGTCGAGCAGGAGTGTTTGGTTGACCACTTGGTCGATGCTCGTGCGGGCGCTGGTCATCGGTGCGGTCCTCAGCAAGTCTGAGGCGCAGGTCGACTTCTCTGAAGTTTTCACACCCCCGACTGAAGCGGAGTTGGAGATTGTGCGCGGCGAGTGGGCGGCTCGGTTTCCAACGGCGCGCAACTGGGCTGTCGTCGCCGTTGGTGCGGATAGCGCTGGTCGGGTGATCCACGTGGCACGGCACGACATTGCGCCCTCTGGAATCCACTTCGTCGCGATTCGCTTTCCCTCCAACTTCGATCCGCTGCTTTCATACCCCGTCGTGCTCTGTTTGCACGGCGGCAACGACGGCGTGAGTCTGGGAATCTTCGGGATGTACGACAACATGGCGGGCACGAGTAGCAGTCCCTGCTCTGGGCGTGCGGCGATCTTGGTTGCACCGAGCTACCGCTGTGAGCCAGTGATTGCGGGTCAACTGGGAACATTCATGTCAACCGGCGATTGCACCGCGGAGGACTACGAAGTGGATGATGTCATCGGGACAGTGAGCGGCATACTGGATCATGTGCCCGCGGCGGACGAACATCATGTGATCGGCTGGGGATTCAGTCACGGTGGCGGGGTCCTGTTGGGGGTGCTCGCCCGTGACCATCGGGTGCGCGCTGGTATCGACTTCTATGGTGCAGCCGATGTCTTTCAGTCATCCTCGCAGCTGGAAGCAGAGATGCTCGTTGATGCGGGCGAGTGCAACTTGCCATATTCATGGCGGCTCGTCGTGTGCGATTACTTTGCAGGTACCGCAACGCTGGCTCAGACACGAATCGATCTACTTCGTCACAGTCGGGGATGGTTTGTCGATCAAGTCACCAGGCTCGATGTTCATCACGGCACGCTCGATCCAACTGTTGATGTCATCCAGAGCCACAAGCTCGCGGAGCATGCGCAGGACGCTTCGCCACCCCTCGCAACATTTCGATTGTTTGAATATCCAACGGGTGTTCACTCGATCGATTCGCTCGGTGGCTATCAGCCGCGTTTCCGTGAGTTCGTGTGTGCGGCGTTCAACATGCCTCCTCGGAGAGTTGGTGACATCAACGAGAGTGGCACTGTCGATGCTGCCGACCTCACCGCGCTGTTGACTGCATGGGGAACTGTCACGGCCACCCATCGCGCCGACCTGAATGCGGATCACATCGTCAACGCCGCAGATCTCGGGATGCTGTTGAGCAACTGGGGCTGAGTGAAGCGAGTGTGCGAGGCGGGTGTTAGCTTGCGGGAGGTGCCGGTGCCGGTGCCGGAGTCGGAGTCGGCATTGGCAGCGCGTGTTCTTTGAAGAACTTCACGATGAGTTCGGTCGCGTGTTCGTAGTACTTGTGACCACCAGGCTGCAAGCACACCACCACAGGCGTACCACCCTGGGATTGATACTGCGTGCAATACTTCGCCCATGGCGTTCCTTCGCTGTCGCAGCCATTGAGAGTTCGCGCCGCAGTGAGTGAGAGTTTTTGAAAGCCGATCGGGACGATGGTGTCGCTCTCGCCTGCAATGTGAATCAGTGGCCGTGCGACAAATGTCACGCCGCGGGATCCGCCGGCGCCCGCTGCAGAGGGGCCAAACGCGGCAAAGAGCGTGCCTCGCTGTCCCCAAAGCAGATATGTAAAACCGCCGCCGTTGGAATGTCCCGTCGAATAGATGCGTTGGTCATCGACTTTGAATTCGTTCTTGAGGCCCGCAAGCATCACATCGAAAAACTTGAGATCGCGATCGTCCTCAACGCCGACACGGTTCTGCCATCCCGCCTTTTTCCCTTGCGGATCGGTCATCCCAGCCGTTGGTAATCCCTGCGGATAGACCACAATTGCCTCGGGCCACGCCGTGTGAAACTCGCTGCTGCGAGCAAACTGTTTGCTCGAGCCGCCATGTCCATGAAATGCGAGAACCAGCGGGGCGGGGATCGTCGTTGCAGTCGCGGGTGCAAACACGATTGCTTCGCGCTTCACACCATCGACCTCCCAACTCATCGCCTTCATTGGGACGACCGACGCAGTGAACTTCTCTGACTCGCTCACAGTTGGAGGCGCAGGCTTCGGTTCATCCTGCGCGAGTGCGAACGATGCGCAACTGATGAACGTGACGACGAGTGTGAGCAGTTGTTTGTTCATGCGAGCACATTCTCACCGTAGAGTGAGGAACTTGCAACACCGTTGAGCAATCCTTCAACGATCACCGAAGGCCTCGGGACCATCGTTGAAGGCATGTCAGTCATTGAAGATGAAGACGGCAAGATATGGACGGCTGCTTTTTATGAGGGCGCATTCAGATACGATGGAGAGGAAAGAACCAAATTTTCCATCAGAGGCGCACAAATTCAATGGCAAGACGTTTGAGCAATTCAAGCAATGACGAATGATGGCAGGAGGACAATATGAACATCCAACAGCAGCGCACAGTTCAGATCGAAGCGTCAAAGGAGGAGCTATGCCGGCGCACGAAGACATGGGCAGCCAAGAGTGAGTTCATTCTGGAAAGCGAATCCGACAATGAGAGTGTCTTTACGAGGGGCAGTCACTGGCACGCCATTTACACATTCGACGTGCGAAAGATGCCCACGAGAGTCTCTATCAGGATCTCTGGACAATCCCCCCCTTAAAGTGAATTGTTCCTTCAAGGTCGGAAGCCCATTGTCAATTTCAGGCCCAGGCGACCCCAAGAGAGTTTCTGAGCACTTTGATCTGGTAATCGCGTACATGAATGGGGCACTGCAATAAGAAGGCCGAACAACATTTTGCAGCCGACTCGAAGACTCGCGGCTGAAAATGGTCGTTCGGCGGCGGAGATCACCTGATTGGGAGCGGTCGCCATGATTCACATCTCTGGAGTAGTAGCGCTACGCCTCGGTCTTCTCCTCTGCGAGTGCTGGCTCTTCCTAGCGTCAACCCTTGTTGCGGACGGTTCACGTCCCGGAGGAGAGGAGGTCTTCCGAACCGCCCTCCGCCGTCAAGGCGATGACAAGGTTCACACCTACCGCATTCCAGGGCTGGCTGCAACCCCTACGGGTACGCTGATCGCCGTCTTCGATGTCCGCCACAAGAACGCGGGCGACCTGCCCGGCGACATCGACATCGGCATGATGCGCAGCACCGACAACGGTGAGACGTGGAGCACGACGCAGATCATCCTCGATTTCGATACGGCGGAAAAGGACTCGCACGGAAACGGCGTCGGCGATCCCGCCGTGCTGGTGGATCGGAAGACCGGCCACATCCTGGTCGCGGGCTTGTGGTCCAAAGGCAACCGTGCTTGGAACGGCTCGGGACCGGGACTGACCCCCGACGAAACCGGCCAGTTCGTGCTCACCCGCAGCACCGACGATGGCAAGACATGGTCGAAGCCGATCAACATCACTGAGAAGATCGCTGGGCGCAATCTGAAGTGGCGGCTCTGCTTCAATGGACCGGGTAACGGGATTCAACTCCGCGACGGGACGCTCGTATTCGCGGCGCAGTTCCGCGATGCGGAGGGGTTGCCCCATTCCTGTTTCATCTTCAGTTCGGACGGCGGCGACACGTGGACGATCTCGCCACCAGCGATACCGGCGAAGCCGACGACGAGTGAATCGCAAATCGTCGAACTCGCGGATGGCTCGTTGCTGCTGAGCATGCGCGACGAATCACGCAGCGGCAAACGGGCCTGGGCCAAGTTCACCTGGAAAGACCACCTGTCCGAAGGGAAGTGGGGCGAGCCGTGGTTCACCGTTCCTGACCCGACCTGCATGGCTAGCCTCGTCAGCCACCCGAAAGGACCGCTGCTCTTCTCGAACCCAAATTCCGCGAAGCAACGGGTAGCCCTTACGATCCGCACCAGTACCGACGACGGCAACACCTGGTCGGACGGCCAGCTGCTCGATTCGCGGCCGTGCGCCTATTCGTGTCTGGCGATCTTGAAGGACGGAAGCATTGGCGTCCTATACGAGTGCGGCGACAAGAGCGCCGGCGAGACGCTCACCTTCGCAAGGTTTCCACTGAGTTGGATCAACGGGCCCGATGGCAAGCGCTGATATATGGCAACGCCCCGCCGAACCAGGCGCTGCAGCGAACCACCGCCCCGCTCGGCAGGCGGACGGTTCAGATAATCTGCTCGTGACTGTTGCAGCCGACCGAGCGTTTCCGGCGGCGGTCACTGAGTGTGGTCGTTAGCCGTCACTCAGGAAATTGCGAAGGATGAATAGTCATGCATGAAACTATCTGTCCGCACTGCAAAAAAGCATTCACGATCGACGAGGCTGGGTACGCGGACATTCTCAAGCAGGTTCGCGACAATGACTTCGAGAAGCAGTTGCACGAACGGCTCGAATTGGCCGAGAAGGAGAAGCGGAATGCCGTTGAGCTCGCGACAACCAAGGTCACCAGCGAGTTTGAAAAGGCCGCCGCAAATAGGAAGGCTGAGATTCAGGGCCTAGAAGCCAAAGTTGCCTCCTTTGAAGTTGTGAAGAAGCTCGCGATTACCGAGGCGGTCAATGCAGTCGAGAAGGAGCGCAACGAACTGAAGAGCGGCCTTGCGCAAGCGCGCCTTGAGATGCAGCTTGCCGAGAAGTCGCTCAAGGACAAGTACGAGACGCAGATCAAGGATCGTGATGACTCGATCGAGCGCCTTCGGGACATGAAGGCTCGCCTGTCGACCAAGATGGTTGGCGAAACCCTTGAGCAGCACTGCGCGATCGAGTTCAACCGCATTCGAGCAATGGCGTTTCCGAACGCTGCTTTCGACAAAGACAATGACGCGCGAGCTGGCAGCAAGGGAGACTACATCTTTCGCGATTCGGATGAGGCTGACACTGAGATCATCTCGATAATGTTCGAGATGAAAAACGAGAATGACGAAACAGCTACCAAGAAGAAGAACGAAGACTTTCTTAAGGAACTCGACAAGGACCGAAACGAAAAGAACTGTGAATACGCGGTCCTCGTTTCACTTCTTGAGCCTGATAGCGAGCTTTACAACTCTGGCATTGTTGATGTGTCCCACCGATATCGGAAGATGTATGTCGTCCGACCGCAGTTCTTCATCCCAATCATTTCGCTGCTGCGAAACGCCGCGCTGAACTCGCTGAAGTACAAAAAAGAGCTCGCGCTTGTGAAAGAACAGAACATTGATATCACGAACTTCGGGAACAAGCTCCAAGAGTTCAAGACAGACTTCGCCAGGAACTACGAACTAGCGTCCAAGAAATTTAAGACAGCTATTGAGGAGATCGACAAAACCATAGACCATCTTCAGAAGACGAAGGATGCGTTGCTCGGTTCTGAAAACAATCTCCGTCTTGCCAACAGCAAAGCCGACGACTTGTCCGTCAAGAAACTTACTAGGGACAACCCCACAATGGCAGCAAAGTTCGCTGAGCTCAAGAGCGATAAAGCCGCGCACCGCCGGTGACTTCTACGTTACAAGAGCGGGGTAGAATCGTTCATCACTTCTCGCAGTCGGCGAATTGAAGCGTATGCAAAGCAACATAAGACCTAACAAGCGCATGGAGAGCAACGGCTGACCCGCTCCGAGTTTGGATGATTTACCGTAGTTCCAACCCTTGTCCTGGATCGAGCGTGCGCTCCCGGTCAGCCGTTCCTCATGCTTGACAGTATGCATAACAAACCAATACACCCTAGTCGCGGATCGGGCGTTTCATGAAGTCCATGACGACTGCGTTGCCCGAAACGACCGACTCCGTGGCGCATCTGCACAGTCGCATGCATGGCGTGGATTTCCTGCGTGGGTTGATG
>JAQBZO010000035.1 GCA_027622195.1 Planctomycetota bacterium
TCACGCTGATCCTGCCATTTCGGCAATCGTGGTCGACACACCAGCCGCGTTTGAACGCGCTCAACTCTTCCTCGACATCGTTGCCCCTGGCACTGCGCCGAAGTTGCACCTTTGGAACAAGGCCGCGCCGTTGTTCGCATCCTTCCGAGTCGAAGGGCAAATCGAGCAGATTCATGCTCGAGATGTGCCACTTCCATCGGGTGGAACGCTGGTCTTCGACGAAGCAGAAGCGCTCGTCGCGATCGATGTCAACTCTGGACGCAGTCGATCTGCGAAGGACAGCGAAACCAACGCCTATCAGACCAATCTCGAAGCGGTCGATGAAATTTGCCGTCAGATTCGACTGCGCGATGTGGGCGGTCTCATCATCAACGATCTCATCGACATGCGACTTCCGAGACATCGACATGCGATCGAGCAACGCTTTGCTGCGATGTTGAAGAAGGACCGCGCCAAGACGACACTGCTTCCAATCAGTGAATTGGGTATGGCTGAGATGACGCGTCAACGCATGCGTCCGAGCCAGCGCAAGGCGAACTACACCCCGTGCGCGCACTGCGCTGGCACAGGTGATATCCGCATGCCAGAAGTGGTCACGGCGGACATTGTTCGTCGATGCGCGCTCATTCTGTCGAGTTCGCATGTGAAGCGCGTCGAGGCGGTGTGCAGCATTCGCGTGGCCTCAGAAATGCTTGGTCGAGGACGCCGCCTTCTGACGGCACTCGAAGATAAGACGGGCAAACTCGTTGATATTCGTATCAGCGAAGCATTCGCGACCGATCGATTTGAGGTCTACGCGTATGACGACCGTGGCGCGGACATTGAACTTGATCGGCTGCCGATGCCCCCTCGTCCAACCACTGCTGAATTGCCTCGTGAGATTCCAGAAGAACTTGAATCTGAATTGGATGAAGGCAGTGAGAGCCCGCGCAGGAAGCGTCGACGACGCAAGCCTGCTCCTGCCGATGCGACTGAGATTGCGCTCGCTGGTGGATTCGATGACTTGCCCGAAATCGATTTGAACGAACCTTCGGTGCTCGATGCGATCAAGCGCAGGGAGAAGGAAAAAGAGCCGGTCTCGTCCAATCGCGAGCAAGGACAGCCACGAGGCGGTCGAAACAATCGCGGCGCGCGACCAGACAATGCTCGACCCGCCGCGCCTGTGACACAAGAGGAAGTGAGCCGACAACCTGCACAAAAGAAGGGACGCCAACGCGGTCCGAAGCAGGCCGTGCTCACCGCTGGACAACCCGTTCCGCTCGATCGATGTGATGCGACTCTTCTTGCTGCTCACTACGGACTCGAGCGCGAGGCTCTACTCTCGTTCTTGCGCGGTGTCGTTCCAGCTGATCTTGAGCGATTCGTCGATGGGTCTCGCGACATGTTGCCGTGCGAAGTGGTGCACTATGTGCGGATGCATTTGACCGCTGCCCCACCGTCCGCAATCGTGGCTCCAGAGATCGTGCAGGACGCCAATGATGAGAGCGATGGGTCGGACGATCGCACCGATCGCCCTGAGACTCAAGGCGAAAGCGATTCCGATGGATCGGGACGTCGACGCAATCGTCGTCGCCGAGGTCGCGGTCGTGACGGAGGTCGTGACGGAGGTCGTGACGGGAACCGCCAGAATCAACGACCCGCACCGATGACGAATGAGAATCTCCCCAGCAGCTCTCATCGCGAATCCAACCCTCCATCGAATGCCACCGCGGCCGCCCCTGCGCCAACGCCTGCTGCTCCAACTCCAGTCAGCGCGCCTGAGAATCCATCGGGGGCGTGGAAGCCGCTCAAGTCGCTCTATGGAGCGGCGATGCGCCGACTTCGGTCTGGAGACAAGCCTTCGGTCAGGCGTGATTGATCGAGAGTGATCCCGTGACCGCACGACGAGTCATCATCTTGGGCGCGACCGGATCGATCGGTCGCTGCACCGTTGAAGTGATTGACGCACTCAATGCACGTGGTGAACGAGCCTTTGAGATCGTCGGCGTTGCCGCTCGGCGCAATGCCGGTGAACTGGAAGAGTTGGTCGCACGCCATCGAGTCCCATTCGCGGCTCTTGTCGAAGGCTCTGGTGATTCAGCGCGATGTGGATCCACTTGGCACTTTGGTCAGGATGCAGTGACCTCGATGATCGACTCCTGCGCGCGTCCAGGTGATCTCGTCGTCGCTGCGATGGTCGGCGCTGCAGGAATCGCGCCAGTTCTCGCGGCCATTGAGCGTGGATGCGACATCGCGCTCGCCAACAAGGAAACGCTCGTCGCCGCAGGGCAACTCGTGACCTCGGCTGCGCAACGACACAGCGTTCGCATCCTTCCAGTCGATAGTGAGCACAACGCGGTGTTTCAGTGCCTCCAAGCGCTGGGAGGTGTGGATGAAGTCGCTCGCCTCGTCTTGACCGCATCAGGAGGTCCGTTTCGTTCGCTGTCTCGCGCGGAACTGGCGAGTGTGACCCCCGCTGCTGCACTGCGCCATCCCACTTGGGTGATGGGGGCGAAGGTCACCATCGATAGTGCGAGCATGATGAACAAAGCACTCGAGCTCATCGAAGCTCATTGGCTCTTCGGACTTCCCGCATCAAAATTGGACGCGATCATTCATCCGCAGAGCATTGTTCACTCGTTCGTTGAATGCGTCGACGGAAGCGTCCTCGCGCAACTTTCTCCACCCGACATGCGGTTGCCGATACAGCATGCATTGTGCTGGCCAAAGCGAATGACAGGACCAGCAACGAAATTGGATTGGACGACACTTCGATCCTTGCAATTCGAATCGGTGGATCACGATCGTTTCCCGGCGTTGACCTTTGCGTGGGAAGTCATCCGCGCCGGAGGAAGTGCAGGCGCAACGCTCAACGCGGCAAATGAAGTCGCTGTGGAAGCATTCCTTGCTGGTCACATTCCATTTCCCCGCATTTTTGAACTCGTCGCCGATGCGCTCGATGCGATCGCCGCTCGTCCCGTTGCAACATTCGACGAAGTCGTCGAAGCGGACCATCAATCGCGCGAGTGGACTCGCGCCAAACTGACTTGTTTCAAGAGCGCTTGCTCGTAATACGATTGACCCAAAGGATTCATGCTCATGATTTCGACTGCTGGCTACCTCTTCCTCACCATCCTTGGATTCGGATTCCTCATTCTGATCCACGAGGCTGGACACTTTCTGCTTGCCAAGCGTGCGGGAATTCGCGCCCACCACTTCGCAATTGGATTCGGTCCTGTCCTCTGCTCGTGGCGGAGTGGAATCGGATTCCGATGGCAGACCACAAACGCCGACACTCTTGCGAAGTTCCCAGGACATCAGGGGCCTGTCGAATCCATCTCGCGCGATGAGATGCGTCGTTGTGGCATCGGTGAAACAGCGTATGAACTTCGGATTCTGCCACTGGGTGGATTCGTCGGCATGGCTGGACAAGACGACACCGATGCTGGCGCGACCTCGCAGGAGGATGGTGCATTCAATCGCGCCTCTCTTGGCGCGCGCATGTGGGTGATCTCGGGCGGCGTGATTGCGAACATCATCCTCGGCGTCATTCTTTTTTGCATCGCCTTTATGCACGGAGTCGAGTTCGAGGCACCCGTACTCGGAGGTGTCGCTCCTGGATCTCCAGCTGCACTCGCAGGTCTTCGCGCGGGAGACATCGTCGTTGCCATTGACGGCGAGGCCATGAAGACATTCACCGACTGCCGCGTTGCAAGTGCACTCTCGGCATCGGGCACTCCACTCAACATCGAGATCGATCGACCCGTCGACGGAGGTGCTCCACAGCGTCTCACGATGCAAGTCACTCCAACTGATTCTGGCGCTGGTATCCGTCAACTCGGCATTGTTCCGTCCACCAGCCTCACGATTCCATTCGTCCGACTCCGCGAGCCGCAAAAAGAGTTGCTTGCCTCGCTCGGAATCACCTCGGGTGATGGCGACGCCGCCATCGACTCGATCACGATCGTGGGAATAGCTGGCACGACGATGTCGACCTATTCGTCACTCGCTGAGGCATTCGCCCGAGCGCATGGAGATGGCATCGCGGTCAACGTCGCGGTCACTCGTGCGAACGGAACGGTCAAGGACGAAACGATCACACTCTTTCCCACACCCGCTCTCGCGGTGGTCTTGACACCCGAACCTCTCACGGATGGACAAATCGGCGCAGAAATGTCATTGGGTGGACTCGTTCCGCTCGTTCGTGTTGGCGATGTGATTGACTCGGGTTCAGCCAAGGGGATTCTTGAACGAAACGACATCATCCTTCGAGCAGGCGGTGTTGTCGGTCCTCGAAGGGAGCAGTTCCGCAGTGCGTTGCAATCCGCAGCTGGATCCGCCATCGACTGCATTGTCGATCGAGCGGGCAAAGAAGTTCGCGTGAGCCTTCCCGTCGCATCGAATGGAACGATTGGCACCTACCTTGAGTACGCATGGAATGATCCGCGGACGGCCGATCCGATGGTCGCTTGGAAAATGGATCAATCCGTCGACGCGAAGGCAACATCCTCGCCTTCTGAAGGCCACGGCATCATGGCCCTCAGCACGATTCAGACCGTCGACGGACATGCTGTTCGCAATTGGTACGAGATCGCGCGCATCGCGCACGCGATCTCCGATTCGACTTCAGAAGGAATCTCTCTTCCCATCACAGTCGTGCTTCCCACAGTGGAACATCCAATCGAACAGATTGTGCTCGAGTTCGATTCTGCCCAACGCGCTCATCTTGCTCTTGGTGCGTGGTCTCCTCCCCTTCCACGCGAGATGTTCTTGCCGAGTCAGGTCATCCTCTCGGCGGATGGAAATCCACTCAGAGCCATTAGCCTCGGATTCGAGCAAACAGGAGTGATCCTCTCGAATGTGTTCTTGACACTCAAGGCACTCGTGTTGGGCGATGTAGGCGTTGCTCAATTGTCTGGTCCTGTCGGCATCGTGCATGCTGGAACGATTGCCGCCGAGCGCAGCGTCTGGTACCTCCTCTTCTTCCTCGCACTCATCTCGGTCAACTTGGCGTTCATCAATGCGATGCCCATTCCCATCGCCGATGGAGGTCACATGTCCTATCTCTTGTGGGAACGAATCACCGGAAAAGCACCTTCACAACAGTTCCAATCGATGGCGGCTCTCGTTGGGATGGGCTTCTTCGCAGGACTGTTCTTGTTGACCTTCTATAACGACATCGCGCGGCTCATTTCGTAAACCAATTGGAATGGGCACTATGAAGTCCATCATCGTTACAGGCGCGAGTTCTGGAATCGGTCGCGCCACTGCTCTGAGACTGGCATCGGGCGGATGGCATGTCGCGCTCTCGGGACGCGACCACGCCCGCCTCAACGAAACACTCGAGCAGTGCCAGCGCAATGCATTGCAGCACGGGCATTCCACTCGTTTCTTCATTCACGCCGCATCATTCGATCAACCCGATCAGTCTGCACGAGCATTGATTGCAGCGTCCGTTGATGCTTTTGGAAGACTCGATGCGATTGTGAATTGTGCTGGCACTCTGCTCAAGCGATCAGTCGAGTCAACGCGAGCTCAAGACTTTGATGAAGTCTTCGCCGTCAACACGGTTGCCCCGGCGATGCTGATCGCGCATGGTTGGAAATACCTCGCGATGACGGGAACGGGGAGCATCGTCAATGTGTCGAGCCTCGCGAGCGTCGATCCCTTCGAGGGGTACTTCGCCTACGCGGCGAGCAAGGCGGCGCTCGATAGTCTCACGAGAAGCGCCGCACGGGAGGGAGCCTCGGTGGGAATTCGCGTTTGGAGCATCCTTCCAGGATCGATTGAAACTCCAATGCTTCGGCAGCACACCCCCGAATCGGTGCTTCCAACGAGCCGCACCCTTCCCGCCGACGCGGTGGCCGAGGTCATTGAGTCTTGTCTGGATGGACGACGGGACTCTGAATCGGGCTCAATGATCGTCGTCGCAAGCCCGTAACCGACTGCCAACGCACGTCCTACTTCCGACGATGCACGGCGCGATCGGCATCGCGTTTATCGTCACGCTCGCGAATCGCCTGTCGCTTATCGGACTTCTTTCGACCGATCCCGACACCGATAAGCAGTTTTGCCCTTCCCCTCAGAAAATAAAGTTTGAGTGGAACGAGCGACGCTCCCTTGGCCTTGACGACCTGCGCAAGCCGTTCGATTTCCTTCTTGTGGGCGAGCAAACGCCGAACTCGGCGCGGTTCATGCTGGTGTTGCGGAGATGCCTGCGGGTACTCGTCGATGTGAACGGCGTGCAATTCGAGGATTGCCGGGGTAGCGCGAGCCATCACAAACCCCTCCCCAAGGCTAATTCTCCCGTTTCGGATGCTCTTCACTTCAGAGCCTGTCAGCACCATCCCGACCTCAAAAGTCTCGCCAATTTGAAAGTCGAACCGTGCCTGGCGGTTCTCGATGGTTGGGGCACGCGCCCCTCCCTGGGATGACTTCCGATCGCTCATTCTGCGGAGAAGTTATCTTAAACTCCATTTTTGGAATCAGGACGTCCTGTAGCACACTCTCCTAGACTGGATCGAGCATTACTATTGGAAGGACAGGAACTCCAGTCCTCTCGCCTACACCACTTCTTAGGAGATTTTGAAAGATGCTGAATCACTACTTGTTGTCCGCAGCGGTTCTTGCCGCAAGCGTTTCGACGACAACGTTGGCGCAGGTTGCGCCTTCACCGGACATGGACGGCGTGGCTCCGGCAAGCACGATTGCGAAAAACCAGTTCGCGCAACTCAATCCTGAATCTTCGATCACCATCCGTGACGGGCGCATCACCCATGTGTGGGGCAAGGCGTTCTCAAACGGAGCGACTGAAATGGAAAGCGCCGAACGATTCATCGCTCAGTACTCCACGATGTTTGGAGTACCAACGAATCAACTCACACCACGCGCTCCATGGGGCGCTGGCGAAACCATCCTCCCGCTCGTGTGGGATGAAAACACAAACGATTACCGCTTCTTTGCCATCGGATACTCGCAGGAAGTCGCGGGCATTCCTGTCTTCCGTTCACACGCACGATTCCTCGTTCGGAATGAGTTGTCGTTCCCACTCGTGCTCGCTTCGACCGATCTCCATGATCTTGGTGCATTTCCTGAAACGCTTTCCACTGGAGCCCCGTCCATTGCATCATTCGATGAGCGCACTTGGTCAGCAGGCATTTACAAGATGGTCGGCGCCGACGCTCAACTCAGCAATCGCGAACTGGTGATCTGGGCTGGATACGACGAACTTCAAGTGTCTCCACGACTGGCTATCAGCGTGATCGCCACGACGGGCGACACCAACGCTGGACACGAGCACTACACAAGGGTTCTTTACCTCGTCGATGCCGCGACTGGCGCGGTCCTCTTCGAAGAGAATCAGATCTGCAATGCCGACCTCGTCGGCACTATTCGCGGCAAGGCCACCGAGGGTTGGGGTGCGGATGAATGCGGCAATGAAGTGAGTGCCGCACTCGGACATTCCGGAGTCGTCTTCAACGGAACGACCTACTACGCCAACGCGGACGGCGGATTTGTGATCCCCAACGGGACGGGTGGTACGGTGAGCAGCACCATCGGGGGACGATGGTTCACTGTGAATGACAATGCCGGCTCACTCTCGGTCGTCACTGGCACCGACCTCGGATTGCCACTCGGCCTTGTTCACAACAATGCCAACACATCCGAGTTCGTGCGGTCGCAGGTCAATTCCTATCGACACGCCAACATCGTTCGCGACTTCACGCTGCTTCACAGTCCTTCGTTTCCAACCATTGGAACACAGCAGGGATTCACGATCAACGTGCAAGTGTCTGGTTCATGCAATGCGTTCTACAACGGATCGAGCATCAATTTCTATGCCGCGGGTGGCGGGTGCAACAACACCTCATTCAGT
>JAQBZO010000015.1 GCA_027622195.1 Planctomycetota bacterium
CCCGACGCATCGATGGCAAATCCAAACTCAAACTTGGTGTCGGCAAGAATGACACCGCGATCAAACGCAAAAGCAGCAGCTGCTTCATAGAGGCGAAGTGTGATGGAGCGCAGCCGTTCAGCAAGCGGTGCTCCGATCAATGAACACATCGTCTCGAACGAGATGTTTTCGTCATGGCCAGTCTCTGCCTTGGATGCTGGAGTGAAAAGAGGGGTGGCGAGTTTGTCTCCTCGTCGAAGCCCTGCTGGAAGTGGGTGTCCACCCGCCGTGCCAGAGGATTGATACTCGGACCATCCACTGCCCGCGAGATATCCACGCGCGACACACTCGATCGGAATGACTTGCGCGGATCTGCACACCATCACGCGACCTTCGAGCGATTGGTGAGTGGATTCCACCATCCCGTCGATGGGGGGGACTTCGAGCGAGAGAAAATGGTCTGCGACGATGTGTTGCGTGCGAAGCCAGAGAAACCACCCGACACTGATGGCCGTGAGCACTTTCCCTTTCCCAGGAATCGGCGTGGGCATGATCACATCGAATGCGCTGATCCGATCCGTTGCGACCATGAGGACGCGCGGAGGCGAGCCCGTCGTGGGCAGTTGGTACATGTCACGCACCTTCCCTCGGCGCGCCCCCTGAAGTGGGAGGGATGTCTCGAAAACGGGAATTTCTCGGTTGCAGTACGACATCATGAAGTGGCGAAGTTTACCGATCGGCTTGGATCTGCGAATCGGTCCATCAGACCGCTACACTGAGCAGTTCACGCGATGATTCGCCTTGTAGTGGACAGCCTGACGACCGACGAAGCGGAGCGATTCGTGCAGAGTGCTGATGTACTTGGTACCGATGGTCATCCGCTGAAATCCAATGTGCGGTTGTGTCCGCCATCTTCAGCCGGCGATCCACACACACTCGAAATCACAACCAGTGAAGAGCAGGCCGTTGCCATTCGCGGTCTTTTTCCAGCGGGCAGTGTTGGCTCATTTGTGCAGTCCACATGCTTGCTTCCCGCAGGTGGAACGGGATTGTCACTCTCGGTCGAAATGGCTCGCGGTCGCGTCCGCGATTTTCTTCTCATCGGAGAAGACTGGCAGTTCTTTCAGGATCCTGACGCACAAGAGGCGATGCAAGCTTTCGATAAGGCGCGCACTGCGTTTACCGAAGCCGTGCTCGCAGGTGATGCGTCCACTCGTCGCAAGCGCGCGGGACAAGCCATTGAACGAGGGATCGATTCTTCAGAACGACTCTCAGTCTCGTATGCCGAGTCATCGCTCAAGCGTCGAAATCCAAAATCGCTTCCGATCATGGGGCTCGTTGCCAACCTTTCACAATCGCCCGAGGTGATGGTCGCAGCGGCAGGCGGAGCGCGCGATGGAGTTCTCATTCCACTCTCTCGAGCCATGATCGAAAAGTCTCCTGGAACCTATGACTTCGCGGCAGTGGATCGGTGGATGCAGTATGCGTTTCAGGCATCAATCCCTGTGACGGCGGGTCCACTCTTGGACGCACGACCGAACGCCATGCCACCCTCGGTCGAGGCTCTCCGCGATCTTTCTGAAGTGAATGAATCGGTTGATCTATGGGTCCATACGGTTCTTCAGCGTTACGGTGGAGGTGTTCGCAACTGGATT
Source organism: Planctomycetota bacterium (assembly GCA_027622195.1). Taxonomy (GTDB): domain Bacteria; phylum Planctomycetota; class Phycisphaerae; order Phycisphaerales; family SM1A02; genus SXOD01. Next base: position 1,635 of record JAQBZO010000015.1, read on the forward strand.
CTCGGCACCGATCTCAATCGATATGCCTGTTTTGGATTGGATATCGACAGTCGCGTGGACTTGCTCTTGCGCGTGGGGGCACAATTACGCTCCCTTGTTCCCCAAGCGAGGTGCATCGTCGAGTGCACCGCTCCGTGGAATGATCGATTGCAATCGAAGTCGGCTGTCCCGCTGATCCCATTTGTTCTTCGACTCTCCGAGAGGAGCGTCACCGTCCATTGCCTTGCGATTCATGTCGCGCCAACCGAAGGGACTCCACTTCGAGATCTCTTGCAACTCGCAGGGCTCTCCGATCGATTGAGATCCATCAAGATTCCGCTGCTCGTCACAAGACTTGGCGTGCCCGCATCCATCGGTGGCGAAGAGCGCTCTGGATGGTGGAGAAAGCCGTGGGACTCGACCGTGCAAGCAGCATGGGCAAGGCGCGCGATTGCTGTACTGCTCTGTCGCCCCTGGGTTCACGGCATTTTCTGGAACGCCGACGGTAATGCGATCGCTTGCAAGGAAACCTTCGCGCAAGTTGGCGCCATCCGAAAGGTGTTGGCGGCAGGAGTCGCTCGTGCGAAACTGGCGGGTGAGACGAAGTCCTCTCCAAAAACGCCTCGGTTGCCTGAATGACGCAGCCGCGCATCGATCGAACTGACTTGGATCTGATGGTCGGCGGCGATCGAATTGGAGAACCACTGTTGATCGCAATGTTGGTTGGATCACTCCTCGTGGCAGCACTTGTGCGAAGCGCGCGGCGGCGTGATGATGTGGTGAAAGCGGCTGCCGTTCGGTTTGACCCGAAGCGTGTGGCGACGGATGAGTGGGCGTTACTGCCGGGAGTTGGTCCATCACTCGCCTCGAAACTCACACAGGCTCGGGAATCTGGTCTCGATCTTGGCGATCCCGTCGCGCTCGACTCGGTCAAGGGAGTTGGACCCAAGATGCATGCGTTGTTGATTCGACATGTGGAGTTGACCCATTGAGTTGGATGGATCGGATTTCCGCATCGCGACCCATTGAGCGGCTCGCAGCACTCGTTTCGTCCGGCGGATCCGTTTCTGCTCGGGGTAGTGTCGGTTCCTCGACCGCGATCGTCGCAGCAGCGTTGGTGGTTCGAACGCATCGTCCCGCATTACTCGTCTGTGCTCACCTCGATGAATCTGAGCAAATCGCCGCGGAAATCAGCGAGCTCGGCATCTCGGTCGTCGTCTTTCCCGCACTCGAAGCTCTGGGCGCAGAGGGCGGAGCCGCACTCGAACTCGTCGCCGACCGAAACGCAGCCGCTTTGCGATTGCGTTCGAGTGAACCACCGCGCATCGTGGTCGCACCGATTGCCGCGCTCATGCAGCCGATGCCTGGAGATGAAGCAGCAGCGAGTTTGATTCGCGAAGTGGTGCGAGGGGAACGGTGCGATCGTCAGGCACTCATCTCGTGGATGGCACAAGCAGGATATGAACGCACGGTAGCTGTTGAAAGTCCCGCGGAGTTCGCGGTGCGAGGTGGCATCCTCGATATTTTTTCTGGCGGGTCATCGGTCGCCGTTCGAATCGACTTCGACGGAGACCAAGTCGAACGCATTCACGAAATCGATCTCGCCACCCAGGCGAGTGACCGCGAAATCGACCGCTTCATCATTGTGGGTGCTGACGAAGAACGGTTGTTGAATGGCGAAGGAGCAGTCGATCCCGTTACGTTGATGGACCGTAATGCGTTTGCCATCATCGCTGAATTAGCCGAGGTCACCGAGCAGGCGCGCGGATACTGGGAGCGGATGTCCGACGCGAAAGGCGTTCGCCCAAGTACAGAAGTGTTTCGATCGATGGCGAAACATATGCACGCGATCGTTGACATTGGCGCGTACTCCATTCCAGGAGCACCTGACCGATCCGTCGATCTTCCAGTGCTCACCGTCCCACCATTTCCTGAAGCGGCGCTTGATGCGGCCTCTGCGCTGCTCAAGGAATCGGCCACGCAGGATGTGGTTCTCGCATCGAGTTCACCAGGAGAAGCGCAGCGCGCGAGTGAACTTCTCGCACAGAGTCGGGCGAAGATGACATCTCCGACCGCACATCCAATGACGGCGATCATCGAAGAAGAGCGTCCACTGCGCGGTGGATTTGGATGGGACGATGGAGGACGGCCACTGCTCGTCGTGACTGCTCACGAATTGCTGCATCGTTTCGGACGCATCGAGAGACGCAGAAGGCGAGCGAGTGAAACAGGAACCCCGGCGATTCGCGGTGGACGCGCTCGCGAAGCATTTCTGCACTTTGAAAAGGGAGACATCGTGGTCCATCGGGATCAAGGCATCGGTCGATACCTTGGCCTTCGCGAACTCGATGAACGCCAAGCTGGTTCAGCCGGTGGTGCAGGTGAGCGCGAGTTCCTGACGATTGAATACGCCAAGCAAGCGATTCTGTATGTGCCTGCCTCCAAGGCAAACTTGGTGCAGCGGTATGTGGGAGCCCACTCCGCGCGTCCGCAACTCGCCACGATGGGCAGCAAGGGTTGGACATCACAGAAGGAAAAAGTCTCAGAAGCAGTGCGCGATCTTGCCGCCGAACTCTTGCGCGTGCAAGCGGTGCGTGAGAGTTCGTCTGGATTCGCCTTCCCGACAGACACTCCGTGGCAGCATCGTTTCGAAGCCGAATTCCCCTATGAAGAGACGGTCGATCAGGTTCAAGCCATCGCAGCAACGAAGCGCGACATGGAGCGGATCCGATCGATGGATCGATTGGTCTGCGGCGATGTCGGATTCGGAAAGACAGAAATCGCTATTCGCGCCGCATTCAAGTGTTGTGAAGCAGGAAAGCAAGTGGCCGTGCTCGTGCCAACGACCGTACTTGCCGAGCAGCATGCACGGACGTTCAAAGAGCGTTTTCGAGCGTATCCATTTCGGGTCGAGTCCATCAGTCGTTTCAAATCAGACGCACAGGTTCGAGAGGTGCTCGAGGCCGCGCGCGAGGGGAAAGTCGATGTCCTGATTGGAACGCATCGTTTGCTCTCGAAGGATGTTCGCTTTCGTGATCTCGGACTCGTCGTCATTGACGAAGAGCAACGATTCGGCGTCGAGCACAAGCAGCGCTTACTCGAACTGCGTGTGACAGCGGATGTACTGACCCTTTCGGCGACTCCCATTCCTCGCACACTGCACATGTCGATGGTGGGATTGCGCGACATCTCGAATCTCACGACTCCGCCGATGGATCGACGGGCGATTGTGACTGAGGTGATTCCCTGGAATGAGGATCGCATCAAGCAAGCGATTGCGCGTGAATTGGCGCGCGAGGGGCAGGTGTTTTATCTCCACAACCGCGTCTTCGATATCGAGGAAGTTGCGCACAAAGTGCGGCGCATGGCTCCGACCGCTCGAATCGTGATTGGACACGGACAAATGGCAAACGGTGAACTGGAACGGGTGATGTCGCAGTTCATCCGTCGCGAGGCGGACATCCTCATTTCGACCACCATCATTGAGAGCGGACTCGACATCCCCACCGCGAACACGATGATTATCGATGACGCGCATATGTTCGGACTCGCCGACCTTCATCAACTGCGGGGGCGAGTCGGGCGATCCCGTCACCGTGCCTACTGCTATTTGCTGATGTCCTCGACGAAGCCACTTTCACCTGATGCGCTAAGAAGACTTCGTGCGATCGAAGACTATTCCATGCTTGGCGCCGGATTTCGCATCGCCGTGCGCGATCTCGAACTGCGCGGTGCAGGCAACTTGCTTGGCGCAGAACAAAGCGGACACATCGCTGCGGTGGGATATGAGATGTACTGTCAATTGCTTGAAGGCGCTGTGCATGATCTCCGCCACGAAAAAGTGGTGAGCGTGGTCGATACGGTGATCGACATTGGTATTCAAGGGACGATTCCTGCGGGATACATTCCCAGTGATCGGCGGCGCATTGAGGCGTGGAGACGCATCGGCGAAAGTCGCGAACTCGCACAACTGGATGCCATTTTCGCGGACCTCGCGAGCGCGTATGGAGATCCACCCGAGAGTGTGCGCACACTGCATCGCTTCGCGTCTGTCCGACTGCTTGCGACACAAAGTGGCGTGACGATGATGGTTCGGCGTGGAGGCGACCTCATCCTGCGCACGAACGATCCCGCAGCGGTGTCGGAGTTGCTCAAATCAAAAATGGGAACAGTGCGTTGCGTCCCAGCCACGGGTGGTGGATATGGAAACGATGTGTACTGGAGACCACCCGCCGCACTTCTCGAACCAAAGGTCTTGCTCGAATTGCTCGAGCGCGCTTATCGAACAGCGCCCCAGCGCAAGTCGAGGTAGCGCGCGACATAGTCCAACAGGCTCGTGGCCTCAGGGATTTCGGGATTCGTTGTGGCGCCGAGCGGCTCAAAGCGCATTCCACGAAAACGGTCGCACGCCTCGCGAAGGGGGAGCCCGTGTTGAAGACACAAACTGAACGCGCGAGTGAATCCTTGGACGAGTCCAGAGAGGGTCGATCCTTCTTTCGAGATTTTCACAAAGATCTCTCCCGGGCGACCATCCTCAAAGAGGCCAACGGTGAGGTATCCCTCATGCCCGCCGATCGAGAATTTGTGGGTCACGCTTTTTCGAGTGGAGGGTAGGACTTCACGGCAGTGCAACATAGGCATGGATTCCGTTCCTCGCACCGCGCTTCCATGCGCGGAGTGACGACCCGCCGCCCGAGTGGGAACGACCCCACGCGAGTGACACTCGATGATCGGCGCAACGAGGGTTCTGGCTTCAGTTCCATCCAAAAAAAACCCCTTGCCGAGTCATGAAGAATCGGCAAGGGTGTCTGGATCGACCGGTTGGGGGTTCGCTTAGGCCTTCGCCTTCTTCTTACCCTTCTTACTGTCCTTATCGCTCGAATCTGACTTCTCAGCCTTCTCAGCCTTCTCAGCCTCCTCAGCCTTTTCACCCTTTGCTGCCTTGGCCGCCTTCGGAGCCTTTTCTTCAGTCTCGGAACCTGCATCGTTTGATTCGGACTCCTTCGATGAAGGGGTCGGATCGGAATAATGCTGGAGGTATTCGAGGACGCGATCAGCCTTGACGATGACGGTGATGTCAGCCTTCAGCTCACGGTCGAACTGAATCAAGCAGTGCGCTTGGCTCACGCGGCGAAGTGGATTATCGAGTCGCACAGCGCGAATATCGACTGCGAATCCTTCTGTGATGAGTTGGTCGAAAATGTCGCGGTGGGTGACTGCTCCATACAACTGCCCCTGATCGTTGCAGGCACGAGTGAGGACGATGGTGTGACCTTCCAACTTCTGAATGATGGCTGCGCGCTCATTGCGAACTTGGGCGACCTCGGCCATTGCCGCGGTGCGCTTCTCTTTCAGCGCCTCAATTTTTTCTGGAGTGGGAGCCTCGGCCATCCGCAGGGGGAGGAGGTAGTTCCGGGCGTACCCAGGACGAACCTTGACCACGTCGCCAATGATGCCGAGATGTTCGACATTGCGAGTGAGGAGGAGTTCAATATGACTAGCCATGTCCGCTGTCCTTCGTGAAACGAGTTAGGGGCCCGCCAGCCCCAGCGATTCTCGCTCGACGGCGTCAAGCGCAAGGCGGGAAACGATCAATTATCGCAGAAAAGGCAAAACGCCGCAAATGGTCATGCGATTGACCATGTGCAGCGGTTATTGAGCCTATTCGCCGCGACCTCGCCGCGACTTTTTTAGAACGGAATGTCGTTCTCTTGGATTTTGGCGTGGCTTCCGCCGCTTGCGTTGCCGCTCGCACCTTCAGAGTTGCGCGAAGCATCGGCGTAACTTTGACCAGTCGATGCCGTGGAAGCGGTTCCTCGATTCTCTCCACCCTCGCGGCTTCCGAGGAATTGGAATTCTTCGACGACTACCTTGAGCTTGGACTGCTTCTTGCCTTCCTTATCTTCCCACGAATCGAGCTTGAGGCGACCCTCGACATACACAGGGCGTCCCTTCGAGAGGTATTGCTTCATGATCTCTGCGGTGCGTCCCCATGCTTCGCAGTCGACGAAGGTGACCTCTTCTCGCTTCTCGCCGTCCTTTGTCGTGAAGTTGCGGTTGAGGGCGAGTCCGAAATTGCCGACGGATTGACCGCCAGCGATTGCGCGCAGTTCCACATCCCGGGTGAGGTTTCCAATCAAGATAACTTTGTTCACGTTCGCCATGTCGATTCTCCTTGGGTCCCATCGTAACACCAAGATGGGATGTTTTTGAAGACCGAAGCCAAAAGGACCGAGTCCGAAATAGAGCCAATTCTCGGCACGAAAAAGGGGCTGGACTTCACGGCATCCGCCGCGCGTTCCAGCCCCTGATTTCGACCAAGTGCGAGACGGTCTTAGATCGTCTCGATCGCAGAAACCGCGTCGCCCATGTTGAGGCTTTCGCTGTCAAATGCGGGCTGCTGTCCGCGCAACTTCATCTCGATGACGAGTTTCGCTTGTCCTTCAGCGTCGTTCATTTGCTCAGGGGTGAGTTCATCGCCGCGGGTGATCATGAACCGAAGCAACTTTTCCGAAATCGTAAAGTCGCGCTCGATCGCTGCGAGTGATGAAGTCGCCGCGGTGAAGTACGTGAGGAAGTACACGCCACGCTTGTTGCCTTGGATGTCGTAGGCGAGGCGACGCTCGTCCCACTTCGCAAAGCTCGTGATCGTTGCACCGTGACGCTCGAGTGGATCACGAACATGAGCGATGGCGGCCTCGAGGTCACCGGTTGCGGACTGGGGGAAGAGGAACATGCCCTCGTACTGCTTGATGCGAGTTTCTGTAGCCATGATTAGTTCTCCAACTTCGGGGATGATGATGTGGACGGTCCGTTATTGGACTCCACTTTCTTATTGAATTGATTCATTGCGGCGGTGGTGCCGCGTTGGCACCACACTGAAACCGCATCGGCTGCGACTTGGATCGCCGCGGCCACCATTGGTTGTTGTTCAGGAGTAAATCGACCCAAGACATAATCGACCTTCGGAATCACTTCCGAGTTGCCAATGCCCACTCGACATCGCGCCCATCGGTTGTGACCGAGGACGAGCGAAATGTCAGAGAGCCCGTTGTGCCCGCCGTCGCCCCCGACCTCTCGCAGCCGAATGTGGCCGCAAGGGAGGTCGAGGTCGTCGGCGATCACCAAGAGGTCAACTTCTGGATCCAATTTATAAAACTGGATCGCAGCAATGACCGATTGTCCGGACCGATTCATGAAGGTCAAGGGTTTCGCCAGAAGCACTTTTTCGCCTGCAATGTCGACCTCAGCGAGAAGTGCTGAGAACCGACTCCGCAACACGCCATCGTTGTGTCCGAGGCGCGCCGCGACCGCATCGACCACTTCGAACCCGACATTGTGTCGGGTGCTTCGGTAGTCGGGGCCTGGATTGCCAAGTCCAACGATGAGCTTCATGGTGGTGTCCTCGAAGAATCCCAATGGGATTACTTCCTAGGAAGCTCCTTGATGGCGTCGCCCTCTTCGGGCTTCTTCGCCGTGAGCACTTCGGGTTCGGTGAGCGCTTCTGCTCCGGTTGCCTCAGCAGCCTCCGCTACGAGCACTTCCGACACGCGTGCGATGATGATGTCAGGATGGACGAGTGTGACACCAGCTGGAAGGGTGATGTCGCGGCCATGAAGAATGTCATTCTTCATGATGCGTCCGAGATCCAATCGAATGAATTCAGGGATGTCGCGCACGGCACAGCTCACTTCCAAGTCAGCCTGATCGTGCGTGAGCACATTGCCAGACTTTCGCGCTGCTTCTGGCTCGCCATAGAACTCAATGTGGACCTTGACGGTGACGATTTCATCGAGATTCACGCGGGTGAAGTCAATGTGAATCACATTGTCGCCGAGGAATCCGAATTGAAGTTGCTTCACGAGGCAGGTCTCTTTCGCTGAACCTTCTGAGACGAGTTCGACAACGTGTCGACCTGCGTTCAGCGCAGCAAGAATCGCCTTCTCGTTGACGGTAATGCTCGATGGAGCCGTGCCGTGGCCATAGACCACTGCAGGCAATTGACCGAGCTTGCGGTCGCGTCGCGCATAACGAGTGCCGAGGCGCTCACGCTTTTGTGATGGGATGACAGGTGTTTCGAGAGCCATATTCAAAAATCTCCTAAGTAAAAATGTTCCAGTCGTTGCTTAGCGTTTTGCGCCGAGCCCCGTCCTGAAAAGAGCCGAGACGGATTGATCGTGATGAATGCGGTGAACGGCTTCCGCGAGGAGCGGAGCCACGGTGAGTAACTCGATGCGATCACCCATCACATCCAGTCTTGTTCCTCCAGGGATCGTGTCGGTGGTGACGACCTTACGGATGGGGCTTTCGAGAAGCCGTTGCATCGCGAGTCCGACGAGAAGTGCATGGGTGCAGGCTGCTTCAACGCCGAGTGCACCTTGCTCCATGACCACGCGTGCTGCTTCGCACACGGTGCCCGCCGTCGAGATCATGTCGTCGAACATGATGACATTGCGTCCGCGCACATCACCGACGAGATTCTTGACGATGACTTGTGATCCACTCTGTCGACGCTTGTCGACGATGGCGAGATCGGCTTGAAGCGAATTCGCGTACATGTTCGCGACCTTGACGTTGCCGACGTCAGGCGAAACGACGACGATGTCGCCAAGTTCCTCGCGTCGACGCATGAAATACTCAGCGATGACGGGGGCTGCGGTGAGATGGTCCACAGGAATGTCAAAGAACCCCTGAATCTGCGCGGCGTGCAAGTCCATGCAAAGGACTCGATTTGCGCCAGCAGCCGTAATCAAGTTGGCGACGAGTTTGGCAGTGATCGGAACGCGTCCTTCGTCCTTGCGATCTTGTCTCGCGTATCCGAAGTAGGGGATCACAGGGGTGATGCGCTTCGCACTCGCCCGTCGAAGGCAATCGATGAAGACAAGCAGCTCCATCAGACTGTCATTCACAGGGTGTGAGGTGGACATCACGACATAGCAATCGCGTCCACGCACATCTTCTTCCAACTTGACGAGCACTTCGCCGTCTGGAAAAAGAATCGTCTGCGCTTGTCCAAGTGGCAATTCGAGGTGTTGACACATCGAAATCGCCAAAGGCTGACCGGTGGTTCCAGCGAAAATCTTGAGGGACTCTCTGTCACTTGAACTCATGCGTGGCTCCTAGCGGTGGATGCCGCCTCTCGTTGTCGCAAGATGGATTCAACTTCGATCAGTTGAGCGGGTGTATTGATGCTGAGGACATCCTCGGGAGGCACCGCACACACGACATGCACGGGGCGACCGTTGGTTCGAAGGATCGTCAAGACATCGACGAGGTAAAACTCGCCGCTCGCATTCTTATTGCCAACGTGGGAAAGGTCTCGCAGCAAGTCCTCATTGCGGAAGCAGTAGTACGAGGGATTCACCTCGGCGATCAATTGCTCCGTGGCGTTGGCATCCTTGTGTTCAACGATGCGAATGAATTCTCCGCTGTTTCCCCGCACAATTCGGCCGTATCCAACTGGATCCGCAATCACACTTGTGGCGAGTGTTGCTGCGGCAGACTGTGCCTTGTGTTCGTGGATGAGCGTGCGAATGGTGGAAGATCGAATGAGCGGGCCGTCCCCGCCGAGGACGACGACAGGCGTCGATGCGTCCAGTCCAATCAGAATGGGGCGAGCCTGATCGACGGCATGTCCTGTGCCAAGTTGTGGAGACTGCACGACAAACTCGATGTCAGACTGTCCGGCGTATGCAGCGCGCACGAGTTCGGCTCCATGACCGACGATAAGCACGATGCGTGAGATGCCCGCCTCTCTGCATGCTTCGATCACCCACTCGACCATCGGGCGTCCGAGTGTGGGCGTCAAGACCTTCGGAAGATCCGTTCCCATTCGCGTTCCCTTGCCCGCCGCCATGATGATGGCGATGGCATCGGATGATCCAGCGCGCGATTGGCAACCTCCGCTGCCGCCGCAGCAGTGTGCAAGTAATGGTTGGACGAATCGATGAGACATCTTGAACGGGATCTTCAAAAACTCGAATTCGCGATTCTGAAAGCTGGCCCGCCTAGATTCGAACTAGGACAAAGAGAACCAAAATCTCTCGTGCTACCGTTACACCACGGGCCAAAAAGTCAGAAGCGAATGATGGGTTAGTCGAACTCGGGAGAATGACCTCGCAGGGAACCTGCTCACGAACCTTTCAAACGAAAGACGCGGCGGGCTCGACCCGACGCGGCACACTTCCCTCAGAGGCGGGAGCTCCATCAAGCCGCGCTTGGAGCCCCATGCGGCGCCAGAACCCAATGGTTGCTGTCACCGACGGCCCTCGGAGAGGGGTGGAGAGTGTAGCACGAACCATGATCTCCTGCCTTCTCCCCGGAGAAAAACCCTCCTACGATGGACCAACCATGATGACCCCTCAAGCCGCAGCGTGCGAGGCACTCTCCCTCACCATCCAGAACCCTGCAACGGGAGATGTCGTCGGGACGATTGGGATTTCGACCGAATCACAGATTGAATCGACTGTGGCGCGAGCGCGTGTTGCACAAGAGGGGTGGGCGGCACTCGGACTCGATGACCGTGCCAAAATCGTGCTGAGTGCGGTCGCGAATCTCAAGGCCCACGCCGCCGAAATGGGACGACTCGCATGCGCCGAAATGGGCAAGCCGCTCCGTGATGCGATTGGTGAAGCGAACTACGCGGCGGATGGACTCGCCACCGAGGTCGCCGAAATAGTGGAAGCACTGCGTCCAGAATTACTCGAGGATGAAAAGACTTCGACGAAATTGCTGTTCAATCCGCTTGGTGTGGCGGCGGTGATCACACCGTGGAACTTTCCGATTCTCATGCCCTCGCAGTCGGTTGTGCCAGCGCTGATCGCGGGAAACACCGTTGTATTGAAGCCGAGCGAAGTGTCGCCGCTGTGCGCGCAACTCTGGGCAAGGTGCATGATGGATGCACTGCCCTCCGATGTGCTGTCGATCATCCACGGCGATGGAACGAGTGGACGCACCCTCGTGCGAAGCGCAGTCGATCTCATTGTCTTCACGGGAAGCCGAGCGACTGGAGCAGCCATCATGCGAGAAGCATCCGATGGGCTTAAAAGGCTCATCCTCGAACTCGGAGGGAAAGATCCGCTCATCGTTCTCGAGGACGCAGACATTGCTGCCGCTGCAGCATTTGCCGTGCGCAACTCATTTCGCAACGCGGGACAAGTCTGCGTGAGCACCGAGCGCATTTATGTCAGCGAAAAAATCGCCGACGCATTCATTGCGGCCGTCGTGGATGGAGCGCGCGCTCTCAAACAAGGCGATGGAGCACTCGATGACACCCACATTGGACCCATGGCGATTACGCGGCAGAAGTCCATCGTGATGGGACAACTTCAAAGCGCAGTTGCGCAAGGGGCGCGCTGCCTTTTCGGCGAAATGGATGGATGCACACCAAGCGCGGGCAACTTCATTCGTCCAACGGTGCTGGTGGATGTGACCCACACGATGTCCATCATGCGAGATGAAACATTCGGCCCCGTCGCCGCCATTATGCAGGTCAAGAGTGATGGAGAAGCGATCGCCCTTGCGAATGACACGCCGTATGGATTGGGCGCGGCGGTGTTTGGATCTCCTGACCGCGCAGCAAGTGTCGCGGAACAACTGCAAGCGGGCATGGTGGGCATCAACCGTGGTTGTGGTGGAGCCACGGGAAGCCCATGGGTCGGAGCACGACAATCAGGTCACGGATTCCACAGCGGCAAGTATGGGCATCGCCAATTCGCGCAGTTGCGTGTCGTAAGTAGGGCAAAGTAGAAGGGAACAACGAACAATCCGACTTGACGGTGGAAAACCGCCCCCCGTTCGTCACACATTGAACAAGAAGTGGCAGACGTCCCCGTCCTTCATCACATAGGACTTGCCTTCAGCGCGCATCTTGCCCGCCTCGCGGATCGCCTTTTCTGTCTTGAACTTTTCGAGGTCGGCCACGGTGTACACCTCGGCGCGGATAAATCCACGCTCGAAGTCGGTGTGAATCACTCCGGCAGCTTGTGGAGCAGTGAATCCACGGTGAATCGTCCACGCGCGCACTTCCTTCTCGCCCGCGGTGAAGTAACTCTCGAGTCCGAGTAAGTCGTACACCAAGCGCGCGACGGCGCTGAGTGCAGGCTCCTTCATGCCGAGGCTCTCGAGCATCTCATTTCGATCCGCTTCGGGAAGTTCTGAAAGTTCGGATTCGATCTTCGCGCATACGACGACGACTCGTCCACCATTGGCTTTCGCATACTCGCGTATCAGTCGCACGTTGTCACTCGAGTCAGGATTCGCAGCGGTCGCTTCATCCACGTTGGCAACATACAAAACTCTTTTCGCAGTGATGAGTCCGATGCCTTGCAATAACTTCTCTTCGGCTGGAGAAAACTCGAGGCTGCGAGCGAGTCGTCCATCGTTGAGTGCCGCCGCGCACCGTTCGAGAACGGCGACCTTGGCGATCGCTTCTTTGTCTCCGCTGCGCGCAATGCGCCCTTGACGCTCGACAATTCCTTGGCACACCGAGAGGTCGGCGAGCATGAGTTCCATTTCAATCGTCGCAATGTCGCGAATGGGATCGACACTTCCTTCGACATGCATGACATCGCCATCCGCAAAACATCGCACGACATGCAAGATCGCATCGACTTCGCGGATGTGACTCAAGAACTTGTTGCCGAGTCCTTCTCCAGTACTCGCGCCTTTCACGATGCCAGCGATGTCGACGAGTCGCAAACTTGCTGGAATCGTTTTTTGAGGAGGGATGTAACGCGTGATGATCGCGAGGCGTGAGTCGGGCACCGCGACGACTCCGACATTCGGCTCGATGGTGCAGAATGGATAGTTGGCCGCCTCTGCGCCGCCCGAAGTGAGCGCGTTGAAGAGGGTGCTTTTGCCCACATTGGGGAGTCCGACGATGCCTGCTTCCATGTGACGAGTTCTCCAAAAAAGGGAGTCCGATGGTACTGCCTCTTTGCACCCTCGCGAATCGCTTGGATGTAGCCTTGAGTGCAATGGCTCGCCACTGTGTCGTGCCTTCCATCCGCCCATTTCACAGATGGTCACACCGCATTCCTCCCACCGAACAGAATCGCTCGATCGCACCTCGATGCAAGGACGGTCGGGGGTGTTTTTTCGGCGCATTCTGTTGCTCGCGGTGCTCTTTGCTGTGTCCCTGTGCATCCTTGGAGCACGTCTCTTCACGATGCAGGTTGTGAACGGCGAGTTCCATTCTGCTCGAGCCGAAAGTCGAAACCGCCGCGAGTCTTGGTTGCCCATGGTGCGGGGGAGAATCCTTGACCGAGAAGGGCGCGTGCTCGCTGAAGATCGTCCTGCATGGGATGTTGCGTTGTTCTATTCATTCCTCACCGGGGAATGGGAAGCGGTTCGAGCTCGCACCCTCTCGCGCGACGCAGTGGGAGGACGGGCAGCGCTCGCCAAGCTTTCGAGCGACGAACGAGCGCGTGTCAATGCCACCTCGGCACGCCGGGCCTCGGAAGAGGTGGAACAGATTTTTGCTGAAGTGGCCGCGGCGGGGGGCATCGACCGAATGGAATTGGAATCGCGCATTGCGGCGATTCGAGATCGTGTGAGTTCCGTCGCAGAGAGTGTCAAGCGTCGCCGAGCTCAAAAGGGGCACGACGCATCGGAGCCGATCGCTGAGGAAACGCGCGCTCATGTCATTGCCGCCAATATTGCAGGAGAAAAAGCATTCGCACTTCGCAAACTCGCCGATCAGTGGCCAGGAGCGATTGAAGTTCAAGATGTAGGAATGCGCGTGCATCACCACGGCGCACTCGAAGTCACCCTCTCATCGCGTGGACTTCCTGGTCGCCTCGAGCAACGCGCCGATCTTCGCATTCCACTTCAATCGGTTGGAGAACTCGTCATTGGATCAGTGCGTCGCGAAACATGGGCTAGCGATATCGCCCGCCGACCTTTTTGGATTACGGACGCCAACGGCGTCAAGACAGCAGATCCAGGCGGGTATCGCGAGGGTCCAGATCAGGTTGGTTCTCGCGGTATCGAGTTTGCTTGGGAGGACGCCCTTCGAGGCGAGCGTGGGCGACTCGTCCGTCATCTCGATTCGGGTGAGGACGATCGCATCGAACCTCGCGCAGGTCGCGACATCCAATTAACACTCGACATCATGCTGCAAGCACGCGTTGAGGCGATTCTCAAGCCGCAGTATGGATTGACTCTTTCTGGGCGCGAGTTTCACTCGGCGATTGAAGGACTTCCAAGCGGCACCGAATTGAACGCCGCCGTCGCTGTGGTGGCGGTCGCTACCGGAGAAATCCTTGCACTCGCCAGTGAGCCGGGTCCTGGAGACATTGATCGGCTCAGCGATGATGAAGAACGAGATCGCGCTCCATTCATTCACCGCGCGATTGATGCGGCGTATGCGCCAGGTTCGATCGTGAAACCGTTGATGTATGTCGCTGCGGTGTCGGCTGGAGAATCAGGTGCGTCTGACGCGGTCGTCTGTACTGGACATTACTTCGAAGGCAACGAATCGCTCGCTCGCTGTTGGATTTATCGGCAGCGCAACAACTTCGCGACGCACGGAAGTTTGGAGCCAAGAGAAGCACTCGCTCGCAGTTGCAACATGTATTTCTTCGAGATGGCGAATCGACTTGGTGGCGCAGGAGTCGTGGACTGGTACCGAAATTGGGGGGCAGGAGCGCGACTGCACACGGGAATGGAAGGGACCGTGATGGTGGATGAGAATGTTTCTCGCCGCATCGGTGAATCCGCTGGATCGCTGCCGACGCGCGACGAAATGATTGCGCTTGAACGAAGCGGTGAGGTGTTTTCCACGGTGATTCTGGGCATTGGACAAGGTCCCATTACGTGGTCTCCTCTGCACGCAGCGAATGCGATGGCGACACTCGCGCGCGGCGGCAAGATCAGAGATGCGACGATTGTGAAGAACGAACAAGTCGCAGGACACCGATCTTCGGGATCGCTCCAATTGAATGAGCAAGCTGTCGAGGCGGCACTCGAGGGAATGCGACTCGCCGTCGAGACATCGGTCGGCACAGGACATCACCTCGATACCTCGCTTGGGCGAGAGCCGATCTTTGACATTCCCAATGTTTTGGTGCGAGGCAAGACAGGAACAGCGCAAGCGGGGGCATGGACGATTGATGCCGACGGCGACGGCATCGCAGAGCGCACCATCACTGGGGCCGATCACGCTTGGTATGTGTGCCTCGTTGCGAATCGAGACGATGGCATTCCGCTGTATGTCATCTCGGTGCTTCTCGAACATGGAGGAAGTGGAGGCAAAGCGGCTGGTCCCATCGCCGCAGCCGTGGCGCGTGCACTCATTGCGGAGGGATATCTCAGAGGCGGGGGAGATGAACGACCGAAGCGCACTGCACTGATCGATCAATCCGCGCCGGAGGCTGACGAATGAGATTCCCATTCTTCAGCACGCGCGATCTTCGCCAGTGCGATCGTCGTTGGGTTCACTGGGGATGGTTGCCCGTCATCGGAGCGCTCGCACTTTCCTTGACTGGAGTGGAAGCGATTTCGACGACCGAAGCGGATTACGCCGCGCGGCAGATGACGTTTCTTCCGCTTGGACTCTTCGCCGCCGCCGGTGTCGCCGCTCTGAATCCACGCTGGATGGAGCGTTATGCATTCTGGCTCGCTGTGGCGGCTGTGCTCCTGCTGCTCGTTGTCCTCATGCCCGGAGTTCCCGAATCCATCGTGCGTTCGCGCAAGGGTGCTCGCCGCTGGATCAGCCTCGTTATTACTGATTTTCAACCGAGCGAACTTGCGAAAATCGCAGTCATCCTCGCGCTCGCAACATGGCTTCGCACTCGTTCTGATGTGCGCATGCTGCGCGGACTTGTTGTCCCGTCGATCATCGCCTTCGTGCCATTTGTATTGATCCTCGTCGAACCCGATCTTGGCACCGCACTCACGCTGGTCCCCGTGACTGCTGCGATGCTGCTTGTGGCGGGATGTAAGAGAAGGCACCTCGCTGGAGTCGCACTTGCTCTCGCGCTCTTGGCAGTCGTCTCCGTTCCGTTTCTCAAAGGACATCAACGCGATCGAGTCGATGCACTGATCGCGCAGATTCAAGGAAGCACGAAGTACTCAAGAAGTATCGGTTTTCAAGCAGACCGTGCCATGACGCTCGTCGGAGCGGGTGGTGTTTTAGGTCGTGGAGAAGAAGCTGCCAAGAATCTCGTTGAACAAAATGCGCTGCCAGAAGAACATAACGACATGATCTTTGCGAGCGTGGCCTGCCGCTGGGGATGGCAGGGGTCAGTCGCCATCCTCCTCGGAGCCGCGTCCGTCTCGATTGGAGCACTCATCGTTGCGGGGACGGTTCGCGATCCAGGAGGTCGACTCATTGCCGTGGGGATTGGAACCCTCTTGATGACTCAATACTTCGTGAATATCGGCATGAACGTAGGCATTCTGCCCATCGCAGGAATCACGCTGCCCTTCGTGAGTTCCGGTGGAACCAGCCTCATTTCGAGTTGGTTCATGATCGGAATGCTCTGGTCCATCGCCTCGATGCGCCGAGGAGATACGCTACGACCCGCTTTTGAGATCCAACGATGAGTTCTTTCATTCAAAAACCTTCTGAATCGTTCCTCGCATCACTCACCATCTACGGGATCGAACTTGAATCCGGTGACCTCGTGAAGCTCGGTGAGTATCTCCGCTTGCTGTACGCGGCGAATGAGTCCATGAATCTCACGAGCGTCCCACTCGACCAAGCATGGGACCGACATATCGCCGACAGTCTTTCATTGATGCCCTTCGTCGCGAGTGCCGATGCAAAGCGCATCGTGGATGTGGGAAGCGGCGGCGGACTTCCCGCGTTGCCACTGGCGATTTGCCTGCCCGATTGCCAATTCGATCTTGTCGAGTCCACTGGGAAAAAAGCAAAGTTCCTCGAAGAGACTGCGACGGCACTGGGGCTTCTGAATGTGAAAGTGCACAACGCTCGCGCTGAGGCCGTGGGCGCATCGCGCGGTGGAGACTTGAGAGGCTGCGCTGACATCGTGACGAGCCGTGCAGTGGGACGACTCAAACTCTTGCTCGAGATCTGCATTCCACTCGTGAAAGTGGGGGGACTCATGCTCACGATCAAGGGTGAGCAAGTCGATGTCGAGGTCACTGAGTCAGAGGGAGTTCTTCGCGCGCTCGGTTCGACCATCGTGAACACGCAGCGTGGACCCACAGGAACAGTCGTCGCTGTCCGCAAAGTCGAAGAGACTTCTCGCGCGTATCCGCGTGCGCCCGGAACGCACAGTCCCGCGAAAACGAAGGAGTTGGGCGGAGTCAATACTCCCGCATGGGGGCGCAACGATGGTCGATCAGGACCTCCTACGGGTGGTCGTGCGAGTCAGCGGTCGGGACCGCCGACGAGTGGTCGCCCTGGACAGCGGCGGGGTCGCTCGTTTTAGTCGCGCGCCATGTGGCCAACAATTCAGCCTCACGCTCGCGTGAGAGTCCGACTCCTTTCTTGAAGTCAGCCTCGCCGCTGTGAGTCGATCGATACCACTGAATCGTCGACGATGGCAGGACCGAGAAACCCAGTGCCTCCGAGAATCAAGATCTTCATGGTTCAACTTTCGGTGGGGTGCGGCGCAAAACGGACTCTGTTCTGCGTGATCGTGCGAGTTCTAATTGACGAGGAGCGCGTCTCATCGCATCAAGCAGAGTGCGCGCGCGACTTCGCATGGACTCAATCGACTCACCATTCGTCGTCGGCGTGCCAACTGGAAGTGGTTGTGCATCGAGTTCTTTTTTCCAGCCATGTTCCGGACTGAAGCGAATCCATTCTTGACTCGATAACTTGTGAATCCAATTGCCGCGACCGATGTACAAGTCCTCCGCATCAAGAGCAGCTGTGGCGATCGGGGTCGACGAAGGAGATCCAGCCGCCGTCTCTGCCACATTAAGAGGGATGGAGTCGAGGAGTTTCGTTTCCCGTTGTGTGAGCGAGTCGGAACCAGCGTCTGGAAGAGCTGACTCGACCGTGAGCGCGAGAAAATCGCTCACACGCATCGACCCAAGTGAGTCGCGAAGCCACGACGACATCAGTTCGGATGCACGCGGTGCATCGGCAGGATTCAAAGACGCCGCACTCATCGCAGCAACGCGGACATTCGTCAGCGTGATCGTCTTTCCATCAGCCTCTCGATGGGCTGAACCACGGAGGGTCACCACACCAAAGAGTGAAGTGCTCTGAGACGGATCGACCGTTGTTGAACCGATTTCGTACACCGACTGAAATGTGATGTGTCCATCCACAACTTCATGGACCACGGGCGTGGACAGCGTCAGGCGAGTCTGTTCATTGCTCCATCGACGGGGCCACTCGACGATTGCTTCGCTTGCGGCAAGGGGTGGACTCGCAGCCAAGGTCGCGAAGATCGATATCCAGAATCGGGCGAGTGATCGACTCATCAACGAGCGATCATAGGCTTCAAACTCAGCACGCTTCAATCAGCATGGTGACCGCATTCCCGCCACCGAGGCAAAGGCTGCAGATACCGCGCTTGCCACCTGTTCGGCGGAGTGCATGAATGAGCGTGACGAGGACGCGCGCGCCACTGGCTCCGATGGGATGTCCGAGCGCGACGCCACCGCCTCCGATGTTGAGTCGATCTTCAGGAATGCCAAGTGGGCGAATGTTGCACAAGACCTGCGCCGCGAATGCCTCGTTGATTTCGAAGAGGTCGATGTCCGACACGGTGAGTTGATGGTCTTTGAGGATCTTCTCAACGCCGAGTTTCGGAGCGAAGAACAAATCTTTCGGCGCGACACCAACGGTGTTCGATCCGAGAATGCGGGCGAGTGGCTTGGCACCAAGTTGTTCTGCAACGGATTCGCTCGCGACCAGGACTGCCGCGGCACCATCGCTAATCTGACTGGCATTTCCAGCGGTCACCGATCCATCAGCCTTGAAGGCTGGTCTGAGTTTCGCGAGTGTTTCCACTGTGGAATCAGCTCGGAATCCCTCGTCGGCATCGAGCCCTGTTTTCTGCTTGATCATTTCAGCGGTGAGCGGAATGATCTCTGCCTTGTACCAGCCTTGCGCCGTGGCATGCGCAGCGCGCGCATGGCTACGGGCGCTGAACGCATCTTGGTCGGCGCGCGAAACATTGTGCGTCGACGCGATGTGCTCTGCTGCGAATCCCATTCCCCAGTTTTCGATCGCGCATCGGAGTCCGTCGTATTCCATGTGATCTTGAAAATCAGTCTTGCCGAACTTCACGCCCGCTCGAATCGACGCGAAGTGCGGTGCGAGGTCCATGTTTTCCATCCCACCGGCAACGATGAGTCCTGCATCGCCCGCGCGAATGGAACACGATGCCTGCATGACGGCTTGGAGTCCAGATCCGCACACTTTGTTGACCGTGACCGCGCTGAGTGTTTCTGGAAGTCCAGCCTTCAATCCTGCTTGCCGCGCGGGGTTTTGTCCGACACCTGCCTGAAGGACGCAGCCCATGATGCACTCATCGATGCCGTGTTCGCGCGCTTGGGCGCAGTCGTCGAGAACAGCTTTGATGGCAAAACTTCCGAGCGTTGGCGAAGGAATGCGCGCGAGAGATCCTCCAAACTTGCCAATGGGAGTACGTCGTGCGGCGAGAATGAGTGGACGGCTCGTTGGATTCGTGCGTGTCATAGGGGCAGGGATGATAGTCTGCGGTGATCTGCTGCCCCTTCGTCGCTGAGGATGAACTCTATGAACCCCAAGCGCCAATCGCATGTCTTCACCGACAACCTGAATAGTCTGCAAAGTCACATTCTTGCTGAAGAGGCGCGCCATCCGCACGCCGCGGGAGATTTCTCATGGATCGTCTCCGCCATCGGACTCGGCGCGAAGGCGATCGCGAACAAGGTGCGTCGCGCGAGACTTGAAGGGGTGCTCGGTGATTTCGGTACTTCCAATGTCCAAGGCGAGCAACAACAATCGATGGATGTGATCGCGAATGAGATCCTCATTCGATGCCTCGGGTCGCGGGCCAATATCGCGGTGATCGCGAGTGAAGAGGATGAGGAGCCGACCATTCTGCGAAAAGGGAGCGAAGGGGGCAAGTATTGCGTGCTCTTCGATCCGTTGGATGGCTCGAGCAATCTCGATGTGTGTGGTCCAGTGGGAACCATTTTTTCGGTGCTCCGCAACAATCCTGACGAATCCGATGCAGAGCGCACCGTGTGCCGAGCGGGTTGCCATCAAGTCGCTGCGGGGTACATCCTTTATGGACCAAGCACCGCGCTCGTCATGACGACCGGGCGGGGGACTGACCTGTTTGAACTCGATCCGTATCTTGGTTCATTCATCTTGGTCAAGGCTGGACTCCAGATTCCGCCGCGACACAAGGTGTATTCCATCAACGAGGCGTACGTGGATTCATTTCCGAAGTCGTATCAGGACTATCTCCTCCATTGCCACAAGAGCGGATATTCATCGCGTTATATTGGCGCGCTCGTTGCCGATGTGCATCGCATTCTGATGTCGGGTGGAATCTTCCTCTACCCGCCCACCGCCGCTCATCCGAACGGGAAACTGCGACTGCTGTACGAAGCGAATCCCATCGCGATGATCGTCGAGCAAGCGGGCGGACGATGTATGAGTGGCCCTTGCCGCACCCTGGATGTGCAGCCGAACAAATTGCACCAGAGAGTGCCTCTCATGGTTGGATCGTCGCTCGAAGTCGAGGATGCGATGCGATTCACCGCTCAAGATTGAGTGGTTACTCTCGGATGCGAGATGTCCCGAGACTCCGCATCACCAACGGATCGCTGAGCGCGACATCCAGAAGCGAAACAAGTTCTGGGTCAAAATGTTTTCCTGATTGAGCTCGGATTTCTGCGAGCGCGTCGGCAAGCGACCAGGCTTGTTTGTACACACGCTCTGAGAGGAGTGCGTCGATCACATCGGCAACGGTCACGATGCGCGCTTCGATCGGAATCTCTTCACCTCGAAGTGGACGACGTGTTCCGTCTGGCGCGTCCACCTCAGGGTAGCCCTTCCCATCCCACCTCTGATGATGGTGCATCGCGACTTCGCGTGCGGTCGCATCGTGCGGAGTGGTGCGACTTTCAAACAGACGCGCTCCCGCTTCGGTGTGGGCGCGCATCAGTGTTCTTTCATGTTCGTCCAGTGGTCCCGCCTTGCGGAGTACTCGGTCTGGCACGGCCACCTTGCCGACATCATGAAGCATCGCAGCGATACGAAGCATGTCTCGTGTGCGCTGCGCCTTCGCCACGGGCCACCCCTTGTGCTGCGCCCAAACATCGAAGAGACGCACGGCGAGTTCGGCCACGCGACGAACATGCTCAGCGGTTTCATCGGGGTCGCGCATCTCAGCCATCTCAATCATGCGATCAAGAATGGATCGAATCAGCCAAGCGCGCTGCAGGTTGACGCCGAGAAGGGCTGCAAGTGAGCGACCCATTCGCACATCCACCTCGTCAAACATGCGAGGATCAGTGGTGCCGACGACAACGGGATCAACGGCGCGAAGGAGGGCGATCGTATTGCCAGTGTTGTCATGCACTGCGAGAGCGAGTTGTCCCTGGGTTGGACCGCTCGCTGTGCGTGGTGGAGTGGGATCGGTCGAATCTGGAAGGAGTCGCGAGAGGCGAGAAGCGTGCTCAGAGGGTCCATCACCCGCCATTTGTGGGCAATCCACCCGCCGCAAAACAGACTCGCCTTGCTCCACGAGATACGCCGCAGCACCCGTCGCACCGAGCAATTCGCGAAGCCCGCGAAGAGCACGATCGAGCATCACATCGATGTCTTGAATGTCCGAGAGTTCCTCTCCGAGCGTGCTGAAGAGTCGCAGTGTGTGCTTCGATGCGCCCACGTCTCCAATCAATGTCTCGTTACTCTGGGCGAGTCGTTGGTTCGCCACATCGAGCGATCGATTCGCTGCATCGAGTTCGACCATTCGTTGATCGAGCATGTCAGACAGCGTGTCGAGACTTTCGGTAATGCGGAAGACCTCGACGGGACCGCTCGGTTCGAGGCGAAATGGACGCCCCGTGCTCGCGGCATCGCGCGCTTCGCGAAAGAGAGCTTCCAGCGGACGCACAGAACTTGTCACGCTCCATCGCCAGAGTCCATACACCATCGCGGTGTAGAGGACGATTGAAAGCACGCTCATGATGCGAAGGAGCGACTCTTGATGGGTGATCTCCGCTTGTGACTCGGCGAGTTGCCTCGAAATCGCGTCCCGAATCAAATCGAGGCGCACTGTCAGTCGCTGTGTCGAACTATCAAACTCGCTGAGCATGTCGCTTAATCGAGCTTCGCGATCGGGTCCTCGAAGGAGTCGCGCCTCGAGCAGTCGTCGTTCTTGTGCCAGAATCGCCTCGCGAACGAGGCCGAAGTCGCGCCCATAGATCGATGTGCCCGACGACGTCTCGAGCGTGACGGCGAGTTTGAGCGCATCTTCGCCCGCGCGGTCAGCGAGATCTGCCAGGTGAGTGTCACCGCCGGAAAGGACGAGATCTCCGATCACCAACCATGCGTGCACGCTCTCTCGCAATCGACCAAGGTCTCTTTCGGCGATGGATTCCTTCGTGAAACGACTCTCGGTCACAATATGTGCCCGATAGCCAAACCCAAGACCAACGAGCAGCGCGCCGCCGACCGTGCCCGCGACGGCGAGTACCAATCCAACGGACTGTCCGATCCGCATGCTCATCAAGCAGGCTCTGCTTGCGATGCCTCCTGAGGCAGGGGACTTACCGGCTTCTCAGGGCGATCCACGGTGAAGATTAAGCGGTCGCCTGCTTCGTTCTTCGTGGCGCGGATGGTGTCACCTGCGATGAACTCTTCCGAGAGCAAACTTTCAGCGAGTGAATCTTCTACATACTGTCCGATCGCGCGACGCAGTGGACGAGCACCGAAGTCGGGGTTGTAACCCTTGTCGATGAGGAAGTCTTTAGCTCCCGCATCCAACTCGAGTTTCATCCCGCGTACGGTGAGGCGCTCGCGCAACTTGCTCAACTCAATCTCGATGATCGACACCAAGTCGTCGCGAATGAGAGGACGGAAGACGATGATCTCGTCGAGTCGGTTGATGAACTCTGGTCGGAAGTACTTCTCGGCTTCCGACATGAGCAACTTCTTCATTCTGTCATAGTCCTGCACCTCAGAACGCTTGCCGAATCCGAAGGAGGATCCTCCCTTGATCAAGTCAGCACCGATGTTGCTGGTCATGATGATGATGCAGTTCTTGAAGCTGACATGTCGACCGAGACTGTCGGTGAGACGACCTTCCTCGGTGATTTGCAACATCATGTTGAAGACATCAGGATGTGCCTTCTCGACTTCGTCCAAGAGGACGACTGAGTAAGGACGGCGGCGAACGCGCTCAGTGAGCTGTCCACCTTCTTCGTATCCAACATATCCAGGAGGGGCGCCAACGAGTCGGCTGACCGCATGTTTCTCCATGAATTCACTCATGTCGAGATAGATCATCGCCTCAGGATCGCCGAACATAAACGTCGCGAGACTCTTCGCGAGAAGTGTCTTTCCGACGCCGCTGGGACCGACAAAGAGGAATGATCCCATTGGTCGCTTTGGATCCTTGAGTCCCGCGCGCGCCTTGCGGATCGCTCGAGAAACGGCCTTGACGGCATCGTCTTGGCTGATGACAGTCTTGTGGAGTTCTCCCTCGAGTGCGAGCAATCGCTCGGACTCTTCCTTCGCAAGTTTGGTTAACGGAACGCCTGTCATCTTCGAGATGACTTCGCGAATGAGATTCTCATCCACGATGGATTCGGCTTCATTCATGCGCTCGCGCCAGTTCTGCTGGACGCGCTCTTTCTCCTTGCGGAGTTTCTCGGCTTGATCGCGAAGATCAGCAGCGCGTTCATAATCAGCAGCCTTGACCGATTCATCCTTCTCAATGGAGAGTCGCTCAATGCGATCCTCGATCTCGGTGAGGTCAGGCGGCTTGGACATGGTCTTCAGGCGAAGGCGAGCACCCGATTCGTCAAGAACATCGATGCTCTTGTCGGGTTGGACCCGACCTGTGATGTACCGCGTCGAGAGATTCACCGAAGCGCGCAGTGCCTCATCGGTGTAGCGCACCTTGTGGTGCTCTTCATACTTGATCTTGAGTCCCTTGAGAATCTCGAAGGTCTGATCATCCGAAGGAGGTTCCACGACAACGCTCTGGAAACGGCGTTCGAGTGCGGGATCCTTTTCGATGTACTTGCGGTACTCATCAAAGGTCGTTGCGCCAATGCACTGAAGTTCGCCGCGTGAAAGGGCTGGCTTCAGCACATTGCTCGCATCGATCGCACCCTCTGCGCCGCCCGCGCCAACGAGTGTGTGGAGTTCATCGATGAAGAGGATGATGTTCTTCGCTCGGCGAACTTCGTTCATGACTGCCTTGATGCGCTCTTCAAACTGACCGCGATACTTCGTGCCAGCCACCATGCCGGCGAGGTCGAGGATGACGACGCGTCGATCCGCCAAAAGGTCCGGCACTTCTTGATTGACAATCGATTGCGCGAGACCTTCGACGATGGCCGTCTTGCCGACGCCAGCTTCACCGAGAAGCACAGGATTGTTCTTCGTGCGCCGGCAGAGGATTTGAATGATGCGCTCGATTTCGCTCGAGCGACCAATGACAGGATCGAGTTCGCCGTTGCGAGCGAGTTCAGTCATGTCACGACCGAATGAGTCGAGAGCAGGAGTCTTGCTCTTGCCGCGGCGAGGCGTTCCCTCGGGACCTGCTGGTCCATCAGGTGCTTCAGTCGGACGACGCTCTTGAGGAGGCTGTTGCTCTTGCTCTTCGGGGTCAATGCCAGCGCCGAGCAGATTCAGCACTTCTTCGCGCACCTCTTCGAGTTTGAGTCCGAGGTTTTGCAAGACTTGCGCGGCGACGCCGTCGTGTTCGCGAAGCAGTCCAAGCAGGAGATGCTCAGTGCCGACATAGTTGTGATTCAGATTGCGGGCTTCCTCCATCGCATACTCGGTCACCTTTTTGGCGCGTGGAGTCTGCGGGAGTTTTCCCATCGTGACCATTTCTGGACCACTCTTGACCAACTTCTCAACTTCCATCCGCACCTTGCGCAGATCGATGCCGAGATTCTTGAGGACATTCGCTCCCACACCCGAACCTTCCTTGACGAGACCGAGCAGAATGTGCTCGGTGCCGATGTATTCGTGGTTGAAACGCTGGGCTTCTTGGTTCGCAAGGCCCATCACTTTTTTTGCTCTGTCGGTCAATCTTTCATACATCTCGTGGTACCTCCATGGACTCGGAGAATCCTATGCGAATCACCGACGACCAAGAGACGAACGAACGAGACCGAGGCGGTCGGCGGCGTGAATCCGCGTCCAAACGGATTCCGAACTACTGTCGGATGAGGGGGTGACAAAGTAAAGTGAAAGTGCACAACATTTGTCGGATTTCTCCTGAGGCTGTCGAAATGGCATACTGTTCCAACATGCGCTTGAGGTGGCTGACACTTGTCGTCGCAACTTTTGCTGTGTTCGCGGCCTCCGCCGGTCCACCTTGCGACCTCGAGGCGATCGAGGGGACGGTTCGCGCGGCTCCAAATGGGATCCGCATTCACGAAACGCTGGTCGATGGGCGAGTCCGTAGCGGTGAGTTGCGATCCTGGACGACTCGGGAACTTTCGCTCGATGCGGGCGCGGTGGGATGGACCGAGCTCAAGGATGGCTCCGCCAAGCGGATCCTCAATCAACTGATCGACCTTTCTTCGGGCGAAGATCGTCTTGCAGCCAGCGTGGTCGCGTTTCGCCTTCGTTTGGATCCGATCGCGAAGCGCGGATTTTCGACATGCGTGAAGAAGGACGGACTCGATCAATCGACGGTGGACTGGGTCCAGAAGACCCTTCTCGATGGGCGCACGGAGAGTGGCGCGAATGAAAAGACAGACCACTCAGAATGGGTCCCGATGACCGATTCCGAGCGCGCCGCGGTCACGACCAAGGCTCTTGAACACGCGCGTTCACTCGCCACGGCAGCGGCCATCGTCGCCGCGCCGATGACATCGGATTCGTTGATCGTTCTCTCTTCACTGCCGTCCGACAAGCAGATTGAAGTCGCCCGACTGGTCGAGTCGGTGCGAAACGCAGCGCTCGAGTTCGTCGGTCGGAATCGGCGGGCCACAGACACCGATGTGCCCATCGTCATTTTTCTGGCAACCGACGCGGCACAGGCGAGCGTCGTGCGGGGTGGTGCGTTTGCGGACAATGCATCGGACATTGTCTCAGTTCATTTCACGGAACGATTGGTCACCATCATTGCGAACCAGAGTGCAGAAGCCGTTGCATTGAAGGAAGCGCTCGCGTCTGCGACCGTGAGTGCCGCACTGCAACAATCGGTCTCGTCTGTCGCACTTCCTCCTTGGCTCGTCGAGGGAGTCTCGTCGCAGGTGTTGTCCGCTCTCAAGATTTCGACCCCGCAACTGAAGTTGCTGCGACAGAGCGCCGTGGATCGCATTCGTTCTGATCCTCGATTCGCGCTGGGCGCATTGATCAATCCCAACGTCGAAGGAGGTCCCCGCCAGGTCATCGCAGGTGGTGGGATTGTGATCGTTGCATGGATTGAGCGCGAGCGAAAGGGGACTCTCCCTGAACTCTTCGCACTCCTGAAGAAGCGGCAAGACCTCGCCTCTGCGCTGAAGGAATCGACGGGATTGACTCCTCGTCAACTCGCCGAAGCTGTCGCCTCGTGGCACAAGACGAACGACTGATTCACTGGGAATCTCAGATCACGGCGCCGTCCACGAGATGGACAACTCGGTCGGCCCTTGCCGCAATCGCAGTGTCATGCGTCACCATGACGATCGTGAGTCCGAGTTGATGTCGAGCGGCGATGAGGTCAAGAATCGCCGCGCCGTTGGCGGCATCGAGATTGCCCGTGGGCTCATCCGCAAGGAGGACGGTTGGATTGTTGACGAGTGCGCGAACGAGTGCGACGCGTTGTCGTTCTCCTCCAGACAATTCAGCTGGACGATGCGCCAATCGATGCGTGAGCCCGCATTGGTCGAGCAATTCCATTGCGGTGGCCTGAAAGCGCGCGCTGCCAGAGAGTGAGAGTGCGCCCGATTGAGCGACCACGCACGGAAGCACCGCGTTTTCAACCACATTGAGTTCGGGCAAGAGGTGGTAGTGCTGAAAGATGAATCCCACATCTCGACATCGATACGAGTCGAGGGATGATGCAGACCGCGCGCTGAGTGGTGCGCCGCGAAAGGTCACTTGTCCTCCATTGGTGTCTGGTCGATCCAGACCTCCCATGACATGAAGCAGTGTGCTCTTTCCTGATCCGCTGCTGCCAAGGACGGCGACCCACTCTCCGTCTTGCACCGAGAGGGTTGCGCCTCGAAGAACTGAAACACGAACATGACCGATGCGATAGGTCTTGTGCAATCGTTCCGCAGCGATGATGGGGAGAGGTGAATCACCCATAGCGCAATGCCTCCACGGGGTCGGTGTCGGCTGCTTTCGCCGCGGGGACGGCAGCACCAAGCACACTGAAGAGGATTCCACCGAGTGCGGTATAGAGCGCCGTATTCCAATCGATTGAGTCTGGAATGCGGACGAAGTAGTACACCGCAGGATCCCAAATGAGTGTGCCTCGATGAAGGAAGAGTCCCGTTGCGATGAGTGCGAAGGTCATGCATCCAATGCCCCAGAGGAGAGTGCGCAACACTTGCGATCGCATCAAAGCGTGCACGCAAAGTATCGCCAGAGCAACCGCGATGCCCGAAGAGACGACCCAACTCGCCGTCGGTGCATCCTGTCCAATCGCGTCGTGGATTCCATTGATGTTGCGGACGACGACGACAGCGACTGCAACCCCGAGAAGACTTCCGATGGTGCCGATGGCGAATCCATACAAGAGAAAAGTGGAAAGGATGCCAGTGCGCGATGCTCCGACAGCACGCAGGATGCCGATGTCGCGCGTTTTTTCAGCCACAATGGCCCAGAAAATGCTCAATATCAATCCAGCGCACACAATATAGATGATGCTGAAAAGAATGCGCATCATCTCGCGCTCTTTCTCGACGGGAGCGATGATGTCTCGAAGTTGTTGCTCCCATGTGAGCACGCGCGTGTTCATGGGAACACGGGTCATGCGTCCTGAGTCACCGTCCACTCGAACTGAGAAATCATCCAGCGTGCTCTGTACGACGACGGCGAGTTCGGATGGCAGGATGCCGTCGCGAGCGCGCACCAGTACCTTGGAAACGCGCGAGGGACTCGTGCCAATGATTGGATACTGACCCTGTGCGTTTGGTTCAGCGGTCGTGTCGACGACAGGGGCTGCATCCATGCGCAAGAGTTCTTGTCCTACCGCAAGCGGGATGAAGACACGGTTCTTATCGATCTCATAGACGCCCGTTTGGAGTTCATTCACAATGGTGAAGGCTCGGTCGCGCTGCTCTCCAACGCGACCACCTTCCGTCACGGGGACAACCGTCAGAACCGTTTGCATCCCTGGCAAAAACCAGTTGTAGCGCGGGCGATACGAACCATCGCGCTGCCGTTCATTGGCGACGCTGACATGCATCCCAATCACGATGGCTGGAGCACCAGAATTGGTCGTGAGTGTTTCGCCCTGCGTGAGCAGCGACTCTTCGAGATCAAGGCGTGGATCGTCTGGCTGCATCGTGGCGCGCTTCTCGTCACTCCCGCGCTGCCAATAGAGATCGCTCTTGTAATTGGTCACTCGTGCAAACGAGAGCGGTTCGATCGCCCACACTTGCACAGGGACCACCTCTTTGCGAGACCCTTGTGGATAGGGCATGCGCAACAATCCAAGCGTGTCGACGAGCGCAGTGGCGTCCGCGACCTCAGGATGTTTGCGGAGTTCGGCGATGAACTCGTCTGAGTATGGGAAACCTCCGATGGGAGCGCTGACGATCACATCACCGAGCAATGACCGCCCCGAGTTCTTGAGTGCATCGAGAAATCCAGACATCACGCTCACGACGATGACGACGAGGGCAACGCTGAGAGCGACCGCGCCGACCGCAATCAGCGGAATCAGTCGTGATCTCAGGTAGCGGCCAGCGAGCAGTGCGGGGTACATCAACGAAAGAGCAATTCTACGCGCTATGGTCGGTCGGTGATCGGACCGACTCGTTCGGAAATCCAACGCTCGATGGGTGGACCGCCAATTGAAACAACGGTGATGGGTCCGGTGAAATCGGCGGCGTGTGAGGCGAGGAATCCAACCTTTGGTGCGACCATGGTGACGGTGCGAGTTGCCTTGACACACAGTGATGGGTTGGTGGGTGGACCGAGGTCACAATCCATGCCGCTTGGCAAGTCAATCGAGAGGATCGGCACGCCGAGAACATCCCAGTCTCGAATCCAGCGTATGAGCGCGGCGTCGAGTGGATGGGGCGGACCTCGCTCGATCGAGAAACCTGTCCCGAGGATGGCATCGATGATGAGTGCAGGAGGGTCAGATCCGTCGAAATCAGTGTTGGTCTGCGCGGCAATGTTCACAAGAGGAATGTGCAGGTCGATGGCGCGGGCGGCATTCGTCGAAGCGGATGAATGGGGTTGAGGGGGACCGGCTCGAATGAGTCGCACGGCGTATCCATCCTCGTGCAGAAGTCGAGCGACGGCATAGCCATCTCCGCCATTGTTGCCGCGACCCACGACGATGTCGATGCTTCGATGGGGAAGGGTCGCCCGCACCATCGATCGTGCCATGGTGGCGACTCCCTCGGCGGCCGTCTCCATCAGAGTCAAACTCTCGATCGCCCCTGGTCCCATGCACCAGGAGTCGTAGGCGCGAGCGAGTTGTCGAGTGAGTGCAGTCATGTTGCTCTGGGCGAGTACCCTTCGCGCTCGATGAAGTTTCTCGGAGCGCTTGCCATTCTTCTTGCGATCGGATCAATCGGTGCGTGTATTTGGTGGTCAATCGTACTGTGGCACATTGATCGTTCGCGTCGGCGCGTTCCGAGACTGAATCGGGCGCCCGCTCTGGAAGCGAATCCGCCATCGGTCAGCGTCATTATTCCAGCGCACAATGAGGGTGCACGCATTGGTCCTGCGGTGACTGGCATTCTTGCGCAGGAATATCCCGATCTTGAACTCATTGTCGTGCTTGATCGTTGCTCGGACGACACTCGCGCTCACGCGGTGGCCGCATCGAATGGCGATGCCCGTGTTCGGATCGTGGATGTCCATACATGTCCAGCGGATTGGGCTGGAAAGTGCCATGCCGCGGCCGCGGGAGCGGCAGTGGCGCGTGGTGCGCTTCTTCTTTTTTCTGATGCCGATGTGCGATTCGAACCCACCGCGCTTCGCCGCGCCGTGGCGCTCGCCCGTGCACAAGGGGTTGGACTCGCCAGCATGTTGCCCGTCCTCGAGGTGAGGCATTTGTTTGAACTCGCGTGGCAGCCTGTCGCGAGTTTTATGTTGATGCGATTGTTTCCAGCTGAGCGAGTCAATCGCCAAGAAGGACCCCGTCCATTTGCGAATGGACAGTTCTTGCTCTTTACGCGAGAAGCGTACGAACGCGCGGGTGGACATGAAGGAGTGCGATCGGCTCTTCTCGAAGACATCGCATTCGCGACCAAAACTTGGCGCGGAGGAAAGGGAGATCGCGTCGGACTCTTTGCGAGCGACGGCTTCGTTCGCACGGCGATGTATGACTCGGTCGATGCATTTCGCAGCGGATGGAAACGCATCTTCATCGAGAGCTCCGGGCGAAGGCCGAGATACTTGCGACGTCTTGCACTGGAGATCGCCACCACCGGAATCGGCGCACCCCTCATTGCGGTCATGTCCATTGTCTGTTGGTCCACATTCTGGAATCACCTTGATGCAGGAGGTCGGTTCGTCATCACCATTGCTGGGACAAGTGGGATCATCGCGCTGTTGCTCCAAGTCGCGACTACTTGGGCTTTTCTCGTGCGCGCCCGTGCGAGCAAGTGGGGCATCATTCTCTGGCCGTTCGGGGCCCTCGCCGTCTTTCGTATCCTTCGAGAAGCATCGGCTGATCTCATCGCCAGTCGGCCGATTCGATGGGGCGGACGATCGTATGTCCTTGAACCGCGGTGACGCACTTCTTGAAAATGTGCTCCATGAAGATTCTCTTAACGAACGACGACGGTATTCATGCTCCAGGCATCGCCACGCTGTACGCAGCACTCGTAGGACTCGGTGAAATCGATGTCATCGCACCGAAAGATGTGCAGTCGGCAAGTGGACACGGCATTACTTTTCATAAGCCCCTCATGGCGTATCCAACCGAGACCGCGACCTTCCACGGAATCGCCATTGATGGACGCCCCGCGGATTGTGTCAAGGTTGGACTTCGCGCAATCTGGCCCGAGCGCCACGGTCCATCGAGTCGACCCGATGTCGTCATCAGTGGAATGAACTCAGGCGCGAATGCGGGAGTGAATGTGATTTACTCGGGTACGGTCGCCGCAGCGGTTGAGGCTGCATTCCTCGGGGTTCCAGCGATTGCGGTGAGCCTCTACATGGGCGGACGAGAACCAGCCTGGCGTCGAGCCGGAGAAATCGCGCGTGTCGCCATCGATGCCATTCTGAAGCATCCACTCGATGCGCACCGAGTGGTGAATCTCAACCTACCGATCATCGATCGTGCTGATGCTCCGATGCCGCCGATTCGCGTTGTGCGGATGAATACCGCCGCGGGCAGCGATCACTTTGAGCGGCGGCAAAGTCCTGAAGGTCGCACCTACTACTGGCCCGCCGGAAATGGGATGCAATTCGCTCATGTTTCTGGTGGCAGTGATGTGGAAGCGCTTGACGAAGGATGCGTCACGATCACTCCACTGTGTTACGACCTCACCGATGAGGCAACCCTCTTGGTCTGGCGAAACAGAATGGAGAAATGATGTCGACACTGAGCCGCTTGCACATCATTGTTATCGCAGTCCTTGGTTTGGCGATGTCGATGACACGCTGTTTCGGATGGGGCGGCGATGGACACCGAATGATCGGCGCGATCGCTCAGAGTCAGTTGAACGAGCAAGCCGCGGAAGCAGTGAAGGGATTGCTCGGCGACGAGACGCTTGCGGAAGCATGTTGTTGGGCTGACAAGATTCGTGGGGAAAAGGAGTATGCCTGGGTGAGTCCACTCCACTACATCAATGCGCCAAGAGACGCAAAGACTGTGGACCTCGATCGCGATGGTCTCGATGGACAACAAATCGTGAGTTCGATCGGGAAGTACCGCGAGATTCTGAAAGATTCAGAGAAACCCAAAGAGGAGCGAATCCTCGCGCTGAGATTGTTGGCTCATTTCGTGGGGGATATCCACCAGCCGCTGCATGTGTCCTACAAGGATGACAAGGGGGGAAACATGCTGACCGTGACCCATCTGGGCACTCGCTCGAGCATGCACAGCGTGTGGGATTCTGGATTCATCAAACAGCACTGTAAAAAAATGGAACTCAGCTGGGAGACGATGGGCGCGGCACTGCGAGAGACCATCACTCCAGACGAGCAACGGCGTTGGTCTCAATCACTCGATCCTGTGGAGTGGGCGAATGAGTCGCTTGTACTCACGATTTCAATCTACGCAAAACTTCCAGAGCCGCCGAAAGTCAAGGGAGCAGATGACTTCACCGAAAGTGACGCGCAGCATTGGATGCCGACGGTCGCTGATCGCTTGCAAACGGCGGGTGTTCGACTCGGTGCAGTGCTGAATGATGCGCTCGGTTCGTCGAAGTGATCCTTCGAGCCATCTACCGCAGAATCACGCGAACGACAAACCGCACAGTCTGACCAACCTCGAGCGATTTCAACTGTTTCCCAGAGGCACGCCATCGGTAGAGTGAATCGATCACCGGCTCATCAATCTCGCTTGGGTAACCACTCGTCTGCACGATGCGGCACTGTGCTGGTTTCCCATCTCGATCGAAGAAAATCTCAGCGATTGGATTCGATGGAACCGTCGTAATCCGAGTCAAAAGCGGGAAAGACGGCTTGCGCGTTCGGATCTCAAGTCCAAGCGCGACGAGTGGCTTCCCGGTGCGCCACATTTTAGGTGGCACATTGATGATCGCCCGTGGCTCCGATTCGCGGTCCGATTGAGTTCCCGGATGGCCACCAAGAGTGCCTCCACCGATGCTGTTTTCTCCTGCGATCACGGGCGTTGGCGTGTGTGGAACAATTGGAGCGGGTTGAACAGGTTGCGCAGGTTGATCCTGCTCAACAATCGACTCGCTACTTGATGCTGATCCTGCGAGTCCCTGAGGCGCACTCACATCGCGCGGTTCATTCAGCGCCGGCGGATTGTCAAGTTCACTCGCTTCGGTGGGCGGCGCATCAACGGGCAGTGGACTTTGTTCTGAATCGTGGTTGGACTCGGGAGTGTTCGTCGCTTCTGCAACGTGCTCGCCCAACGGCGACTCTTGAGTTGTTGGAGTCGGCGGAGTCAAGGGAACAGGTTGCGCCCCTGGCGCGGGGGTGGGATCCGCGCCTCCCTCAGAACCGAGTCCACTCGGATCGATTCCAGCCATCTGCATGGTGAACGCAGCTTGATCGACTTGACCGAGTGCCGCGAGGTGTTCTTCATACTGATCGAAACCGATCCACGTCATCGACGCAGGGTCGCCGTTGTCCATGCCTGGAGTGATCTCGAGAGGATCGCGGTCGTGCTCGTTGAGCAACGTCTGTAGTGCGTCCAACTCGGACTGCTCATTGGGCATATCGGATTCGATCGCCGCACGCGCTGCCTGCTGGTAGATGTAGTCGGCGGCAATGGGAAGTCCAATGAAGAGATGGAGAACCACGGATATCCCCAACGCAACGAACAGGTCACTTTGGCCGAATCGTTCTGGATGGATCGCCGGAGGATTCATGGCGCAGACTTCGGCGGCTTCCCGATGAGATTGACATCAATTCCCGCCATTTGCAGATGTTCCCACACATCGAGCATGAGACTGGTGCGATCGACGGTGCCTTCGCCGTCGGCGATGGCGAGATAGACCACCGTGAGCGGTTCAATTTGAAGTCGCGCTTGGATGGCCTTCACAAGATCGACCTCTTTGATCTTGGTGCGGTCGAGATAGACGACTCCAGCGAGATCAATGGCAATCGTGGCCGCAGGGACTGGCTTGGCACCCACGCCTGATTGAAACGTGCGAAGTTCCATGGGCATGAGATCGACGCGCACCATCAAGAGGCACGCATAGATGAAGAACATGAGCAGCAGAAGAACGATGTCGAGGAGCGGCGCCAACTCAATGCGCGCGTCCCAAGTCGGTCTCCGAACCCGAATCATTTAGAGCCCCATCTGGAGCGACGCGAGTGCGAGGGTCACATCGTCGGTGAAGTCGAACAACTTATCGAGTCCTGTCACCAGCATCACTCCCCAAACGCTATCGCTGACGCGAGTGATTTTCATTCGTCGACCGACCGCTGTGCAACGCTTGCGCAGCCGAAGCAGTTGCGCAATGTTGGTCGAGTTCAAATAGTGGATTTCACTCATGTCAAGAATGACATCTCGCTCATCTTCGGCGTCGAATCGTAAGACGAGTGCATTGAGGTCCTCGGTCAAAGCAGGTTCGTCGTTGAGTTGAGCGATGACGATGTCTTCGGACCAGTTCTCGAGTGCCATGGTGTCACGATACTCCATCGGTCATCACGGGAGCCACTTCCTCGGTTCCATTGGACGCGTCGTCCTCTGGAGCCAACGCGCCAGCCACAAGCCGATCACCTTCCTTGAGTCGAACAACGCGCACACCTTGGGTTGCTCGACCGATGCGGCTGATGTCGCCCGCTCGAATGCGCACCGCCATTCCACCCTCGCTCATGAAGAGGATGTTGTCCGTATCGACGACGCGGCGCACCATGACCACCGGGCCGTTGCGTTCGCTGGTTTGGATGTCGCGTCGACCTTTGCCTCCGCGACTTTGCACTCGCACCGTTCCATCTTCGCTCTGCACGAGGTACTCGCGCATCGACGTGCGCTTGCCGTATCCATTCTCGGTCAGCGTGAGTAGGTCGGCATCGTCCGAGCACACCACCGCGCCAACGACCGTGTCGCCTTCTCTGAGGTCAATGCCTGCAACGCCTGCAGCAGCTCGTCCCATGACGCGCGCGTCATTCTCGTCGAAGCGAATGCTCATGCCACTCGTCGTCGAAAGAAGAACATGATCTTCGCCGCTTGTCTGAAGCACCTCGATGAGTCCATCGCCATCATTCAATCCGACGGCGATGATGCCTGACCTATTGACGTTGCGATACTCCTTGAGAGCCGATCGCTTGACACGACCCTGAGACGTGGCGAAGAAAATGAAATTCTCGCTCTGTTCAAACTCGTGAATCGGGAGGAATCCGCGCAGCGTTTCGCTCGTTTTGAGTTCAAGTAGATTGGCAAAGGATCGCCCCTTGCTAGTGCGAGAGAGTTCAGGAATACGGAAGACCTTGGTGCGGAACAACCGTCCCGTATTCGTAAAGCAGAGGAGGTCATCATGCGTGCTGCACACAATGAGATGCTCAGTGAAGTCACCATCGTTCGCCTGTGAACCCTTGATGCCCACACCACCTCGACCCTGTGCACGGTAGGTGGCGAGTGGAAGTCGCTTGACCAACCCTTGATGCGAAATCGACACGGCGACTTCGTGCTCCTTGATCAATGCAGCCATGTCGAAGTCGTTGACTTCACCCTCTTCGATCGTGGTCTTTCGGGCTGGATTGAACCGTTGCTTGAGATCCATCACCTCTTCGCGAACGATGGCCAGTATGCGCTTCGAATCAGCGAGAATCGCCTCGAATCCATCGATCTCGGCCAGCAGTGCCGTGAAGTCATTGGCGAGGCCTTCAATTTCAAGTCCAGTGAGTTGAATGAGTCGGAGAGCACCGATCGCTTCGGCCTGAACGCGCGTCAATCGCGCTCCACCTGCGAGACGACTCGATGCGGCGATGCGCTCAGGAACTCGAGGTGCGAGCGGGTGGTTCGCCTCGATTCGGAACGCGTGTTCCATCATCCCTTCGATCGCTTGCTCGCGCGTCGAACTCGCACGAATGATGCGAATCACTTCGTCAATGTCACACACCGCATAGATCAATCCCTCGAGCTTGTGCGCCGCTTGCCGAGCGCGACGAAGGAGGAACTCAGTGCGCCGACGCACCACCTCGCGGCGATGATCGATGTAACACTGGACGATGTCCTTGAATGGAAGTGTGCGGGGCTGCCCATGCACCAACGCGATGTTGATGATGCTGAATGTGGACTGCATCGGCGTGTACTCGTACAACTGCCGTTCGACCACATCTGGATCAGCACCCTTCTTGAGCAGGATAAGGATGCGAGTTTGCGCGTCGCGTCCAGAGTGATTGCGCACATCGGCGATCTCGGGAATACGCGCGACTCCTCGGTCAT
The DNA here is from genome assembly GCA_027622195.1 of Planctomycetota bacterium. Taxonomy (GTDB): domain Bacteria; phylum Planctomycetota; class Phycisphaerae; order Phycisphaerales; family SM1A02; genus SXOD01. Next base: position 37,943 of record JAQBZO010000015.1, read on the forward strand.
CCTTGCGCGTGGAGTCGACGATCTTCTCGATGATTTTCGATTGATCGACTTGGTAGGGGATCTCGGTAATGACGATCGCATTGCGGTCGCCTACTTTTTCGTGACGCACCTTTCCGCGCACTTGAATTCGTCCACGTCCGGTGGAGTAGGCATCGACGATGCCGCGTCGGCCAATGATTGTTCCTCCCGTTGGGAAGTCTGGGCCAGGAACCATCGTGAGCAATTCGTCGATTCCGATATCAGGACGATCGATCGTTGCCATGATCGCTTCGCAGATCTCGCCGACATTGTGCGGTGGCATGCTCGAAGCCATTCCGACGGCAATGCCAGAGCTTCCATTGACAAGCAGATTTGGGAAGCGAGCAGGAAGCACAATGGGTTCATCGAGTCGGTCGTCATAGTTGCGCTTGAAGTCGACCGTTTCCTTGTCGAGGTCTTCCATCAATGAAACCGCTGCCGCAGTCATGCGCGCTTCGGTGTATCGCATCGCCGCAGCGGGGTCGCCCTCGATCGATCCGAAGTTTCCTTGCTTATCGATTAGGAGTTGGCGTGTCTTCCACGATTGTCCAAGGTTCACGAGCGTTGGATAAATAACACTCTCGCCGTGCGGGTGGTAATTACCGCTCGTATCGCCGCAGATCTTCGCACACTTCATGTGCTTGCGACCGGGTGTGAGATTGAGATCATTCATCGCCACAAGGATGCGGCGTTGTGATGGTTTGAGTCCGTCACGCACATCGGGGAGTGCGCGATCCATGATCGTGCTCATCGCATAAACGAGGTACGACTCGTGCAATTCACGCACGATGGGCTGCTGAAGGATGCGGTCAATGCCTTCTGGCGCAGGATCGATATTGGGTTGGTTGGTCATGGTCGGAATCAGGGCTCGCAGCGCTCCACTGCGAGTGCCAAAATTCTACCAGAAATCAGCGTAGATCCTGCGGTGAAGACCCTTCTTTCGCCGCATGTGTTTAGCCGTTCTAGGCCCGCTCGAGGAGTGCCAAAAACTCGGTGTTTCCGCTGCCTCCCTCGAGCGGAGATTGTGTCCACGCAGTCACTCGAACCCCTTGCGCTTTCAGTGACAGCAAGACACGCCGTGCAACCTGTTCTGCTTCATCGCGAGCGAGAACTCCACCCACGGGAGGACGATGTGCTTCATGGGACGCTTCGTAGTGAGGCTTGATCAATGCGATGATGCGACCACCCGATCGAAGCCAACGCAGGGCATTGGGAAGGATGAGTGCGAGCGGAGTCCACGACACATCGACGACTACGAGATCCACTCCATCGCTTGGTGGATCAGCGTGCATCGCATTTGTTCGCTCCATCGTGACGACGCGTGCATCTTTGCGAAGAGCCCAGTCGAGCGCGCCGTATCCCGTGTCGATGGCGAACACTTGTGTGGCACCGCGCTTGAGCAAGCAGTCGGTGAATCCACCGATGTTGCATCCAAAATCAGCGCAGTGCAACCCGTGGACATCGAGTGCGAACACCTTGAGGGCATGTTCGAGTTTGTAGCCTGCACGTCCGACGAACTTCGTCGACTCTGTGACGGAATCACTCATCGATGGAGGGCGGCTTTCCGCAACCGACTGCGAGCGTCTGATTCCAACTCTTCATGGACTCTTCAGCGCTACCCCAAACGGACAGTTTCTCAACCGAAAACCGCTGGGTTTTCTCAGTCATCCGCATTGCCGCAAGAAGGGTTCCGGTGGCGCTGTCCGTGATTTGGTACTCCACGGTAATTGATCCATACCCAGCACCACGGAGTTGTGTCAGAGGGGTGATGTTGCGAAGGGGCTTGTTCGGAGTGGCTTGAACAATGTGCGCATTGATCGCCAACATATTGGCGCTCCCTTGGTCGGCTTGACCTGAATTGCGCATGAACACCTTCGATAAATCGGAGGTCAAGAAGGTCGTCAAGAGCACTTGGTCGTTGAGGCTGACCCCTGTTGATCCAGCAGGGTCGATGGTCACGGGAGAAAGCTGGAATTGGGTGTAGGAGTTCCAATCGGTTCCGGGCAGGGTCCACAGTTGTCCCAACGCCTGGTTTTGAACGTCACCCGGCCACGACTGCATGAGGACTCCCTCGCGCAGGACATCATTCGTATTGTTGCCGCCTCCTTGGCAAGCGAAGAGCACAGCGGACAAAACGAACGCGAGAACAACGGAACGAAGAAACATTGATTTCATGGTGTGTTTTTCGAAAAAGTTTCTAAACCGAGAATACAGATGCCGAGCCGATTGGCTGCGGCAATCACTTGTGGACGATCGACCAGAATGACTTTCCCTGCGCCGACTCCGATACACGCGCCGCCGAGTCGTGCAACGCGTTCAACCGTGGCGACTCCGATGGTGGGCACATCAGAACGGAGATCGTGGTCATGCTTCGAGGTCTTGAGGAGTGTCCAACCGCGCGCGCGACCGCAAAGTGCTGCAGCGCGATCAATCATCGCATCGGTGCCCTCGAGCGCTTCGACAGCGACAATATCTCCTTCTCGAACGATGAGTGCTTGACCGATGTCGAGGTCGACCGCACGGGACAACAGCGCCCATCCAAATGAAACATCGCGCGAGGTCAGGGTATTGGGCAGCACCGAGCCCATCGGTCCAACCGTGGCCATGTGATCCAGGATGAATGCGGTGCTGTTGATGAGGGGGATTCCCGACGACTCAAGTTCTTCAGCGAGCGCCGCAAGCACCACATGCGTCCGACGATCGTGTCTCAGGCGACGATACCAAAGACGGATCGCACGAAGATCAGGGATGTGACGAATCAACCGCCACGGGTCGTGCATGTTGGATTTTGCCACACGACCGATCATGACTGCCTCGCGCGCTCCGCCTGCTCGAAGCAATCGAATCCACCTTCCAAGTTGAGCGAGTCCTGCGACATGAAATGAATCGCACAGCGCGGGAAGGGAAGGATCGAATTGATTGCGAAGTCCGATGCAGATCACACGACGATTCGCAGCGCGCATCCCGCGCGCCACGATGAGCGGGAGTTCTCCTTGTCCTGCGATGAGTCCAATCGGTTCCACATCACAAGGATAGTCGCGGCGGTTTCTCGAACGTGGTCAGGATCCCGAGTGGCCGTGCATGGGCAGAAAGTCGTTCGCGCTGTGAGCGAGCGATTCCATCGTGCGGAATCGTTCGAGCAATTCGTGCGCAGTCGATCCTCGCACGACGCATGCCCGCGCCGCTTTTCGCGCAAATCCTGATGCGACCGCGTGGTCGAGTAACTGTTCGAGCGGCTCGAAGTATCCATCTTGATCGAGGAGACCGATGGGCGCCGGGTGGCGACCAATCACCCGTCCCACAAGAGTCTCAAAAAACTCTTCGTAGGTTCCCAGTCCACCTGGAAGGACGAGAAATGCATCGGCGCGTTCAATCAAAATGTGTTTGCGTTCAGCCATCGATGGCACGACGATGAGTTCGTCGCATCCAGTCCACCCTTGTTCGAGTTTGAGAAACTGCTCAGTGATGATGCCCGTCACTCGACCTCCGTGTGACTTTGCGCTTCGTGCAACGGCTCCCATGAGTCCGATTCCGCCTCCGCCGTAGACCAGTTCGATGCCGGCATGCGCGAGCGCGATGCCGGTCTCTTCGGCGAGTCTGGTGTAGGACGGATTGTTTCCCGACGCACTGCCGCAGTAGACGGTCACGCGCGAGAGCACTGGAGTCGTCGATCGAGTCATGGCGACTGACTACGATAACGATGTGGCGCGCTTGAACAGACTCGTCTTTGTGGCATCGACTGCGATCTGCGCGATCGCCGCAGGACGATGCCTCGTCTCCTTCGCACCATCGGTCTGGTTCGATGTCGATCCCTCGTTCGACGGGATGCCGTTTCTTGGACTCGGCCCCCTCGGAAGCATGGTGCTTGACGCCTTCACCTTGTTTTTTGCAGCGATCGTGCTCATCCTGCGTGCATCAGCCCTCGGAAGAATGGGGGCGACTGCTCTTCTGTTGGTGATTCCTGGCGCTCTCGTTGCAGCCTTCTTCGGATCCAACAATCTCGACGATGGTTGGCGCGGAGCAACATGGTGCGCTGGTGCTTTCGGAGCTCTCGCTCTCTTTGCCGCTCTCTCAGGACGCGATGAGGTCGCGCGCCGATCGCGTTCGGTGTGCGTCGCCGTCCTTTTGTCAGTGGGCGCAGCACTCGTCGTCAAAGGATGCTGGCAGGTGCTGGTGGAGCACGCGCAAACAGTCGCTGCATTCGAGAGTAATCGCGGAGCGCTCTTTGCTGCACAAGGATGGTTCGATGGATCTCCTCAAGCACTGACCTATGAAAGACGATTGTTGCAGAACGAAGCAACGGGTTGGTTTGGACTCTCGAATATTTTCAGCGCGATCGCTGCAGTCATCTCCATCGCGATCGGATCCCTTGCCCTCCACTTCCGCAAACAAATGGAACCTTTTGCATGCGCCGCGATGATGCTGGTCGCCGTGCTGTGCGGTGCACTTGTCCTCTACAACGGCGGCAAGGGAGCCATCGGAGCGCTGATTCTTGGTGCATCGATCGCCTTCGCGTCGACACGATCACCCAAGTGGATGTCGTGGAGCGCACGTTTCATGATCGCGATTCCATTCGCTATTGCGATCGCCGTGTGTGTCCGCGCATTGTTCCCAGGAGCGGCATTT
>JAQBZO010000016.1 GCA_027622195.1 Planctomycetota bacterium
GCGACGATCGGATCCGCCCGAAGACGAAGGGCTCTTTTTGTTTGCGCTGCCCGCGAAATAGCCAGTTTGGAAAAAGACTATGGCCAAGAACAAGCCGACCAACCAACCACCCGCTGCATCGCGATCGACTGCCTCGAGCAAGTCCATTGCAGAGCGGGATCAGCGCACAAAGAAGAAAATCACGACACTCGCACAGGGGGTGGCTGACGAGACACTCAAGGGCAACGAGCCGACGATTTCAGTTCCGATGCGCACTCGCACCAACACGATTTGGAACAAGAAGAAAGGCATCCTTGAAATGGGGGATGCATGTCAGCAGCGCCAAGTGTTCAATCTTGGACAGGCGAAGAGTTTTATGCAGTCGCTGCTCCACTCGGACTCGATTCATGCACTCATCGATGCGCAGAAGACCCTGTCTTTGCGCGGTATGTTTTATAAGGGACTCCACACGGTTGCTGGAACGAAGGAGAAAACCTTCGCCGATCAGGACGAGTCCGATGGCATTCTCGAGGATCTTGAAGTGTCGCTCGGAGCACTCCGCGAAGAATTGCACATCTTTGCGAAGAAGGCTGGGACAATTGTTGGCAACATCACTCTCATTGACTCAGGTGACGAGATTGATTGTCGGCGGATGGGGTCGGGTGGTTATGCCATTCCGAGCATCGTTGAGCCCGATGTGATTCAGTTCAAGAAGTGCGAAGCGAAGTTCATCTTGCATGTTGAGAAGAACACCGTGTGGAGTCGATTCAACGAGGATCGCTTTTGGGAAAAACACAATTGCATCCTGACCGAAGGAGGTGGACAACCTCCGCGCGGTGTTCGACGACTCCTTCGACGATTGCATGAGGAACTCAAGTTGCCGGTGTACTGTCTTCTCGACTGTGATCCGTGGGGTCACTACATCTACAGTGTCTTGAAGCAAGGTTCGATCTCGCTGGCATTCGAGAGCGAGCGACTCGCTATCCCTGACGCGAAGTTCATCGGAGTGCGTGCAAGCGATTACCACACCTGTGGCCTCAGCGATGATGTGCAGATCGCATTGACCGATACTGATATCAAGCGCGCGAAGGAGATCGCTGCGTATCCCTGGTTCAGTGGCCACAAGGGATGGCAAAAAGAGATCAACGGTCTCTTGCGCAATGGATTCAAGATGGAAGTGGAGTCGCTGATCACCAAGGACATTTCCTATGTGACCGACACCTATGTCCCAGAGCGACTCAAGGCACGCGATTGGCTCGAATGATCAAGCCATCGGCAAGGTCAGTGTGAAGTCTGACCCAACGCCCACAGTGGAGTGCACCTCGAGCGTGCCGCCATGCTCGTGAGCGATGCGGCGTGCGGTGGGAAGTCCGAGTCCAGATCCAGTTTTCTTGGTCGACACATACGGACGAAAGATGTCAATCAAACGCTCGGCTGGAATGCCTGCCCCTGTATCGATCACATGAATTGCGATAGCGCGCTCGCCACTGTCTTGGTCGAGAGTGCCGAGACGAAGAATGAGTTCGCGGGGTGATGTTGCGCCGTTCGACTTCTCCATCACCTGGATCGCATTGACGATGAGGTTGAGAATCGCTTGTTTGAGGAGTCCTTCATCGACTTCTGCATTCACCGCGACGTCTGGCAGATCAACGCGCAAGCGAATGGATGCCTGTTCACACTGCGGGTGAACAAAGTCTGCAAGGTCGGTGATCAATCGACCGAGATCCGTCGGTGTGCGGTCGAGCACCATTCGACCGGCATACTTCAGAAAGTCCTCGAGAATGTCCTTCAGTCGAGAGGCCTCGCGCGAAAGCGCGTCTGCGCGGCGAACAATAGGCACTCCACGATCTTCGGGCAGCGCGATGTCCAGAATGTCTTCGCGAAGGAGTTGGGCGTTGAGTACGAGTGTCGACAGAGGGTTCTTGATTTCGTGGGCCAACCCGCTGCCGAGTGCGCTCAGTTCAGCGACAGAGTTCGCGTGTTGCTGCTCTCGCACACGATCTCGCTGCGCAATGCCTTCAGTGAGTCGACGCAAACGGAGACGAATGTGCCGCTGCCAAAAGAAGACGCCGATGCCACAAAGCAACGCCACCACAACGCCACCGAGTGCGACGGCGAGCATCCACTGTGTCGATTCCATTTCGAGCGATCAGACGGTCGCGGGCGTGTTCGCTTTGACTAGGCTCCGAGCAGCCGTTGCCGCCCACCCCTTTTGACCTTTGTCTGCGCTGTAGACAATCTTTTCGCCATCCTTGAAGGTTCGGAATCCAGCGTCCAATTCAATGACGCTGAAGTGGACAAAAATGTCTTGGCCTTCGGGACCGACGATGAATCCGAATCCCTTGCGCGCGTCGAACCACTTGACGGTGCCTTCACGGTTTTCGATGCGCGTTGTATCAGGCATTCGTTCAAACTCCATTATTCAGCAATAATCCGAACCCACGATCGTCTTTCGGGAGGACATCCCAATTCCCCAGTATGACCATTGTGCGCGAGAAATCGGGTTCGTGCAAGTGCAGACCAGTTTTTTGGCACAGGTCCCACAAAAAAAAGCGCGGGGACCTTGTTGAGGGGTCTCCCGCGCTGGGTAGAACAGTTGGGATTCTTGAAACGCCTTACCGACGACGTCCGCCACGATCTCCACGGTCTTGGCGATCGCCACGGTCGCGGTGGTCAGAGCCTGCTCCAACCGCCTCGGCGTCGGTGCCTTCGGGAGGAGTCAGCAAAGCCTTGCGGCTCAACTTGATACGGCCCGTCTCGTCGACATTGATGACCTTGACCTTGACCGTGTCACCCACATTGACGACATCGTCCACCTTCTTGACGAAGCCCCAAGCGAGCTCAGAAACATGGCACATTCCATCGGTGCCGGCGGCGAGCGACACAAAGCAGCCGAACTCGCGAATCGAAACGACCTTGCCTTCGAAGATCGATCCAACCTTGATTTCGGCGCCGAGTGCTTCGACTTCCGCTTTCGCTTGAGCGGCAGCGGCTGCATCGGACGTGGCGATGAGGACAGTGCCGTCCTCCTCGACATCGATCTGTGCGCCGGTGCGTTGTTGAATGCTGCGAATGGTCTTTCCGCCTGGACCGATGAGCTTGCCGATCTTCTCGGGATCGATCTTGACCTTGATGATGCGCGGCGCGTACGCGGCGATGTCGTCGCGTGGAGCGGCGATGCACTTCTCGATCTCACCGATCAAGAAGAGACGACCTTCCTTCGCTTGGGTAAAGATGGTGGCGATCTCGTCGATCGAGAGTCCGCGTGCCTTGAGGTCGAGTTGGATTCCCGTGATTCCTTCACGAGTACCCGAGACCTTGAAGTCCATTTCGCCGAAGAAGTCTTCCTCGCCGATGATGTCAGTCACATGCGAGACTTTGCCTTCTGCACTCGTGAACCGACCAACTGAAATGCCCGCGCAGGTCGCCTTGATAGGGACGCCCGCATCCATCAATGCAAGGCAACCGCCGCACACGCTCGCCATGCTCGACGAGCCGTTCGATTCGGTGATGTCGCTCACAAGGCGAATCGTGTAGGGGAAGTCCTCGGCAGCAGGGAGGATCGCGAGCAGCGATCTCTCGGCGAGTGCTCCGTGTCCGACTTCACGGCGACCTGGAGCAGAGATGCGTCCAGCCTCGCCCGTGCAGAAAGGAGGGAAGTTGTAGTGCAGGTAGAACTTCTTGGCGTACTCGGGAAGGAGTCCGTCGACGATTTGCTCATCCTTGATCGTGCCCAGCGTGCAGGTCACGAGGGACTGTGTCTCGCCCCGTTGGAAGAAGGCCGAACCGTGCGTGCGGGGGAAGAGTCCAACCGACATATCAAGGTCGCGGATCTGATTGCGCGCGCGCCCATCAGCGCGAATGCCCTTTTCGGCAACGAGATAATGAGTGATCTTCTTCTCAAGAATGCGGAGGGCTTCCTTCGCTTCGGATTGTCGCTTGGCCGCGATCACATGATCCGAGTAGGCAAGTCCAGGAGCAACGGTGAATCCACTTTCGATGCACCACTTCTTGACGCGATCGACCTCGTCATTGCGCTGCTGCTTGCCATTGATTTGGCGAGCAGCGAGCAATGGTTGATAGGCGATCTCCTTGACCTTCGCCATCACATCGTCGGATGGAAGGATTCGCTCACCCATGCGCACCGCTGGCGCATTCGTCTTCGTGCGAAGTTCAGCCATCATCTCGAGAATCGGCTTCACACCATTGTCGTATCCGAATCGAAGCGCCGCGACCATGGTTGCTTCGTCGATCTCTGCGGATCCAACTTCGATCATGTTGATTCCGTCAGCATGTCCAGAGAGAACCAAGTCGAGATCACTGAACTCCATCTGCGCTTGCGTTGGGAAGAGCACAAAGACTGGACCAGTTTCGGTGAAGATGCGACCCACACGCACGGTGGCGACAGGGCCTTCGTACGGCGCGTCCGTGAGATTGAGCGCGGCAGAAACGCCGATGCACGCAATGACATCGGTGTCATTCTGTCCGTCATGGCTCATGACAAACGCTTGCAATTGGATTTCATCGACGAATCCGTTTGGAAAGAGAGGTCGGATCGGACGATCCATCATTCTCATCGTGAGGATTTCCTTCTCACTTGGTGGTCCTTCACGCTTGCGGAATCCACCTGGATACTTGCCCGCGGCAGAGGTCTTCTCGCGGTAATCGCAGGTCAAGGGGAAGAAGTCGATTCCCACTCTTGGGTTTGCGCGAACGCAAGTGCAGAGAATGAAGGCATCGGCAAATGAAATCATGACGGCGCCGCTCGCGAGCTTGGCAACCTTCCCCGTTTCCATACGGAGGGTGCGGCCTGCGATCTCGCGCTCAACAATGGCGTGGATCTTTGTAGACATAGTGGAACTCCCAGCAGTGAAAACGCGCCGTGGCGGTCTATGGCTGAGACAAACGGAGTCCGGCAATCAACTTGCCGTACGAACCGCGTCTCGGTGGCCACCCGACCATCGTCGCGGCTGACTTACTTGCGTAAGCCGAGCTTGTGAATGAGTGTGATGTAATCCTCGCGTCGTGACTCGGCGAGGTACTTGAGAAGCCGATTGCGCTTGCCTACCAAAATGAGGAGGCCGCGACGACCGGCGTGGTCGTGTTTATGGAGCTTGAAGTGTTCGGTGAGCGCGGTGATGCGCTCGGTGAGAACGGCGATCTGAACTTCGGGGGAACCCGTGTCGGTCGCATGCAGTCCGTTGGCTGCAATCACATTCGTCTTGGCGGTCGCTGAAATCGTCATGGTCGTCTTGCCCAGCCCCGTCACGGGACTAAGCTCTTTCCTTTCAAAAGTTGAGTCCAGAAGTGTAGTTCTTCGCCGTAATTCGCGCAAGAGACGCGTCGGCGGCCATGATCATGTTCAAGTCCTATAACTCATTGTTGAAGCAGCCGGTCGGCGCGAGGATTATTCCAACAAGAATCGCACCCCGTATCTTTCCGCCATGCCAGAGGCTGCCGCAGTTCGTAACGATGAAGTGATTGCTGAGTGGGCTGCGATCGCCGCGCGGATCGAGCAGGGAGGTGGTGCCGCCGGGGCGGAGCGCCAACATCGCCACAAACGGTTGACCGCGCGAGAACGGCTTGAACTCTTGTTCGATCCACGCTCGCCCACGCTGGAGTGTGGACTTTTCGCAGGATGGAATATGTACGCCAAGTATGGCGGTGCTCCAGCGGCGGGGGTGGTGACCACGATCGGACAAGTCGAGGGGCGACTGTGCATGGTGGTGGCGAACGATGCCACTGTGAAAGCCGGCGCGTTTTTTCCGATGACTTGCAAAAAGATCATTCGCGCACAAATGATCGCTCAGCGTGCGCGGCTTCCCTTGATTTATCTCGTCGATAGTGCAGGAGTCTTCTTGCCACTGCAAGAAGATGTCTTTCCAGACACCGACGATTTCGGAAGAATTTTTCGCAACAACGCCGTCCTTTCGGCTGCAGGCATCGCACAGTACGCAGCGATCATGGGCAATTGTGTCGCTGGAGGTGGATACCTGCCCGTCCTCTGCGACACACTCTTGATGACTGAGGGAAGCGGTTTGTATCTCGCTGGACCAGCACTCGTGAAGGCAGCGATTGGACAAGAAGTATCGAGCGAAGAGTTGGGCGGCGCAGCCATGCACGCGCAGATTTCGGGCACAGTTGATTTTCGAGAGGCGGATGATCCCTCTTGCATCGCGCGCATTCGCCATCTCATGTTGGCGAATCGATCGTCTCCCAAGGTGGTCGGTCCAGACGCACCCGCGTGCGATCCCGACGGATCCACTGATCCGTTGAGTGTCTTCCGTTTTGGCGGAGGCACGCAGTACGACATGGTTGCACTGCTCCGCACCATCGTGGACGCGAAGAGTTTTGACGAATATCGCGCGGAGTTTGGCACCTCGCTCGTTTGCGCCTATGCGCGCATCAACGGATACGCCTGCGGCATTGTGGCGAACCAACGCAAGTTGACGCAGAGGAAGATGGCTGGAGGCAAAGCTGGTCCAACGGTCGCCGCCAACATGCCCGCTGTGATTTATGACGACAGCGCCGACAAGGCGGCGAGGTTCATCATGGATTGCTCGCAGCGCGCCATTCCACTTCTCTTCGTGCACGACACCACGGGCTTCATGGTCGGACGCGATAGCGAACAGGGGGGCATCATTCGATCAGGCGCGAAGATGGTGAATGCGATGAGCAATGCACCAGTGCCGAAGATTGTGCTCATTGTGGGCGGAAGTTACGGAGCAGGCAACTACGCGATGTGCGGACGCGCGTTCGATCCGATGATGACCTTCGCGTGGCCTACCTCCGCATGCAGTGTCATGGGAGCCGCGCAAGCCGCGACGGTATTGCTCGAGATTGATCTCGCCGCACGCGAGCGAAAGGGTGAATCCATCGATTCAACGATGCGTGAAGAGTTGCTCGCCGCCATTACCGACAGTTATTCGCAGCAACAAGACATCAAGTACGGAGCGAGTCGAGGATGGGTGGATCGGATCATCCATCCGAAGCACACTCGAGACGAACTCGCACTCGCCATGATGGTGGCGGCGCAAGCTCCTGTCACGGGTGGCGTGGCAACAGGCGTGTTTCAGACATGAGCACCGAGATTCTTTTTGCCAGCTCGAATGAGCACAAGGTCGCCGAGGTGCGTGCGATTCTTGATCCGGAGGGATTCATCGTTCTTTCGCTTGGCGATTGTGGAACGGTTCCCCCTGAGCCTCTCGAAGACGGCGACACCTTTGAAGAGAATGCACGAATCAAGGCGATTGCGTATGCGATCTTTTTGGGAATGAATGCTCTCGCCGACGACAGTGGACTCGCCGTGGATGCACTTGGGGGCGCTCCTGGAGTTCACAGTGCGCGGTATGCAGCCATCGGAACGACACGCGAAGAGCGCGACGGCGCCAACAACCGCAAATTACTCGAGGCATTGAAAGATGTGCCCAGCGGATTGAGGGGAGCCCGCTTTGTCTGCGCCATGTGTCTTGCCAGTAAAGACGGCACTGTTCTTGCCGAGTCGCGTGGTGTGTTTGAAGGTCGCATTGGTTGCGCACCTCGTGGCTCGAACGGGTTCGGATACGACCCTCTGCTTGTCCTTCCCGAATCGGATCAGACTTCTGCCGAGCTGTCATCGAGCGAGAAAAATGCTCGCAGTCATCGCGGTGCAGCAGCTCGTGCGATTGCGACTGCGCTTCGTGAAGTGCGACGCTAGATCGACTCGGCACACAATCGTGCAAGGGCTCCGCGCATTGTGAAGAATCTCAGTCGAAGAGATTCTCCTTGGCTCCAGAGCCACGGCGCTCGGCCAGCGGATCGGTCGATGCGCCCAACGCCGAACTTCGCATCTTCCATCGTGGGAATGTTTCGCCCGGCACCCGCGCAGTGGAGTCGCGCGATCCATCCCGCCGCAGCCGCGTCAACCGAGAGCGCGCACAATCCTTCGATGGCTGAGGTGCCGTAGTAACCCGAGCCCCATGCGCGTTCTCCTGCGATCCGTGCGCCGAGCCACCGTGAGAAGAGGTCGTCGATGGCTTCTGCATCCATGGACGCTCGAAGTGGCTCAATGCGTTCGACCGCTTTGAATGAGACGCTCGATTCAATCCCACGAATGGTGGGAACATTGCCAAAGCCTTTTTGGAATCGAAAGGAATCGATGAGTTGGGTCGATGTGGTGCGGAACCAGCCTCGTGATCGAAGTTCAGAGAGTCGTGGATCAGAGACTCGCATGAAAATTGCTTGGCGAAGGAGTCCGCGCTCGGAGGATGACGTTGGTTCGATTGGACGATCACTGCTCCACTGACACGCAGCGGTCATCAGGATCTGAACAAGTTCTTGGAATCGATCTCCGCGCACCTGAGCCAACTTGGCTTCGAACAATTGTTGCGCAATGAGTGCAACGACCCCCACTCGAGTCGAGACTGACATTGGTCCACGCGCGAGCCACTCGATGAGTGCCGTTCGGAGGGATTCCACTTCGTTTCCCTCGGCGGCGAGTCGATGAGAAAGCGCGACAGACTTCCCTTGAGCGGTCGACTCGGGCGCATCGTCGACCATGCGTTGAAGGTCAGCGAGGTGAGAGAAAGGGTGCGCTCCCTTGTTGTCTTGCACACTTTGACACGCGAAGTTGAGACCAGCGCGAGAGGTTGTTCCCGCAGGCATGACCGAGAAGGGGAAGAATCGACAGGCAACAGGCTTTGCTTGCAGTCCAAAACGACTATGCACTTTGCACAGCCCGTCGGACTGTAAAAAAATACACGACCCATCGGGACGTTGACGCAGAAAATCTTTCCCGCGAAACCGAATGGTGACCGGTTCGCCGAGTTCGGACTCCCACTTTTGTTCGCGCAGACGCTCCATGTCTTCGTCACGCAATTGAACGGTGAAATCGCGGCAGCAATTGCCGCACGAGTGGCAGGAGTACTTCTGTCCAAGTGGCGAGGCGATCAGGATCGGCAGCGCTAGTGTCATGTCACTGGCCGCTCGATCGATGATTGTGGAAGAATCGTTCACGCAGCATCACCACGACCGCGCGGAAGGCGTCGCAACTTCCTATCTTTTTCCCCTGACTGAATCCTCTGGCGCAGTAACGCACATTCACCTCTTCGATTTGCGCGCGACTTCGCGCGAGGGCGGCCGTCAGTTGAGGCTCGATTCCAAAACGATTCTCAGAGAGTTGCGGCATGACGCGTGCAAGAATTCCGATGGAGAGGAGTTTGAGGCAACACTCCATGTCCATCACGTGGTACCCAGTCAACGCATTCGAGAACCGAGTCAGGAATCGATTGCCCAGGCGGTGGAGTTTTCGCTTCCAAGTGGTGGTGTGGTAATCACAGTGCCAGCGGTTTCCATAGACCGCGTCCGAGTGGGCGGACTCGAGCCGATCGATCAAGAGCGCGTGGTCAGTCGGGTCATACTCAAGGTCAGCGTCGTGCACCATGACCGCGCTCTTTGGATCGGTTGCCACGGCAAGTGCGTGGGCAAATCCAGATCGAAGCGCGGCGCCCTTCCCTTGATTCATCGGGTGTTCGATGAGGGTGAGCGGAGCTGCGCTGTGTCGAACGGCGAGGTTTCGCGCTTCACGCACCCCGATGGCATCGCTCGCATCATCCACCAGGATCACATGGCGAGCCCATCCCTTCGGAAGGGGGGCGGCGATGATGGCATCGACGACTTCGGCGAGTGTCGCAGCTTCGTTGAAGCAGGGAACGACCGTGAAGAGTGTCGGCACAGCGACCTCGAGTCCGACGGACGCCGATTAGGCGCCGTCCTTTGAGATCGCCGTACGCATCGATGTATCTGACTGCATATTGCGAATGCGCTCGTAGTCCATGATGCCGAGGTGACCCGTTCGAAAGGCTTGGGCGATCGCCATCGGGATTTCTGCTTCGGCGAGGACGACGAGAGCCCTGTTCTTCACGGCTTCGGCCTGATGTTCAGCTTCCAGAGCAACCGCGAGCGCGCGTCGTTGCTCTGCTTGAGCTTGGAATCGCTTCGTGTCCGCTTCCGCTTGAGCAGCTTGAAGTTGCGCGCCGATGTTTTCGCCCACATCAATGTCAGCGATGTCGATGGAAAGAATCTCAAAGGCAGTTCCTGCATCGAGTCCCTTCGCCAAGACAGTCTTCGAGATGCGATCGGGGTTCTCAAGCACTTGCTTGTGATCCGTAGCAGATCCAATCGTGGAGATGATTCCTTCACCAACGCGCGCGACGATCGTTTCTTCCGTTGCGCCGCCGATGATGCGACTGAGATTGGTGCGGACAGTCACTCGCGCCTTGGCACGAAGTTGAATGCCGTCCTTGGCGACAGCGTCGATGGTGCTACGACCCGTCGCAGTATTCGGGCAGTCAATCACCTTTGGGTTGACCGAGGTATTGACGGCATCGAGAATGTCGCGACCAGCAAGATCGATCGCCACGGCGCGGTCCCATGGCAGGTCGATCTTCGCCTTGCTCGATGCGATGAGCGCACGAACAACTTTGGTGACGTTGCCTTGAGCGAGATAGTGGGCTTCAAGCAGATCCGTTGGGATGTCGATACCAGCCTTCTTGGCGCTGATTCGATTGAGGACGATGGCCGAAGGCTCGACTTTTCGCAGACGCATCATGACGAGATCGATCAGTCCGACAGGTGCGCCCGACAGCATCGCCTGAAGCCACAGTTGGAAATACTGAAGGAGCACAATGAAGAGGATGAGTCCAAATATCCCCAAGACTCCAAGTCCAATCCAAGCCCAAGTATCGAGTGCGATGATGGTGATCATGATGGGTGGATAATACCAGACGAGGTGTTGGTATCCCCTTTCCACGGACGCCGCACGCGCAGATGGCCCTCGGTGCATCCGATCACCTCAATGTCTTCGCCCCCATCGATCATGCGACCCTCGGCGACCGCGTCCATGCGGCGCCCTTCGACGCGCACGAATCCGCTCGGGCGAAGTGGTGTCTCTGTTCGACCGAACTTCCCGATGAGTGAACTAAGGGGCAACTCAGACTTCGACGCATTCAGCGCCGCATCAGACTCTGAGTCGCCCAATTCCGCTGCGAGCGTTGCACGTTTTCCGAATCGAGATGTGGACCACCACTTCCCTCCTTGAACGACTGCGAATGGTGCGATGGCAATGAGTAGGAGGACATACGCGAGTCCAACCGTGCTGTCCCAGAGAAAAATAGAGACGCCACTTGCTGCGACACATGCAATGACGAGCAGTGTGAGAAGTCCACCGCTTGGTATGAAGAGTTCAAGGACAAGAAAGACCAGTCCAAGTCCAAGCAATCCGAGTCCAAGGAGGAGATAGGTTGAGTCAGCATCGGCCATCATGCAGTTTCCCTTTCACATGGTTCGACTTCGATGACGAATCCATCGGAAGACACGACTCGCACACGAACGCCCGCCTCGAGGTATCCCGTTGGAGAAACGACATCGACGAGTGTGGTCCCGAACCATGCGTGACCCGAAGGACCGAGTGGTGTATCGGTCACGCCGATTTGTCCGATTGCTGGACGAGCGGGTGGAGATTGTGTTGGAAACTCACGCTCGACACCTGGATCGTCGGCCGCGCTCGACAAGATGCCCCGCGACCAAACGCGAGTGAGCACAGTCGTTCGACTCAAGAGCCAGAGTCCGACTGCAGCGAGGGCAACGCCTCCCGCCAAAATCGCGAACGCGGCGGGCATTTGCGCGCGCCCTTGTGTTGTGGAGAGATCGCCTTCGACGAAGAGTCCGACAATGCCCAGCAGAAAACAGGCAGCACCGAGAATGCCGACAAATGTGGTTCCAGGAACAAGAAGGATTTCGGCTGCAACAAGCGCCATTCCAGCAAAGACGAGGACTCCTGCCCACCACTCCGCCATGCCACCCACCAATGGTGCGACGACGAGCAATCCAAACGCAATGAAGGCTCCGAGTCCGAATGCGCCGAATCCTGGAGTCAGCATCTCGGCGATGAAACACAATATCAACACGGCGACAAGTATGAGGCGAACAGGCCAACTTGTCATCCACCGCACGAACTCCTCAGACCACCGCTCGTCATAGCGAGTGATGGTTGCGCCTCCTGTCCACGCGCTGAGTTCTTCCTCCGTGGAGGCGGTGCCCTCTGCAAGACCCAGGACGAGTGCCATTCTTTCATGCACGACAAGCAGCGACTTCGGATCGGTCACGCGAGCGATCACCCGCCACTGACCGACATCGTCAGGGCCGAACGCTGCGCGTGATGCTCGGCGATTGGTCGGCTGATCGAACGATTGGTACCACGCTTCGAGTGGACGATCAGAGTCCACAGTCGATGGAATCGGGCCGTCTGTTGGTGCCACGCCGAGGGCGTTGAGTTCGTCTTCGTCGGCGATGGCGCGTGCGCTGCCGTCGATCGCCTCGACCAAGAAGAGCGGGCGATCGAGTCGGATGAACCGTTCAACGAGTCTCTCATCACGTCCATTTCGTCGTGCACTCTCGACCACATCGGCGATCACAGGAGACTCAATCTTGGCGCGCTCGACTTCAGAGAGTGATTGGAGTCCCAGTCCAGGAATCGCGGCAATGGGAGCAGCATCCCCAAACGCCGCACCTGGTGAAACGACGATGGCACCGCACGCGAGCGCGATGATCGCCCCCGCGCTGTAGGCATGTGGTCGGATCCACGCCACCGTCCGTATGGGAGTCATCCGCAAGAGAGCGCAAATATCCAAACATGCCTTGAGATCGCCACCTGGAGTATTGATCTCGAAGACGGCAAGGTCCGCTCCGTTCTGGACCGCTGCGTCGAGCCGACGCGAGATGCTCTGAACGACGACCTCGTCGATCTCTCCGTGGATGGGGATCAAAGCGATCGTCTTCGCGTACCGCCACGGATCGACAGCTGCCGATGCTGTCTGAAACCCGCTTGGGTTCACTTCCTGAGACTGGGACGAGGTCGCAGCACTCGCGAGAAAAATCCCGATCAAAGTGATCACGGCGAGGATGCGGTGCATGAGTCAAGTGTATCGGTGGAGAATCCACTAATGAAAAGAGCCGGCTTGCGCCGGCTCTGAGTGAGCGTTCATTCTGATGTGCGGGTCAATCCCACTCGTAGGTGTGGTTGGTTCCGCATGCAGCCGCAGCCGAAGTGATCGTCAAGAAAATATCGCTCTTGTTGGTCGCTTGGCTTGCGAAAATGTTGTCAGGAACGGCTGTTGCGCCCGACCCAATGAGCGATGTCCCTTCGGGGAGGAATGTTCTGATGAAGGAAGTGTGATTGTCGTTGTAGACCACATTGCCTTCCCATTCATTCTTACCGCCGTGAATCTCAAGAGTCTTCGAAGTGGCATAGGAATTGTCGAGAAGTCCATTTATAACACCACGGTTTGACAAAATCGCAAACTTTGAGTTGCTCGAACTCTTCCACTCGCGCTGCCGACGAGCGGTGCACTCGAGAGGCATCGTTGCATACGAGGTATTGCAAACGCCTTGGAGATCAGTCTTGAAGTTCACGTCGTCCCAGTAGACATCCGTCGTGGGCTTGTACTTCGAGTAATCGTAGTTCGAGCATTCCACGACACGACCGCTCACTTCGCCGGTGCTGACGAGCACTTTTGGGCTCACCAGGCTTTGCATCACCGAATAAGAGAGCAGCGAGGCATGCGAGTTTTTGGTCTCATCGACATTGCCGCGGCCTGGAATCTGAGCGCCATTGAACGCCAACCGATTGATTTCGCCGGGAAGCGGAAAGTTTCCCTGGGCGTTGTCAACGGCTTTGGTGAGCCAACCCTTATGGACTTGACCCACTTGGGTCGCATCTTTCACTTGGCGTGCGGTGGCACGCGCTTTATTGAGGGCTGGCAAGAGGAGTCCGAGCAGGATGGCGATAATCGCCATGACCACCAAGAGCTCAACGAGTGTGAATCCTTGCTTACGTTGCATTTGGAAATTCTCCTTGATCTGGGGTGTCATGAGGTCACCAGCGCGTCGTTACCAACGGCTGCTGCAGTGTCTGTTGGACTTCCGATCACGATTCCGAGCCATGCATCGCCGGCCGCCGGACCGTTGGGCTGACCAGTTCCGCAGTTGAACTCAGAGTTGAAGATGTTGTCGGCGAGGGCGTTGCCGTTGCCGCACTCGTACACGGTGCTCGCTGGATAGAACGAGTTCTCGAGTTGGGTGTGGTTGTCTCCATAGACAATGTTGCCTTCCCAAGACTTGCGATTTCCATGAAGCATCAGGGTCGGACTGTTGGTGAAATCAGTCGTCGTCGTGGCACCGAGTTTCGTGCCGCGCGTTCCGATCATCGGCTTCGAGCCCGATGCCTCTGGAATGAGGTCTGCGCGCCAATAGTGCTTCTTGCGCTGTCCACAGAGAACCATGGCTGCGTACGAGAAGTGGCAACCGTCATTTTCGTCCGCTGGCGCAGCCGTGAGATAAATCTTGCCACGGAAGTTGCCGGTATCGGCAGCATCGGTCGGGCAGTTCCATCCGGTGACGTCGCCGTCCCAGAGGATGCCGCCCGCTGGGTTGTAGGCTCCGAAGTTGTAGTTTCGCGCTTCGCGAACCACATCATTCACTTCCGTTGGTCCATAGACCAAGTCGGGGTTGAACATTTCGCGCATGATGCAAACTGAATACAAGTTGCGGGTATTGTTTTTCCTCGCGCACTCTTTGCCTTGGTTCGGCGTGCCGACGGGAACGCCAGGAGGCAACGCTCCGCCTGACATCTGGTCTCGATGGACGAGGCCGGGGAGTGGCAACTTCTTTTGAGGGTCTTCGTTGGCGAAGATCAACATCGCCTTGTGGATCTGCTGGACTTGGGTCGAATCCTTCACGCTGCGGGCGTTTTGCTGAGCCTTTGAAAGGGCTGGCAGCAAGAGGCCAATAAGCACCGCGATGATCGCCACAACCACCAGCAGTTCGACGAGCGTAAATCCGCGAGTCTTCTGCATCTGCATCATGGGAATAAATCTCCAGTTCGGGGTGGAGCCGTAGCTCCGAATCGGCACGTTGGACGGAATTGTCCTTCGCGCCCAATACACCCGCCGCGGTACAACCGCGATTGGGTTACGAATCACATTTCAGGAAACATCGGCGAGCGCCGAATTCCCGACATGCCATTGGGAAAAACTGGGGAAACACAACCATTCGACTTCTGACGGGTCTGTCAGAAGCGTTTCAGGTCAGTTCCCCGTGTCAGGCTGTCGGCTGTTGCGGTCAAACGATTGGTCGAATCGGACCGAATAAGGACATCTCAATAGGAATCCGCAGCAGCCACGGCGTCGAACGCCAACAACAATGTATATCCGCTTCAGGACTTGTCAAGGTTCTGTTCACGCGACATTTTCCAAAAAACAGTCAAATATTCGTCCAACCGCTATCGTGCAACCCAAATGTCAACCCACTCACAACGCCTTGCCGCTCTCGGAATCACTCTCCCGCCACCCCCCAAGCCGGTTGCGGCGTACGTGCCGTACGTTCGCACGGGCAAATTGATCTTCGTGAGCGGGCAATTGCCGATGCGGGACGGATCACTCCTGGCTACAGGAGCCGTTCCCGAGGCCGTTTCGGTTGAAAGCGCGAAGGATGCGGCTCGGCAGTGTGGATTGAACGCGATCTCTGTGGCAGCCGATGCAGCGGGTGGGATCGATCAGATTGCCCGAATTGTGAGACTCGGCGTGTTCGTTCAGTCGGTGGCAGGATTCACATCGCAGCCCGCTGTCGCCAACGGCGCGAGCGAATTGATGGAGCAAGTCTTCGGAGAAGCGGGGCGGCACGCGCGCGCTGCAGTCGGAAGCATTGCTCTTCCCCTCGGCGCAGCGGTCGAGGTGGACATGATCGCCGAGACGGTGTGACGAATGGACTTGACGGTGGGAATCAGCCCTGTTTCGGGCGCATTCCCACCGTAATCCCCCCTCCAATCACAGCCAACTTTAGTTCCATCGCAGGAGCACGAAGATGAGGTTCGCGAGCAGCGAGCCAATCAACAGGACTCCAACCACAATGCCAGTGGTGGACGAAAACAGTCCTGAAGAGTGATCAAACGATGGGATCACACTCGGCTCGTGGGAGTCGCCTTGTGGAGTAGCGGTCAGATCTGGAGCCTTCCTCGCGTACTTCGTCGGAGCTCCAGCGAGCGCGAGGTCGACATCCTCGACCACTTCCTGCGCCGTTGAATACCGGTCACTGGTTTTCTTCTGCATCATCATCTCGACGATTTCTGCAGTGGACTGAGAAATGTTTGGAACGAGATGGTCGACTGGAATGGCGTGCGCGACGATGTGCTTGCGCATGACATCGCGTCCGGTTCCCCCCTCAAACGGCACGCGTCCAGTCAGCATGTGATACATCGTGCAACCAAGACTGTAGAGATCCGTCTGGCTTCCGACCTCTTTTCCGATGGCTTGTTCTGGGCTGATGTAGAGCGGTGTGCCGAGTGCCTTCCCAGTCTCTTGAGCGATGCGCGTTTCATCCGAAATGCTCCGCGCGAGACCAAGGTCGGCGAGTTTGGCTATGCCTTCCTGCCGAGTGAGCATGATGTTCTTCGGCTTCACATCACGATGGATGAATCCGCGTGAATGAGCATGGGCGAGGGCGAGGGCGATTTGTCGGATGATGCGAAGCGTGTCCTCTTCGGGGATGCGCTTCTCTTTGACGAGTCGATCGTAGACCGTTCCACCATCGACATACTCCATGACGATGAAGTTGACTTCATTCGCCTGTCCTGCTTCGATGATGCCGACAATGTGAGGATGGTTGAGTTTGGCTGCGGCGCGCGCTTCTTGTTGAAGCAGTTCGATGTAACTCGGTTCAGCGGTGTATTTCGCCGAGAGCACTTTGATCGCCACAGCGCGTTGAATGCTGAGTTGCGTGGCGTGATAGACGGCGCCCATCGCTCCCGACCCCAGTCGTTCGTGGATGTGGTACCCAGGAATATGAAGATCGCCCTGAGGCTTCGCTGCCACGTTACGCAGACGTGACACTTGCCTCGCGGTCACAACGCCCTTCGAGATCAGTATTTCTTCGAGCGAATGAATTCGGCCAGACTCAGCGAGTTTCGACCGAATACTCGCGCATGCGTTGATCTCTTCGTTGGTCGCGAGTCCTTTCTCAACGAGGAGTCGAGAAATCATGCTGTCACCAGCAGAACTCTCGCCCACCATCGCCCCGAGGTCTTGGGCGACTGGTTGGGGGGGATCACGATGCGGCTCTTGAGAAGCCGGATTGTTGCCTTGTGTCGGAGTCATCTCGGAGACGCCTTTATACTCGCACGCGCTGTGGCTATCGAAACCGCTCGTTCCGTGTCGCGCTCATTGATCCTCGCGAGTGGATCCGCTCGGCGGGTTTTGCTGCTGCGGGAAGCAGGATTTTCATTTGTGGTCCGTCCCGCCCCGATCGACGATGCGACCCTCAGAGTGGACCTTCCTCCATGCGAATTGGTCACTTTTTTGGCGCACTACAAGGCCGCCCAGGTGGCTTGCTCGGCCGAAGAAATTGTTCTTGCGGCGGACACCTTGTGCCTTGTGAAGGATCGCGTCCTTGGAAAACCGAAGGACATCCATTCGGCTCGTGAGATGATTTCTTCGCTCGAGGGGATCTCACACGAAGTGGTGACGGGGATCGCCATCAAGTCCGCTCGCTCGGTGAATTGCTGGTTCGATTCCGCAACGGTCACCCTCGGTCGGCTCAGCGATGCGCAGCGTGAGTCGTACCTCGCGTCCCAACTGTGGCGAGGCAAGGCGGGGGGATACAACTACGCTGAGCAAGTGGAGGCAGGTTGGCCGCTCACATGCGATGGAGATCCAACCACAGTGATGGGACTACCAATGCGGTTGCTCTCCCGCGAGTTGAAACAGCGTCTCGAGGAATGATGAGTTCGAATGGACCACTGCCAGCATGGACGAACGTAGTGACTGTTCCGCTGTCGATCCTGTATGGATCCATCGTTGACGCAACGCTTGACATGCGAGCACGTCGTGCCGCGCGGCTTCCTCGCCCGACGATTTCGATCGGCAACATCTCGTCTGGCGGAACGGGCAAGTCTCCAGTCGTGCGCGATATCGCACGGCGACTTGTCGCACTTGGATCTCATCCACTCATAGTGACTCGCGGATACCGAGCGCGCGCGGGGGAAGTCGGCGACGAAACAATCGAACATCGTGCTGCACTTCCTGGAGTACCCGTCGTCGAAGGAGTCAACCGCGCCCTCGCAGTTCGAAAGTTTTTTGACGAGGGAGGCGTGGCTGACTGCATCATCCTCGACGATGGTTTTCAGCGTCGAGACATCGTTCGCGACCTCGACATTGTTGTCGTCCCTGATATAGATCGAGACGATCAAAGATTGCCTCGTGGTTTTCTTCGGGAAATGCCTTCCGCTCTCGATCGTGCTCATCTCATCCTTCGCCCTCTCGATGGACAATCCCCAGTCCAATGGGAATCAAGAGTCCCCTCCGACTGTTTCTCAAAGGTGTGGACGGATCTGCGCGTGTACGACGGGGGCAGGGAACGAACCGAACCGACATCCTTCCTGCAAGGGAAGAAAGTGGCACTGTGGGCGGGAATTGGAAGGGTTTCTCCATTTCGAGCGATGGTGGAAGACGCCGGCGCGAAAATTGTCAGCGCTCCTTGCTTGAGAGACCATGTTCGGTACACTTCTCGATGGCTCACTGCGCAGTGCGAGTCACTTCAGATAGCGGACGTGCAGTGTGTCGTCGCAACAGAGAAGGATTGGGGGAAGATTTCGCGGTGCTCATTCGCATCGTCGTTGTCCTTTGTACGTCCGCAGTTGACACTTGATTGGAGTCAGAGCAGCGGGGAACTCGATTGCGCGCTTCGTCTTTTTTCAACAGCGATTGGGGATGTTTTGCGGAACTCTGGTGGATCGTTCGAGTCCGCTTGACTTCGCAATCAGATGTGGCACATACTCTCTATCTGATCACCTGTGGGCGGGTGAGTTCAATCTCGAGACTCAGCAATGGCAACAACAACAAAAAAACTCCTCGTCGACCGCATCGCTGACAAGACTGGTCTTCGTCGCGCTGATGTGCGGGAAACCATTCAGCAGTTTCTTGACGAGATTGTGAATGATCTTGCTCGAGGCAATCGACTCGAGTTCCGTGATTTCGGAGTTTTTGAAATCAAATCGAGAGCTGCGCGCGTCGGGCAGAATCCACGCACGCTCGAGCGCGTGGATGTTCCAGCTCGGAAGGCGGTCCGCTTCAAGCCGGGACGTCTCATGTACGCGGCGTTTGAAAGACCAGCCGCGAAGAAGATCGTTAAGCAGGCGATAGGCAGTACCTAATCTTGGCCCGCAAGCCCGACAGTCAAGAACGGGCACGACGCCTCGTGCTTGTGCGCGAAAGTGTGTCGCGACTGTCCACTGCACTTCCGCCCAACGCGGTGGAGGCGGAGTGCGCACTGCTCGGATCAATCATCCTTGAGCCGAGATGTCTGGGTGACGTACTTCAAATCGTT
The DNA here is from genome assembly GCA_027622195.1 of Planctomycetota bacterium. Lineage (GTDB taxonomy): Bacteria > Planctomycetota > Phycisphaerae > Phycisphaerales > SM1A02 > SXOD01. Next base: position 19,393 of record JAQBZO010000016.1, read on the forward strand.
CGCAGCCCAGAGGACTTCTATAAGCCCGCTCATCAAGTGGTGTATGCGGCGCTCCTTGCTTTGCACGAGATTCAACCTCAAGTCGAATTGGTCGCCTTGCAACAACTGCTCTTGGACAAGGGGCAGCTCGAGGGTATCGGTGGGCTTCAATTTCTTCTCGAACTCGCTGAAGCGGTGCCGAGTGCGGTCAACGCGCAGGAGTATGCACGCGCCGTGCGCGATAAGGCTGTCCTTCGTCGATTGATCGATGCATCCGCAGAGACGATTGATGATGCGTTCTCGCGGTCCCATGATGCGAATTCAGTTCTTGAAGAAGCAGAGTCAAAAATCTTTGCGATCGCCCAGTCTCGCGAACATACGCAGGCTTCTGATTTGCAGACGCTCCTGCATGAAACGATGACGATGATTGAGAACGCCGACGGTCGCGCGATGGGCGGTGTGCCCAGCGGATTCGACGATCTCGACACCATTTTGAATGGACTTCACCGTGGTGAGGTGATCATTTTGGCGGCGCGCCCATCGATGGGAAAGACAGCGTTGGCGCTCAACATGATGGAGCATGTGTCGCTCGCCGGGACTCCTTGCGCGATTTTTAGCCTCGAAATGGGACGCCAACAACTCGCGCAGCGCATGCTCTGTGCGAGAAGCGGCGTGGATAGCCAGCGGGTTCGAAAAGGACAGTTGCGTCGCGAAGACAACACCGCCCTTCAGGCAGCGTGTGACCAACTTTCGCGATCGAAGATTTGGGTCGATGACACGCCGGGAATGACGCTCCTGCAAATGCGCAGCAAAGCGCGCCGACTGTGTGATCAACATCAGATTGGCGCCGTCTTCATTGACTACCTCCAATTGATGTCGACGGGGGCGAGGACTGAGAGCCGTCAGGTTGAGGTGAGTGAGATTTCTCGCGGCATCAAGGCGATGGCAAGAGAACTGAATGTCCCCGTGGTGTGTTTGAGTCAGCTCAACCGCGCTGTGGAAGGACGCACTGGTAATAGGCCGCGCATCAGTGATCTTCGTGAATCAGGTTCGATTGAACAGGACGCCGACGTGGTCATGATGCTTCACCGTGAGGACTACTACCACGCGGGAGAAGAGCAATGGGCGCAAGAAAACGCCGCCAAGGTCGGCACCGCCGAACTCATCATCGCGAAGCAGCGCAATGGTCCCACTGGGACTGTTTCATTGGTATGGGATCGCAGCACGACTGCATTTCGTAGTTACGCGGCGCGTTCGATGGCTGAGGGAGTCGAATACCGCCGTTCCGATAGTGCCGTCCACGCCGCGATGGATTCATACGACTTGCCGACTTAGCGATTCGACCCGAGTCGTTTCCCCAACGGTTCTACACTTCCGTTGTGGATGATTCACACGAGACCATCGACCATCACGTTGTGCGTGCCGCAGCGGCTGGTGATTCGTTGGCGTGGGAAAGAATCGTCCACGAGTATGTGCCTCGATTGATCGGTTTTTGTCGGAGCAAAGGGCTGTCCCCCGAGAATGCAGAGGAGATTGCGCAATCGACGATGGTGCGCGTTGTGGCTCATTTGGGCGCCTACGCCGAGCGGGGTCGATTCGAGCCGTGGCTCTTTCGTATCGCGCTCAACCTCATTGTGGACGAGGGAAGGCGGGCTAGGCGGCATGCCACACCCACCGATCCAGAACAGTTGATCGCTTTTGCGGGGGGTGATTCCAGCGTGCACGAGGGAAGCATCCGTGAAGAGGTGGATGAAGCGCGCCTAGACCGCGCCCTTGACGCGCTGACCGATGCCGAGCGCACCGTGCTCGACCTGCGTTACGGAGGTGGACTCGGTTTTCGTGCCATTGCCGACGTCCTTGACGAGCCCATGGGAACGCTTCTTGCCCGTCACCACCGCGCCCTCGGAAAGCTGCGAGATCACCTCGGTTTGCCCGAGAAAGGGGAGGAATCTTGAGCCAATCTGTATGGTCCTATAACACTCGCCCCGATGATCCTTTTCAATTGCCACCTCGATTGCCCGTGGTTCTCGCAATCAGACGATCCGACTTCCGTTCTTCCTCTCGAGACTGAAAGGTCTTTTCAATGTCAGCATCGAACTCATCGAATCATCAATCGGACGAGCCTTCGCGAGAGCAAGACCTATTGAAGCGAGCACTCTTGACGCGAGGCGCACGATTGCGAGCCAATCAACGCGAGGCATCAGCACGCATCATCGACGCGACCGCCGATGCATTCGCGCAGCGGGCGCAACGAGTTCGTGTTCGAAGCAATTGGGGACGAGGTCGAATGTCTCTTGCAGCGAGCCTCGGGCTTGTCGCTGGATTGTGGTGGATTTCTCAACAGTCCAGTACAACCATTGCGCCGACTGATCCAACCGAAACAATCGTTCTCAACACGCTCGAAGATTCAGAGACGGATGACCTTCTCGCAACATTGCTTGCGGGATCCGATGCCGTTGCAGCGAATGCTGGATTACATGATGGTCTTCCGCTCGTTCTTGAAACCGAACTTGGGGACCTTCACACAGAAGTCGTCGCCATTCTCGCCTTGAGTGGAGGCGCACGGTGAACCGACTTTCCTTCCAACAAGGACTCGCGCTGATCGCCATCATCGGATGCGGGTTTGCCGCGGGCGTCACATTCCAAGGGTCGTCGCCCGATGCTTCCGCATCAGAAACAACCGGGGTCGAAGGGTCAGGCGATGACCAGACACAATCGACGAATCATCGGCGTGGACCGACGGACGAGGAAATCATCGCCGTCGCGCGCGACATTTCTCCAGATTGGGGACGCGATCTCGAAGCGACCTTGAAGGCGGATCCCGTTGCATTTCGAGCGGCAACGCGCGAAGGTGCGCGGCGACTTCGCGCTCTCGCGATCTTGCGTGACCGAAGACCTGAGGTGTACCGATTGCGCATCGACGAACTTCGGCTCAATCAAGAGGTCCGTGAACTCGGCATCGTCTGTGCGACTCAGTTTGCCATAGGTGGACCCGAAACCGCTGCGACCATGAGAGCACAGCTCAACCTTTTGGCGACCCGACTCGTTGATGCGAATCTTCGTGCACGAGCCCTTGAACTTTCGGAACTCGATGGCGTCGTGCGGGAACTCCGCGCCGCACTCGAAGTCGACGCCGTTGCTCGGCTCGAAACTGCTTCGGTAATCGCTGAAGCGCTCGTTCGTGGAGACGAGATGCCCGCGCTCGGAGGACGAGGTCCGCTGGACGAGCCGCGCCCAACAGGCGATCATGCTCCATAGTGAGTGATTCGAGTCCATCGCCGCCGCGCCGCTCTGCATCATCGCGTCCACTCGGAATCGCGGGTCGTGTGGGTGCATTGGCACTCCTTTGCATCGCCGCGCTCTGTTTTGGATCACTTCCCTGGACCCTCGCACGAATGGACGATGGAACCGGAATCGCCGTGCGACGATACGAAGCGATTGATCTTCAAAGCGCGATGCAACCACCATCCGCGGTCCATGTGTTGGGCACCGACCGATTCGGTCGTGATCTTCTCGCTCGTTGTTTGCTCGGTGGCACGATGAGTTTATCGATCGGGATGAGCGCGGCATTTATCTCCGTTGTGATCGGAACGTTGTACGGTGCGGTGGCTGGGGCTCGAGGAGGATGGAGCGATTCAATCCTCATGCGAATCGTCGATCTTCTGTACGGCATTCCAACGATTTTGCTCGTCGTACTTCTTGCGGTTGGCGTGAATGGACTCGCCGATCGCATGCAGGTTGATCGTTCGCCATTCATGACTCGCATGATTGATGTCACGGTGCTCATTGCAGCCATCGGCGGGACGAGTTGGCTCACGATGGCGCGCGTGGTGCGTGGGCAAGTACTCAGTTTGCGCGCACGTCCATTTATGGAAGCCTGTCGAGCGATTGGAGTGAGTCCGATTCGACAGTTCTCAAGACACCTCTTGCCGAATCTGGCTGCACCGGTGGCGGTCTACGCGGCGTTGGCTGTGCCAGCGGCGATCTTGTCCGAAAGTTTTCTCTCGTTCCTCGGCATCGGTGTGCGAGAACCACTTCCCAGTTGGGGCAATCTTGCAGGAGCAGGCCTTTCCGAACTCAATCTCGTCGAGAGTCGATGGTGGATGCTTGTTTGGCCTTGCGCCCTGGTCGCTTTGACGCTAGTCGCGCTCAATTTTCTTGGAGATGAACTTCGAGAACGATTCGATCCCGCCTCTCGTGGGCGTTCGTAAATCCATCGCGGTCAGGCGCGTGACGCATCCCTCAAGTACCCTACGGGACCCGCTCGGGCGGGAGCCAAGGAATTCTCATGCGCAACCGATTCGGCCCAAAAGAACTGGTCTTCAGCCTTCTCTTCCTCGCAGTGCTTATCGCGAGTGCGATGCAAATGATTCAGGCTGATCGACTTTGGAATCGCCTCCTTCAGATCGAGTCACGCATGACTGCACTGGAGGCTCGTCCACAGCAAGTGGTCTCTGCAACGGGAGGATCAGAATCCCATGCAACACGCCGAGATGAATCGTGGGCGCGGCCTGGCGTGACGATTGAGTGGCAGCAGCCATGGACCTCTGCGACAGACCCGCGTTCGACTCCTGGGTTTCTGGCGGGTGGAGAGGTCACCGAGATCTTTGGTGGACAACCCGCCCGTATTACGCCGTATCTCGCTTCCGATGTCTATGGAACGCGAGTCATCGATCGAGTGTCCGAGTCGCTGATCGCCTTTGATCCCAAGACATTGCAAAAGCGCGGCGTTCTCGCCGATGCATGGCAACTTGACCCCGATGGACTTTGGGTTCGATGCCATCTCAATCCCCGCGCGCGTTTTTCAGACGGACAGCCCGTCACCGCTGAAGATGTTCGGTTCACGTTGATGGACTTCGTCAAGAATCCGCTGATTGAGGCAGAGCGCAGCCGCGCGCTCCTCGACAAGTTGGTCAATGTCGCGATCATCGACCCGCTCACCGTTGAGTTTCAGTTTTCAGAGGCATTGTTTTCCAACGCTGATGTGATGGGCAGCGGGATTCTTCCCAAACATGTCTACGGCGTTCTTGAGCCAGAGCAGATCAATCAATCCACAGGACTGCTTGTTGGTTCTGGGCAGTTCAAGTTGGCGAATCCATCGGTTGCCGATCAGTGGACTCCGGGAACCGATGTGGTTCTCGTGCGCAACGACCAGTACTGGGGAGAAACCGCGACGCTCGACAGCCTTCGTTTCAAGGTGGTCACGAACGATCTCGCCTCGTTGACCGCGTACGAAAACGGCGAGGGAGATTTCCTCACTCCAACAGCGCCTCAGTATGTTGCGAAAAGCAAAGATCCTTCTTACGCCGAAGACAACTATGTGTTGAACTGGCTCAACATGCGCTCTGGGTATTCGTTCATCGGGTGGCAGTGCGGACCCCGTGGCGGACCCTCTGGTGCGCTGACTCCATTTCATGATCAGCGTGTGCGTCTTGCCATGACGCACCTCGTCGAACGAGAGCGAATGATCAGTGACATTTGGGAAGGCATTGGAGTGATCGCGACGGGTCCCAATGGTCCTTCAAGCACCGCGTGCGACAAGTCGGTTCAGCCATGGCCGTTCGATTTGGTGGAGTCAGCACGACTGCTGAAGTCCGCCGGATGGGAAGACGTGAATGCAGATGGAGTCCTTGAGTACCAACTGGACGATGGCATCTTTCCGAAGGGAAAGCGGTTTGAGTTTGAGTTCACCGTCTCGCAGGGGGGACAGATCATGGACCGCATCACTGATTACATCCGCGGACAGTGTGCCAAGGTCGGCATTGTGTGCGTGCCACGCGTGACCGATTGGTCCTTTTTCAGTGACATGCTCAAGCGTCGCGACTTCGATGCCATCATCATGGGTTGGAGCGCGAGTGGACCCGAGAGCGATCCGCTTCAGGTATGGCACTCATCAAGTATCGGAGATCAGGGCGACAACTTTATTCAGTGGAAGAACGCTGAGTCGGACGCACTCATCGATCAAGGTCGGCGCACGATTGATACTCCGCAACGGCAGTTGGTCTGGCAAGAGTTGCACGGACTCATTCATCGCGAACAGCCTTACACATTCCTGCGTGTGTCTCCGTGGCTGCGATTCATCAAGCGTTCGTTTGGCAATGTGCAAACTTACAAGACGGGACTCGAACCGCAAGAGTGGTGTCGTGTCGGAAGCGTTCCTGAGCCAGTGCGCTGATTCCACCTCGAAGAGATTCACATGGCCTCTTACATTGCTCGAAGACTGCTGCTGATGGTGCCGACGATTATCGGCATTACGCTGCTCGTTTTCCTGCTGCTTGCACTTTCTCCCGGTGGAATCGGAGCAGGACTGCGCGTTTCTGGTGGACAAATGGAGGCGAGCAAGGCCGCACTTCTTGAGGCCTATCTCGAAGATCGATATGGATTGAAGGACCCAGTCGTCGTCCAGTACGGACGCTGGTTGAGTCGAATGAGTCCGATCAAGTTCGGGCGACGGGACCAGGCAAAGGATGGCGGTGAACTCGTCCGTGCACCACGAGAGGTGAAGGTGCCGTTGCTCTCTGGCACTGCGTGGAATCCGTGGCGCATGGAGGACGCATCGGCACAGATTGCGGCGGCCAAAGCAGCGGATCTTGCTCCACTCGCAACCACACTCAGCCCCGCGCTTCGTTCAGCATGGAATGAAGTCAGCCGCGGATACGCGAAAGCTCGCGCTGAATACATGGTCTCCCGCCGCGCCTACGAACGCTCGCTCGCTCATTATGCCGTAGCGGTTCGAGCGAATGATCTTGTCGAATCGAACGGTGAAGTGAATGTCAGTGGTTTTGCATCACTCAAGCCAGACAAGACCCGCGCCGAGTTTCAGGAAGTCGAGTCGGCCGGAGCAACGATGGATGCCGCGTGGATTGCATGCGAACAGAGTCGTGTGCAAGCGGATGGGATTTTTCAGCGCAAACCATTTGTCGAAGTGGGGGTGCCAATCCTTCCGAGCATCGTCCACATCGCATCACCCGATCTTGGAGTTGCATTCAGTCGTGGACGACCCGTGGCGGACTTGATCTTGGACGCATTGCCAGTCACGATCTTGATCAACCTCATTGCGATTCCGATCATCTATCTCATCGCTGTCCCCACCGGCATCCTTGCTGCCGCTCGCCGTGGACAATGGTTTGATTCGATTTCTGGAGCTATCTTTGTGGCGATGTGGAGCATTCCCACCGTGTGGGCGGGTGTCCTCATGATTGGTTATCTCGCGGACAATCAGTATCTCGGTTGGTTCCCCGTGGCGGGACTTCACGCAAAGACAGCCGACCAGATGACCTTCCTCCCTTCGTGGTCCAGCGGTCAATTCGCGATGGGATATGTGCTCGATGAGTTGTGGCACATCGCGCTCCCCGTGGCGTGTCTCGTCTACGGCGGATTCGCTGTGCTTGCGAAGCAAACGCGCGCAGCGATGCTTGACAATGCCAACATGGATTTTGTGCGCACCGCCAAGGCGAAGGGTGTTCCAACACGCGACGTGCTGATTTACCACGTGTTTCGGAATAGTTTGCTTCCCCTCATCACGATGTTTGTCAGCATCTTCCCCGCCATGCTCGCAGGCAGTTTGATCGTTGAAAAAATCTTCTCGATTCCAGGAATGGGAAGTTTGATGCTCGATGCAATCAACATGCGCGATCGTGAGTTGATTCTGGCCGACACATTCATGATCGGCATGGTGAACCTGCTCGCACTTCTCGTCGCAGACATCATGTACGCGTTCGCAGATCCAAGAATCTCTTTCGATTGAAGCTATGGCTATTTCAGACACAGAGCGCCAATCCGTCTCAGGCATCGAAGTGATGCGTGGTATCGGCGTGCAGAGAGCCAAGCCTTTCTGGGCTGATGCGTGGGACCGCACCATCGCCCGTCGAGGCGCGCAAGTCGGGATCGTGTGGGTCGGGCTCATCGCATTCTTTGCGATCTTTGCCCCGGTGGTCGCGAGTGGACTTCCACTCTGGACACGCGAGGTGCAGGGTGGCGTGACAGTCAAGTCATGGAGTCCGCTTTTTGATCATCTGACGGCGACCGATCTCTTGATGCTGCTCGGAGGCATCGTCGGCGTTCCATTCGTCTTCTTCTCGAAGTGGTCGCAGCGTGGAAGGCGAATCGGGCTGGTCGCTGCGTTCGCTCTGCAGGCAGGGCTCTCGGTCGTGATCTGCGGCGGTGTCGCGAGTTGGTTACTCAACGATGAGGGATCTGCATGGGTGCGGTCGGTTGGACGACTCAATTCCACAGCGTGGATTGCAGCGGCGATCGTTTCGATCATCGTTGCCGCGATGATCGTGTGGCTCCCGACATTCAAGTCGCGCAAACATCGTGCACTCTTCGTGGTTTTGACGGCCGTGATCTCGACATCAGCGATCGCTTCGAGATGGATCGAACCCGTTGCGATGCTCGACCGATTTGCCGAGGGCGAGGCGGCTGGCACGCTCGTCAACACATGGACCATCGTTCCATGGTCTCCTGAGCAGTCGCGCACCGACGCCTACCTCGAGCCTCCCGGGACGACCTTCGCCGAAGCAACAGGCGACGATGAGGGGACCACTCTCGGTGGTCGCACCTTCTTGCTCGGCACTGATTCAGTCGGCAAAGATGTTCTCTCTCAATTGCTTCATGCTTGCCGACTGTCGATCAGCATCGGATTTGTTTCGACTGGGATTTCACTTCTCATTGGTATTACGCTCGGTGCCTTCATGGGATTTTTCGGCGGACGCGTCGACATGATCTTGTCGCGCTTCCTTGAAATATTCATGGCGATTCCAGTGCTTTTCTTGTTGATCGTCGCGGCGGCGGTGCTTCCTCGCAATACCTATGTGATGATGGCGATCATCGGATGCGTGTCCTGGCCGGGTTCGGCGCGTTTCATCCGTGCTGAGTTCCTCAAACTGCGCAATACTGACTTTGTGCAGGCGGCGCGCGCCCTTGGACTTCCTCTCTCGAGCATTCTGTTCAAACACATGCTGACGAATGGCGTGACTCCAGTTTTGGTGCAGGCATCGTTTGCGATCGCTGCAGCCATTCTTGCAGAGGCAACGCTGTCATTCCTCGGACTCGGTCCGGTGGGACAGGCTTCATGGGGCAAACTCCTCTCGAGTGCGACGGGAGAAACAGGACAATTCATCTGGTGGCTCGCGATCTTCCCCGGAGTCGCCATCTTCGTGACGGTCCTCGCCTACAACCTGTTGGGCGAGGCACTCCGCGATGCGATCGATCCAAAACTGAGAAAGGCGGCCCTCTGATGATCGATGGAGATGAACGCCCGCTCCTCGAAGTGGCTGACCTCGCGGTCAGTTTTGACAATTCGGGAGGACCACGCATTCAGGCTGTCTCGGGCGTGTCGATGAGTGTTCATCGTCGCCAAACGCTCGCCGTCGTGGGTGAGTCTGGATGCGGGAAAAGTGTCACCGCAATGAGCACGATGCAGTTGATCCCACGTCCTCCTGGACGATTCGACCGAGGATCGATGCTCTTTGATGGACGAGATCTCTTGACGCTCTCCGAGAACGAGATGCTGTCGGTTCGAGGTGGCAAGATCGCGATGATCTTCCAAGAACCGATGACGAGCCTGAATCCGGTCTACACCATCGGAGACCAGATTCTCGAGGCGGTGCACCTGCACAGAAAGTTGTCGAGTGATGAAGGTTGGAAAGTCGCCGTCAAGTCGCTCACCGATGTCGGAATCACCGATGCAGAGGGACGCATGGAGGCGTATCCCCACCAGTTTTCAGGCGGAATGCGCCAGCGTGTGATGATCGCGATGGCACTTGCGTGTCAACCGAGACTGTTGCTCGCTGATGAACCGACCACCGCTCTCGATGTGACCATTCAGGCCCAGATCTTGGAGTTGCTTCGCGAACTTCAATCGAGCCGCGACATGGGCATGATGTTGATCACGCACAATCTCGGCGTCGTCGCTGAAAACGCCGATGTGGTGTGCGTGATGTACGCGGGTCGCGTCGTGGAGTACGGAACAGTGTTCGAGATCTTCGATCACCCGATGCATCCGTACACGCGCGGATTGCTGCGTTCGATTCCAGGACTTCATGAATCAAGACATCGTCTCGTCACGGTGGATGACATTGTGAATGATCCAGCCGAGTACCGTAAGTTGAAGGGATTTGAGCGGGGGATCATTCCTTGGTGGCCGTTCATGCCAGACGGATCCCGTCCAGCCACCGTTCCTGATCGCGATGAGTATGCATTGATGGAGATCGAACCAGGACGATGGATTGGCACATGGCGCACCGATGCAGTGGAATCGCAAGGCAGTCGTCGTCCTGTGCTCACCTTCCGCCGAGGCAATGCATGATTCATGTACCCGTGCGTTTTCAGGTGTTGTCGCCACTCGCTGTTGTTCCTCGATATCAGTCGGATCTTGCTGCTGGAATGGACCTCCATGCGGCGATCGATTCACCAATCGCCCTTGCTCCACACCAGATCGTGATGGTGCCAACGGGTTTGGCGATGGAGATCCCAGTTGGATTCGAGGCGCAGATTCGTCCTCGAAGTGGACTCTCATGCAAGTTTGGAATCACAGTCCCCAACGCTCCTGGGACGATTGATGCGGATTACCGAGGCGAAGTCAAGATCGCTTTGATCAATCTAAGTTTGAGTCCATTCACCATAGAACCCGGAATGCGCGTTGCGCAGATGGTGGTTGCTCCTGTAGCGCGTGCGGAGGTCGAAGTCGTGGAATCACTCAGCCAAACTGTTCGCGGGGACGGCGGGTTCGGCTCCACTGGACACGCTTGATCGAATGGAATCTCTGAGTGTTGCCGATAAGGCGCGCCACTGCGAGTCCAAATCGTTCGCGAGTGTGTCTCGTCCATCGAGGTGTGCGCGTTGCGCCTCGAGTCGAAGTCGAGCGAACCACTCGAGTGGATCTCGCTGATTCGCAAGGAGTGCGTTGAGCGCGGGTGGGATGAGCGCGCGGGCGAGAGACGAGCGGTGCAATGGAGGAAGCGCGTCGCCTCGATCGGAAATGACTTGGAGGCATTCCATCATCACCACCGCGTCGGCGAGTGCACTTGTTCCTTGATCGATCGACTTGAACGCTGCCGCATCATCGCCTCGCGCGAATGCACTCACCGACGCGATGATCGTGCCGCGCAAACGAATTAGGTCATCCAGTCTTCCCCAAGGAGGTGGAGACCATCCGCCCCAACAAAGAAGGGGGTCGAGTCTTTTGCTCTGAATCGACTCCAGTCGTGTGAGTTCGAATGCTGCCAAAAAGATGCGACTCGCGCTCTGGCAGGACTGAGTGAGTGACGGATTGTTCTCTCGCCGGCTGATGGAAACAAGCAGCTGCGCGCGTTGTGCATCCACGCGCTGAACAAATGCATCGCCGTCTGGACCGAAAAGTGTGCGAATGTTCTCGCGCACTTGGGCGGAAGCGGTTTCCCCTGGGAATGGAGCGATCGTGAGCAATGAGGTCAGCAACGCATTGAATTGCTCGCCGTCACTCGATGCGCGTCGAATGCGCGCAACAAGTGCCTGCCTTGTGCGAGGACCAGCACTCTCGGCAAGCCCAAGTGCCGGTCCGAGCGCGCAGAGTTCCGTAAAAGATCGAGTCTGATGCGCGAAGAGTTCGCACGCCGTCCTGAGTGCATCGGCAGTGGGAATCGGTTCCATCGTTGCGCGAAGATCTTCAAGAGCTCTTTGAGCTTTCTCCTTCTGGGGCGCAGCGATCGCCGCGAGGTCTTTCGGCGGCACGGCAAGGAGCGCGGATTCCGCTTTCTGAATCGCCGCGTGGCACGGGTCGACTGACTTGGTGTTGTCGGCATCCGCGCGCGTCGATGGCCACGACGACGCGAGTGGTCCATCCATCAATTCAGTGAGGGCGCGCAGTGGCTCGGTGACCTCTCGGAGCGCGGCGTCGACACTCCAACCGTCGGCGCCCGCATTCAGTTCGCGAAGTGGTCGCACTCCAATGATGTCCATCTGATTCGCAGCGCGAAGGAGAAGTGCTTTCTCGCTTGTGGATCCACCCTCTGCACGTCGGCAAAGTGTTTCCACCTCGGGCAGCAACGCGACCACAGTCAGAGCGGTGAGGAGAGAGTGCGAAGCTTCAATTGGCTCTGTGGCCGATCGCGTCAAGAGTGCGAGTGCGGCGGCGTTGAGGAGTGCTCGGATGCGCCCCCTTGCGCTCGTGTCTTGATCGGTGATGCGGTTCGAGAATGGAATCGCGAGAGCCGAGAGCGCGCTTTGTGTCGGATCAATCTGCCCATGAGCAATGTGGCACGTCGTCCATGACGCCACGAGGGCGAGGACGATGCGCAAGCCACAGTGGGGGCGAGTCATGGCTGAGTGTCGACCGCGAGTGTTTGTTCTGGATACCGAATCCACTCGAGGCAAAGTCCTTCGGGTGGCATCGTTGGTCCGGCGAGTCCACGATCGGTGGTGCGAATAATTTCTGAAATGACCTCGGCAGCGAATCGTCCGCGCCCGATCTCGACAAGTGTCCCAACAATGATGCGCACCATGTTGTAGAGAAAACCATCTCCCTCGACGACGATGCAGATGGCTCCGTCTGGAAGCACATCAATTTCGCAGGCGTGAATGGTGCGTACCGTTGTGAGTTTTTCCTCGGTTTGGTGCGCAAATCCCTTGAAATCGTGCTTCCCAACGATCATCGCCGCTGCCCGACGCATGGATCCGATATCCATGTCATGTACGACGCTCGCGACGTAACGAGTCTCGAATGGATTCGGTCGCATTCCATGTCGACATCCCGCGCGCAGTGTGTATCGGTACCGCTTGCTCACGCACTGTGAAATGGGATCAAACGATTCGGGCGCAAGAAAGGCTGCACGCACCTGCACATCCTTGGGAAGTCGAGAGTTCAGCGCGGCAGAAAGTTTTTGAGCAGGCACCACGGCGGGGCATGCGAACGAAGCGACTTGCCCCTCGGCATGGACTCCTGCATCGGTGCGACTCGCTCCCACCACGGCGACTGGGAATCGCAGTGCGGCGGCGACTGCCTCCTCGAGCATCCACTGCACGGTGCGAAGTGGAAGTTGTTCAGTCGACAATTGCCGCTGCCATCCGTGGAAGTCGGTGCCGTCATACGCAACGATGAGTCGATAGCGTGGCAATCAGTCACACACCGAAGAGGCTCGCCGGTGGAGCGAGCATTCCCTTGGACTCGAACCATGAGAGTGCCTCGTCCACACTCGAAAAAATGCGCGTTGCCGTTTCAGTGATGAATGGACTTGGATTCTTTTTCGGCTTCCATACCACATACACCTCTTTGCCATGCTCAAAGGCGTGATGCAATTCGCGTTCGACGCCGCTCGAAAGACCAGGCACTCCTCCTGGAAGTTCTGGAACGAGTGAGACAATCATGTCGGACTGATCCACAAGGCGGAAGTCCCGCATGTAAATCTGGCCGTCAATGTCGCCAGCGATATCGAGGACTTCCCGCACCGAGATGCGCTGCGGCGCTGATCCTGTACGAGCTCCATAACTGTGAGGTGCAGTCTCGACGAAATCGTGTCCTTCACGAGCGGCGACCAAGGCGCGATCGAGCAGCAACTTCTCATCGACGTCGGCTGGGTCAAAGGTGATGAAGTACTTCGCAAGCGCGGCGCGGAATGCGTTGATCTCCTCGAGCACTTCGGGCATGTCCATGACATGACTCATCGGGAAACTCGGATACACCTTCCGCATATCAGGACGGGTCAGCAGCCGCAGACAGGTCTCGATCGTCTCGGTCTGACGTCCTCGAGAGAGGATGTAGAAACTTTCACGACATCCGAGCCCAGAAGCCATCAGTTCTGTTGCAAGGATCTCTTCCTCACGCCACACCATGCAATCCTTCAGCGTTGCATCGATCGTGTGCTCAGCATGCAGTCGTCGATGAATCTCTTCAATGTTGTCCACGAGGCAGATGAACATATTCGGATCGAACAGTTCAAGTTGGTCGAAGTCGAATGCTGAGAAGAGCCCGTGTCGCCATCGAAATGTCGCGTGCGTATTCACGATGACATGCGGATGATCCTGCGAGGGTTGGGATCCAGAGATCACATCTTTGAAAGCGCCTCGCCGCATACTCGCGAGACGTGAAAGAGGAAGGTCGAGAATTCTCCCGGCGCGGACATCAGGCGCCTCGGAATACATCATCTTTCCAATGTTGAACAGTTCAATGTGGTCGCCGCTGAGGGCACCTGCATCGACAACGCGTTCGAGGTAACCGCGCTTGTCCAATCCGACTTGGCCCGTAATGATCGCTCGCATGTCTCAAGAATACCCGCAGAAGGTTCGATTTCAGTCTATGGGGCTGAAATGAGAAAAACGACGACATGAGCTTCAACGGCGCGCCCCTCACCGATCGCATCGACGCCCTCGTGCGTCTTCCCCTTGATATTCACTCGGGACTCTTCGCACCCCAGCAGTCGCGCGATGATGGTTCGCATGGCGGCTTTGTGATCAGAGAGTCTGGGCCTCTCACAAATCACCGTGATATCAATGTTGCCGACGGCGTATCCGCGAGCGCGCACTCGGCGCATCGCTTCGCTCACGAAGAGTGATGAATCGGCGCCGTCATGGCGAGGATCATCGTTCGAGAAGAGTTCGCCGATGTCGGGTTCACCGAGTGATCCGAGGAGTGCGTCGACGACGGCGTGTAAGACCACATCTCCGTCGGAATGTGCGACAGGACCTCGGTCGTGTGGAATCTTCACCCCTCCCAGAATCAGTGGACGACCCGCGCCCGCAGGGGCGATGGGTTCGAGTCGATGTAAGTCGTATCCGTGACCGACTCGCACAGATCACTCTTCGTAAATGTTGGGGTTCGACGAAGAAGGCACGACGCCGCCAGACGGAGTGTGTCCACCCTCGCGCGTTGCAGCAGTATCCGTGCGCATCCGATGATTCGGATCAGCAGGAATCTCTTCTGGAGCCGCGCGCAAGAAATAATCCACGCGACGACAACTCGCAGGAGGCACCGTCAGTTGATTGCGAAGGCGACCATTTTTCGTTCCCATTGGCCAGATCATCCACAGCATCTGGTCAGGGGTCTGTGTTGGATCATCGCCACCACCTGTCACAAACTTCATCGTGAATTGTTGCTCGGCGGGAATCGCAAGTTCAAAAAACGCTGTCTCGGTGCGCGTGTCGACGAGGCGAATGGTCACAGGCTCAGAGACTGTTGAATAAAAAGTCTGAGCCGACGATGGCCCCGGAAACCAGCCGCCCTTCGGCGAGTAGCACGCCGCGGTCGTGAGAAGGGCAATGCAAGCCAGGGTTTTTGAGAGTCGTCTGAAGGGAACCATACAGTCCAATAGTATCGGCATTCAGGAGACAGATCCCTGAGTGGTTGTGCGAGCGTTGTGCGAGGTGCAGAGCGCGCAAAATGCAACTCCGCGTGATTCAAAGTCTGCAAATTGATCCCAACTCGCACATCCTGGACTCAGGAGAAGGATGTCGCCTGTGCGGGCTCGTTTCATCGCCGCTGAAACGGCACGATCGAGCGTCTCGACAAAAACGCCGCCTCGCTCTCCAACCAATGCGGGACCTGTTGTGCCGATGGCGTACAAACCGCCGAGCGATGGCGCGAGCGCGCGGATTCCACTGAGGTCTGCCCCTTTGTCGTATCCACCCGCGATGAGATGAATTCGACTCGGATCCGCGAATGATGCGACTGCGAGTCGCGTGGACTGTGGCGTCGTGCTCTTCGAGTCGTTGTAACACCGAATGCCTGAACACTCTCCAACAAACTCGAGCCTGTGTGAGAGTCCTTTGAATGATGCGAGGGCCGATCTCGCAGCACTCATATTGAATGGACATCCATCCATGGCGGCCATCATGCCCGCAGCCGTCAGCGCGAGTGCTGCATTGGTCTTGTTGTGTGCGCCGGGGAGGAGTAGCGCGGGCGCTTCAACAAGTGCACTCATGCGCTGTGGCCACCAGACGCGCGCCCCACATGACGCGGCGAGCGCGCCTGTGGTGACGGGGTCGGCGAGTGAACAAAACTGCTTTGGATCTTGAGGACAAATACCAGACTTGCTCTCGATGTAGTGACGGAGTTCTCCGTGCCAGTCAACATGATTGGCGGCGATGTTGGTCAGGATTCCAATGTCAGGCGACCAACGCGACGATGCCATTCCGCCCCAAGTGAGTGCTTTCGCACTGAGCCACCAAAGTTGCGCGGAGGAGAGTTCAAGCACAAGCCAATCGGCTGCGCTCGCCTCTGCGAAGTGATTGAGCAAGCTACCGCCGAGATTGCCGCCGATCACTGCCTTTCGTCCAGATGCACATGCAGCGAGGTGAAGCAGTGTGGTGGTGGTCGACTTTCCCGCGCTGCCCGTCACGGCAATCGTGCGCGATCCATCGAGCGCGCGCAGCGCGAGCGCAATCTCTGTGGTGACCACGGCGCCCGATCGGCGCGCCAAGGTCAACAGCGGATTTTGCCACGGCATCGGCACCGCCGCGCTTGCGACCACGATCGCTGCAGAGCTGAAATCGTCATCAAGATGTTCTCCAAGCCGCACGCGCACTTGGCCACGATCGATGAGCGGCGACATCGCCGCGATGCTGTCGGTGAGTCGTTCTGGTTTCGCGGGATCCGTGACGAGCACCTCTGCGCCTTGCTCAGCGAGCCACCGAATGGCGCCGAGTGAGCCTCCGAATCGACCAAGACCCATCACCGTGGCGCGCTGACCGCGCAAACTGGGAAGTTGATTCCACTTCATGCTCGACAACGCATTACTCCTTCACATCACCAGCGGGCGGGAAGACCAGGTTGCCGTGCTCTTGATCAATCAACTCGATCGACAAGACGCGAATCTCAAGTTCATATGTATCAGGCCGTTCGAATTGGATGAGCACACGCGCTTTGACCGATCCCTTCGTGAACTTGAAGATCCATGGATAGTTTTGCTTTGGTCCTGGCTTTTGGGGTTGAGCTGGCACACCATTCTGATCGAATGTCGCACTCTGGAACGAACCGTATCGCTCGTTCACCGCGCTCATGAATTGCTCGATCACATCTGTATCGACCATCGCGGCGGGCGGAGCAAAGCAATCGCGGAACGTTTCAACATCTCGGTCCTGGACAGCGCGCATCACTGTCGAGGGAATCTCGAAGAACGGGATCAAGACCCGCGTCGCTCCCCAGTAGATGCCTCCGACAAAGAGTAAGCACGAAAGGAGTCCCAGCGCGGCGCCGATGAATCCGAGCACTCGACCCTTGAGTTCAGGGTGGCGAGGAATGATGAACCATGCAATGACTCCCAGCACGACTGCTGCCATCGATGGAAGAGGGCACGCACAGAAGAGGAATGGAAGACCGATGATGCCAAGGACGAGGCTCCAAATGGCGAGCGCGCTGATGCGCTTCGGCATCGGTTGCTGAACATCGTCAGCGGATTCATTCTCGAATTGGGAAACAGAGGTGAGTTCCATGGGGCGAGTCTAGTTCGGGGGATGGTTCTCAAGGTCGATCGACTCGACATCTCCCGACTTCCACTGAATCGACATGGTTTGCACCGAGGGGACGGGAAAAAACGAACCAAGGGATGGCGAAAGCACGCCAGTCGTTTCCACCAATCCAGTTCCGTTTGGTCCTTCGAGCAGCCAATTCGAACGGAAGCGAAGGAGCAAGCCGCCGCCGCTCTCGAGTGTGCACCGTGTGAAAGTGAGTGTTCTTGGTTCACCGAGCTCCGTCGTCAGGTGAGGACCGATCGAGTTCACTTGGGCCTGAGTGAGGCGCTGTTCGATTTCCATTCTCGAAACCGCCTGCGCATCGGATTCCAGCAAGGTGGTGATCCGAGCCGTGGCAATGGACGAACCAATCCCCATGACGATTCCGACGATCGCGGCAGTGAGCGCCACTCGCGCGGACCACACCTGAGCATTTCGCCGAGCCACTCGATAGCGAAAGGCACCCAGCGCGCTTCCGAACACAGCGACCAACGGGTAGCACGGAACGACGGCGAAGGCCAGAGCCACAGCCGTCCACATGTCAAATGACTGATCGCTCTTGACCGTCCGCATTGGGACGGCAGTTTATGAAATTACGGGCAGGGACCGAATCCGCTCATGAGGTTGGCAAGATCTTGTCCGTCGGTCGTGCCATCTCCAGTGATGTCGCCCGACAACGCTCCCCAACCTGCGAGCATGATGCCGAGATCCACACCGTTCACGATGCCGTCACCTGAGATGTCGGCGAGGCATGGAGTTGGACACATGACGATCGCCATGTTGAGGATTCCAGAACCCGTTCCGACTCGTCCGCCGATGCGAATCCAGTAGGCGGCGCCTGTCGTGGTGGGGAAGTCGATGCTCGATGTTCCGCCCGTGCATCCTGTTCCCTCATCATCGCAGGCGAGCAAGACAGAGGATGCGGTGGGGCAGGTTGCTCCTGCGTACACCAAGATCTTGGTATCAAAATTGACGGATCCGCAAGTGCTTGCGCGCGCGATGCCATCGCAGACGCCGACGAACTGGAACCACACATCGCCCACGAGCCCCGCGCCCGCTTCATTGCAGGACGTTGGTACTGAGATCAGATCGAGGGTCGCGCCAGCGGTGTTGAACGGAGTCGCACCGATAGATACCGTGATGGCACCTTCGCAAATGTCGTTGGCAGGAGGCGTCACTCCGCCTGGGGTCTGCACGCGAACATTGTCGATGTACCAGTCGTCCGTTGCATCGTCTCCCATGGTTCGGAATCGGATGCGAAGGTTGGCGTGATGCGCCGCGGTTGGCAGCGTGTATGTTCGTTGCACAAATGTTGTCTGCGTTGTTCCGTCTGAGGTCAACACTCCGAGGGCGATCCAATCGCGCGAACTGTTCATGTATTCAGCAACGAGCGATTTGCCACTCTCGACGCCTGACCACTGCGTGAAGAACGACAACTGGTATCCAGAGAGTCCAGCAAGATTCAAGCGAGCGCTTCGAATCTCGTTGTCCCCGAAATCGCTGTTGTCGGCGCTATCCAGTTGAAGTGAATAGCTTGCAGAAGGTTCGCCTGTCGCAGCGGTTGTTGAAATGCCGCCCTTGTTGAACGTCCAGCGAGTGGTTGAGATTGTTGCACTCGTGAAGTCTTCAACGAACGGAGGTGCAGCAGAAGTCGGAGAGACGGTGTCACAACTCACCCCAGCGGCGTAGGCGGTGACTTCAGAAATGGTGCTGGCATCGAACTTCAGATTCGATCCAGAAATGCCTCCGCAACCGCCGTTGGCGCTGCACATGATGTGGCAGGCGGCAGAGCCCTGGGCATCGCAATGCGTCGCATCCCAGTTGTGGCCGAGTTCATGCGCCGACAAACTGACGCGATAATTGAATGATGTCGTGTAGCGGCTTTCAACAACCCCTCGATTGAAATTTTGATTGCAAACGGTGCCGAGGTAAGCAACTCCAATCGTTCCACCAGAAAAAGAGTAACCAGAAAACAACTGAAGGACATCGTCAATGAGCAGTGTGTAGGGGGCACCTGAGAAAATGGTGCCCAGTTCGTTCAGGCGTGCACCAATCGTCGTTCCTGCGTAGGGGTCAGCACTTGTCGTACGCAAGACCACCGCCGAAATCTCGATCGAGATGTTGACATCGCGGTCAAACACGACATCCATTCCATTGACGACGAGTTCGACATCGTTGACCACATTGGTGGTGCTTGATCCGTTGGCGAGGAAGAACTCGTAGTCGGTATCGCACACGAGATCGCATATGGTTGGAGATGTGCCAGCGATGCCGCCGTCGTTGGCACCGTTCGCACCGTCTTTGCGAGCGGTATCCATGCCGCCGTTCTGCTCCTGCTCGAAGCGATTCTTCACGCGCATGTCCAGCATCGAGTTGGCGCAGATGCCACCTGGGTTGATCGCGGCAGTGGATTCGAAAACGACGTGCCGCGTTTCAGTGTCAGCAAGGTCAGGGCGGAAGTCAGTCACTGGTTGGACGACAACAAGTTGTGTTTCAGAAAGCCAAACAAGAGCACTCATGCCCGTCGGAAGAATTGAGGCAGCAACGCGCGAACCTGGAACTCCATCAATGAAGCCGCGGTAAGTCCTCACCGCGGGAGGTTGCATTTCGCTCAGCGAATTGTTCCCGCTGTCCACGATTGCAAGGAAGTCTCCGCTCCGAACGCTCTGCTTCCACAAGTTCATCGAGAGATTCAACCCTTGAAACGGCACCGTGATCGTGCATGTTTCGGGGAGTTCCGCTGGAACCGCAATCGATTCGATCGACCACGCTTCAAGTCCGGGAATATCGAGACCGCCATCCGCATCGTCGGCGGGTTTGAGTCCGTTCGCGAGGAAGGCGAGCGTTGCGGCGGCAAGGACTGAAGTAGCGATGAGGCGTGAGTAACTCATGATGAAAACTAGAGTCGACCAAGAATAAAAAAGTGCAAGTAAAGAACAAAAAAAAGGGGAGGGGGTTGTCGCATTCGACAACCCCCCCCTTGCAATTCAACTATCGGTCAAAGAGTCCAGTTCGCCAAGATGATGGCGAGATCCTGTCCATCGGTCACTCCGTCGCCGGTGACATCGCCGGCCGCTGTGCCCCAGTTGGCGAGCAGCATGCCGAGGTCAACACCATCGATGATGCCATCGCCGTTGAAGTCTCCTGCGATTGGTGGTGGTCCACCCGGGATCTTCACGCTCGCGCCAACCGATGCGGGCGTGCCGGTCTTGAACAGTCCGAGTGTTGCGGATCCGTCCGTCGTGGCTGGACCAGTGGTGCTCTCGAATCGGAAGGTGTACATGCTCGCCCAACGGAGGGCGGCGCCGTTGGCATTTTGCGCATAGGTCTGTGGGCAGGTCCAGGTGACGGCGCCGCTTGCTTGGACACCGGTCCAAGTGAGGTTGCTGAATGGTTCACCCGAGTGGTACATGGGACGGGCGAATCCGATGTTCGTGGCGGTGACGCCTGCAGCGGTTGGCACGCTGAACGAGTAACCAGCGCGATCGGAGTTCAGATTCTGAACGCAGTACTCGTAGCGCCACACGCCTGGAGTGATCTGCCACACGCGGTTTGCAACGAGGTACCGTCCATCGCCGGCAACATCCACCGACTTGATCTCTACATCGGCATGAACCGATTTCCACGCATGAATGGCGGCCAATTGCTGGAACGTTGCGCCGGTCAGCGACAGGGCATAGCCGGTCGAGCTGTCTGCTCCGATTGTGAACTTGCGGTACGACGCATTGTTGTCGTCGTTCGCTGCGGCAGCATCATCGGGATGGACGTACTGACACTCGGCGTAATAAGTCGCACCTGCGTTCAATGCGGGATCGAGGTCAACTCGACGAACGCGAAGGCGCTCCTTTGCTGCCGTTGGATCGGAATTCGTTGGGTCGGACGCGCCGTAATTGAAGTAGCCCGTTGCAGCATTGATCTGGTAGCGCGGACGCAAGTCACTTTGCGATCCGTTGAGGCTGGCCGTGTAAGGATCGGAGCACCCAACGCCCAGAAGTGATGGACATCCGCTTCCTGCGGGCGTACATGGTCCACAAAGGGTTTGTTGAAGGGCGCAGAATCCGTGCTTGACCCAACTCATGCCCAAGTGCTCGAATCCGCCGTTCTTCACGCGGTACATATTTTGCGGAATGACGGGATGCTGGTTCGTGCTTGCATACCAATCGAGTGGAACATCACCGATATTGCAACTTGTTGAACCTAAGGAGTAGGCAAGCCAAGTCTCGCCGTTGATGGTTCCCTTGTAGTACTTCGCGTAACCGGGAATGGAACCCACGATGACATCGGGTCCTGTGGACACTCCGCCATCACTGCCGGGTCGCGCGCCAGCGTTGAGTTGACCAACAAATGCGGCGATGCCGCCAAGCGCGATACCCAACAATGTTGTTGAAATCTTCACAGTGCTTCTCCTAAGGGGGTGAATCGTGGGATACGGCTCGATCCAGACGGTGGAAGCGAGCCTGCGCCCATACAATAGCCCCAAAAGTGGGAAGAGGCGAATCCAAATGCAGGAAAGAGCCACTTTCCTTCCCTCAATCGCAGGGAAAATGAAAACTGCCCCAACCGAAGTTGGGGCAGTTCTTGATCACCATTGGATCAGTCGAAAGTCGAGGGCGTATTAGGCGCGACGACGACGACCAGCGAAGCCAGCGAGACCCAAGATCGCAATCGCGCCTGGGGCTGGGACTCCAACCGAGTAGGTGCCGTATCCGAAGAGTGCCTGCGAGGTCGAGGTGCTCTCCTTCCAACCAGAGGTCAGCGTCGCGGTCCAGCCGGCGTCGCCGGAGGTGAGACCG
>JAQBZO010000017.1 GCA_027622195.1 Planctomycetota bacterium
TTTGCGTCAACGCGATTCTCGCGCCGCCACATCGTTCCCCCTTCGGGGCTGCCTCGGCACCGTTCGCCTTTGCGTCGGTTGCCGTTCAGACATAAGGCTGTCTGAAACTCTTGATGCCGAGAGAAGTGTAGCAGCCTCCTGAGACGATGCAAGGAGGCATTCTGGCATTCGAAAGAAAAATAGCAAAGCCTCCAGTTGCCA
Source organism: Planctomycetota bacterium (assembly GCA_027622195.1). GTDB lineage: Bacteria > Planctomycetota > Phycisphaerae > Phycisphaerales > SM1A02 > SXOD01. The sequence goes on from JAQBZO010000017.1 coordinate 202, forward strand.
TCCGTCCGATCAGGGGTAGTTTGTATTCATGGTATCGCTCCCACTCGCGGTTGCTGTTCTTTCGTTCCTATTGGATTCGGCTCCTCTTCAGGGATCGCAGCCCACGCAGGCGATGTGGGTCGAGCTCTCAGCGAAGGATCTCCCCTCCAGAACCATCGTTGCGAGCGACACCGTGTTGACTGAGCGAGCACTCACTCGACGCGCAGCGCACCGCACGCTGAGTGGGCTCTTTGATGTTCGCGACCTACCCATCGCTGAGAGTCGTGTTCGCGCCATCGTCGCGACAGGCGCAACCGTGCGAACACAGAGTCGATGGCTCAATGTCGAGGCGAACGATGCAGAGATTCTCGCGATCTCCCACCTTCCGTTCGTCCAATCAATCACCCCTCTCCACCATTCGCGCCCTCTTCCATCCGCTGAAGAGATCCCTCTCGCCTCTGAGGCAGGCGTTGCCGCATACGACTACGGGCTGACGGGTCCTCAGTTGTTGCAAATCGATGTGCCATCGATGCACATGAGAGGGTTTCACGGTCAAGGAATCGTCATCGGCATTCTCGATACAGGATTCAATCGAGTGCACGAAGCATTTCACTCAGTTGAGCATCCTCTCGATGTGATCGCGGAGTGGGACTTCGTCTCGAACGATGCGAACACAGCCATCGAAGATGGCGACGATCCAAATCAGCATAAGCACGGCACATGGATCCTCGGAACGATGGCTGCATTTCTCCCTGGCAGTGCAATTGGAGCGGCGTACCAAGCACAGTTTGTCCTCGCGAAGACTGAGGTATACGCGACCGAAACGATTATTGAAGAGGACTACTACGTCGCTGGACTTGAGTTCATCGAAGCGCAGGGAGCGGATCTTGCAACGAGTTCGCTCGGGTACATCGATTGGTATACCCCCGCCATGCTCGATGGGCTCACGGCGATCACGACGCGCGGAGTCAACATCGCCACCGCGAACGGCCTCGTCTGCCTGACCGCTGCGGGCAATGCAGGCCACGACGCGGACACGGCGACCTGGTCGATGATCGCCCCCGCTGATGCACTCGATGTGATCTCGTGCGGCGCTGCGAATGAAGATGGATCGACCGCAGGTTTTTCATCCGATGGCCCATCCGCCGATGGTCGAGTAAAGCCTGAAGTTCTCGCTCGCGGCGTGGCGGTCGTGAGTGTGAACTCGACGCAGACCACTGGACTCAGTGCAGTCAGCGGGACGAGTCTGTCGACTCCGCTGATCGCTGGCGCTACGGCGCTGTTGATGCAATCAAGAAGCGACCTCGGCGTTGGGGGAGTCCGCGGCGCACTCTTCTCCACGGCATCGGACTTCGTTGCGAACGGCACCACCGACCCTCTCTTCGTGCGTGGTTACGGCGTCATCTCGGCGCTTGATGCAGCGCGGACCAATCGGGTCGACGCCGATTTGAACCTCGACGGGATCGTCGACGCTGCCGATCTCGCCTCGATGCTGGCATCGTGGGGACCGTGCACGATGCCGGACCCTGCAACAGGATTCTGCATTGCAGACATCGACAGCGATGGAGTCGTGAGCGGATCCGACCTCGGCATCATTTTGGGTTCGTGGGGACTCTGATCCCGATCGATTCCGTCTAGGCTCTCTGGTCGAATGGCTACTTTCGGAAAACGCAACTGGCTCACGGTCGTCAAGGAAACGAACTCGGGCGTTTATCTCGACGGCGGCGACCTCGGAGAGATACTTCTTCCAGGCCGCTACATCCCGAGCGATATCAGTGAAAACAATTTGCTCGATGTCTTCATCTATCGCGACTCAGAAGATCGACTCGTTGCCACCACTGAGACTCCGTTTGCGGTTGTTGGTGAATTCGCCTGTTTGAAGGTGAAGCAACTCCACGAAAACCTCGGAGCATTTCTTGACTGGGGACTCGCGAAGGACTTGCTCCTTCCCTTTCGAGAGCAGGGTCGACCTGTTGGGGTTGGTGATTGGGTTGTTGTCTACATTGGGATCGATCGAGCCACCGATCGCATCTTCGCGAGTGCTAGTCTCGATGGCCATTTGCAGAAGACACCCGCGGGATATGCCGAGGGCGAGGCGGTGGAACTCCTTGTTACGAGTCAGACGCCGCTTGGATACAACGCCATCATCAACAATGCCCACATGGGACTCCTGTACCACTCGAACATTTCCACTCAACTCGATGTGGGGCAGAAGATCGGCGGGTTTGTTCGCACCATCCGTCCCGATGGCAAAATTGACCTCTCTCTCGACGCGTCGGGGTATTCACGCATCGCACCTCTCACCGAGATCATCATCGACGAACTGAGATCAGCTGGAGGACGGCTGCGCTTCGATGACGACAGTTCTCCGGACGACATCCGACTCAAGTTCAACGCGAGCAAGAAGGCATTCAAACAAGCACTTGGCATGCTCTTTCGAGAGCGTCGAATCGTCTTCACGAATCCCGGCATTGAGTTGATCGATCGAATCAAGAAAGGGTCGGGGTTTAATGGCGAAGAAGGTAATCACTCCCGGTGACTACATCGCCTCGCTTCCCGCTGATCGCACAAGCCAATTGCTTCGCTTCTATGATCCCCGCCCCGACTCAATGAGGGTCGGGAATCCATGCTGCTCGTTGCCAACAATCTCTCGAAATCACACGGACTTCGCGAACTTTTTCGCGGGGTGTCGCTGTCGATTGCCGATGGTGAACGAGTGGGGTTCATCGGTCCCAACGGCGCGGGAAAGAGCACGCTGCTTCGGATGATCGCGAACTTGGAAGAGCCCGATGACGGAGAGGTCCTCACCCAACGCAACGCGGTCATCGTGTATGTCCCACAACGAGATGACTTCGTTGAGGGAGCAACCCCCCGCTCTGCTGCGACCGCTTCGGCTCTGCTATCAGCCTCGGTTCACGGCGATGTTCACGAAGCCGAAGTGTTGGCTGGAGTCATCCTCGGCAAACTCGGGTTTTCTGACTCGCACATCGACGAACTTGCTGATCGACTCTCGGGAGGATGGAAGAAACGACTCTCGATCGCCTGTGGACTCTGTAAAGCGGGCGGGACTCCGGACCTCTTGCTTCTCGATGAACCGACGAACCACCTCGATGTCGAGGGCATCCGCTGGCTCGAACAATTTCTCTCACGCCAATCGAATGACATTCGCGCGGGGGCATGTGTCTTCATTACCCATGATCGAACATTTCTCGAGCGAGTGGCGACTCGAGTGATCGAGTTGAGTCGCGCCTATCCCCAGGGAACGCTTGCCGCCGAGGGGAACTACACAGAATTTGTTCGTCGACGCGATGAATTTCTTGCCGCGCAAGCGAAGGCTGAGTCCACACTCGCGAACGAAGTGCGCATTGACGATGCGTGGCTTGCCCGCGGTCCACAAGCTCGGCGCACGAAGGCGAAGAGTCGCATCGAAGAGAGTGCCGATCGACGTGATGAACTTGATGCAATCACCTCTCGAAACGCAGCAGCGAGTGCGTCAGGAGCAGCAGTCGACTTCTCGGCGAGTGGACGACGCACTCGGCGCCTCGTTCTGGCAACAGCCATTTCAAAGGGATTCACGACAGATCGAACGCTTTTCCGAGATCTTGACCTTGAACTCACTCCAGGAAGTCGCGTCGGGCTGATGGGTCCCAACGGCAGCGGCAAGACCACGCTCCTTCGTGTGCTCTGCGGAGACCTTGCGCCTGACTCGGGCACGATCCGCTTTTCCGATCCCCACCCTCGCATTGTTGTGCTTCGCCAGCAACGTGCCGATATCCCGCTCGACATGCTGCTTCGAGACGCGATATGTCCGCTGGGCGATGTCGTTGACTTTCAAGGTCGATCGATGCACATCACCGCGTGGTCGCGCCGATTTCTGTTCAAGGATGCGCAGTTGCTGCAAACCGTCGCGAGTCTCTCTGGAGGAGAACGCGCTCGGGCTCACCTCGCTCGGATGATGCTCGAACCCGCAGACATTCTTGTACTCGATGAACCAACGAATGATCTTGACATTCCAACACTCGAGGTGCTGGAAGAATCTGTGGAGTCCTTTCCAGGCGCCGTGGTGCTCGTCACACATGATCGTGCCATGCTCAGTCGTCTCGCGAAATCGATCGCGGTCATAGGCGCACCTGATGGATCGGTCTCCGTAGTCACGAGTCTCGATCAAGCTCTCAGTGCACTCGAATCGGCCGAACGCGCCACGCAGACGCGAGATCGCGAGCGCGATCGCACTGCGCTGGTTGGCTCGGCGAAGAAAACCACTGCGCCGACTGCACGCAAGCGATTGAGTTTCAAGGAACAGCGTGAGTTCGATGGCATTGAAGAGGCTGTCCACGCCGCCGAAGAGGCGCACTCAGCAGCGGAGCGTCGTCTCAACGATCAGGCTGTCGCAACGGACCATGTCAAGATGGCGGCTGCATGCCACGCACTTGAAACAGCACAAACAGCCGTTGCAACGCTCTATGCAAGATGGCAAGAACTCGAGACGAAGCGCGGCGGCTAGCGGGTGCGGATCACTCTGGCTTGTTCGTGTTGGCGATCGCAATCACCTTCGCCGCGTCACCTTCGCCCTGAAACACAACCATGAACGGTGCGGGCGATGCAGGGAGGGTCGTGAATCCGATTTTTTGACCCATCGCAAGGTTGCAAGTGACCACGGTAAGCGTGCCGCAGCGAGTCGTTCTGGTGTCAGTGATCGCTGGTGAATCCGTCGTCGCCATCTTGGCGCCCTTCACCATATCCGCGCGCAGTTTTTGCCCCTTGAAGTTCACGAATTGCATTCCATCGGCAATCATCGCGTCGAATGCATCGATCTCTTTCGCATGCTGCGCTTGAAGAAACTTCATGACCATCGCTTCACCTTGTGCATTGAGCGCTGCATCCCCCGCCCACTTTGCTGGCTGCGGAGCAGGACGCTTCGCTGGCATATTGAGGGAAGCCCATGCAGCAACGTGCCACGATCCATCAGTGAGTTGCCACACCACGAGTCGCGGAGTTGGATCACTGCTGAGTGCTGGACCATCGGGTGGCGACGCCACCTTGGCGAGACACGTCACGACCAACGCATCGCCCACGCGGCTGGCAACAACATCACTCACTTGTGGAGTGGCAGGAGAAAGGCTCTTGATCGCTTCAATCTGGGATGCCTTGTCGAATGCCCCCTCAAAGGTGAGGCGCTGAGAGTTCGGATCGAGGACTGTGTCAATCGCGCTCCAATCTTGCGAGTGAACACTCTTCGCCCAAGAGGACATCAGTGATTGGGCCAGTGTTTTCAATCCCGCATCATCGACGGGCCACTCCGCGGACTGAGCCAAGAGCGGCGAAGCAAGACACAACGGAATGGCGAGAACGAGGCGAAGCAGCGTCGTCTTTAGAATCGTTTTCATTTCCGAACTCCGTTATCGCGATGCACTTTGACCTTGCGACCACGCAGCGACGTGCCGCGCAATGCCTTGATCACGAGATCGGCATCTGGCCCTGGTAACTCAACAATGGAATATGTTTCGGCAATTTCGATGCCGCCGATTCCACGAGGATTGATTTTGGCTTCGTTCGCGATCGCACCAACGAGATCAGCGGGACGAATCCCCATGCGCGTTCCTGCACTGATGTAGATCCGCACCATGTCACGCGCATTCTCGGGTTCTCTGCTTGGACCACGAGACGGCTCCCTCATCGGCGATGGTCGCGGCGCGCGCTCTTGCGAACTTTCTTGCGGCTTCGTCCAGGGAGCGGGTCGCTTCGCAGTTGCCCCCGTTGCAGCGGGCGCCCTCGATGGTGCGCTTTTCGATGGAGTCGGCCTCGGTGGTGATTGCGGTCGGGCAAAACTCTCAAAGACCGGAATGTGGGTGTTGTCCTCGTTGGCACTCTCACCAAGAGTTGCCTCATGCGCCATGCGCACAGCGGCAGCAGCTACTTCCATCGGATCAAACTCATCGGAAAGCGTTTCAACGACCACGCGGAATCCATCGAGACCACCAGCAAGAATCAATTCACGAATAGATCCTTTGGTGACATCGAGTCGACGCGCCTTGACATCCAGTGGTGTGGGGACTGTTGAAATCGTGATCTTCTGTTTCGTCGCGAACTCAATGTTGCGAAGGAGTCGATGCTCGCGCGGTTCGGCGAACGTGATCGCCACACCTTCGCGACCCGCGCGACCTGTACGACCAATGCGGTGGGTGTACGACTCGGGCGATGCGGGTACATCGAAATTGACAACGTGCGTCAAGTGATCGATGTCCAAACCGCGCGCCGCCACATCGGTGGCGACGAGAAGGTCGACGGTCGCACCGCGCGCCTTCTTCATCACTCGGTCGCGTTCGCTTTGCGACATGCCACCGTGCAATGCTTCGACGCGATAACCGCGTCCGACGAGACGATCTGCCAGTTCGTCCACATCAAGACGGGTGCGGCAGAAAATCAGGGCGAGTGTCGGAGACTCAATATCGAGGACGCGTCCGAGCGCCGCGATCTTGTGTGCTCTTGGCACAACATAGGCCGTTTGCCGCACTTTCGGCATCGATCCCTTCTTATTCTGATCGCGCGGAATCAGAATGCGAGATGGATCCTTGAGGTGCCGCTCTGCAATGGATGCGATCCGCGGAGGAATTGTGGCGGAGAAAAGCGCCGTCTGACGCGTCGCCGGAGTTGCTTCAAGAATGAGTTCGAGATCTTCTGCGAATCCCATGTCAAGCATCTCATCCGCTTCATCGAGCACCAGTGTGGTCAGTCCACTCAGGTCAAGCGTGCCGCGGCGAAGATGATCGAGTGCTCGTCCTGGAGTCGCGACAACGACTTGGGCACCGCGCTTGAGTCCAACGATTTGGCGATGAAACTCCTGTCCTCCATAGATTGGAACCACAGAGATGCCGAGGCTCTTGCTGTACTTATGAAAGGCTTCCGATACTTGAACGGCGAGTTCTCGGGTGGGCACGAGGATGAGCGCGAATGGCTTGAGAGAAACCGCTTTGGTTCGACCGATGCGCTGGAGGATGGGCAGCGCGAAGGCCGCGGTTTTTCCTGTTCCGGTCGCTGCTTGACCGAGCAAGTCCTTCCCCTCCATGAGTGCTGGAATGGCTGCCTTCTGAATCGGAGTGGGCTCTTCGTACCCGAGCACGGCGAGTTCGGCGAGCAATTCGGCGCCGAGCCCGAGATCAGCAAAGGTGTCCTTCATCAACGAATGATACAGCGAGCATGGCGACGAATGCGGTACTTCCACTGGCGAGCCATGCAACGCCGATGCTCGCAATCATGGTCTGATTGCACGATCATGTTGTTTCGAATGGCACCCTCGGGGCACAAAAAAACAAAAAAGGGTTCGTAACATTCCTACGAGCAAGGTCCCTCCTCGTACCACCCATGGCCATCCCATCCACTCGATCCCGCTCTGCTGTCGTCCTGACGGTAATCGTCGCCGCACTCGGCTACTTCGTGGACATCTTCGATCTTGTTCTCTTTTCTATTTTGAGGATTCCGAGCCTCCAGTCGATCGGAATCACCGATCCAATTCAACTCAAGGTCATTGGCAAGCATCTCTTGGACTTACAACTCATCGGCATGCTGTGCGGTGGCATCGCCTTTGGCATGGTGGGAGATCGCTTTGGTCGCCTCAAGACGCTTTTCGGATCCATCCTTCTCTATTCAGTCGCCAACATTCTGAATGCCTTCGTCACGACGGTCGAGCAGTATGAGGTGATTCGATTCGTCGCAGGGTTCGGTCTCGCCGGCGAACTTGGCGCGGGAGTGACACTCGTCGCTGAATTGCTTCCGACTCGATCGCGCGGTCTGGGAACAACCATTGTTGCCGCGGTCGGCCTCACCGGAGCCATCGCGGCGGGACTCGTCGCATCGGTCGTTCCGTGGCAGTGGTGTTACATCATCGGCGGAGTGTTTGGGCTCATGTTGCTCGCGCTTCGCGTTGGAGTCTCTGAGAGCGGACTCTTCGAGCAAACAAAAACGCACAGCGTATCTCGCGGCAATCCCCTTCAACTCTTGTGGCCGCCACGGAGGCTTGCGCGGTTTGCTCTCATCGTTTTGTCGGCGATGCCCATCTGGTTTGTGGGTGGCGTGATGTTTATTTTTGCGCCAGAGATTGGACGCGCGATGGGCATCTCTGATCCAGTCAAGCCCGCACAAGTCATCGTGTGGGCTTACCTCGGTGTCGCCGTTGGAGACGTGGCGAGTGGATTATTGTCGCAGTGGCTTCGCAGTCGAGTCCGCGCCATCCTTGTCTTTCAATCACTCCTCATGGTGGCGATCGCACTCTTCTTTTTGTTCGCTCCAAAATCTGAGCAGTGGTTTTACTTCATGATGTCCATTGTCGGAGCGGCGACGGGATACTGGGCAGTCTTCGTGACCACGGCAAGCGAACACTTCGGAACGAATCTGCGAGCGACTGCTGCCACGAGTGCACCGAATTTTGTGCGCGCGAGCGCGGTCATCATCACCTCGATCTGGCTCTCGATGGAAGCTTCGATGGGGGCTGTAACAGCAACCTGGATTCTCGGAAGTTGCTGCGTCGGCATCGGGATGATCGCAGCGATGTTTCTCGAGGAGACATTCCACCGAGACCTTGACTATGTGGAACGGTAAACAATCCCCCCGCTTTCGCCCTTGTGCTCGGCAATTGGGGACCTTGTTAGTGCGTTCGCACCGTGAGCTGCATCAGCCTTCGTACGTCTGGCGCATGTTCAAGTGACATGATCTCGGCGCGGAGTCCTTCACAGAGCGGTCGACCGAGCACTCCATCACCCAACGCATGGAACTTGACGGCGATTTCTGATTCGGTCATCGGATCGCGCGGGTCACCCTTGGGAACATCCACGCGCACGGTGTGCTTGCTCCCGTTCTTGAGAGTGAGCGTCACGCGACTCGGCTGAAACTTGGGAAAGAGTGCTTCGAACTCTTCGTTCGCCACAACCTTGACCATGTCCATGATCGGAAGCAGCGACTTGTCGAGCACGCGCTCTTCACGGAATTGAAGCGGAGTCACCATTCCATCGATGAGTCCAACCGCCATGCAATACGGCAGCGAGTGATCCGCAGTCTCCTTGCTATCCGGTCGATACTTGTGTGGATCGCCCAGAATGTCCGCCGCGCGCGCAATCACTTCGACCTTGATCTCAGTGACATCGGATGGGTTCACATTGTTCTCTTTGACAGCCTTCATCATCGCCGTAAGAGGAGCATGAGACAGAGCCTCAATCGGAAAACTCTTCATGCCGCAATCGAGAATGCGCCAATGGCACTTTGGGCAGGTGGGCAACGCATCAGTGAGAATCTTGGTGTCAAACTTCGCGGGCTGTCCCTTGTACTGAACATGGGAAAAGACCGCGTAAAGCCCCTCTTTGCCATCGATGATGTGCTCGGGTCCTGAGTATCCACGCTGCGCAAGCAGAGCACTCTCAACACCCATGCGAGTCGCCCACGGATCAACCGTGTTCTTCATGTTGGTGAGCTTGCCAGCAGTCACCGCCCCTGGAGTGAATGTTCGGCTCGCGCTGATGCCAATGGCTTGCACCATTTGGTCGACTGTCAGTCCAAGGATTTTTCCCGCAGCGATTGGTGCGGCGAATGCGGTCAGCGTCGCATGATGCCAACCGTACTCACGAATGCCTGGGAGTCCGAACTCGCAGAGGCGCATCTCGACTTCGTACGCGATCGCGGTCGCGAGTAGCAATTCTTTTCCAGAAGAGCCGATCATCTCGGCGATCGCGAGTGGTCCAGCGATGATGTCGCTGGGATGGCATGGATCCGACTTCCAATAGATATCGTTGTAATCCATCGCGCGAATCATGTGGTTGTTCAAGAATGAAGCATCCACCGGATTCGTCTTGAAACCGCTCACGAATGAGGTGCATGGACCGTGGCCCTGATCTCCATGACCGCTCATCGCCTTGTAGTGCGCGAGCAGAATGTGCGCATCTTCCTGCCCGCTTCCACCGAGCGCGCATCCAATGGAGTCAAACCAGAATCGCTTGCACGCATCAATTACTGCGGGCGACAGATCGTCGGGAGTGAGGGCACACGCCCACTCAGCGAGGGTGCGCGTGAGATGGTGGACAGTAGCTTTCGTTGGAGTCGCAGTCGCGGACATACATCACCTTCTTCCGATGGGTTCGATCATTGGGACGAGCAGGCACCACACGAGGTCTTTGCACCTTGCACGGCATACGCAGCCACGGCGCGAGCAACATCGAGTGTTGAATCCTTGCCGCCCATGTCGTAGGTCTTGACCTTGCCTTCAAGAATCACTCGCGAGACAGCCTGTTCAAGGCGATTGGCGCGGTCGGTCTCGCCGAGCCAGTCGAGCATCATCTTTGCGGTAAGCAACATCGCATGAGGATTCACCTTGTATTGCCCCGCGTATTTCGGAGCGCTTCCGTGTGTTGGCTCAAAGACAGCGTAGGTGTCGCCAAGGTTGGCGCTTGGAGCGAATCCAAGACCGCCCACGAGTCCTGCGCAAAGGTCACTCACAATGTCTCCGAACATGTTCTCGGCGACCAGCACTGAGTAATCCTGTGGATTCTTGAACATCCACATGCAGATCGCATCGATGTTGGCTTCATCCGCCCAGATCGACGGATACTCCTTCGCGATTTCGCGGAAGACGCGAGTCATGAGTCCGCCTGTTTCGCGAAGTACGTTGGGCTTCTCGATCAGGGTCACTCGCTTCCGCCCAGTCTTCTTCGCATATTCGAATGCTTGTCGGCAAATGCTCGCGCAACCTTGCTTACTCACGATGCGAGTGGAAAGAGCGACATTCTCAAGCCCCTTCGCCTTCCACGGCTTCATCTTTGGATTGAGGCAGAGTGCGTCGTAAACTGACTCGGGAAGGGGTCCAAACTCAACGCCTCCGTAAGAACCTTCGGTGTTCTCTCGGAAAATCACCTGATCGATCGCCACATCATCGGCGATCGGATTCGCGATGCGAGTGCCACGGTAATTCAGCGGGTTGCCCTCGTAACTCTTGCAAGGGCGCATGTTCGTATGAAGATTGAACATCTGTCGCATCTTCACAATCGGCGAGAAGTAAACAAGTTTCTTGTCGCGCAAGTGTGGCTCGAGTTCGGTGAGCGCGTCATCCTGAGGCTTGCTCGTGATCGCTCCGAAGAGACCACACGTCGTGTTCTTCAACACCTCGACGGTGCGGTCGGGCAGTGCATTGCCCTCCTTGCACCAGAACTCCCACCCAATGTCGCAGTGGACGTACTCGGCGTCGACCTTCATTTCATCCAGGACGATTCGTGCCGCCTCCATGACATCATTGCCGATTCCATCTCCGGGCATCCACGCGATTTTGTACTTCGACACGATCCAACTCCTTTGAAGAGGGAAACGAGGAAAAAAGTCTGGCGAGACAGTCTACACGCTCATCGACTTGAGTCGTGATTGAATCACCGCCTCAGCTCCGCCGGCGACGATGAGTTCTTGGGCCACGGGAGAGAGTGGAGTGAATGGATACATCGTCCCCCTCCAGTCGATTGTGCCGCTGGAGAAGTCGATGGCGATGGATCCAACATCCACGGTTGGAGCGCGGGCAACGGACTTCGTGTGCGATTGAAGCGCGTCCACGAACTGGGGCGAGTCAAAGACGAGGAATCCATTGTTGAATGCATTGCGCTTGTAGGTTTCGCTGAAACTCCCCGCAATGACGCATGGAATCCCGAAATACTTCAGCGCCGTCGCTGCTTGTTCGCGGCTTGAACCCGTTCCGAAGTTGTATCCACCGACGACGATGTCTCCGCAGTGCGCGTGGGAGTGGAACGATCCATCGTAATTCTCGAACACAACGCTCGCCATTTCAGCGGGCGCCAGCGCGTCGTTGTACGTGTGCTTCCCCGCGAAGATGCCATCCGTATTCATGTTGTTCTTGTCCATGAAGAGGGCGCGGCCACTGAGTGATTGTGGGAATCCGTCAATGATCCGTACCGCCGAGGCGGTCGCCTTTGTGGGCGCATTTCTCTGGATCGATATGCGAGGAGTGGAATCGACGAACGCGGTGGGCGAACAGATCGAACCGCGAAGCGCGCTCGCTGCAACGACTGCTGGAGACCCGAGGTACACGAGTCCAAGTTTGTCGCCCATGCGCCCCTGAAAATTGCGATTCGTCGAACTGATGCCCGTCTCTCCTGCTTGAATGAGACCCGCTCCAAGTCCGATGCATGTGCCACATCCCGCGGGAAGAATCGTCGCTCCGCAGTCGATGATCTCTTGCCAATAGCCGAGTTTTTCAGCCTCGGCGCGCACTTCTGCGCTCGCCGGTGCGACGAAGAACTCGACCCCTGCGGCGATTTTCTTCCCCTTCACGACCTGTGCAGCGGCGGCAATGTCTTCCAGTCGCCCATTCACGCACGACATCAACCACGCCTTTTGAATCTTGATTTCTTTCGCCTCGATGGCTGGAAGAGATGACATCACTTTGACATCATTTGGACCAGAGACATGCGGAATCACAGAGGCAAGGTCGAGCGAGAGCTCCACGGCGTAGTGAGCGCCCAAGTCAGCGGTCATTTCATGGCGCGCATTCCACCACTGCGCGACTTCTCGGCGCGAGTACTGACCGAGAGATCCTGCGCGGCGTGTGCCTGGACGATGTCCGCTCGCAAAAACATCCGCCCTCGAATCAAGGTAGGCGCGCAAATGCTCGTCGAATGGAAACACTCCCGCGAGGGCACCCCACTCGGTTGACATATTCGAAATCGACATGCGCGCCGATACGGAGAGACTCGCTACACCCGATCCTGTGAACTCGACGGCGTGATTAAGCACCTCATCGTTGGCGAACAATCCGCAGAGCGCGACGATGACATCCTTGCCAGTGACGCCTGGAGCAAGTGCACCAGTGAGTTCGACTCGCGCAACGGGTGGAACTTGCCACCATGTTGTTCCTGTTGCCCAGATACCTGCGGCATCAGTGCGCACGACGGGCGTCCCGAGGGCACACAGTGCGCCGTACAGATTCGAGTGCGAATCGCTGCCCACCACCATCGATCCTGGAATCACATACCCCTGCTCCACCATGACTTGGTGCGAAATGCCCGTTCCCGCGGGGTAATAATCAACGCCATGCAAGGCGGCGAATGCTTCAATCTTCGCATATTTCCCTAGGTTTTCAGGAGTGACATTCTGAATGTCATGATCGATCGCAAACACGGGTTGACTTGGAATCGCAATCTTCGTCGCTCCAATGGACTTGAACTTTGGAATCACGGCACCCGTGTTGTCGTGTGTCATGACATGTCGTGGACGAATCATGACGAATTCGCCTGAGCGAACACAGGCGCCCGCGGCAAGTCCATCCGTCCAGCGTGCGACGAGTTTTTCAATCAGGGTCAGTGGTGGGTGGGACATGTCACTCAATCTCATTCGTGGAGGTTACTTCGCGCGCTTGCCAAGGAACTTCGCAATGTCGAAATCAACAAAGTCGGCGTGATGGAAGATGATCGATTCAATCGTGCGGTCTGCCTTGTCTCCCTCATGGCTATGTGTTGCGATGATGTGCATCACGCTTCCTGGGAGCCCATGCTTGAACGCGAGCGCCACGCCAGAGAATGGATGGCGCACCAACTCTCCAAACTCTCCCTTGATCACGCGCCCCGACGAATCCTTGTCAAACTCGAGCATCTTTCCCACATCCGCGAGGAGAGCTCCCGCGACGAGTGCATCATGGTCGACAGGGATTCGATCGCCAAAAGTCTCGTTCAACACCTTCTCAATCGCGATGCACTGCCGAACACATGAGTTCAAGTGCTCGACGAACCGAAGGTCAATCTTTCCCGCGAGCAAGGTGAATGGAATGGCTCTGATTTCATCGAAAGTCCACCCCTTCCCGCCGCATCCAGTCGAGAGGGCCTCGCTCCAGACGGCGGCGACTTGATCGCGCATCGTGGCACAGCGAATCGATTGAATGTCGGGGAAGAGTTCGGCGATTTGGAGTGTGGTGTAGGGCATGGCAATATCGATTTCAAGAATGAACTGACTCAACACTTTGGCGCATCAAGGATGGGACCGTCATAGGCGTGGCGCACGGGATCAATCCGGCGCATCGGCTTCTCACGCGATTTCTCTTCGAGAACATGCGCGATCAGTCCAGGCGTGCGCGCGATCATGAAAATCCCATTGAACATGGCAGGATCAAGGTCGAGGTCGGCGAGGATAGATCCGATCGCGCCGTCAACATTGATGGGAAGTGGTTTGCCTGTCGAGGCGAATGCTCTCTCGAGAGCGCGTGCGGCGGCCATGTGTGCGCCGTTGACTCCCGCTTCCGTTGCAAGTTCAAAGAGTCTTGGCGTTCGCGGATCCTTGGTGTGAATGCGGTGACCGAATCCGCTGAATCGATCGCCGCGTCCCTTGAAATCAGCCATCGTTGCAGCAGCAGCAGCGTCGAGCGTCACTCCTTCACGCTTTGATCTCGCAATAATGTCGGCGAGTTGACGAGCACAATCCTCAATCGCGCCGCCGTGATGACGGTTAATCGACATGATCCCCGCGGCGACGCTCGCACTCAGCGTTGCTCCCGTGGATGCAACTGTGCGCGCAGCAAGACAACTCGGAGGCGTTGCGCCGTGATCAATGCTCGACACCAAAATGGCATCCATGAGTCGACCCACGCTTGGGCTGGGCAATGCACCCGACAAGATGAGAAAAACTGCGGATCCAAACGTGGCCGATCCCATCAACGATGCGATCTCGTGCCCGCGCACGGCAACACGATTGGGTTCGATCTGCGTTACTCCCGTCATCCACACTGCATCTCGTTCTGTTTGACTCATGAGACTTCGTCCTCCATGTTTTCGAAGCGTTTCAACGACTGCTGCGGGGAGATCTCCGAATCCGTCGACGACGCGCGCGCCTGCGTTTCGGAGGGCCTCCACCTTGCCCGCGTGTGTGCCGCGTCCACCTTCAATGATCGCGCCTGCGTGGCTGAACCGAGTGCCTTCCTTCGCTGCTTTCCCGCCGACATAGGCGATGACGGGCTTGGTCACCTTGCCAGAGACGATGAGTTCGGCGAGTTCTTCTTCTTGCGAGGATCCGATTTCACCGAAGACGACGATCGCATCGGTTTGAGGATCGCTTTCAAAAAGCAACGCCGCTTCTGGAATGCGCACACCCAAGACTGCATCGCCACCCACATGGACAATCGATGAGATGCGCACCCCCGCTTGTCCAAGGTAGTAGCCGGTGGAACTACTCATGCCACCCGAACGCGAAATGATGCCGACGCCTGTTGGAGCAGGAGGCTTGAACCATTGGCGCGCTGATTCTGCTCGTCCGCCCAACATTCCGACGACCGCTTTTCCTGGACTGAGCGCGCCGAGCGTATTGGGGCCGAGAAACTCTGCGCCACACTCTTTCGCTCGTTCTGCAATCGCCATCGCGTCCCATACAGGAATGCGATCGGCGACGAGAACCACCAACTTGACTCCCGCATTCATGGCGTCGATGGCGGCATCGCGCACCGTTTTCGCGGGGACGAAAAGCACTGAAACATCGATCGTTCCAACATGCTTCATCGCGTCCGCGACTGAGTCGAACACTGGAATGCCGCAGACCACTTGTCCGCCGCGACCTGGTGTGACTCCTGCCACCACTTGCGTTCCATAATCGAGCATGAGTCGCGTGCGCGCTTGTCCTTCACGACCAGTGATCCCCTGCACACACACGCGCTTTTCTCGGTCAATGAGGATGCTCATCGTGCGGATCCCTTCGCCATCGTCATCGCCATCGTTGCGCACGCTGCATCGAGTCCGGGAATATCGAGTTCGACGAAGAGTCCGTCGCAACCGATCGCTCTGCACTCGACTTCGCAGGCGATGAGTTCGCTGTCTTTCGCGGCGAATGCTGTTTCATCGACCGTTCGTGTCGGTCTCCCTGCATCATCGATGAGAAGCCCACTCGCATGAGCGCAGATCACGGATGCGTTTTTTCTCCAGAGGGATGGATCAATCCACACACGACCTCCAGAAATTGGAAGAGAGACCGCATCTTCGCGTCCAACGAATGACGGACGCCTCGGCGCGCGCGGTTGCCACTGCGCCTTCGCTTCGTCGGAGAGTTGCCCGAATCGATGTGCAATCGCAGCAGGAGGATCACTCTTGCCGTATCCCTCGACGGTCGCGCGAAGTCCCTTGGCGCACTCGTGCAAAACTGAGATGGCGCGCTCTTCGCCGTTCCCACCCAGTCGAATGACCGCTGGGATGTCGAGATCGAGTTCCCAAAACGCTTTCGCCAACCCATAGGCCGACCAAAACTGTTCTTGGTTTGCAACTCCTGATCCTGATCCGAAGTAGCCGCAAAGGCCGGGTTGGCTCAATATCACTCTCGATGCTCGGTAGACCTTGGCCGCGGATGGATTGCCGCTCGTGTCGGTGAAATCGGCGATGGTGAAGCGCTCGGCGACGAGTGCGTCCATCGACATCATCGATCCTCCACCGCCAGCACCGTGGAATCCTGCGAGTCCCCGCGTTGCATCATTCGCGACTGTGGCGAGCTGCGCAAAATAAAATGTGCCTCGGTGGTCTGCCTGTTCGACGGCGTACGCGACCTTTTCGAGTGCCGTGGGAGGATGATCAAACTCGCGTGCGATTTCGATGCCGAGTTCTGGCTGGCGAAAGACCGCGTAGTCGTCGATCGTCATTCGGCAATCGGCGGCGACGACTCGTCCGTCCGCAAGAATCGCGAGCGGATTGATCTCAACGCTGCGTGCGTCGTACGTGCGGGCGATGGAAAACACGGTCTCCACAACTTTCGCCACACCTTGCGCGGCCGAACTCGTGAGTTCCAATTTGGCGATCGCCTCGGACAAGAGTGCGCGGTCCGGACCAGATGAAACGCTGCACGGAATGCGAGACACTGATGCGGCGCGTTCTTCGATTCCTGTGCCTCCCGATGCGGCGAGCAACATCACTGGTGCGCGTGCTCGGTCGTCAATTGAAAAGGAGAGAAAGAGTTCTTTGACGAATGAGATCTTCTCTTCCACGATCACCGATTCCACTGGAAACTGCCCGACCATCATGCCGAGCATGCGCGTGGCGGCGTCTCCTGCTTCTTTCGGATTCTTGGCGAAGCAGACTCCCCCCATCGCTGCGCGCCCAGTCGTCCACGCTTGAATCTTGACCACTGTTTCACATCCAAGCGACGCGGCGACTTCGCATGCCTGCGCCGGCGAATGCGCTGGGCCTCCGCGCGGGATCACGATGCCGTGCTTTGCGAGAAGTGCCTTGCCCTGAAACTCGTGAAGTCGCGCCATAGTGGGGCAAGGATTGTAAGCGGTGAAGAGCTACTCAGGAATTGGCGTGGTCTGCACATTTTCCTTGCGACTGACATCCACTCCCCATGTCAATGCCAACTTGGTAGGACCCTTCGTATCGGCTGCCCCAAGAGGAACGATCCACTTGAGGAGTCCCTGTTTTGCGGCCACATCGGTGTACTCCTTGTCGGTCGCGATCGGCGCGGATGGCGCGATGAGAGCAACCTTGATCTCGCTTGTGCGCGAGACTGGAATGCGATCCCACACCTCAACCGAAGCCGCGCGAGACGACGCGTTGACGAGATCGATTCGATACCGAAGTTGCGTCTCGAGTCCTCCACCAAAGAGACCGATCGCCTCAGTCTTATTCGTCACGATCGTGCGCTTCGCCGTGATGCTCGAATCAATTCCAAAGAAAAGATCAAACTCACCACCCGCTGGGATTTCGTTCAGCACCATTGGACCAATGAAGTCTCCGTCAAGGAACACCTGCGCCATCCCGCGAAGGAATACATAATCACTCGCATTCTTTGCCTTCCCGCGGAAGTAGACCCCCTCGCCCACGACGGGCTGAGCCACATGCGTGAATGTTGGATCGCAATCCACCGTGGCAATGCGTGTGCGTTGTTCTCCTTGTTGATTGGATTCAATCGTCACTTTGCGCGGCAGACCAAACGTCACGGCCGTTCCCGATGCGTTCACCGAGGCATCAGCCATCGCCCTGCCCAACGACTTCTTCTCGGCAGAAGCTGCGTCCACCATCATCTCCCCCGCCATCGAGGGCATCGATTCGATCATCGCTTCGCCGCCGCGAGAGTTGACCGCCCCCCCCGAAGTAGGACGCGGAATCCACTGATCGATCGTGACGGGGTAGACCACGGGAGGATTCGCAGAGGTCGTTGGTTGCGCCGTCGAGAGTGTCACGGCAACATCATTCCACGACTCTCCCGTCTGCTGCTGAATCATCGCGTCATATTCGACACTCACACTGCCTGGAACTCGGTTCGCGCGCAGTGAGTAGGACGGATACCACGACGCATTGACCACCAAGTGCTGGAGGGCAATCGACACCGTCGCGCCATCGGGAACAATCAAACTCACCATGGCAACGCGCGTCGAGACTCCCCCGCCGCCCATGTTGTCCATCTCGGAACGAACCGCAGCCCACTGCTGGTTGAGAACTCTTGTTTTCTCTGCGAGTGTGTCTCCATCGCGACCAATCGCAGTGCGTGCTTCCCTGATGAACTTCAGTTGCTTGATCGCCATCTCTACATCGAAAGCTCCATTGCCGATTCCTTCTGATTTCTCAGTCGCACTTTGGACGAGGAGTCGCTCGAGATACCGAATTTCGGCCTCGATACCTGCCTTCTCCGCCGCGCATCCCCGCAGTTCTGCCTCGAATGTCAATGACTTCGCATGCAAGGCGAGGTACTCGTCGCTGCCAGTGCGCACTGGAGACGGACGCGTCTCAAATCGCACATCGAGAAGTTTGCCGCCGGTGATCCGCGCCTGCAATGTTTCTGGTTGCACCGCTTCTGGCAAGTCGGTGAATTCAACTCGGTGATAGCCCGCCTCAAGCGCCATGTTCGCCGTTCGCGTGACTTGCGCCCGTCCCTGATACAGCACCACGCTCTCGGCAGGCGCAACGATCTGGTGGACTGTTGGATCTCCAAGGTTTTCTTGTGCGTGGGCGATGCCAGCAACACTCAGCATCGCAACGGCGGCGAGGAAAATGGACTTGTGCATCGGTGCATTATTGCAGCATTCACTCGGCAGCGAGTAGTCTGCACACCGATGTGTGGCATCGCGGGCATCATCGATCCAAATGCTCTTCTCGGCGATCCACGCGCGATTCTGCGAGGCATGGCGAACGCCCTCTCGCACCGCGGACCTGACGAAGAGCAACTATGGATTGATCAGTCGCTTGGCACCGGCCTCGCCTTTCGTCGACTCTCGATTGTGGATCTCACCCCTGCTGCATCCCAACCGATGCAGAGTGCCTCTCGTCGTTATGTCATCGTCTTCAACGGGGAGATCTACAACTTTCGTTCACTCGAGAGCGAACTCAAATCGATGGGAGCGCTTTCTCACCGACGAAGCACAGGCGATACCGAAGTGCTCTTGGCCGCGATCGAACACTGGGGGCTCGACATCGCACTCACACGCCTCGTGGGGATGTTCGCCTTCGCCCTCGTTGACCGAGAATCCAGAACGGTTTCACTCGTGCGCGATCGGTTCGGAGTGAAGCCTCTCGTTTACTCAGAACAACCACACGGAGTCGTGGCGTTCGCAAGCGAACTTGCCGCATTGCGGACCATTCCATCCTTCGATGACTCCCTCGATCCATCCGCAGTGACCGCATTCATTCGATTCGGATGCATTCCAGCACCTCTCTCGATTCATCGACACGCAAAGAAACTGGAGCCGGGGTCGATGGCGGTGATCCAACTCGATGGTGGCGCACTCTCGAGTCGACGATGGTGGAGTCCCGTGGATGCCATCATCGCCGCGGATGGAAATCCAACGCGCGCACCGTTCACCGAATCGGTTGGGCGTCTGGAACAGGCGGTCGAGTTGGCAGTGAGAGATCGACTCGCTTCGGATGTTCCACTCGGAGCATGGCTTTCGTCTGGAATCGACAGCACACTCATCGTTGCGATGGCGAAGGAGCATCGGCCTCTTCCACTACGCACTTTTTCTGCGGCGATCGACGACGTCGAATACGACGAATCTGCATCCGCAGCGCGCATTGCGGCCCATCTTGGCACCGCACACACGACCCTTTCCATTGCGACTCACGAGATCGCGGCCGTGAGCGACCACCTCTGCGCCACATTCGACGAACCTTTTGGAGACTCCAGCGCGATTCCCGTTGCTGCGTTATCCAAGGCAACGAGATCCCATGTCACGGTCGTCCTCTCTGGTGATGGCGGAGATGAACTCTTCGCGGGATACGACCGACAACGGCACTTCGCGAGGTTCGATCGCCTCTGCGGTTGGATGCCTCAGTGGATGCGACGCTCCATCGGCTCACTCATTGGATTCGCAGCCCATCCAGCGATCAATCGAAACGGCGGACAGGTTCTCGCATGGATCCCGGGGGCACGTCGCAGCGAACTCTTGAGCGATCGCCTTCGACTTCTTGCCGATCTCCTGCAACTTCGAGACCTTGGCCGCGCCCCTTCGCTCTTGAGTGAAACATGCCGCGATCCCGCGCGGTTCTTGTTGAATCCATCGCCATGGCAATCGCCCAACGATGATCTCATGCGCCGCGCTGGACGAATGAACCCGCTGCGGTCGTCGATGCTTTTCGATGTCTTGCACGGCCTTCCATCGGATCTCCTCGTGAAGAACGACTGGTGCTCGATGCAAGTGGGACTTGAAGTGAGGTCGCCCCTGCTTGATCATCGGTTGTACGAACTCTCTTGCGCGCTCACTCCGACGATACTGTTGCAAGGCGGACGATCGAAGGCTCCGCTGCGTGCGATGGTCGAGGCACGTGTTCCTCCTTCCATGATCTCGAATACAAAACGTGGGTTTGGAGTACCCCTCGCTCGTTGGATGCGGCACGATTTACGCGATTGGATGGAATCCACACTCAGTCGCGAATCACTCGCCGCAAGTGGACTCTTCCACGAACGATCGGTTCAGTCGCTGTGGCAAGACCATCTCGCACACCGCACAGATGCTCATGCCACGCTGTGGAACATTGCCGTCCTCACCCGTTGGATCAACCAGTCCAAGCGGCGAGCATGATCGAGAGGTCTTGAGCGTTGATCGCTCCGTCTCCATCGACGTCGGCAGGATTGCCAGCGCCAGGCTGTCCCCATGAACTCAAGAGAATTGCGAGGTCGGCTCCAGAAACGAATCCGTCTCCATCGACATCGCCGACCACGCCACCGCTTGGATTGCCGAGTGTTCCATCGGTCCTCAAGAATGCGGCGTAGATGTCAGGGGTTCCGCTGCGGCTGTCTTCCCAGCTGATGATCGCTCCGCCATCCCGCGCGAGCATGACTGGTCGACCCTGCGAAACGGGTGCGTTGCACACTGGCACGGGTGATCCTGTCCACAACGACGTTCCAAGAGCATCAAAACTTGCCGCGTTGAGGGTGGATGCCACGCCCGAGGACCAACGCAGTCCGCATGCGATCGTCTGATCTCCGACAATGCACACACGGGATGAGAACGTGTCAAAGGTGGACGCGGTCATCGGATGCACAGCGACGCCGTTGGCTCCCCAAAGTCGATTGCCAAGTGAATCGAAGGCTTGGACAGCCGAACCATTGTCTGTTGAAGGTGCTGCCAGATTCTGCTCCCAGGTAACGATCGTCCGGCCTGTTGGAACATCGAAGACGACCGTTGGAGCAGTGCGCTCCATGCCCGTCGAAGTCGTTGTCACGGAGATGCCGTTGGTTCCAAAGAGCAGCGTGCCAGCAGAATCAACTCGTTGCACCCACGATTGGAGTGGTCCAGTCAAGTACCAAGCGAAAACCGCTCCGCCCGCTCCATCCGAGACGAATCCTGGAAAATTGCCGAATTGAAGTGACCCAGTCGTAAAGACATTCTTGGTCACCGCGCCCCACATTGGCGCGCCGAGCGTGGAGAGTTTTTGCACCTTCAAGACCTTCGCGCCCGTGAATGTCGCGTACTGGACCACGCTCACGATTGCAGAGCCATCGCTGCCGCCGTTCCCCATTCCAGAGACGATTTGAGTGCCTGTTCCACCGAGCGTCACCGGAGTGGTCCACGACACCGATCCCAACACCGAGATGCGTTGAACACGCGCCGCGGTTCCGCTGTTCCATCCAACATACGCGGCGTTATCCGATGCAGCGCAAATTCTTGGGCTATTGGGCGAATCCGTCACGGCACTCACTTGAATGCCCGTCAATCCCCAAGCATGAACCCCAGCCATCGTCACGCAATGTGCCGTCGCACGGATGCCTCCGAAGCGGTCATCCTGAAAAACGAGGAGCGCTCGGTCGAGTCCATCGACATCGAGGCCGTAGTCCTGCGTGCTCGAAAAGTTGAGGTCAGCGATCAGGATGCCGTTTGCTTGCCAAGCAGGATTCCCCAAAGCATCGAATCGCTGAAGGTAGACGTCGTATCCGCCCGTTCGATTGTCGAACCAACTGATGTAGCACCCGCCGTCGCTGGTTCCGACAATCTTGGGTTGAACCTGATCGCCCGAGGCGACCACCACAGGAGTCCCCACCGTCGAGGAGGTCGTCCAGTCTCCAAGAGCAACCACCGAGGTGGCGACCGAGAGGGAAAAAAACGCAGTGGTGGCGCGAAAACCAATGGATAGTGCCGGCATAGTTGAATGACCTGTGCACGAAGGGTAGTCCGAAATTGAGCAAAATCAAATGCAGAACTTGCATTCGAAGCAAGTTCGGTGGTTGGGGGAAGGACTGCCTTCACCCTCTGGTGATGGGTCAGGTTCATGACCGACTGACACTCATTCCAATGACCACTCGCCGATGAATCACATGTAACGCGCACTCATCTTCCCTCTCATTGAACCCATTGAACTGATCGACACCTCTGTTGATTATGAAGCGACTGGCTTGCAAACTGAATCATCCGTAGTATGTTGTTTGTTACAACATCATCATGATCACAGTTCAACGCAATTCGTATGGAGTTCACGTCGTCGCCACTCGCACCATCGCCAAGGATGAGCTCATCATCCGGGTCGATCCAATGGCTCCCACAACGGCGAATCGTGATCGGTATTCGATTCAGGTTGGAGAGAACAAGCACACGGTCGCCGTCCCTGACCCAGTGACGGGCAAGCCTCCGATGTGGCGCAGTCTCAATCATTCTTGCCGACCCACAGCGACGTGGAAGTCTGGATCACTCGTTGCGATCGCCACGATCAAGGAAGGTGACGAAGTGACTTTCAATTACCTCACCACCGAGTGGGTCATGGCCGAACCATTTGCATGCAGGTGCGGGTGTGGCGGACGCATGGTCTCGGGTTACCGTGACGCAACTGAAGAACAACGTGCAGAAGTTGAGCACCTCCTTGCGCCGCACATTCAGCAACTTCGCGCGAGCGTTGCTGTTGTCTGATGGCGCCGATGCGAATGCTTCAACATTTTTTCGCTCGACAGGTCGAGCGAACGCCAAACGCCATCGCTGTTGATGCTCCCTGCGTCATCCCTCGCGCACAACTGACCTACACCGCGCTCGCCCAGAAATCCGCTGGAATAGCCGAGAAATTGCTTGAATTGCCTGCGGCGGCGAGTGTGTGCGGGCGCCCTGATCCAATCGTTGCGATTCTTCTCTCACGACAGGAATGCGATCTCTACGCAGCGCAGATCGGAGCACTCTTAGCGGGCGCGGCGTGGACTGCGATCGATCCATCGTTTCCAGATGAACACATTCGACGCATCTTGGATGACGCACAACCACTCGCCGTGGTCACCGATGCGCAGGGAGTGGATCGACTCGGCCGATCTTCGATCGCATGCTGCACCGTGATCGACGTGAAGAGTGTGGAATCAACGACGATCGAACGAGCACTCGCCCTGCTTCAACGCGGTGGCGATCCTCATCAACTTGCGTATCTCATCTACACCTCGGGGACGACAGGACTTCCCAAGGGAGTCATGATCGAACATCAGAGCATCGTCGCACTCGTCGAGAGTGATTGCACTGAGTTTGCACTCACATCACGCGACCGCGTAGCACAATGTTCATCAGCGGCGTATGACTCATCCATCGAAGAGACTTGGCTCGCCTTTGCATCAGGAGCCACGCTCGTTCCACTCGACGACTCGACACTTCGATCTGGACCAGACCTCATTCCATTCCTTCGAGACGAGCGAGTGACGGTCTTCTGTCCACCACCAACGCTTCTTCGATCGATGGGCTGTCAGTCGCCAAAAGTTGATTTGCCTGACCTTCGACTGCTCTATGTCGGTGGAGAGACACTTCCGCAAGACTTGTCCGACCAATGGAGCGCCGTACTCCATCTTGAAAACGGATACGGACCTACAGAATGCACGGTCACCGTAGTCCGGGGACGCATGAACCCTGGTGTCTCTGTTCACATCGGACGCGCCGTCCCTGGCAGCATGACGCACATCCTGCACGAAGATGGAACTCCTGTTCTTGCAGGGGATTCTGGCGAACTGTGCATCAGCGGAGCATCACTCGCACGCGGATACCGAGGCGATGATCCTTCTGGAAACGGTCGATTCTTCGATCACCCAACATTGGGTCGGCTGTACCGCACGGGAGACCTCGCACGCTCACGATTGGACGGGGATATCGAATGCCTCGGCCGAATCGATGGACAGGTGAAGTTGCGCGGGTATCGCGTCGAACTTCCCGCAGTCGAGGCCGCATGCGCTGCTGTTGAATGCGTTCAAGAGGCTGGATGTCGACTTCAAGGCGAAGGACCGCGCACACGCCTTGCCGCGTTCCTTGTTCGGTCATCTCGCTCTCAAGAAGCACACATCGAGACGGTGCGCGCCCATGTTCGATCCGTCCTTCCTGGGTATATGGTGCCCACCCACTTCGAATGGATTGACAGGTTGCCCACAACGACGGGTGGCAAGATCGATCGTCGCAACTTGCCCGATCGTGCGATCGAGAATCCTGTTGGGACGATTCCAAGTGGAAGTGGACCTCTCGTCGCATTCGCTCGCGTGCTGTCGTGCGAAACTCCTCCAACGCTCGATGATGACTTTTTCTTAGACCTTGGAGGCGATTCACTCACCGCAACGGCTGCCGTGGTCGCCATGCGTACCGATCCCGCATGGCAATGGGTTGCCACCACACACATCTATCAATGGCGTACGGCGCGCGAACTCGAGCGTGTTGCAACGCAGCGGATGCACGAGGTGTCGGACCGCGTTGCTCCCGAAGAGTCGAAAAAAACGCGCACGGATTATCTCCCTCAGGCGTCCCCGATCTGGACCACCATCGCACAGGCATTTTGGCTCGGAGGAGAAATCGCTGCGGTGGCACTAGTCGCTGTGCCACTGCTTTTTCTCGTGATTCCGTGGCTCATCGAGGGTGTTGGACTCTCGAGAGTGTTGATCCTCGCCGCTCCCCTCATGATGGTCTTGAGTTTTCTTTGGCTTGGATTGACCGTTGCAGCGACTCGAGTGACAAAGGCGTTGTTGGTCGGACGATTGACTCCACAGTCGATCCCAGTCTGGAGCAGTCTGTGGCTTCGCCTTTGGATCGTCTCACAAGTAGCGCAACTCATTCCGTGGAGGCTGTGCGCGGGCACCGTCCTTCAAAGCACCGTCCTTCGCGCGCTCGGTGCACGCGTTGGCGAGGCGGTGTCCATTCATCCTGGAGTGGCGCTGCACTCTCCGTGCTGGGAACTCCTCTGCATCAAAGACCGAGCCTGCATCGCACAAGACGCCTTGCTGCAACTCGCACGACTCGAGGGTGGATGTCTCATCATCGACTCGGTTTCCATTGGATCGGACTGCGCCATTCAAACGCGCGCCACCATCGGAGGTGGCACATCGGTTGGCAATGGTTCGGTCATTGCCCCACTCGCTTACCTCTCTCACGGCACTTCAACAGGATCGAACGAACGATGGAGTGGTGTTCCTGCAAAGTGCACCGAAGCAGTTCACTCGCGCGTGGTCGCGCAGACGACGAATACTCCCACGAAGCATGTCGTTCGCGTTCTCTTCTCACGACTCCTTGGAAGTTGGATTGGGCTCATCGTCGTTGGACTCTTCCTTCGCCACACCGCGTTTGGATTCGAGGTCGCTGAAGCAATCGAGTCATGGTTGCTCATTCCATCCATCTCATGGGAAAGCGTTTTGTTCGTCGCACTCTCAGTGGCTGGGCTCGTCGTGATCCGGCTTTCTCTGTTGGCGGCACAATGTCGAATGATGGGAGTCTGTCGCCCTGGCGAATACGACTTGTGGGGCAGCGACGCAGCACGCGCACTTCACAAGCCGGCGATCGTGGATTCTGCAGGACAATGGCTCGCTGGCACGGTGTTTTGGCCTATTTGGTTGCGCCTCGCTGGAATGCGCATCGGGAAACAGTGCGAGATCAGCACGATTCTTGACACGATCCCTGAACTCATCTCGATGGGCGATCGAACTTTTTTCGCAGACGGCGTCTACTTCGCGTGCGCCACGGCACAATCAGGACGACTCACACTCCAACGCACCGACCTCTCTCGAAAAACATTCGTTGGCAACCATGCAGTGATTCCCTCCGGTGCGAGTTATCCCGAAGGCATGTTCATTGGAGTGGGAACAGCGCCGCCAAATCCATCAGGATGGGACTCGACACAGTCGTTCGCGTGGTTCGGTCAACCTCCACTTCAACTCCCCAATCGTGCGGTGCAAACGATTGATGAGCGACTCACTTACTCTCCATCGCCGTTGCGATGGGCGCGCCGAGTCTTCTTTGAACTCGCACGCTTCGCGCTCCCCATCCTTCCGCTCGCGTTGCTCTTGTGGTGGTACACCACGGTCATCAACAACGGAGTGTCAGGCGGATGGATCGATCGAGGAGTGCTCTCAACACTCGCGCTTGCAATGGCTGTCGCCGTGCTGATCGGCAGCGCCGTCGCGCTGAAGTGGATCCTGCTGGGTCGAGTCAAAGCAAATCAACATGCATTCTGGTCAGGGTGGTGTTGCCGATGGGATTTGCACTACTGCGCGTGGGAGATGTGGGCTCGTCCACTCGCAGAGAGATTGCAGAACACGCTGCTCCTCAACATGATTCTGAGGTCCACTGGCATGCGCATCGGACGAGGCGTTGTCTTGGGCGATGGATTTGCACAAGTGATTGATACTGACATGCTTCAGTTCGAGGATCACTCCACCATTGCCTGCCACTTTCAGGCTCACTCATTCGAAGATCGCGTCCTCAAGATTGAGCCGCTCATCATTCGCAAAGGGGCTTCGGTCGGCGAAAACACTGTGGTTTTCTATGGTGCCGACATTGGCGAGGGGTGCCACGTCGCCCCGGGTGGAATCGTGATGAAACGGGATCGATTGCCCTCAGGAACCTCGGTCGGGGGATCTCCCGCTATCATTCTCTATAACTCCTATGCTCTCAAACACCGCTGAATACGCACTTCGCGCAGCAGTTCATCTCGCGAAGCATCCTGAAAGCCACTGCAGCGCTGCGGAAGTGGCAAAGGTCACACTCGTGCCTCCGAGTTATGTCTCGAAGGTGCTGCTGGATCTTGTGAGGGGGGGAATCACTTCGAGTCAACGAGGTCCAAACGGCGGATTCCTTTTGACTCGTGCGCCCGAAAAAATCTCGTTGCTTGAGGTGATCAACGCCGTGGACCCGATTGTTCGCATCAAGACCTGTCCTCTTGGCATTGCGAGCCATGGAGCCAACCTCTGCCAACTTCATTCTCGAATGGACCAAGCCGCAGAGGGTGTAGAGCGATGCTTCGCAGGAGCCACCATCGCCGACATGGCGCAGGCAAGCACTGATGGATCTCGTTGCCTTTTCCCTGCCGGACCCGCCTGAAGCGATCGATTCGGTCAGCTGGGCAGATCGAACAGCACCTCCAATAAACTGACATCATCGTCGAACTCGGCGCGCGCTGGGTCTAAAAACGGGCGAGGAGCATCGACAAATCTTCAGCGCCGACGAGCCCATTTTTGGACAAGTCCGCTGAGCACCCATCCGGGCATACGCCCCATGTAGGTCGATCCCAAACTCGCGTTGATCACATCCGCACCGTACTGAATGGCGCGGTACATCCCCTTCGCCACGTTGTAAATGAGGACCCCCCTTCATCGGGGGGTCTTCTTTTGAAGACGCGCGTCCGAAAGAAGCACTCCGTTGCGAAAACCCGCGGGAACCGCCGAGTTTCTGGCCCCTCCGTCCCGAATGCGTGGCATAGTGCAATATCTTGATCATGCTGATGTTGCACAGGTTTTCATTGTCCATCGCGATCACGATCTCGACCCTCATGGCGTCCACGGTGCACGCTGGGAATTGCCCAGGCGACATCGATTCAAGTGGAGCGGTGGATGGATCCGACCTCGCCACCTTGTTGAGCGGTTGGGGAACGACCGATCCAACCGCTGACATCGATGGAAGTGGCGCGATTGATGGAGCTGATCTCACGCTGATGCTCGGCGCCTGGGGCGCGTGTCCACTTCCACCCGAAGAGTGGACACTCGTGACGTCGACCAACAACACCACAACGACTGCTTACGACAGCGCGGGACAAGTCGCACGAACATGGACCGGCGCAACAGGAGGCGCGAGCATCGGCTATCTCGCTCCAGATGGATCGCTCGTTCGTCCGAGCATCCACACCGCTGGCGCATACAACTCGGCGGCACGCGGAGGACGCATTCAAATCTGGAACGCTGCGGGCACCCTCACGAATGATCTCCTCGTTTCAACGGCTGCGTTCCAACAACATCACGACATCCGCCGCATGCCCAACGGACACATTCTTTGCATCGCGTGGGAGGGACACACTCAAGCAGAGGGCACCGCTGCGGGGCGCGTGGGTCTCACCGGTCCGATCTGGCCCGAGACCATTCTTGAAATTGAACCGACTGGGTACAGCACCTACAACATCGTGTGGAGGTGGAGCCTCTGGAATCATCTCATTCAAGATGTCAACCCATCGCTCCCGAGTTACGGAGTCATTGCTGAGCATCCTGAACTCGTCAACATCAACTTCGGAACGATCGCCGCTGGCTCAGGCGATTGGAATCATGCGAATTGCATCGACTACAACGCCGCACGCGATGAGATCGTGCTGAGTTCGCGCACATTCAACGAAGTGTGGGTCATCGATCACTCGACCACCACCGCGCAAGCTGCAACTCACCTCGGCGGCAATCGAAATCGAGGAGGAGACCTCCTCTACCGTTGGGGAAATCCAAACGCGTACGGCCGCGGCACGGTCGCGGACAAAGTCTTCTTCACGGTGCACAGCGCGCATTGGATTCCAGCGGGACTTCCAGGCGCAGGCAACATTCTCGCATTCAATAACGGCGACCGCACGGGCACAGCGAACGACTATTCAACAGTTGTCGAACTTGTTCCCCCTCGCGACCCCAACGGTGCGTATGTCATCAGCTCGTCCAACCCATTCGGACCGACGTCACCAGTCTGGTCGCACGGAGTGGCTGGTGCTTTTTACGGTGGCCCCACACAGTGCGGCGCATTTCGAACTCGAGACAACACGACGATGATCACATTGACAAACTCGGGCGTCGTCTTTGAAGTGAACGCATCCGGTCAAACAGTGTGGACTCGCACCTTTGCAGGATCGATTCCGAGGGTCCCCCGATACTGGATGGAGAATGGTCTCTGGGTCGGTCCATAAGCCGTATCCTTCGTCCATGGATGCGAGCGGCGGCGGCGATCACACGAGTTTGAAATCCATCCTTCCCGCGTGGTTCGCATGCGCCCTTCGCGAGCGATTCGCTGAGTCCACAAAGTCATGACCCCACCTCTTGCAAGACGATTGCTGATCATCGGTTGGGATGCTGCGGATTGGCTCATCATCGACCGCCTCATTGCTGCTGGCCAGATGCCCGCGCTCAAGAAGTTGATCGATGGTGGCGTGCGCGCTGACCTGACCACACTCGAACCCAAACTGTCCCCGCTTCTCTGGACATCCATCGCCACTGGGAAAACTCCTGACAAACACGGCATTCTCAACTTCGTCGAGCCGAAGCCGGATGGATCAGGACTGCAAGTCTCGACAAGCACATCGCGTTCCACCAAGGCGCTCTGGAACATTCTGTCGCAGAGTGGACTTCGCACTCGCGTCGTCGGTTGGTACGCGACGCACCCTGCAGAACCCATTGCTGGAGGGGTCGTCTCGAATGTTGTGCAAGAGGGTGAGCCGAGCAAGAGCAGTGCTCCGTGGCCTCTCGCACCTGCGGCTGTTTCTCCTGAATCACAGCGTGACCACATCGCATCGCTCCGTCAGCGCACGTCAACATTCTCAGAGAAAACACTCCGCACACTGCTTCCTGCTGCGGCAAGTTTGGGAAGCAACAACGCGCGCGTTGCCACACTTTCGAAATTGATGTCCTACGCGACGACCATTCGTCAAGTCGGCGTCGATGCCCTTCGCGATCGAGATTCATGGGACTGCGCGATGATCTTCTTCGATGCGATCGATACGGTTGGACATCACTTCATGCAGTTTGCACCTCCTCGGATGTCGCATGTGAGTGAAAAGGAATTGAAACAATTCGGAAGCGTGATGGACCGCGTGTATGAGTGGCACGACAACGCACTCGCCGACTTACTCGATGCTGCCGGGAGCGACACCACAGTCGTGCTCCTCTCGGATCACGGATTTCACTCTGATCACTTGCGCCCGCACCTCGGCGATGTTCCTCCCGAGCGCCGCGCCGAATTGGAGTCCAGTTGGCACCGACCGCTCGGCATCCTCGTCATGTCTGGTGGCGGGATTCGCACTCAAGCGAATCCCTCGCATCCCAACATTCTCGACATCACTCCCACTGCTCTGACGCTTCTTGGACTTCCAGCAGGCGAAGATATGGACGGGCGTGTCCTCGCCGAATCTCTTGCGACCGACACGATTCCCACACGGATTCCATCGTGGGACAGTGTTGACGGCGATGCGGGTTTGCATCCAGCCGAAGCGCGACTCAACGCCTACGAAGCGGCGGATGCGATTGCGCAGTTGATTGACCTCGGCTACATGGCGCCTCTCACAGACGATGTGCAAGGTCAACTCGATCTCGTTCGGAGAGAGAGCTTGTTCAATCTCGGTGTCGTCCAGATGGGGAAACATCAATTCGACAAGGCGATCGACACATTTCAATCACTTACGACGGACCGTCCGACCGATGCCCGGTATTCGATCTGCCTCGCCCGTTGCCTCGCTTCGTTGTTTCGTACCGCTGATGCCAGTCGCGTCCTGCGCGCACTCCTCGTTCACGATCCAGCGAACATCGAATCTCGCCTCTTGCTCGCGAGTGTCTTCGCGCTCACTGCGAAAGTCGGTGATCCAATGTCGATCTCGACTCACCAGTGGGCGGCCGTACTTCACGACAAGAATCGCCAACGAGTTGAGTCAGCACACCACCGTGCCGAAGCGGTGCGGCTGCAATCGCTCGTGCCGATTCCAGATGTTGCAGATCCCCATGGACCAGTCGCGTTTGTCTTGGCGCACCAACTCGATCCTCTGTAGGTGCGATTACACCGATCGATTGCGGTGCAACGACGGATCCACAGCGGCAGCCATGGATCGTTCGTCGAGGTCTCCACCGAGGAATGCGTTCATTGATGCCGCTTGCCCAACGGCATCGCTGATGAGTTTTGCGTGGGGAACTTCCAACACCTGAAACTGTGGACGAGCAGCGAGCCACGTGCGCACTTGTGCCAGTTGCCCCGTGTAGACCGCGGCGAGTCGATCGGCGGTCAGCGTGGCGCCCGACTTCCCACTCCGAGCGAGCATCGCAGACTGACTCGCGGTCACCTCGCGCAAATCGCGAGCAAGGAAGAGCACGCGGTACGGACGATCGTCGGGCAGATCCATCAAGAGCAAATGGATGATCTTCACAACCCGTCCCCGCGCATCATCGAGCCATGCGCGGTCCGTCTTGAGGCTCTTTACGCGCTCAAGTTCGAAGTAGCCGCGCGGATTGTCGGCATCAGGCGTCCGCACCGAATCGGTCAGCGCAGGGATTCCCCCTGCCACCACCATTTGCATGACGAGACTCGTCCCCGAGCGTGGAAGTCCTGAGACAATCGTGGTGTAATCGCGCGACACAACAGCGAAGATAGCATGACGAACTCAATGATTCACCACTTCATCGGCGGAGCGAAGTTCAACGATGTTGGTTCACATCAACACACAGCTGTGAATCCCGCGACGGGCGAATCGATTGGGCAGATTCCACTGGATTCCCTCGTCGCCGCCGATCGAGCGGTTGCTGCCGCGGCAAGCGCATTTCCCGCTTGGTCTGAGACTCCTGTGGGAGATCGCATTCAACACCTTTTCCGATTCAAGTCCATCCTCGAATCGAATGCAAAGGATCTCGCAGCAATCCTCGTTCAAGAGCATGGAAAAACAACAGCAGAGGCACTCGGATCAGTTCGGCGCGGCATCGATTGCATCGAACATGCTTGCGCCGCTCCCGTTCTGATGATGGGACGCACCCTGCCGCAGATCGCCGTCTCTTCGAGTTTCTGTCGCACGAAGGAAGAGGGTGGAGTCGGCATCGATTCCGTCGTGGACCGATTGCCACTTGGAGTGTGCCTCGGGATCACCCCCTTCAATTTTCCCATCATGGTGCCGCTGTGGATGTGGCCGATGGCGGTGGCGTGCGGAAACACATTCGTCCTCAAGCCCTCCGAGAAAGATCCCCAATCGACTGTCCGAGTTGTTGAACTCGCGCACGAGGCTGGACTCCCAGCAGGCGTTCTCAATCTCGTTCACGGTGGAGTCGAGGTTGCAAGCGCACTCATCCGAGACCCTCGGGTTTGCGCTGTGTCGTTCGTCGGATCCACCCGCGCTGGCGCAGAGATCTATGCATCCGCCGCCTCGGCAGGAAAACGTGTTCAGTGCATGGCCGGCGCCAAGAATCACTCGATCATCATGCCCGATGCGATGCGCGACGCCGCCGTCGAAGGAATCATCGGTTCAGCCTTCGGCAATTCAGGACAGCGCTGCCTCGCAGGAAGCACCGTGGTGTGCGTCGGAGATTCTGCAGAGTGGATGGTTCCTCGACTCGTCGACGCAGCGCGTGCCATTCGAGTCTCTGCCGGTAGCGATGCGGGATGCGCGATGGGTCCGATGCAAGACGCTGATGGATTCGCGCGTGTCATCGCCGCCATTGAGTCAGGACAATCCGATGGCGCGCAACTCTTGCTCGATGGACGCGCCTTGAAGTTGCCGACGAACGGCTTCTTCGTCGGACCATCGATCTTTGATCATGTCACTCCCGAGATGTCCCTCGCTCGAAACGAAATCTTCGGTCCAGTCCTTTCGATCATGCGTGCTCGCGATCTCGATGATGCCGTCGCGATGGTGAACAAGTCTGAGTATGGGAATATGGCCGTGATCTTCACCGATTCAGGCCATGCGGCGCGTCGATTCGAGCGCACCGTTCAGGCAGGAATGATCGGAGTGAATGTCGGCGTCCCCGCGCCGATGGCTGCATTCCCATTCGCGGGGTGGAAGCGATCGTTCTTCGGAGACCTGCATACCAACGGAGAAGATGGTGTGCGCTTCTTCACCAAGTCACGGGTGACCGTGCGTCGATGGATCTGACGAGAAAGGAAGAATCCCCAATGGCTCGAATCACTCGCGCAGCACTGATCCAATCCAGCAACGCTCTCGCCGACGATTCCAATCCTCAGGCGCAGAAGGATGCGATGATCGAGAAACATCTCGTGCTCCTGAAGCAAGCGGCTGAACGTGGAGCCAACGTGTGCTGCATGCAAGAGATTTTTTCAGGACCCTACTTTTGCGCCGAACAAGACACGCGTTGGTACGCGCTCGCCGAGTCTGTCCCCGATGGTCCCACCATCAAACTCATGCAGGATCAAGCGAAAAAACTTGGGATGGTGCTGATCGTGCCTGTGTACGAAGAGGCGATGGCTGGTGTCCTCTACAACACCGCGGCGGTGATTGATGAGAACGGCACATTTCTCGGCAAGTATCGCAAACATCACCTTCCCCACTGCCACCCTGGATTCTGGGAGAAGTTCTATTTCAAACCAGGAGACCTTGGTTATCCCGTTTTCAAAACGCGATTCGGTCGCATCGGTGTGTACATCTGTTACGACCGTCACTTTCCTGAGGGAGCGCGAGAACTCGGACTCGCTGGAGCCGAAATCGTCTTCAATCCATCCGCGACTGTTTCTGGTCTCAGCGAATATTTGTGGAAGATCGAGCAACCAGCACACGCCGTCGCCAATCAATACTTTGTTGGAGCGATCAATCGCGTCGGCACTGAAGCACCTTGGAACATTGGCGAGTTTTATGGCCAGTCCTACTTTTGTGATCCGCGCGGACAAATCGTCGCGCAAGCTTCCCGCGACAAAGACGAGGTACTCGTCGCCGATCTCGATCTCGACCTGATCAAAGAGGTGCGCAATGTCTGGCAGTTCTATCGAGACCGACGACCCGAGAGTTACACCACGATCGCGAGCCCAATCGACCACCCATGAGTCTTCCCGCCATTCCATCGTGTGACCATTCGCCACGCAAGTACACGGGCCCGTCTCGAGCGGATGTTCTTGCGATGCGGCGCGCCCATCTCACTCCCGCCCTGCTCACCTATTACAAAGAGCCGATCATGATTGTCGAGGGTCACATGCAGTGGCTCTATGACGAAACGGGTCATCGTTACCTCGACTGCCTCGGTGGCATCGTGACGGTGAGCGTTGGACATAGTCATCCCGCTGTTCTCAAGGCGATGCACGATCAGATTGATCAGCTCGTTCACAGCACGACGATTTACCTTCACCCCAATGTGGCGGAGTTCGGCAAGAGACTCATCGCCACTTTCCCTGCTTCGAGTGGTCTCGATGTGTGCTATTTCACGAATTCAGGAAGTGAAGCGAATGAACTCGCCATGCTCATGTCTCGCCTCGCCACTGGCAACCATGATTTCATCGCCCTTCGCAATGCGTATCACGGAATGACCAATCAAGCGATGGGACTCGCTGGACTTTCCACATGGAAACAGCCGCTTCCCCAGGCTCTTGGAGTTCGGCACGCGCTGTGTCCTGATCGACTTCGCGGTCCTTGGCGATATGACGATCCTGATGCAGGACGCAAGTACGCCGCCGATGTTGCCGATCTCATTCGCTTTGGAACGACGGGCGCCGTGGCTGGTTTCATCGCTGAACCCATCCAAGGCGTGGGAGGCACCGTTGAACTTCCTCCAGGCTATTTGCACCACGCCTACGCAGCGGTTCGCGCAGCAGGCGGAGTGTGCATCAGCGACGAAGTCCAGACGGGTTTTGGTCGCACGGGCGAATCGTTCTGGGGATTCGAGCAACACGATGTGATGCCCGACATTGTCACGATGGCGAAGAGCATCGGCAACGGAGCTCCACTCGCCGCATGTGTCACCACTCGAAAGATCGCCGAGAGTATGACCAAGCGACTGCACTTCAATACGTATGGTGGTAATCCTGTTTCAGCCGCAGCAGGACTCGCCACGCTCGACACGATTCAGCGCGAGGGACTTCAAGCTCGATCTCGCGATGTGGGCGGATACTTCAAGTCTCAACTGCAGGGACTTCAGAAGAAACACCAATGCATTGGTGATGTGCGCGGCAAGGGGTTGCTCCTCGGCATCGAGATGGTGAAGGACCGCGACTCGATGGAACCCTCGGGACCGCTCGCAGCGCAAGTGCATGAGCGAGCGCGCGAACTGGGACTCCTCGTCGGCAAGGGTGGCATCAACGGCCAAGTCCTCCGCATGGCGCCGCCCATGTGCATCTCACGCGCCGACTGTGATTTCGCGGTTGCTGTTTTCGACCAATGTCTCACCGAGGCGCATCCATGCCGATCTTGATTCGGGGCGGCACCATCGTGACGGCCGATGCCGAACGGGTCGCCGACATTTTCGCCGAGCAAGAAACCATTACACGCATCGAGTCTTCGATTGATCCTCGCTCGGTTCCAGCGAAGACCGAAATCATCGACGCCACGGGTCACCTTGTCTTCCCGGGATTCATTGATCCGCATGTGCACATCCACCTTCCATTCATGGGTACGAATGCCGCTGACAACCACGACACCGCCACTCGCGCCGCTCTTGCGGGTGGAACCACAACAATTATTGAGATGATTTGCCCAGGTCCCAGTGACGAGCCTCGGGACTCGTTCAAGACTTGGTACGACCTCGCCGCGGCGAGCGCGCACTGCGATTTCACATTTCATCAATCGGTCGTCCGCTTCGATGCACTCGCTCGAGAGCAACTCCGCGAACTCGTTCAATCGCGCGGCGTCGCGAGTTTCAAAGTCTTCCTCGCTTATAAAGGCGCGCTCGACCTTTCAGACCACGACCTCCTCGGCCTCATGGAAATGGCGAAGGAACTCGGCGTCATCGTGACTGCACACTGCGAAAACGCCGACGCTGTTGCTTTTATGCAAGCAAAGCTCATCGCCGCGGGATGCACATCCACTCACTTTCACGAGCCTTCACGACCCGTTGCCGTTGAGGCGGATGGAGTGCACCACCTCTGCACCTTCGCTTCGCTCACCGGCGCGCACGTGTACATCGTCCATACATCGTGCCACGAGGCGCTCACGCAAGCGCAAGAAGCGCGAGATCGCGGAGTCAGGGTGTGGATCGAAGCGGTCGTCCCTCACCTCATCTTCGACAAGACGGCGGCTGAGCGTCCTGATTTCGAGGGGGCGAAGTACATCATGTCCCCACCACTTCGAGACGCGAGCAATATCGACTGCCTCTGGAATGCGATCGCACGCCGCGATGTGTCCACGATCGGCACCGACCACGCTCCGTTTCATTTTCACACGCAAAAAGTGCTCGGAAAGAGCGCATTTACTGCGATTCCCAATGGCATCGGATCGATTCAAGAACGAGTCGATCTCCTCTTTACATTCGGAGTCTGCGCTGGACGAATCGACCGTCGAACCTTGGTTGATGCGGCGAGCACTCAACCAGCGAAGATCTTTGGACTCTTCCCCAAGAAGGGGACGATTGCCGTGGGCAGCGATGCAGACCTTGTCGTCTACGACCCGAATCATCGCGGACAGTTTTCACGCAACACGAGTCTCAGCGCGCTGGACTACAACGCTTACGAGGGGATGGAATGCCGCGGACGATCGCACATCGTCACCCTTCGAGGGCGAGTCGTCGCTCGCGACGGACAATACATCGGTGGTGATGGCGGGGGACAATATCTGCCACGCACTCCAACCCACTTTTGATTAGTCGTTCGAGACGAGTCGATTCGACTGCTCGACAAACTTGTCGGCATCCCAGTGTCCATCGCTCTTCACAACACCAGCCTTTGCTTCCTTCGCCGCCGACTTGATCGCTGATTGACGACGAACCAACTCGGCGTGCGTCGTGAAGTACGAAAGAGAATGTCCACGGAACTCTTCGATCGAATTGAAGTTGTGACGCTCCATGAAAGCGTTCAGTCCTTCACACAGTGTCTTCACCAGTTCATAGCCGTGAATCATGACGCCGGTGCACACCTGCACCGTTTGCGCTCCAAGGAGAATGAACTGCGCTGCATCGTCTCCCGTTTCGACGCCGCCGATTGCTGAGATCGATCGATCTGCATACTTCCTGCGCGTCGCAAACTTTGCAACTGGACAGACCGCACCCGCGCGCGCTCCCTTGCCCGCAGGAGGTGGAGCAATGTCGATTTCTGGCGGGATCGCTTGGCCCGAATTGCCCCCGTACATCATGGTGGCGATATCCATCACATGACGCATGGCGATTGGACGAACAGCGCGCGACGAGTATCCACCAGGGACTGAGAATCCTTCCACGCACGGTTCGGGGCGCAGTGTGTCGAGGTCGATTCCCATCACGCTTGGAATCGTGTTGATCGCGGCAATTCCTTCGCATCCCGCGGCAAGCGACGCTTCTACCGCGGGAATCATGGAGGTGAGATTCGGCGTCATCTTCGCCCACACTGGAATGCGCGCGACTTCATTGACCCATCCACACACCTCAGTCAGAATCGCGGGGTCTTGTCCCATCGCTGCGCCCATGTGTCGTTCGGGAAGTCCGTGCGGACATGAGAAGTTCAACTCGAACGCATCGACTCCAGCATCTTGGCAACGACCAATGATTTCCTGCCAAGGTCCGCGAGAATACTCCTCCATCACTGACGCGATGAGGACTCCCGTTGGATGGGAATCCTTGATGCGCCGAAACTCATCGATCCACACATCGAATGGACGATCTGAAATGAGTTCAATGTTCTCCCAGCCAAGGATTTCGCGCTGTGAATCTCGCATCCGAGCGTAACGAGGAGTGACATTCACGACCTTCGACGCGTCGAGCGAAATGGTCTTCGCAATCACGGCACCCCACCCCTGCTCGAATGCCTTGCAAATCACATTCGCGTTCGTTCCTGGAGGTCCAGATCCGATCACAAACGGATTCGGAAGCGAGAGCCCATCGACACAGACTGCGAGCCGAGGTGATCGGGTGTGCATCGGATCATCCTAACCGACCGGTGCGCGCAGACACCAATCGACAATGAGTAGACTCGCGCAACTTGTCAGCTCCCACCGAAGAACTTGGCCGCATCTCTGCTTGGATTCAGGAGAACTGGACGAGTCTTCCATTCATTGGGCATATCGCCCCCGCCGCCGCGCTCCCCATCGGCATCTTCATTGCGTTTTTCGTTTCGGGAATCGGACTTCACTTCAGCGAAGACTTCATCCTCATCCCAGCGGGATACCTTGTCGCCGAAACGCTCGACACACGCAACGGCGTTCTTCCAATGTGGCCAACGCTCATTGCCGGAGTGGCCGGCATCATCTTGGGCGATGCTGGATGGAAGTGGATGTGCGGAAGGTTTGGAACTCGGCTCTTGCACACACGGTGGCTGCGTCGGTTTTTCCATCCGCGAAGACTTCTCGAAGTGAAACACCAAATGGAGAAGAAGGGAGCGTGGGTTCTCGTTGCCGCGCGCTTCATTCCAGGAACCCGCACTCCCGTCATCACGATGTGCGGACTCCTCCACATGCCTTGGTGGAAATTTCTCCTCGTCGAGTTAGTGTGCGTCCCCGTCACGGTGCCGATGCAAATGCTCATTGGCTATGCGACCTATCACGCCCTCTCCGGAATTAAAGACTCCGTCCAGTTTGTCACGGTGCTCTTAGCCGTCGTGGCAGCGATCACCATCGTCTTCGTCGGACTTCACATTTGGCTCGGCAAGAAACACGCCAAAGCCCATCATCCAAGAGCAAGCGTCAAGTGGCTCTCGACATTCGACACGCCAACCACTCGAGTTCGGTGAATGACGGTCGGCGACGATGAATGAGCCATCATTTCACCTGCTTGCCCCCACGAACGAGCGCGGGTAGATTGCACCGCCCCGATGTTTCTGTCGGGTGACAATCGAATCATCGGGCGGATACTCAAGTGGTCAACGAGGGCAGACTGTAAATCTGCTGGCTTACGCCTACGGGGGTTCGAGTCCCTCTCCGCCCATAGATTCGATTTGTAGGGGGAAGCCTGCGAACAGCCCAAACCCCTGAGTGTATGACTGTCATCCATGTCCGCGTCACTCGCCGTCGCACTCCTCGTCATCGCACCACAATCATTCAAGCCCGCGCTCGAATCGTTTCTAGCCTTCAAGACAGAACGCATCGCGACTGAGTTTGTCGCGCTCGAAACGGCACTCGCGCAAGGCGCTGGAAGCGATGATCCCGAACGGCTCAAACGCTATCTCTACGAGCGTTGGAAGTCGGATGGAGTTCGCTATGTTCTGCTCGCCGGCGACGCCGACACGCTGCCTGTTCGTTACATGGTGCTCGATCGATTCACCGACGCCGCCTTCCATTACGCGTTCTATCCGAGCGATCTTTACTACGCCGACCTCGCCGAGAGCGACGGCTCGTTCGAAGACTGGAATGCAACGAAGAGTGGATTCCACGCGCAGTACTTCGGCGAAGTGCGCGGCGAGAAGAATAAGGATGACGCGATCAACTTCGATGCGATCGACTACCACCCTGAAGTCGCGGTCGGACGATGGCCTGTCTCGACCACAGCACAAGTCGCTTCCGTTGCGGCGAAGACCATGCGCTATGAGTCGGCGATGGAAGCACGCGCAGGCGCGGGCGCGACTGCAGCTGCGTCTGCACCGCCCTCCGCTGGCATCCTGATGGTCGGCGGATGGATCGACGCACGCAGCGCTTGCGAATCGTGGCGCGCGCAACTCGAACCATCATGGCACATCGAGCGCCGCTACTACTCAGGAAAACAATTCGGCGTCGCCGATCCTGATGAGCAACAAGTGGTCAGTCTCATCCAAGGCGGCGTCGATCTCCTACTTCACGCAGGACACGGCAATGATGATCGCTGGGAAGGATGTTTATCCACCGCAACATTGAAGCAACTCGAAGGACAGCCGCGCCTCCCTATCGTGATGAGCGCGGGTTGTTCGACTGCTTGCTTCGCGACGCTTCCGCCATACGAACCATACGAGGACTCCACCGGAGTCGCGCA
>JAQBZO010000018.1 GCA_027622195.1 Planctomycetota bacterium
ATCCGCTCACTTGCACGGGAATCTGTGCGCCGCGAATAATGACCATGCCCGTTGATTCAGAGACACTCTCAATCACTCCGGTCGCCGTGGACTTCACCTCGGTACGCATCAATCCGAAGATGCCCTTGCTTCTTGCGATCGGGTCGCCAATCTGAATCGACGCGCCCTTCTGCTTGAGCATCAATGAAGGCAACTCATTGGGCGATGCACTCAACATGTTGGCGAGCTTCATCGGAGTCGCCTCGCCCTCAAGAAAGGTGCGGGCGACTGGAGAATCGGGGTGAATCAAATCACCCTTCCTGACAAGCACATCCCCATGAATGGGAAGAACGCGCCGACTTCGATAGACCGTGCGGGCGGAAACTTTGAGTCCTGGTGTGTATGCCTTCGCCACGCGTGGGTTCCAGACTAGTCGTGAGTGGTCGAACCTGTCGCTGCACCATACATCTCAAGCGCATCGACCCAAGAGGCCATCACTTTGCGGCATTGCGTTCGATCTTCGGGAAGGATGAGCGGCCTGCCTCGTCCATCGAGGATCACGCCGACTGTTCCGCCACGGATGACCTTTGTGACTGGCTTCCCAGTTCCTGCTCCAACATCGAAACCGCGTTCTGGCGTGATCTCAGCTCGGGCGGACTCTCCAACGCCGAGGCGAAGGAGTTTCATTTCGCCGCCGACGAGCGTTCCTGTCGCACTAAGCGTGGCGCCGCCGATGCCTGTGATGGTGTACCGCGCACAGGGTTTGCCCCATGTGCCAGTGCCCTTGGGAACAATCGCCGTGCCGAGATAAATGAGGCAGTCTCGCTCGAAGACCTCCATCGCTGCACGAGGATGCACGCTCGCGAGCACACCGAGGTGTGGCATCATGAAGATGGAATCCTTGGCGAGTTCGGTGAATCCCTCTGGTTCAAAACTGTCAATGAGCAGCATCGCGGTTTGTTCCATCCGCGGGGCGTGACTCAGGACTCCACCCGACGCGACAAGCAAGTCGAGCTTCATGTTGTCGACGAGTGACGATCCTGATTGTTGCTGACTAAATGTGTCGCCCACCGTGCGTTGCTGTTGGACTCCCTTGAGGCTCGTCGCGAATTCTCGGTGCTGGATATACGCGAGTCTCAACGCCTCACGCGCAACAGCTTGCTCAAAGATGAGTGCTTCGAGCGACTGAGGAATCGTCGTGGGTCGGATCATCTTGTTCTTGACACGATTGCGCAGCTCGCGCTCATCCATCGCCTCAAGGTGGACCCACCGAAGCACATTGGGCAATCCTGCCTCAGCGCAGACATTCGAGATGGAATAACTCATCCCAAGATTCGCGCTCACTGTTCGATTGAAGTGCGGACCAAACACGCTGAATACATCGGTGGTCGCGCCGCCGATATCCACGCCGACAGCATTGATCCCTCGACCTCGCGCAATCGTTTGCAGAATGTCGCCCACAGCACCTGGAGTCGGCATGATCGGCGCATTCGACCACGACATGAGTCGGTCATAACCCGGAGCGTGAGCCATCACATGTTCGAGGAACACATCATGAATGCGATCGCGTGCCGGTCCGAGCACTTCGTGTTCAAGCGTTGGACGAATGTTGTCAACGACCGACAAATCGAATCCACCTTGGCCGAATACCTTCACGATCGCGGGAGCGGCGTTCTTGTTGCCAGCGAAAATGATGGGCAAGAGATACTCACCCCCGAATCGAGGACGCGGCTTGGCAGGAGCAATGAGTTCCGCCAACTCGGTCACTTTCTTCGTGTCACCTCCATCGGTTCCGCCAGAGAGCAAGACCATGTCGGGGCGCAATTCTCGAATCCGCTGAATCTGCTCGTGGGGACGGCGCTTGTCGTTACTCGCGATCGTGTCCATCACAATCGCCCCCGCGCCAAGTGCGGCTCTCTTCGCGCTCTCAGCGGTCATCTGTCGAACTACGCCGGCCACCATCATCTGAAGTCCTCCGCCTGCGCTCGAGGTGGATATATAGATGTCGCATCCGTCTGGGTCAGTCGGTGACGTGCGACGAATGATCGTCCC
The DNA here is from genome assembly GCA_027622195.1 of Planctomycetota bacterium. Classification (GTDB taxonomy): domain Bacteria; phylum Planctomycetota; class Phycisphaerae; order Phycisphaerales; family SM1A02; genus SXOD01. The sequence continues at coordinate 2,032 of JAQBZO010000018.1, forward strand.
ATCGTCGGCAATGAGTTTGCGTCCGGACAATTCCTGAAGTTCCGTAACCGAGTTCGTCACACCGACCGTGACATCCGCAAACGGCTCTTCCACTGTGGTCGGAGCTTCACCACGATGGGTTTGCCGAAAGACACCGTCCACCTCTTGCACGAGAATCGCCTTCGTCGTGGTGGATCCACAATCGGTTGCGACCACGATGCGAATCGTTTCGATCGAAGGGGTGATGGCGTGGCTCTCGGGACTGTGGGACATAGGGTGGCTCGTTGCTCTTTCGAGGTGGCGGAGGGTACTGGACGATGCGCGACGAGGCGCACTGTTTGAACCTCAGTTAGGGGCAGACTGCTCAATCGCCTCAATTCTCTGGAGAAGATGCTCGACCGCCCCCCGCTTCTCGAGAAACTTGGCGATGATGTCCCATTGACGGCGATCGACAAAGACGGTGCCGAATGGTTGGAAAAAATGCAGTGCCTGCGCACCGACTCCGGCAAGCGGCCGCATCGATTCAATGAACATGATCGCAGCAGTGCCCATCTTGCGGCGCACCACTTCTTTGCAGAGTCGTTCGGTGAGTTCTCGTTCTTCCTCAGAGAGGGTGACGGTCGTTGCGCTGTCCATCGCGAAGGCGCGGCGCAGCGACTCCCGCCAGGTCGATCGAGGTGAGGTCACGAGATTCCTTCTCTCGCTTGAGCCGAAAGTGCAAGATGCGCCGCCACGAAGGCTCGCTGCGCAGAGGCCTCGGTTTGGTCTGACGAGAATGGAATGACGAGTTCGCCGCGCGATCCCCACGGTCGACGCATCCGATTCGAGACGAGGCATCCGCTAGGTCCAATCTCATGACGCACCACTTCGCTCCACTTCATTGTGTTGGTGCGCAGGGGATACTTCCCAGTCACGCCGATGGCATCGACCTCGAAGGACGACGGCAGAAAAAAACGGTTGAGCACGCCGACGAGTACGAGTGTGGTTCCAGCTCCCCAGATCCAATCGTTTTGGATCACCGCAACGATCGCACCAAGTGCAGCGACCGCGGCGCACACGAGTAACAACCTCAGTGCACCTGTCGATGCGGGGTGGACCCGCCACGCCATCGTGGTTGGCTCTTCCATCACGCGCGCGGGAGTGTGCTGGATGTGCGCGGCAGTGGTTTTTCAACCTTCGTGCCGCAATGTTTGCAAGTGCGAAGTGTGTCATCCGTCCAGAACTCTTCCATCGTCTTGGCGAAGTGCGCGACAATGTCGGTGCAGTGAAAGTGTCGGTCGATGACGAGGTTGCTGCACTGCTCGCAGAAAAACATGCAGTGTTCCTTCTCTGTTTCCGGACGGCGGCGTTCAATCACGAGTCCGAGAGTGTCTGGTCCGCGCTGCGGTGAGTGAGGCACTCCGCCTGGAATGAAGAACACTTCTCCCTCGCGAACAGGGACATCCTTGAGGACGCCATCCGTGTCACGGATGCGCACAAAAATATCTCCCTTGAGTTGCAAGAAAAACTCTTCCGAGTCGGTCATGTGAAAATCATTGCGCGCATTCGGTCCTGCAATGATCATGACGAAGAAGTCTTCTCCTGCATAGAGATACTTGTTCGAGACGGGCGGTTTCATGAGATGGCGGTTCTCGCCGATCCATGACATGAGGTTGTGTGCTGGAGCGACTGTTCCGTCGATCCCGAATCCTGTCGGATCTCCACACGCATTGAGCTTTGACGGCATCGGTCCGCACTTGAGAGGAGGTGTTGGAGTCGATGCAAACGGTGTCATTGAGTTCGACATAGGGATTCCTCGTATCGACCCATCGTACGCCTTTCACACCGATACCATTCATGGAGTGATCGATCTCCACACGCACATACTTCCCAAGGAGTGGCCAGACATGGCCGTGCGCGCTGGTGGCGGCGATTGGGTTTCGATCGAACACCACGCCCCATGCTGTGCGAGACTTCGCCGTGGCGGAAAGGTCTTCCGAGAAATCAGCTCGAACTCTTGGGATCCCAGCGTGCGCATCGCTGAGTGCGACGCATCGGGAGTGTCGATGCAAGTTCTCTCAACGGTGCCCATCATGTTTTCGTATGGCGCTCGTGCCGACCACGCGCTTGATCTCGCGCGATTCTTGAACGATCACATTGCTGAAACCGTTCGACGCAGTCCAACTCGTTTTCAAGGACTCGGAACAGTCCCGCTACAAGACTCCACCATCGCGTGCGCTGAACTCGATCGATGCGTTCGCGCTCTCGGACTTCGCGGCGTTCAAATCGGAACAAACGTCAATGGACTCAACCTCGACGACGATTCGCTTGAACCATTCTGGTGCGCTGCAGAAGAATTGTCAGCGGCCGTCTTCGTGCATCCGTGGGATATGGCCGGCCAGGACCAGATGACGCGCCATTGGATGCCGTGGCTTGTTGGGATGCCAGCAGAAGGAGCGCGCGCCGCAGTCAGTCTGCTTCTGGGCGGAGTCCTTGATCGACATCCACGACTGCGCGTCTGCTTGGCGCACGGAGGCGGATCCTTTCCATTCACCCTTGGTCGAATCGAACGCGGATTCGAGTGTCGACCCGACTTGTGTGCGACTCGCACCCATGTTGCACCGTCAGAACAAGCGAGCAAGTTGTACTACGACTCGCTCGTTCACGATCCAGACGCGCTGCGATTCTTGTTGCTGAAGGTGGGCGCACATCGCGTCGCCCTCGGCACTGATTACCCGTTTCCGCTGGGCGAAGAGAACCCTGGCAAGATCATCCACGCGCTCGAAGAATTGAATGCCACTACACGTGATCGACTCCTGCGCGGTACAGCGGTTGAGTTTCTAGGACTTTCATCATGACCACGACTGCAACACCACTCGGAATCTCCCACGCGCCCACTTCATGGATGGAACTCTCAGCATGCGACTTCGTTGATTCCCGCGATTGGGCGAGAGCGGTCGACACGCGTGATCCACTCAGCCAGTTTCGCGATCGATTTGCGATCCCGCCCGCGGCGGATGGTTCGCAGTGCGTCTACATGACCGGCAACTCGCTCGGCCTCAAGCCACATGGGGTGCGCGAACTCATTCAAGAAAAACTGGAGGATTGGGCGACGCTCGGCGTCGAAGGTCATCTCAAGGCACGCAAGCCATGGCTCGACTACCACATGAGACTGCAACCGATGCTTGCCGAAATGACGGGGGCTCATCTGGACGAAGTCGTTGCGATGAACACGCTCACCGTCAACCTTCACTTGATGATGGTGAGTTTTTACAGACCCGAAGGTCGTCGCACCAAGATTCTCATCGAGCAGGGTGCCTTCCCCAGCGACACGTATGCCGTGCGCTCGCACATCGCCTCACGAGGACTCGATCCTGCGGAGCACATGGTGACCGTTGCACCTCGCGCTGGAGAACGAACACTTCGCCACGAAGAGATCATTGCCAAGATCGATGCACTCGGCGACACGCTTGCACTGGTCTTGCTGCCCGGAGTGCATTACGCGACAGGGCAAGTGTTCGACATCGCAGCGATCACAGCGCGCGCCCGCGCAGTCGGCTCTCGCGTCGGATGGGATCTCGCTCATTCCATTGGCAATGCCGAGCTGCGCCTGCACGAGTGGGGTCCCGACTTTGCATGCTGGTGCAGCTACAAGTATCTCTGCGGAGGTCCTGGTGCCGTCGCGGGATGTTTCATCCACCGCCGACACGCCGACGCACACGAGGTGCCGCGCTATCTCGGTTGGTGGGCGAATTCGCCAGTCAATCGATTCGAAATGCGCGACCACTTCTCTCCGACACACGGAGCAGATGGATGGCAGATTTCGAATCCTCCCATCCTGAGTATGGCTCCACTCCTCGTCAGCCTTCCGATTTTCATGGAGGCGGGTCTCGGACGAATGCGTCAACGAAGTCTCGCCCTCTCTGGTTACCTCATGTGGCTTATCGCGCAGCGTCGTCCCGTTGGCGTGTCGATCGTGACACCGTCTAACACGCACGAGCGAGCGAGCCAAGTATCGATCTTGGTTCAACGCGGAGCGCGCAGCGTTCACCATGCACTGCTCGGAAAGGGAATCGTTTGTGATTTTCGCGAGCCAGACATTCTCCGCGCCGCTCCCACTGCACTCGCCTCCTCGTTTGAAGATGTGTGGCGAATGGTGGACGCGTTCTGCAACGAAGTGTCGACTCACTCTCCGCTCATCGGAGCCACTGCGTGAACCCACATGTCCTCATTGTGGGAGGTGGACTCGCCGGCAGTCTGCTTGCTTGCTACCTCGGAGAGCGCGGCTGGACAGTGGACCTCATCGAGCGTCGGAACGACCCGCGCGTGAATGGGCATTCGGGCGGTCGCAGCATCAACCTTGCGATCAGCACCCGTGGATTGACTGCCCTTCGCCGAGCGGGCCTCGAGGAATCCGTCCTGCGTCATGCCGTGCGAATGCCAGGTCGACGGATTCATTCCCGCTCAGGGCAGACTTCTTTTCTTCCCTACAGCGCGAGCGGACGACACGCAATCAACAGCATCCATCGCGGCCGACTCAATCTCCTCCTCCTCGAGAAGGCTGCGTCGTATCCATCGGTTCGCATGGCGTTCGACGAACGATGCACGCATGTCGATGTGGACTCTCCTACTGCCACCTTTCGTCATGAGGTGCATGGCACAGAGAGAGTCATCAAAGCAGACATCATCATCGGAACCGACGGAGCATTCAGTGCGATCCGCGAAGTGATGCGCAAGCGTGAGCGGTTTGAGTATTCCCAAGAGTGGCTTCATGCTGGATACAAGGAACTCAATATGTCTGCTGCTGCAGCGGGCACATCAGACTTTGGCATTCATCGCATGGATCCCAACGGACTTCACATCTGGCCGCGCGGCAACACGATGATGATCGCCCTCCCCAACGCCGAAGGAGACTTCACATGCACCCTCTTCTGGCCGCATGATGGAGCCGACAGTTTCGCAGCACTCTCAACCGACGCCGCGATCATCGAGCGATTCGAGCGTGATTATCCAGATGCACTCGCGTTGATTCCAGACCTCGTCGAGCAATTCCGCGCCAATCCAGTGGGATGCATGGTCACGGTGAAATGCTCTCCTTGGCAAGTGAACGGAAAGGTGGCGATTGCTGGAGATGCGGCGCATGCCATTGTCCCCTTCTATGGCCAAGGAGCAAACTGTGCGTTCGAGGACTGCGAGGCGTTGGCCGATTGCCTCTTTGATGCAAACGGAGATTGGCTCGGCGCACTCGAGACCTATGAGTCGCTCCGCAAGCGCCACGCCGACGCGATCGCCGATCTCGCCCGTGACAACTTTCACGAGATGAGTAAGGACTCGGCGCGTTGGTGGTTTCCAATCAAGAAGCGAATCGAGCACACACTCCACGCCCTCTTTCCGAAGTGGTTCATTCCGCTGTATGAGATGATCAGTTTTTCGACAATCCCCTATGCCGATGCACGCGACCGTAGCTCTCGCCAATGGCGGGTCGTTCTTTTCGCCACGGGGCTCGCGACTGGTCTCGTGATCGTCTTAGCGTGGTCGATCATCAAAGCGCGCGCGTAGCACCGCCCGCACGGGAGAGCCATCGCAGCCCTGCAATTTCAATGGCAGTGCGATCAATTCCCAGCATCCCCCTTGCGCCGTCGCACGCACTCCTGTCAGTGTGAGACCCTCAATGATCGAGACGCCGCGCTCGAAGCATCTTGCATGGGTCGGTAGCGTCTTGCTCGTGGAAGGATCAACGCTCGGCGTATCGACTCCGATGAGGCGCACTCCACGATCAGCAAGATGATCAATGAGCGCGGGATCGAGCGCGAGAAAATCGGCACTCCACTCGTTTGGGTTCTGGAAGGAGTTTGTTCGAAGAAGCACTCGTGGCGACTTCACTTCGCCGCGAAGTTGGTCGAGACCTGCTCGCCATCCATCTGTCCCCACCGCCTTGGGTCGATCGAGATCGATGAGATCACAAGGACCAACATAGAGGTCGATCGGCTGCTCATCAATCGTCGAGGCGTTCGCGCGGTAGTGGCTCGGCGCATCGGCGTGCGCTCCGACATGAACGGTCGTCCGCAGCGTGCTCAGGGTGATGTTGTCTCCGCGAGCGTGGTCCATCAAGACTTCACGCGAATACATCGTGTCTCCAGGGAAGACAGCAATCAAGCGAGACAGAAGCGGCGAGATATCGACGAGCTCATGTTCATCCACGAGCCGCATCCTTGAGTGGTGCGTACACCACGAGTTTGACTTCGACCGAGATCGGCGTGGGGAGCGCCAGAATCTCAAGCGTGGTGCGCGTGGGATTCGGAAAACCGAGACCCGTGAAACACTCAGCCCAGATCTTGTTGTACATCGCGAAGTCGCGCTTCATGTGGGTGAGGTAGACGGTTGCATCCACCACGTCTTCCCACCGCGCGCCAGCATCTTCGACGACTGCGCGAGCGTTCGCGAAACAACTTCGACATTGCACTTCGATGTCCTCCGAGAGAACATGCCCCTCGGAATCCTGGACCACGCCAGGAATGATCTTGGTTCCGCGTGCGCGTGGGCCAACACCAGAGAGAAAAAGAAAGTCCCCCGCTCGCCTTGCGTGTGGATACACGCCCATTGGCTCGGGGGCTCTGGACGAATCATGTGCGGTCGAGTGAGTCGACATGCAGGGCAGGATACGCCTCGCGCGCGCGACTCTTCAACGAAGATCACATCAGCAAGCGCGACGGCGACGTCCCTTGGACCAGAACGCGGCTGCGGCAAGGCAAGCCAACGATGCAGGCGCGGGGATGAACGACACGTTGTCGAGGCCGAATCCGCCTCCCGTGCCGTCGTCAGTCATTTCAATTGCCAGGTAGGCCATCGGCGATGCCGCGGCACTACCCAAAGTGAATGCCCACCCACGACCATTTTGAGTCGCCGGTGTGACTCCTGTGAAACTCGCGCTGTTGAGCGTCTGCAAAACAGATCCGTCTGCCGCGTACGCGGTGATGACGAATTGCTCGGCGTGGTCGAGATCGTTGAGCAGCGCCGAAAACTCGGTGACCGTCTCTCCGGTGAACGAGATCAGCATCCGCCCAGTTGTTCGATTGAATCCATGTTCCTTATTGGCGCGGATGAAATAATTCCCGCCAAGACCTGAGTAGTCCATGTCCCACGAACTTGTCTCGCCGAGAAACTGGGTGGAGTACCCCGCGAGCCGGTAGCCAAGAACGCCGATCGTTTCAGTCGCTCCGTCGTTGTAATCCTCGAAGCGCAAACTTTGATCCGCAAGAAGGTCGTTTGATGTATCCCAGCCGAAGGTGAGACTTGTTCCGCCCACTTCGTACAGCGTGTAGCGACTCAACAAGGAATCGTCACCGAGTCCACGAGCGACGGTGTCTTCAAAATCGACCGTTCCCGAAAACGCGAGCGATGCGACACCGAGGTTCATCAAAGTGAACGCAGCGGCACAAATGCTTAATTGATTCCTCTTCATCCTCTCCTCCATCGCCCTTTTCTGATGAGTTCCAAAAACATGGAACTCGATCATCGGGAATGGGTTTCCCGACTTCTGAAAGATAGCACGCAACTGAGAAAAGTCGACAAAAAGTGGCAAAACACGCACAATTGCGGAACCGATCGTTCACATCTTCCGAAAGATGCTGCCGATAACCACGGTTTGGGCGGCTACGCCTTCGACCGAGTCACCGACTTCGGCTCCGTGAAATGACGAAGGGCATCGTCTCCGCCCTCTCGACCGAGTCCAGATCGCTTGGTTCCGCCGAATGGGGTGCGTAAATCGCGCACCATCCAACAATTGTTCCACACAATGCCGACTTCGAGTGCGCGGGCGACTCGGTCAACGCGCGGTGCATCGCTCGACCAGATGGATGCGGCGAGTCCATACATGGAGTCATTCGCGATTTCGATCGCCTCGGGTTCATCCTTGAACTCGAGGAGTGAAACCACAGGTCCAAAGATCTCGTTCTGATTCGTCTTGCAATGGGATGGAAGACCAGCGAGGATCGTTGGCTCGACGAAGTATCCGCCCTGGCACGATGCAGGAAGTGATTCGGGCGGAACGGCTCGGCCTCCGCACAACACACGCGCGCCAGCATCACGCGCGCATTGAATCGCAAGGAGCACCTTATCTCGATGGACGCTTGAGACGAGTGCTCCCTGTTGTGTCGACGGACTCGTGGGATCTCCGCTACGAAGGGATGCGGTTCGCTCGATCAGCATCGATGTGAATCGAGGAGCGATGGATCGTTCCACAACCACGCGCGAAGTACACAGGCAAATCTGCCCCTGATTTCGGAATGCGGACTGAACGACTCCATCGGCCGCCGCCTCAAGGTTTGCATCGGCAAACACAATCGCCGCATTCTTGCCACCCATCTCGAGGGCGACACGTTTGAAAAGTGGCGCCGTGGTGCGGGCAATCGATTCACCCACCGAGGTGCTGCCGGTAAAACTCAACACAGGAATGTTTGGATGTGCAACGATGGCGCTCCCCACGACTGCGCCGAGCCCATGCACAATGTTGAGGACCCCTGGTGGAACTCCTGCCTCGATCGCGAGTCGACCGACCATCCAGGCGGTGACCGGAGTGACCTCGCTCGGCTTGCTGACAACCGTGCACCCTGCCGCGAGAGCGGGCGCGATTTTCCAAGTGAAGAGATAGAGCGGCAGGTTCCAGGGAGAGATGCACCCCGCGATTCCAGCGCCCTCGCGAATGACAAGGCTCTCGCTCTGATCGTTCTCAAGGCGTTCTTCAAAACCAAAACGCGATGCACATTCGGCGAAGAAGCGAAAGTTCGCTGCAGCGCGGGGGACTTCCACTTCGCGCGCGAGCGTGATGGGCTTCCCACTGTTGCGGCATTCCGCTGCGGCGAGCAACTCAACATCTCGCTCGATCAAGTCGGCGAGACGATGCAACAATGCTCCTCTTTCTGTCGGAGACTTCGCACGCCACGAAGGAAGTGCTCGAGCCGCTGCCGCGACCGCGCGGTCGACATCCGCCGAGGTTCCCGACGCGACTTGTCCGATGGACGACCCTGTTGCGGGGTTGATGAGTTCAATCCACTCTGCCGACGATGCGTCGAATCGACCATCGATGAAGTGAGTGATCTGGAGTGGCTCGTTCACAACGAAAGAGTACCGCCGTCAATCGCCGGGGTCGCTCGCGGCTTGAGCAAGATCGCGTGACCCCTTCCCCTTGGCGGTCAACATGATCGCCGCTCCTCCAATCGCGACAACGCCCCCGAACCACTGCAGTGGAGTGAGTCGTTCTTGGAACACTTGCAAACTGATCGCGCTCACCAGAAACGGCTGCAGTTGAAGCACGCCGCTGGTCACGCTGACTCCAAGTCGGGCGATGCTGATGTAGTAGAAGACGTGGCCGACCGTAATGCCGATGAATGCCGCGATGCCGAGCAACCAGAGGTCGCGCTCGGAGAGATCGACGATGGCCATCCCTGAATCTTTTCCCATCACCAACATAATGAGGATGAGCCCGATCGCTGTTTGCTGGGCAATGACGGCGAAGGCTGTGATGGGATGATCGCGCTGCATCCACTTGCGGACGAAGATGCCATAGCACGCGTAACCGACGGCGCTACCGAGCGCATAGAGGACACCGTTCAGGCTCGCACCAGTCCATTCGATATTGCCGCCGAGGAGGACGGGAAGCACTCCGATCAACACAAGAGACACTCCACCGATGAAACGCGGTGTTCTCATCACCCCGCGCTCAGCGGGAAACATCATCCACGCCAGAATCGCAACGAACACAAGTTGCGTGCGAAGACAGAATGTCACCAGTCCGGGATTGAGTTCCACGAACGCGGCGGTAAAGCAACTTTGTCCCACGACATTCGCGACACTTGGCCAGAATGCATCGCGAAAGATTCCACGGCGTACTCCTTCTCGCTTCCAAGTCCAAATGAGCCATGGCAGCCAGAAGAGCGCGCTCGCTCCGTAACGCCATCCATTGTTCGACCATGGATCAACGCGCGGCCCGAGGTCACGCAGAATGATCGGCACGATGCTCCACCCGAGGAGCGCGAGCACGACGGTGAGCACTCCGAACCAGCGCGAATGGCTAGTTTCCCGCGAGACGTCCCCCATCCACCGGAAGATTCACACCATTCACATAACTTGCAGCGGGACTCGAGAGAAAGAGGACTGCAGCTGCGATTTCTTCTGCTTCACCGAGTCGACCGGCGGGAATCGTTGCGACTGCATCGCGTGTGATTTGTTCTTCGGTGCTCCCAGCGCGATCTGCCTTGCCCTTGAAAAGGCTCGCGAGTCGGGCGGTTGCTGTATAGCCAGGCAAGACGGTGTTCGATGTAATCCCAAATGGGGCGAGTTCCGATGCAAGACTGCGACTCCAGTTCGCCACGGCGGCGCGAATTGTGTTTGAAACACCAAGTCCCTTGATCGGTGTCACCACACTCGTCGAAGCGATGTTCACAATGCGACCGTAACCCGCTGCGCGCATGCCAGGCGCGAAGGCTCGCACGAGTGCTTGCCCAGAGAGGAGATGCATCTCGAACGCTTTCGCGTAGTCGGTTGGATTCGCATCGACTGCGAATCCGGCGGCGGGTCCACCCGTATTGTGGATCAGAATATGAATCGTGCGCGATGCAGCGATCGCATCGGCTGCTTGTTGCACAGCAGTCCACGATGCGTAGTCCACGCAGGATGTGCCGTGCTTCTGTCCCGCTTTGCAAGGAAGTTCGTTCAACGCCTTGGCGAGTCCTTCGTCGTTGCGACCCGCGAGAATCACCGAGGCACCAGCTTGAGCGAGCGCGATGGCGCAGGCGCGACCGATCCCCTGCGTGGCGCCGCCGATGAATGCAACGCGACCGGCTAAAGAGAAACACTCAGGGAAGGAATCCATAGTTCGCCATGCTAGACACGCGATGGCAATCCAGGCGTCGCGCCATCGCGCGAATAGGTGATGTACCCCACGCCAGCCTCACCGAAGAGCATCGTTGCTTTCTCAATGCTCGCGAGCCACACCTCATCCATCTGCGTCTCGATGTCATAACAGACCACCTCACGAAGTCCTGCTTGGATGATGGCGAGTGAGCACGCCACGCAGGGTGAGAATGTGGTGTACACCGTGCAACCGTTTGGCGATGCGCCGTGCCGCGCGCAGGTCAATATCGCGTTCAGTTCGGCGTGGCATGTGAGTTCGTATTTCGCAGGACGCTCAAGGCGTTCTGGATGATCGTGCACACCTTGCGGCAATCCGTTGTAGCCCGTCGAGACGATTCGACGCGATGGAGCGACAATCACAGCGCCCACTCCGCGTGATAAATCCTTGCTCCACGATCCAATCTCGAGGGCGAGTCGAAGAAATCGACGATCCCACTTCTCACCATGTGTGCTCACTCTGATACTCCTTCGTGTTGCGGTTCACCAGCGGCAGCGGCGTCACCATTCTGATCGGACTTGGGTGCTTCTGCTTCAACACGAGAAAGGATAAGCGAGCCGAGGAGGATGTTCGCTGGAGCATCGACCGCAGACAATTCGATCGATTGTTCACCGGTCAAGAGCAGCACCGTGCCCAGTCGAGTCCTCTGAACATCGCCACGACGACCAGTCCGATGAATCTCTGCAGCAATCTCTGCAGTTCCTGCGCGAACGCGAATCGACTCGTCGGTCGCTGCGCGTCCTCGTAACTGATAGAGCACTTCCACGATATAGGTTCCCTTGGACTCCACTCGCACCTGCCATCGGAGCGCATCGGATTGTTCTCGAAATCCGCTCGCGCTCCCAGTGCCGCGATCTGGATCAATGCGATAGCGCATGGACGCTCCGCTCAAACCGGCGACTCCCGCGTGAAGGGCTGTCTGCCCAGTGGCGTTGATGGAGATCGGAACGACATCATGCATGAGTGGATCGATCGGTTCCTTCGTGGCGATCCGAGCGCGCATTGTGTCAATCGACTGCGCCACGCGAGCGCTCTCGAGTGCATAGGTGCGAGTGCGGTCCACTCTCGCGATGTTGAGTCCAACGACCTTGCCGTCAAGATCGAGAAGCGGTCCACCCATTTCATGTGCTGTCAACAACGAGTCGTGCTGAATCACACTTCCAAATCCACTGGGCCTTCGGCTCGATGGAAAGAGTCGCGTGGATGGTGACGGACCACGACCCCGAGGCCGCTCTGTCGGACGCGCGGTCAATTCAACCCGCATCGCCGTTCGCCACAAGGTGATGTGCAGCGGAGCACCAATGGCGCGGCGACGCACCAACTCTCCCAGTTCGGCTTGCGATGGCACTTGCTCACCATCGATGGCGAGGACCACATCTCCAACACGAATGCTCGCTCCTTCTGCTGTACTGCCTGGAGTCAGCTGCTCGACCACAATGCCAGATGGTGCGTTGCTTCCCTGAAGTTCTGCCGCCGAAGCGGCGCGAACACCCACTCCAAGAAACGGAGCCGTGATGTCGCGACGACTCGTCTCATGTCCATTCACTGAACAGACTCCAAGCGCCATCGGAACTCCATCTGGAGCAGGGCTCAACAACATGGCCCCGAGCTCTGGAGTCACGCCACTTTGAAACTGAATGGATTGGTGTCCCAATTCGCCTGTTCGCAAGAGAGCGAGATCGAGCGCGCCATCGACCGCTATCGCCTCAGCACGGACGACGACTCCATCGGGCATCGTGACGTCGATCGCCGTAAGATCGCTTGGAAGTTCTGATCGCTTCGTCAACACCGTTCCCTCGGAATCGATGATGGTTCCAAGCGCCGTCGCCCGACTGTCGACAAGAATGACCACGATCGACATCATCGCTTCTTGGCATGCGGACGCGAGCGCTTCAAGCATGGCGGAGGACTCTCTCCCGATCTGGTCGTACTCCGATTGGTCGGGAAAGAGTGTCGGTCGATCCCTTTGATTCTCATCAGGAGGATCCGTCTCGCTCGCAGCCGTCCCGACGATGGTAGGCATTTCCCCGCTCGATTCTGGTGGTTGTGCACCCACTTGCGGATCAGTCGGCTTCGATGATGCATTCCAATTGGAAGGCAGCGCGCTCTTCATCCAATCCATCTTGGTCTGGATGAACTCCATACTTGTTGCTTGCGCATTCCAAGGTTCCGCTCCCGCGGTCGAGATCACTCCGACAAGATCGCCCTCAATCGAAAAGACGCCGCCGCCCGAATCGCCGCCTGCGAAAGGAGAATCGACAGCGATCATCAGATCATCTTGTCCGAGGAGTCGTCCCATTCTCATCGCGGGAGCCATCCACTGCTCTTTTTCAGTGCCGTAGGTGTGACCGAATGAACAGATCCAGTGTCCTCGCTCGAATAATTTTGGAGAGACCATCTTCGCCGCCGGCCACACGCGGTCACTCGGCTTGAACCGAATGAGTCCACAGTCGCGGGTGCCGTCGAAGATCATCCCAGCCGTCATCCCTTGCGTGGTCGTGCCATCTTCAAAGGTGATCGTCATGCGTCGTCCCGGCTCATCGCCGACATGGCCCGCCGTCAGAATCCATCCTTCACTCTCAATCACCGTGCCACTCCCCGAACTTCCAGTCATGCCGCGACTTGGTCGAAAATGAAGGGCGACTTGTGTGGGTCGGCATTTGGATGCGACCTCTCGAAGGCGAGCTTCGAGTTGCTTCGCTTCGTCGGTACTGCGAATCGCGGAAGACTTCTCGGCGGTAGGGGCATCTTGCGCCCACGCCAACGGAGTCAGGATCGCGATCAAAGCCGTAGCGCAAGCCAACTTGCCAACACGAATCATGTCCATACACAAAGCGTAGCGGTCGAAGACGGGCTAGATATCTCGATTCGGCGCGGTTGCGGAAGAATCAATTCGAAGCGGGAATCCGCCCGGCGCAGCATCCAAGACCAATTGAAGGTCTTCCAGACGCTGAGCAATCATTCCCATGCTCTCGCATCGATCGGCTGGTTGCGGCTCAACGCAATCGAGAATGATCTTGCCAAGGAGCGGATGCACCGTTTGGTTTCGCACTTGCGGAGGATCAGGGCGGCGAAGGCTCGCCGTTGGAATCGCGGTCACCGCACCGTCGGCCGTGCCCGGTGGGACAACGGTCGGGATGACATCGCGCACCACCGTCCAATACATGGTGGCACCAAAGTTATAGATGTCGGTGACCGGAGTGATCGCTTCACGGTGACCCTGTTCGGGCGCGATGTACCCAGGAGTGCCCTGAATGCGCTTCTTCTTTTCGCCATTCGCACAAGCCTGTCCAAGATCGATCACCTTCACGCCGTCCGAAGTGATCATGATGTTGTTGGGCTTCATGTCGGCATGGACAAAACCCTTCTGGTGCATGTGCGCGAGTCCGCGTGCAACGCGAGCGAAAATCCGAACGACCTGCGCATTACTTTCAATCGGTAGGTGGTCGAGGCTCTCTCCATCGATGAACTCCATGAGGAGCCCCACCTCGACGCGCTTCCAAAACTTCAGTCCGTCTTTCGAGCGGAACACTTGTTTCACGCTGCGAAGTGCAGGGTGATCCAGTTTGGAACCGATGGCGTACTCCTGTTCCACTTGGACCAGCCATCGATCGTCCTTGTCGGTCGACTCGAGGCGGACATGTTTGAGCGTAAACACTTCCCGCGTCCGAGGATCCTGCACCGCGTACAGCACCGACCTCGCCCCCGTTCCGATTTGGGCGATCATCTTTTGGCCGAACATTTCGTTTGTAAAAACGCTCACTTGAAGTACCTGAAACACGACCGTCCAAGAAATCACCTTGGATTCGATCCCCAACCATGATGAAGTCGCCCGGAATGGGCGAAAGAAATGAGTTTGAAGATTAGTTCGAGGAACTGCCCGAGACAACCCCAATTCCATTCAGATTTGATTCGAAAATGGATGCGGCGAAGTATTGCCCAGGACCCGCTCCGCCAGGCATATCGCTCGAGAGGACAATGCGGCTGGAATTGATTCCGAGTTGAGCCTGCAAGGTCGATACCAGTTCCGAGAGTTCGCCGATTTGGCGATCGGTGAATGGGCGTCGGTCTCCGTTTCCAACGAGGCATATCGAGATTGTGTCGTCGCGAAGATTGTCGGACGAAAGCGCCGCAATTCGCGCCACGCTGGACCCCTTGGTGATCGAGACTGGGCTCAGATGTGCGCCGGGAAGTTGACGGTCCCAACGGTAGCCAACGTGAACTGCGCCGTCCCCCATCCCCTGTCCGTTTCCAATGAGGAAATGATGACCGAGTCCCGCGCGCCCTTGTGCGAGGTGCTGCCGTTCGATGGTTTCCCAGGAACCGCCGGGGGTCGCCGAATGATGGATCACGATCGCCTTCCACCGCCCCGCGTTCAACTGTGCCTCGCGAGGTTGGATCGAACTGCCAGGTGCGGATGGGCCTACCTCAGTCACGTTCCAAGCGACTGGCGGAGTGACGCGATCCTTCCCATCGAGCGCAAGGATTCCGAAGACGAGTGTGGATGCTCCGATGAGCGCGAACCACATAATTCTTGTTCGCTGTGCGCTTCGTGCAGGTGCTTTCGTCGATGCCATCCGTCGCAACTCCTTTCGACATCATTGTCGTTGCTCTGCGTATCGGACGCGAAGCGCAAACAACTTTCATTTCAAATGCAACTCTGTGCAAATCGTGCAAAAATCAACTCGATGATGGAGTCAATCGCGCGCGAAGCGCGGGTTGTGGGCGTCCGAAGACATCATTCTCTTCGAGCGGCGCGTCATTCTGCCGCAGTCGGTCGTATGTCTGAAACTGCGTGCGCGGTTTGTCTGATGGGAAGAGTGCGCGCTGACAACCGATGTTGGAGAGAAGCACCACCACAAGGGGAAGTATCACCCGAATGAGCAGACCACAAGAGTCGGCTGATCGAGTGGCTGAATGAGTTCTCATCGTGTGGGCATTATCGCTCTTTTTCTGTTCCTGAGCCATCGCGGTGCGCTTCGATCAGTCTTCCCGATGCAAGATCCGTAAACCGAGCATCAATCGAGGGTCGGGGAGAGAGGGTTGCCCGAGATCCATCCGAGCGTAATGTCGAGATTGAGAAGGCGTAGCTCGCTCCCGTGAAGCCACCCCTCCAACTTTCGCGCACCTCTTCGGCGGTGAATGAATCAGAGAGGGAGGAGCCATCTTCAAAGGTGACCGTGATCTCGATTGATCCAGCCATCTGGATAAACCTCTCGCGTCCATCGACGGGATCGATCCAGACTCGAAACACTGAAGAATCATCGGGATCCAATGCCGAAAGGCGACCAATCCGAATCTCGGAAATGGCTGGAATCGCGCCATCCGGCAACGCCGGTCGACCGGCAGCCGCGAGCTTGGTTTCGAGCTCACCGATCTGCGCCTCAAGCGAGGCGATTTGCTCCTCATTCTCGGCGATTTCGCGGCGAAGGAGATCACTCGGAGAAGGCTGCAGAAGAGTCTTGCGGCAACCTCCAGTCACCGTCACGACGAGGAGCACCGCGGTAACGAGCGACACACTGGGGGTCCAAGTCCAATGAGTTGTCATCCGCGAACCACTCCTTCCACTTTATCTTCGCCAGCCAAGACCACCTCAAAGACGAGTCGTCGCAGTTCCACCTGAAAGTCGACGCTGGTGATTTGCATCCCCTCTGGGACGATGACGCGCCGAGGGGCAAAGTTCAGAATCCCCCGAACGCCCGCGGCGACGAGTTGGTCCACGACATCCTGTGCCGCATCGGCTGGAACCGCCACGATGCCGAGTTCGGCCCGCAATTGCTTCACGACCGATTTCAGTTCATGCATTGGATGGACCACTCGACCGCTCCACGATTTTCCGACAATCTCAGTGTTGGTATCAAACGCGGCAACGATTGCGAAGTTCTCGGATCGAAAGGGTGCATAGGAAAGGACGGCACGACCAATGTTGCCGACGCCGACAATGACCGCTCTCCAAGACCGAGTCAGCCCGATCGTCTCGCGCAGCGTTTGCGAAAGTTCGAGCAACGAATACCCCACGCCGGGCTGACCAAGGACCGAAAGGTGTGTGAGATCCTTTCGGATCTGCGCTGCCGTCAATCCGAGCGCGTCGGCGAGCATCTGGCTACTCGCCTTGGAATGGCCCACAGCCAAGAGTTCCTCACACTCGCGCAGGTACAAGTTCAACCGCTTCGCAGTGGGTCGCGGAATACGGGGACGCGAGATCATGGGGGCAGTGTAGGGTTCTTCGCATCGGCTCTACCATGCCTTGATGCAAGTGGCGCAACGGATTCGACAGCATGGGGCCACTGTGAGCTTCGAGTTCTTTCCTCCAAAGGACGATGCGGGCTGGGAAACCCTCTTCGCATCGATCGCCGAACTTGAACCGCTTCGTCCGAGTTTCGTCAGCGTGACCTACGGCGCTGGCGGATCAACCCGCGAACGGACCCATGCGTTGGTGGAACGGTTGTTGCGAGAAACGACGCTGACCACCATGCCACACCTCACGGGTGTTGGTCACACGCGTGCCGAGGTCGATGCGATGGTTGATCGCTACCAAACGGCTGGAGTTCGCACCGTTCTCGCACTTCGAGGCGATGCTCGAAAGGACGATTCATCTGCCTGTGCGGGCGATTTCTCATTTGCAGTGGACCTCGTGCGTCATCTGCGAAACGCTACGCCCCGCAAGGCAGAAACTGCGATTGAAATCGGCGTCGCGGGTTACCCAGAGGGACATCCAGAAACGCCCAATACGTTGAAGCAGATGGATCACCTCAAGGCGAAAATTGATGCGGGTGCTGACTTCATCGTGACGCAACTCTTTTTCGACAACCGTGCATTTCTCGATTGGCGCGATCGTTGCGAACTTGCGGGTATCAGAGTCCCCATCATTGCTGGCATCATGCCTGTGACCACCCTCGCTGGACTTCATCGCATGGCCGAACTCGCCGCTGGGGCACGATTCCCCGCATCACTCTTGCGCGCCATCGACCGCGCACAAGGCGACGCTGCGTCAGTACGCCGCGTTGGTATTCACTGGGCGACTGAGCAATGCAGGGACTTGCTCGACCACAAAGTCCACGGATTGCACTTCTACACATTGAATCGCAGTGATGCGACTCGGCAGATCTTCGAGAGCCTCGGCATTCGTGATAGCACTGCGATTGCAACGAGTGCACCAAGGCAGTGAACGATCATAAATTACTGCGCTCGCCAGATGGATCGTGTAATGGCAACGATGTCGGGGTTGGATGGATCAGTTTCCATCATCGTGATGCCCGCTTCCATCAATTCGGTGTTCCCGATTTGGTATCCGCAGTAGGCCGCAACGAGTCCGTAGTCGAGCCGTTCACCTTCAATCGACCCCTTACCAAAATCGAGTGCCACCTCGCCCACCTGGGCAAGGCGTGATGGAGCGGTTCCTTTTCCGTTGTCCATTCGCATCGCGATCATCTCTGGATGTCTCACAAAGAGTCGACGAAGATGCAACCCCGCGCTCAGCGGAAGTCCAGCGCCAATCTGCGCGTGCGCGCGCCCGAGCGCGGCGAGCGGATTGTCTAAAGAAAGTGCCGCGGCAGAGGCAAACAGTTTGTCTGCCTGGAAATAGCGCGAGTCTTGCAGTGCGCCTTCCGCAGCAAGCATGATCTCACGCAACCGTCCCTCTGATTCTGGAACGAGTGTTGGAAGCAACTCTCTGTGCCTCAGCAACTGCGCCGCCTCAATGGGGTCCCACTCCTTCTCGGGCTGCTTCTTGGGATCCTCATCCTTGCGTTTTTTCTTGATCGCCTCTTCACCCAACACATCCATTTCGGCGCGCTGCAAGAGTTCATCACTCCACTCTTGAAACTCACCGAGGCGCTTTCGAATCGCGTCCATTTCGGAATCCACATTAGTGCTCCCAGAGTCAGTGACACGCTTCACGATCGTGTCTGCGGCTCTCCAGTACGACTCGGGTGCCATGGCAGCATCCCGCTTGGAATCAGCCGCATTCGCGTCGATACCGCGGCGAAGAGGTGTTTCAAATGGTTCAACCAGTTTGGCGTTCGAGACGGCCTCTCGAGTAAACCGCATACGCGCGATGTCGTATTGCGAAACGAGACCAAGCACCTCGGCGACGCCTGATTGCTCAGAGACCACACCAGCGACTGGACTGAGCGTTACAGTCGCTTGTGGGAATCGATAGAGAATTCGTGGAATGCCGTCCGTCTGCAGGATGCTCGCTGCATTATCGCGGGCGAAGCGGGTCGAGACCGCATCTCGTGCGGAGGTCCTGATGACGGTCTCGAGCCGGCTCGGATGCGATGATCCTCCGAAGTCGCGAGCGAACTCGAGCGCGCCGAGTCCTTGCGCCGACGAAAACCTCGAATCACTCGTGAGCGTCTGGAGGAGCAGCGGATCACTTCCTGCGCTGTAGGACCGGAATCCTCGCAGAGTATCGCCGCCCACGGCACCACGAAAATCGTCTGCTGCCGTGTACCCGACGCTGCCTCGAAAGCCTCGGCCATCTGCGATACCGCCCGTCACCACGAGATTGCGTTGTCGAAAGTCGGTCTGGGGAACGGCGGTGTTCGATCTTCCGCGATGACCCAGATTGGCATCGAGTGCGTCACCCTGCCCTGGCACATCGAGTGCATTTTGCGCTGGCGCAGCCATCGAGATGACCAAGCACGAACTGACCGCAACGAGGAGAATGGACGAAGTCATTGCCATGAAAGATCTCAATCAGTCTAGCGCTCCACCACGACACTACGGTCCACTCTCGGGCGTGTTCGTCCTTCTTGGATTTGTTGTGGTAGCGGGAGTTCTTTCCCCCGTCCATCCCCCACGAATACCGGCACCGGGAATCACTCCCGTTGCAGATTGGCTCGCCGAAACCGAGGTCACTCGAACCGGCATGCGGTATGAGTCCCCTCGGTTGGGGATGGACCACGAGACGAGCGATCGAGAACTCAATTCGCTCCTTCTTCTCACATGCCAAGAGGGAGAGATGCCCCCCATTCCCCTCTTTGGCGAACTGGGATGGAGAGTCTCTGCGGCAACGGTGGCGCAATCCGAGACTCCGCCGTTTTCGATTCTCATTGCACTCACCTCGAAACAGGGACACATCGTGCTGATTTCCATCCGCAAGGACGACAATGAGTCTGCAACGTTCGACACTTTCGGACGTCCACACGCACTCGAGCTCGGAGCCGTTGGCGTGTTGGAGCGAAGTGCGCCCAACACACCAGACACGATCGTCTTCCGACACGCGGGATTTCTCTACGCCATCGAGTCTGCTCATCCCGCCGATTTCGAATCATTGCGAACTGCCATCCTCGAAGCACCCACCGACCGAATCAAGTGGCGCGAACTATGATCGACGCTTCGATGTCAAGACCGGTCTACATCACAACTCCGATTTATTATGTGAACGATCGTCCGCACATCGGACACGCTTACACCACGATGATTTCGGATGTGGTCGCACGAGGATGTCGACTGCAAGGTCGCACCGTGTTTTTCCTCACTGGGACTGATGAGCATGGTGCCAAAGTCGAAAAGAGCGCGACGGCTCGAGGAGTCACTCCGCAAGCACTCGCTGATGTGAATGCTGCTGAGTTTCAGCGTGTCCTTCGTCTGTTTGACATCTCGAATGATGACTTCATTCGCACAACGCAACCTCGCCACACAAGGCAAGTGCAGGCGATGATCAAGGCTCTCCAAGCGCGCGGAGCCATCACACTCGGAACATTTTCAGGCTGGTACGACGAAGGGCAAGAGGAGTATTACACCGAGACCCGCGCCAAGGAACTTGACTATAAGAGTCCGATCAGCGGAAAGTCGCTCATCCGTGCATC
Organism: Planctomycetota bacterium; assembly: GCA_027622195.1. Taxonomy (GTDB): domain Bacteria; phylum Planctomycetota; class Phycisphaerae; order Phycisphaerales; family SM1A02; genus SXOD01. The sequence goes on from JAQBZO010000018.1 coordinate 22,714, forward strand.
CGAAGAGAATTACTACTTTCGATTGAGTGAGTTTCAAGGGCGACTCGAGGAATTCTTCAACGCGAATCCTGACTTCATCCAGCCATCGGGTCGATTCAACGAGGTGCGAGGGCGACTGCGAGAAGGACTGCAAGATGTTCCAGTCACACGCACCAACTTTTCGTGGGGCATTCCATTCCCCGACGACAAGCGTCATGTGATCTATGTGTGGATCGATGCGCTGATGAACTATGCGAGCGCACTTGGACTCGCGTGGCCACTTGCGCGTGACCTCGGCGTGCCTTCGATCGAGGGGTGCGCTGGAAGCACAGCATCTGGCGCAGGACTTGAATCCGACGATGCAACGCTCGCGCAGTTGTACGAATCACGCGCGCACTTTTGGCCTGCGCACACGCACGTCATCGGCAAGGAGATCCTCTGGTTTCACGCGGTGATTTGGCCGGCCATGTTGATGGCTCTCGAACTTCCACTTCCCAAGCGCATTCACGCGCATAGTTTTTGGATTGCGGATGGACAGAAGATGAGCAAGTCGATGGGCAACTTTGTCGACCTTGAAACGATTGACCGATTCGTCGCCCACTACGGACTCGACGCGTGGCGTTGGTACATGGCGACGCAAGGACCACTTCAAGCAGCGGACGCTGACTTTCGAGCATCGCATTTCCATGAGACCTATACCGCGGATCTCGTCAACCTCGTGGGCAATTGTGCGAGCCGCGTCGGGGCCATGATCGCGAAATACTGTGGCGGCACATTGCCAGACGATGCGGAGCGCGGAGGCGAATGGCCCATTCGCTGTGAGAAGGCGATCGTCCAGTGGCGTGAGGCGATGGATGCTTTTGATCTCAACGCTGCTGCTCGTGCACCGCTCGAACTGCTGCGTGAGATTGACGCGTTCATCCACCACACCGAACCCTTCAAACTCGCCAAGGATCCTGCGAACCTGGCTCGCGTCGAGAGCATCCTGTCACAGAGTGCGAGAACGATTCGCGTGGCTGGAGTTCTCCTTGCGCCGTTCCTTCCCACCAAAATGGATGAACTGGCAACAGCGTTCGGTGGAAGTGCACTTGGACCCGTCCACGCCGCGGGGTCGCACTGCAACGAATTCGATTCGGTGGTCAGTTTTCATCTTCCAAAGGTGGGCGTGTCCATTGCGAAACTGGCGCTCTTTCCGCGGATCGATATCGTGGCGAGCGCATGAGTCCAATGACGACCAAGCAAATCTGGTTGGTTCGCCATGCAGAGACCGCGTGGAGCAAGAGCGGGCAGCACACCGGTCGCACTGACATCCCACTCACTCATGCTGGAGAAATGGCGGCGTTGGCACTTCGTCCCATTCTGGCACAACATTCATTCGCGCTCGTGCTCTCGAGTCCAAGGCAACGCGCGATGCATACATGTGCACTGGCTGGGTTCGAAGAGCAGCGAACATCCACCGACGATTTGTGCGAGTGGGACTATGGATCATTCGAAGGACGCACCACCAAGGAGATTCAAGAGAAGTCGCCAGCGTGGGATATTTGGCGCGATGGATGCGATGGCGGTGAGACACTCGCGCAAGTGGCCGCGCGCTGCCAACGTGTCATCGACCGTTGCCTCGCGGTGGACGGCGACTGCGCGCTCTTCGCGCATGGTCATGTTTCAAGAGTCCTCGCAGCGGTATTCGTGCAGCGGGATCCAGCTTTCGGAGCTCATCTTGCTCTGCAACCGGGCAGCATCAGCGTGCTCGGATTCGAGCACTCGAACCGAGTGATTCTGCGCTGGAATCTCGTCAGCGATGCGACCGTCGCGTTGCCTTGACCTCTCCAAGCAGGAACCTTACGCCACGATTCGACAGGCAGTCGACAGGCAGTCGACCGCGGTTGCCGCAAATCCACATCATTGACGTTGTCGGCTAGTACGACTTCGCCCAAACCACTCGTCGGGCGCTCGGACGGCCGGTCCAAACACATTTTCCCTCTTCGGCGGGGGCGTCGAGCGGAAGACAGCGCACGGTCACGCCGAGGAGGTTCTTGATTTCAGCTTCGACCGCTGGGTCGCCACAGAAGTGACACCATGCGAATCCGCCGTGAATCGGAGTCGGCACATTTTCGTCTTGCGATGCCGAGGCGAAGTACGACTCAAACTCGCTGCGTGTATCGATTCGACACGAGTGCGCATCTCTGAATTGACGAGCGCGGTTCAACATGTCGTCTTGCATTTCATCGAGGAGCGCCACAATCCCCGAGACAAACGCATCGCGACCGATCGTCTCACGCTCTTTCACTCCACGGTCACGGCGCGAAACACTCACCGCGTTCTGCGCCATATCGCGAGGACCCACCTCTACGCGAAGTGGCACACCACGCTTCACCCATTGCCAAGTCTTGTCACCACCCCGCAAATCACGATCATCCACTTCGACTTGAACAGGACGACCGTCGTAGGTTGCACGAGCGAGATCTGCGGCGAGCGTGCGACACCATTCCATCACTTGCGGAGCTGATCCATCATCTCGAATGATTGGAAGGATGACGACATGCGACGGAGCAAGTTTCGGTGGAAGGACCAGTCCATCGTCGTCAGAGTGAGTCATGATGAGCGCGCCAACGAGTCGCGTGCTGACACCCCAACTGGTCGTCCAAGCGTGATGCAGCGTTCCATCCTTGTCGGTGAACTGAATACCGCTCGACTTGGCGAAATTCTGTCCGAGGAAGTGGCTCGTGCCAGCTTGCAGTGCCTTGCGGTCCTGCATCATGGACTCGATCGAATAGGTGCGTACAGCGCCTGGGAATCGTTCCCCCTCTGTCTTCTCGCCTTTGATCACGGGCATGGCCATCCAGTTTTCTGCGAAATCGCCGTACACCTCGAGCATTTTCATCGTTTCGACGACGGCCTCGTCGCTCGTGGCGTGGGCGGTGTGCCCTTCTTGCCAGAGGAACTCGGTGGTGCGCAAGAACAAACGAGTCCGCATTTCCCAGCGCACGACATTCGCCCACTGATTGATGAGGAGTGGAAGATCGCGCCACGACTCAACCCACTTGGCGAAACTGGCGCCGATGATCGTCTCACTCGTCGGACGCACGATGAGTGGTTCATCTAACTCACCTGTTGGAACGAGCTTTCCATCTTTCCCTGGAGCAAGCCGATGATGCGTGACCACCGCGCACTCTTTTGCGAATCCATCGACATGGTCCGCTTCCTTCTGAAGAAACGACAGAGGAATGAAGAGCGGAAAGTAGGCGTTGCGGTGTCCAGTCGCCTTGAACTTCGAGTCCAAGACTCGTTGGATGTTTTCCCAAATGGCATAACCCCACGGCTTGATAACCATGCATCCGCGTACAGGCGACGACTCTGCGAGATCGGCGGCGCGCACGATCTGCTGATACCACTCTGCGTAATTTTCCTCACGCGTCGGCGAGATCGCCGTGCGTGGCTTTTGTTCTTTTTGTGTCATAGATGCCTTGGCGTGACGATACGACGCGGTTTCACCAGTCAACCAGCGGCGGATGGATCATTCGCGGTCGGTGCGTCGGTTGGAATATTCCAACTCTGCAGATAATCGGGCTGGAACATCTGCAACGGTCCAACCTTCTTCAGATAGACGGTGACGAGGCGCCAGAGTCCGTCCGCGCCGTGATAGACCACATCCACTTGCGCCTTGGCTCCGCTCACGCGCACTTGTCGAATGCTGAAGGAGTCAACATCGTCCTTGCGCATCGGTCGTGCATCGGTCGGGAGCACTTGTGCCACTTTCTCCCACACCACACTGCGCGCCCCTGATGGCAAGTTCCAAACGAGCGGCTGCGTTGGAGCAACACGCTGATGTGTGAACTTGATCGCCTTCGCCATGATGTCTGGCATCGGCGGGAAGTAAGGATCCACAAACGCTTTCGGATCGTCTGTTGGAAAGTTTTGATAGACGTTGCATCCTGTGAGCAACGGCATCAACAAGGTCGCGCACATCACCGACGCGGCCAACACCACACGGCAGAGGACACGAGCGAAAGCGAAGCGGCGGTCTTGCATGTTTACTTGCCAACCTTCTGGAGGAGCCAGTACTCGACCTCGAGTGGCACCTGCCGACCGAAGATCGTAACCAGAATGCGCACGACGCCTCGGTCTGGGAAGACCTCGTCGACCGTGCCTTCATGGCTGAGGAATGGACCTTCCATGATGGTGACGTGGTCGCCCTTCACGAATTCCATCTTGACTTGCGGATTGTCATCTGGCTTCTTCGAGTCGAAGAGCATTTTCTCGACTTCAGACGGCACCATTGGCGTTGGTCGTCCCGCGGTACCGACGAAATCACCCACACCCATCGTCTCCTTGATGAGGAAGAAGACATCCTGCGGGATGCGTCCATCTGCTTCGAGGTGCATCTCGACGAAGACATACCCTGGATAGAGCTTGGTCTCCGTGATCTTCTGCTTGCGTTCCTTGACGACCTTGTTCTTCTCGGTCGGCACCATGATGCGCCCCACGAGATGTCCCATGCCTTCAATCTGAACTTTGCGCAGCAGTGTGGCGCGCACGGAATCTTCCTTGTTGCTCGCCACGCGCAGCACGAACCAGTCCATGCCGTCGCGGTACATCGGAAGATCGAGGTCGCTGAGTGGAGTTCCATCCGCAGCAACCGTTCGTGTTGTGGAGGCGGGACGCGCTGCCCCCTTGTCCACCAACCGTTGAACAGCAACGCCCGAACCAAGCACGAGGCCCGGTGCGGTGACCGTCACGGGACGACGCACTCCGAGATTGAGACGCGGCTTGCCGCTCTCTGTTGTCTCTGGAGTGGTGGAGTCTTCGGGCTGTGTCGTTTCGTCAGACATGGTTAGAAACCCATTCCTTCATCGATATGCAGCACCTTCATCCAAGTGAAGACGCGCGTGAATACGAGATCAAAAGCAAGGCAGAACAAGGCAATCATCATGCTCGAGAGGATGACGATGATGCTGGATCCAACGAGCTCGCGCCTCGTCGACCAATTCACCTTCTTCATCTCGGCTTCAGTCGCCACGAGGAAGTCAACGGCGCGCACACTCTTCGCCACGAACTTCCACAGCATGTAGCCGCAGAGGGCAGCAAACGCGATGGCGGCGCCAGCCTGGACATAGATGGTGGAGACGACGCCCCAACTCGCAGTTCCGAAGCTTTCCCAGATCCAATACGCGCCCAAGACGGCGAGGAATCCGCCGCAAATGACTGTCATGAGTCGCGTCCAGTACCCCTGGCCGCTTTTGTAAATAGTCGTCGACAACGAACTTCCTGCCTTTCGGGGTCCCTCGAAGAAGGAGCCCAACACGCCGGGGGGGGATCGAACCCACGACCTGCGGATTTGGAATCCGCTGCTCTACCAGCTGAGCTACCGGCGTAGAAACGGACTTGCACGCACAGTCACCGATTTACTTGCGCTTGATTTTGTGGAGCGTGTGCTTGCGAAGACGAGGGCAGAACTTCTTCAGTCCCAACTTCATCTTCTCAGCGATTCCGCCCTTGACTCTGAGCTCAGTTCGATAGTTCAGGTCGCCTGTTTCGGCGCACTGAAGCCAAACATACTCGCGGTCTAGCGCTCTCTTAGCCATGATTCACCTTCTGATTCGATTGCCTCGCAGAACGAGGTATGAAAGGGTTGGGTGGCGATCCACCCAACCCCAAAACTGCTTCACACTTACTTGAGGATCTTGACGACGACGCCGGATCCCACGGTACGACCACCTTCGCGAACGGCGAAGCGAACACCTTCGTCCATCGCCACGCCCTTGCCTTCAAGGTCAACGCGCATCACGATGTTGTCACCGGGCATGCACATCTCTGCACCCGAAAGATCATCGACCTTGCCAGTGATGTCCGTGGTGCGGAAGTAGAACTGTGGCTTGTATCCCTTGAAGAACGGAGTGGATCGTCCACCTTCCAACTTCGTGAGCACGTACACCTGCGCCTCGAAGAGTGTGTGTGGCTTGATCGAACCTGGCTTGCAGAGCACTTGGCCACGCTCGATGTCATCCTTTTCAACGCCACGAAGGAGGCATCCAACGTTGTCGCCAGCTTGACCCTGATTGAGAGTCTTCTGGAACATTTCGACGCCGGTCACGATGGACTTGCGGATGTCAGGGCGGAGACCGACGATTTCGATTTCGTCGCCGACCTTGATGATGCCGCGCTCGATGCGACCTGTCGAAACGGTGCCGCGTCCCTTGATCGAGAAGACATCTTCCACGCTCATGAGGAATGGCTTGTCGATTTCACGCACTGGTTCTGGAATGAAGGTGTCGATGGCCTCCATCAATTCAGCGATGCACTTGTTCGCCGCTGCATCTCCTGGAGCCATGAGGGCTGGAAAAGCAGCGCCGCGCACCACTGGGGTGTTGTCGCCGTCGAATCCGTACTTGGTGAGAAGTTCGCGCACTTCCATCTCGATGAGATCGAGAAGTTCAGCGTCTGCGATGTCGCACTTGTTGAGGAAGACAACGAGCTTCGGAACGCCAACCTGGCAAGCGAGAAGCACGTGCTCGCGCGTTTGCGGCATCACGCCGTTCACGCCGCAGACCACGAGGATCGCTCCGTCCATCTGCGCAGCACCCGTGATCATGTTCTTGACATAATCGGCATGGCCTGGACAGTCGACGTGTGCGTAGTGGCGAAGGCCAGTCTCGTACTCAACGTGCGAGGTTGCGATCGTCACAATCTTGGTTGGATCGCGTCGTCCTTCCGACTCAGATGCTTTCGCGACTTGGTCGTAGGAGACTGCCTTGCTGAATCCACGTGCTGCTTGCACAGCGGTGATTGCAGCGGTGAGAGTGGTCTTGCCGTGATCGACGTGACCGATGGTGCCCACGTTGACGTGGGGCTTTGTACGGTTGAAGTTTTCCTTCGCCATGATGAGAGACTCCAGCGCTCGGGACACTTGGTGTGCCCGTTGTTGTTCGACCATCTCGCCAAAAAGTGGACGAGTGGCCATGTCGACAGCGAATCCGGTTCACCGGATCCGCGGAAGCCACCGAAGGGGCTTGAACCCTCGACCTCACCCTTACCAAGGGTGTGCTCTACCACTGAGCTACGGTGGCATTCCGAGATGAAAAACCGCCCAAGGTTGGGCGGTTCAAGAGGGGCATCGTAGCGAATATCGGCAGTCGATCAAGTCGATGGATGAAATGCAGCTCAGAGCCACCGCGATAGTGGACGAAATGTGTACGACAAGGTTCCGAATTACGGAGTCGGATCTGGGTTATCGGACCTGTCGAGATTGGTGACCTTCCACCCGTATCCGACATAGTCCGTCCCCGCGGTTTGTCCAGCGACATCGTCGTAGTAAGCACCCTGCAATTCTTCGAGAGAATCAAAGTGATCGATGCTTTCGATGTGTCCGTCCAACAGGGCGGCGAGCATCATGTCGCCCACATATCGGTGGTCGGTCTGACCATCGTGGCCACCCCACGTGGCTTCATCGAATGCGATGGTCTCTCCTGCTCGAGAATCCACCAACCAGATGGACTGGACAGGACGGCGAATCTGCGCGGTGGTGAACCAGCGACCAGTCGGCCCGGTTGCGTTGAAAAAATCGTTCGCAGCGAAATATCCCGGGTGGCCCGCTTCGCGCGTCGCGGCGCCAATGCCAAAGGGAGTCGCCTCGTCGGTGATCGTGACATCGTCTTCGACGAAGGGTGTCGTCAACTCAACAGCAGATCGAAATGGGTTGTTGTTGAATGCTGGATACGCGTCATAGAGCAGACGATCGGGAGAATCCTTCTTCCAGTTGTATTGCTCGCCCGTTGGAAGCTGGACGGCAACGCCTCCGAGTCCTGAATCTGCCCACAAAATGTCGGCCCATGTGCCCGTATACGGATTTCCAAGCGGTGGATTCACAGATCCATTGTTCGTCACCTCAGGAGCGCGAACATTGCCCTTCTGATGATTCATCGTGTAATCGAATGTGCTGGGCGGGATAAAGTCGCGATTCGCGGTCGTATACGCCTGCAAGTAGGTCACGCACTGTTTGAGGTTGTTTTGACTTTGAGCCCATAGCGCGTTGCGGCGCGCCGTCATCAGCGCGGGCAGAAGAATCGCCACGAGGACGGCGATAATGGCGACGACAGTCAGAATCTCGACGAGGGTGAATCCGAGTGCGCCGCGTGAGCGTGACCGGTTGGATGCCATCTGGGAAACAATGAACTTCGTCGATCGCATGATGCCTCTTGGAGAGTAGTTCGCGCCTCGTGGAAAACGGTTCCCGACTGATCAAAAACAGGCTACTTGTGCAAGTTTTTGGGCTTCTTTGGGTCAACCCATACTGAGTGTTATCAAGAACTCGCCGTTGGACTTGGTCTTGAGGAGTCGGCTCCGCAGAAGTTCCATCGCCTCGACCACGTTCATGTCTGACACCACTTTGCGGAGCTTGACAATGAGTTCGTGTTCTTTCGGATCGAGCAGCAATTCTTCGCGACGGGTTCCGCTCGCGGCGATATCAATGGCTGGCCACACTCGCTTTTCAACGAGCTTGCGCGAGAGATGCAACTCGGCGTTGCCTGTTCCCTTGAATTCCTCGAAGATCACTTCATCGGCGCGCGATCCAGTGTCAACGAGTGCGGTTCCGATGATGGTCAATGACCCACCATGCTCGATGTTGCGAGCGCTACCGAAGAACTTTTTCGGCTTGATCAGCGCAGAGTTGTCGACACCGCCCGAGCCAATTTTGCCCGAGTTGGGAAGTCCATTGTTGTATCCACGCGCGAGTCGGGTAATCGAATCGAGCAAGATCACGACGTGATCTCCAAACTCCACCATGCGCCGTGCTTTCTCGATCACGATTTCAGCGACTTGAATGTGACGCGTTGCCTCTTCATCAAAGGTACTTGCGACCACTTCCACCTTGCCGCCCGTATTGCGCTTGAAGTCGGTGACTTCTTCTGGACGCTCATCCACGAGCAACACGATGACATGCACATCAGGATGATTCTCGGCAATCGAGCTCGCGAGTTGCTGCAGGATGACCGTCTTTCCTGTGCGGGGCGGAGCAACGATGAGTGCTCGTTGTCCGAATCCCATCGGAGCAACCATGTCGATCACGCGCGGCTCAATCTTGGTTGGCTTCGAAAGCATTTCAAGATGAATGCGCTTGTTGGGATGGAGCGGCGTGAGGCTCTCGAACGCAGGAAGATCATGAGCCAATGCTGGATCGCGACCATTCACGGCATCGATGCGCAAGAGAGCGAAATACACCTCTTGCTCTTTCGGCGGACGAACGAGTCCGCGAATGATTTGCCCGCGGCGCAATCCGAAGGCTCGAATCTGCGACGGAGAAACATACACATCGTCATCGCTCGGCAAGTAGGAGTAATCCGCACTGCGGAGGAATCCGTATCCATCGGGCATGATCTCAAGCGTGCCTTCAGCGGTCATGAGGCCGTGCTTCTCGGCACGCTTCTTGAGAATCTCAAAAACGAGTCGATTCTTCGGTAGTCCAACGATTTCTTCGAGTCCCTCTTCGCGAGCGATCTTGACGATCTTCTCGCCCGTCAACTTCTGCAGTGCAGAGATGTTGAGTTCTTCTTTGTCGGCAATCTTGTACTTGCCTTGAAGTCGTGTTTCGAGTTCTGCTGCATCCGCCTTGATCAATTCGTCGGATGGAAGCGAACCGGGGCCGAGTGGTCCCGATGGTGCCGCGATGAGCGCGGAACGACCGTGACCGCCGCCACCACCATACCCAGCGTGTCCACCCGGACCGCCTGGACCGCCTGGACCTCCACCACTTCCTCCACGGCGACGACGACGATGTCCATTACTCATAGAAGTTTCCTTGACGTTCCGATTTCGTTCGGGGAGCAGTTAGCAATCGCCAACCGTCTCACGGATCCGCTCCAACACCGCGCGCACGGACGCCTGCAACGCGGTCGGATCACCATCGTTGCAGACCATATGATGACTCATCGCGCGCTTGCGGTCAAGTGGCCATTGAGCCGCTTCTCGAGTGCGCCATTGGGTCTCACTCCATCCCCTTGCTGCCTGGACACGAGCGAATCGCGTTTCAGGTGGGGAGTCCACGAAGACAATCGCATCACATTGACTGCCTAATCCTGCCTCAAGCAGAAGTGGCGCGTCGATGACATGCGCAGCAGCGGATTTCGACTGACTAAAAAGGGACCTTCGTTGCGATTCGAGCCGCGGATGGATGACCGACTCGAGCCATTGTCGATCGCTGAGTGATTGGAACACAATCTGAGCAATCGCTTTTCGATCTGGAGTGACTGCCGAGTCCAAAACGGTGTCGCCCCATCGATCGCGGATGAGTGCAATCACTTCTGGAGTTTGGAGAATCTCGTGTGCGATGTGATCAGAGTCAAAGCACACGCATCCAAGAGCAGCGAAGGCGCGAGCGACCTCACTTTTTCCAGCGCCAATGCCTCCGACAATGCCGATGACGGGCGGTCGCACTCGGAAAGGGTAGTGGACGAATTAGCCGCGTGTCCATGTCGCGCCTGTGGGGTCATCCTTGACGACGACGCCCATGGCGGTGAGTTCGTCGCGAAGTCGATCTCCTTGCGCCCAGTCCTTGGTGCGTCGAGCTTCAGCGCGCGCGGCGATGAGTGATTCAACCTTGGTGTTGAAGACTTGATCGTCGGCACTCGCCACTCGTGCCAATGGAGTGGATCGACTCAAGACGCCGAGGACTGCATCCATTCTGATTAACGCTGCGAGCTCGCGCTTGGGATCGGCATTCTCACTCTTCGCACTCGACGCGGCATTGAGCGCGGCGATAGCGCGTGAGAGATTGAGATCATCGCCAATGGCTGACCCAAATGATTCGAGTGCTCGTTCCAGTGGTCCTGCCGTGGCGGATGGATCGCCCGATGCTGCCAACGATGTGGCGTCGGCGAAGCCAGTGAGATCGCTCGCACCACTCCATGGAATGCGCGCTTGCTCGGCGAGTGTGCGTCCGGCACGCTCCCAGCGATCGATTTGTCTTTGGCAATCTTGCACCCCTTGCATCGTGAAGTTCGAGTTGAGGCGATAGTTGGTGCGAACGAGTTCGAGTCGAAGCGCGCCTGGAGAGATCCCTTGCTGAAACAGATCACGCGCCGTGTAGAAATTGCCTTTGCGCTTCGACATCTTTTCGCCCTCGACGATGAGATGTCGTGTGTGCATCCAATAGCGACTAAATGTGGAACGACCAAACCCACAACAACTTTGGGCGATTTCGCATTCGTGGTGTGGGAAAATGTTGTCTTCGCCGCCCGAGTGCAAATCGATTTCCTCGCCGAGGCACATCGCCGCCATCGCGCTGCACTCGAGATGCCAACCTGGGTATCCCTCACCCCACGGACTATTCCACCGCATGATGTGTTTGGGATCTGGTTTCCACAACATGAAATCGGCGGGATGTCGCTTCACCGATTGATGCTGCGCGCTGATGCGCCCACCTTCTCCCTCACGAAGCGCATCGAGTGTGTTGCCGCTCAGTGCTCCATAGGAATCAAAACTGCGCACATCGAAGTAGACGACTCCGTCCGATGCAACGTAAGCGTGTTGGCGGTCGATGAGTTTCGACACGAGGTCGATCATCTGCCCAATACACCGCGTTGGTCGCGGCATCAACGCGGGATTGTCTTTCGCTTCTTGAGCGACTTTGAGTCCAAGAGTGCGCGCGTCATCAAGGAATCGTGCTGCATAGAAGTCGGCGATCGCGAATGGATCATTCGGATCGATCTCCGCACCCTCGGGAATCGCGCCGCTTTTCTTCGCCTCAGCGATTCGGCGACCCGCCACCGCCATCTTGTCTTCACCACCTCCATCGGCTTGGTGATCTTCGGTCATGTGCCCGACATCGGTGATGTTCATCACATGCAACACGTTGTGGCCTGCGAACTCAAGGGCGCGCCGCATCAAGTCTGCGTTCAAGAACGATCGGAAGTTGCCGATGTGCGCGTCGTCATAGACGGTGGGGCCACAGGAGTAAAAGAGGATGGGACCTCCTCGCTTGGATGGCTCGAAGTGACGAAGCGTTCGCGAAAGCGTGTCATGGATCTGAAAGGATGTCATTGTGATTCTCGGCCTCGTGAATCAGGTCGGTCTTTCGCGCGATTTGACCACTTGTGCTGGATTGCCCATCGCGATCGACCACGGAGCGATGGACTTGAACGCCACGCCGCGTGCGCCAAGGATTGATCCCTCGCCGACGGTGACATTGGGTCCGACGAACGCATCGGTCGCAATCCACACATCGTCTTCAATGTGGATGGGAGGACGAAGGAGCGGCATGCTCTTCAAGCGATAGTCGTGGCTTCCAGCACAGATATGCGCGTGCTGCGAAATCGTCACGCGCGCTCCAACAACCACGGGACCGAGACAATACAGTCGCACTCCATCTCCGATGCCGGTGTCTTCACCGACAGAAAGGTTCCAAGGACACTCAATCATCACGGTGCGCCGAATGCGTGCGGATGAAGCGATCTTGGCCCCAAAGATGCCAAGCAATCCGTTCCTCCATCCGTACCACGTGTGAAAGGAACAGTGGAAGAGTGATCGCTGCACTATGGACCAAAGAACGCGCCCGATTTTTTCTCGCGTTGAATAAGGAGAAACACCGCGACGAGTAGGGTCGCGGTGGATCGAGTCACTCTGAGGAATGTCCGACATGCTGCGGAAGAGTACTACCCCTCGCACCGAATCGGTTCAGGCGCCAGCCTGAACGGCGACTTCTGGGAACGATCCATCCTGGCCGATGCTGAACTGACGGTCTGCTGAGTGGGCGAACCATGCACCTGCGCGACCCGCCTCGCGTGAGATGACTTGGGTGGATCCATCGGTGAAGGTGACCTTGACCGACTGGACACCTTCAGCGAACGAGAAGCGCCAGACGATTGCACTCCCGACGCGCATCGCGGTGGCGACGGTCTTGTCGGTGAACTTTGGTTGCGCAGCGTAGATCGCGGTACCCGAACCTGCACCGACCATGGTGTCAAGTTCGCCGAGGAGGCGGTTCATGATCGCTTGGTCTGCGGCTGGATTCATCGACTGATCAGCGTTGTTGAAGGCGTGTGAAACTTCGGTCCAGTACATGAAGGTGTCAACGCCGTGCATACCGAGTTGGAGAACCATTTCGTCCCAGTACATGCTGTTGCACAGTGGGGTCGCCGCGCCTGCATCGCCGATCCAACTCTTGTTGGCAACCCAAGCCTGCATGGGGCGAGCGCTTGAATCCTTGATACCGCGCATCGCCTGGACTTCATTGCGAAGGGCGCAGAATCCGGTGGATCCGATTTCGGTGACTCCGTCGAAGCGGGTGTGCGCCATTTGATTGGTGATGCGGCCGTAGAAGGCTGCGGAGTTGTGGGTGCCGAGTCCGTTTGAATCGCGCACGGTGCGGTATCCACTGATGTTGGGGAAGGTGCAGCTCTCCAACACGCGGAATGAGTCGTAGTTGCTGAACTTCACGTTGGGAAACTTTGCCTTCGCGACTTCGTAGACGGCTTCTTGAACCGCTGCATCAAACTTCGCACCCATGACTCGGTTCCAGGTCATCCACTGGTCATTGCCCCATTGAATCTGTTGGAGGTTGGTGAATCCGAGTTCCTGACCGAGCGCTGGGAAGCGTGGGTCTTGCATCACTGCAGACCAATTCGAACCATTGTTTCCCATGAAGTAAGCGGCATCGAGATTTTTCTCGTTGTCGATGACGATCGCGTCGACGAGTCCTCCAGCGGCGACGAAGTCAGTCATGAATATTTGGATGGTTGCCTTGGTTTCTGCAATCCCGTTGTTGAGCCATGGGCTCAGGACATTGGTGTTGACGAGTCCGTTGGCAGACCACTGTTGGCAACGATCGTTCGCGTTGCGGGCCATCTCGTTGACGATGTTGGCGTAGAAGAAAATCACGCGCTGTCCAGCTGGACGGCTGAGGCACTCGGCCGCGACTTCGGCTGGGGTCCGCCATGATGGAGCCCACACCATGTCGACCATGTTGGACTGCGCACCTGCGACAGGCGACCAACTCCATGCGGTGTGGCGACGGGCTGCAGCGGCTGGCACCGCGACGGTTGGAACGACTGCGGCGATCGCGCTCGCTTGAGCCGCACCGGAGACTGGCTTGACCGCAGCCTTCACAGGCATAACAGCCCTGACTGGGGTCGCGGCCTTCGCTCGGACCTTCACAGCGGCCTTCGCTGGGGTCTTTGCCTTGACTGGAG
>JAQBZO010000036.1 GCA_027622195.1 Planctomycetota bacterium
TCGAACGCACTCGTCTCCCGATTGTGCCGATCTCAGCGACTGAAGCGGATGCCGATCGCGCCATCGCGGCAGCGTCCAACGCATTCCCTTCATGGCGTGATCGTCCATGGGTCGAGCGATCTGAAATACTCATCCGCGCATCAAGTGAGATCAACGCCCGCCGCGATGAACTTTCCGCGATCATCATCAAGGAGGCTGGCAAGCCATGGCGTGAGGCGGACGGCGACGTCTGCGAAGCCATTGATTTCCTCGAGTATTACGCTCGCCAAGCCTCGGCGCTTTTTGAATCCCAGCGGCTTGGCAAGTTCATCGGCGAGTTGAATGAACAGTGGTACCAACCACGCGGTGTCGCAGCCGTCATCAGTCCGTGGAATTTCCCATTGGCGATTTGTTGCGGAATGACCGCGGCGGCTCTCGTCACGGGCAACACCGTGGTGGTCAAGCCTGCGGAGCAAACTCCGGTCATCGCTCGCGAGATGTGCGAGATCCTGTGGCGCGCTGGGGTGCCCCGTGATGTGCTCCACTTCTTGGCTGGACGAGGAGAAACAGTTGGTGCTGCACTTGTTCGGGATCCGCGTATCTCACTGATTGCGTTCACTGGAAGCAAGGCGGTCGGACTCGACATCATCAAGGCAGCGGGCATCACCCACGAAGATCAAGATCAGGTCAAGAAAGTGATCTGCGAGATGGGAGGCAAGAACGCGATCATCGTGGACGCCAGTGCCGATCTCGATGAAGCCGTGCTCGCGGTCAGGCAGAGCGCGTTCGGATTCAGTGGACAAAAGTGCAGCGCGTGCAGTCGCGTCATCGTCGTGGATTCGTGCCACGACCAATTCCTTCATCGGTTAGTCGAGAGCACGAAGGCGTTGGTCATCGGCGATCCCATTCTGCCTGGAACAGACATCGGGCCAGTCATCGACGGCGAAGCAGCATCGAAAATTCGATCGTTGATTGCGCTCGGCGCCACCGAAGGTTCGATTGCAGTGCAAGTGGATGTGCCGAGTGGACTCGAAGCCGCGGTCGGAAAACCATTCGTCGGCCCGACCGTGCTGTGCGGCATTCGTCCCGACCACCGCCTCGCGCAAGACGAGGTCTTCGGACCCGTTGTCGCCGTCATTCGCGCCAAGGATTTCGACGAAGCACTCGCCATCGCGAATGGCACTCGCTACAAATTGACAGGCGGAGTTTTCAGCCGCAAGCCGAGCCACATCGAACGCGCCAAGCGCGAGTTTCGAGTTGGCAATCTGTACATCAATCGCTCGATCACCGGCGCACTCGTCGGCCGACAACCATTCGGCGGATTCGGTATGAGCGGAGTTGGCAGCAAGGCTGGCGGAGCGGACTATTTGCTCCAGTTTGTCGAACCTCGCTCGTGCTGCGAAAACACCATGCGCCGAGGATTCGCGCCTGGACTGCACGAGTGATCCGAGTTCGATGACGCTGGCAGCGCCCAACGCCAGGACAATGCCGTCTGCATGTCTTCTTCGGTGATGAACTCATGCGAAGCGATGTCCGCCACCGTTTGCGCGACACGACGAACCTCATCGACCGCGCGCACGCTCAGTCGCCGCGCGCGCCCGACGCGACGAAGTAACATGAGCGCAGTCGGTTCCATCTTGGTGGATTGGACCACCACCTCTCGTGTCATATCGCCGTTGAGACAGCCATTGCGCGCCGATGAAATGGACCAGCACCGTTGAACCACTTCTCGAGCGGCGGCGGTTGAGAGTCCCTCGCGAAGTCCAAGTGCTGCATCCGTCTGGACCGCATACATCGGAACCACGAGTGCGATGCGGTCGAGAAGTCCTGCAGGAATGGTGCACTGAGGCGAGGATGCATCGGCATTCATCGTGGCACCAAAGAGAGGGCGATGGCCCAATCGGTGCGGTGCATCGCATTGCCTTTCGAGCCGATCATGCAGTCCATCGAGCATCTTTTTCGAAGCGTGATCCAGTTCATCGATGAGCATCACCCCACCTGCGGCCATGCGCCAACGCCACTCATCTCGTGAGACCACTCGATCATGAGCTGCAAGCGCGTGCTGAGCAGGCCAAGATGAACCGCCTCCAGGAGAGAGAATCTCGAGCGGGCGCGTGTACACAGGAGCGAGTCCAAGGTACGAACGAGCCATCCAACTTGCGCGGAGTTCTCCTCGTTCACACGTCGGAAGGAGTGAGTGCAAACACGAAAGCAGTCGACTCTTTCCGCATCCAGGTGGACCGCACAAGAGGAGTGCGTGCCCACCCGCTGCCGCGGCAACAACCGCTTGCTTTGCTCCCTCTTGACCAACGATCTCTGACAACTCCAAAGTTGAGGACCTGCTCTCGACCAGCGCAGTCGCATCGATGCTCTGATGGATGGCAGCAGCAAAGAGGTCTCTGAGCGTGCGCGTCCAACGCCCATGTTGCAAACGACGGGCATCATGCATCCATACGACCATGTCTGCGGCAGCAACAAGTCGAAGTCCAGCGTGCTCTGCGGCATGAAGCGCGCATGCCACGCCACGCGTTGCTTGCACCTCACTTCGCGGAGACACCTGACCAAACAAGGCGGTTGACGCGAGGTCAACGCCGTCGAGGGAGTGGGGCAACACGCCCATCGCGGCCATGATTGAAACGGCGATGGGAAGATCGAGCCACGGTTCTGAGGATCCGCCCGCCATTCCTGCAACTTCCACCACCGTTGGGCGCTTGGGCCATGGCAAGTCGGCATGCGAAAAGGCGCACCGCAATCGGGTGATGCAACCCCTCGCCGCAGAACCAGAGAGTCCAACGACTTCGACGCGCGGCATCCCTCGCGCGCGGAGTGTGGCCGTCACTGAAACCACGCGCGCAACCCCACCATCCAATCGAAATCCAAGCACTTTCCCCGTCACTTCATCATTCTCTCATGGATTTCACAGACTCAAAGAAGTGAGGCTGTTTTTCTCACAAAGGCTTCTTGTACCCTTCCACCGCGTGCTGCCTCTCGATCCATCCACCTCCACTGATTGGCTCGTCGGCGTGGTGCTCATCGCGGTCGGATTCATCGGTGGTACTGGGGCGGGACTCCTTGGAATCGGCGGCGGATTGATCATCATTCCGCTCCTGACGATTCTTTTTGGACCCCACCAACATGCGTATCAGTGCGCGGCCTTGCTCACCGCGGTCGCCATCGGCGCTTCGAGTGCGAGTCGTCATCTTCGATCGGGCACTGCGAACCGACCGCTCGCGTTTCGCACCATCATGTGGAGCGCGCCCACCGCCGCACTCGCAGCACTCCTCGCGACACGACTTGACGAGGGTCCGCTTCGAAAAACATTTGCGTTGATGCTCTTTTTTGTTGGTGTTTGGGAGTGCATCCGACTCATTCGCCATGCACCCAATGGTGACATCGTTGGAACTCCTCCTCGCGTTTCCAGGGCATGGATCATCGGGGCGCCGATGGGAACATTGAGCGGACTCTTCGGCATCGGCGGAGGCATCGTTGCCGTACCTCTCCTCCATGGTCCGTTTCGACTCCCGATGCGTGCATCGATTGCGACAAGTGCGGTTGCAGTCCTTGGCACAGTCATCATTGCGGCATCCACCACTTCACTCCTCCTGATTTTTGGAAAGAATGCTGCGAGCCAAGATCACGTATTTTCGATTCCAATCTGGGCGACGTTGCTCGGAGGGAGCGGAGCCGTTGGCGCATGGCTCGGCGCGCACCTCACACACGCGCTCCCAGTGCGAGTTGTAAAGGGATGTTTTCTTGCCATCTTGGCTTTTTTTGCATGGCGCATGTGGATCGCCTAGCGCGCCGCGGTGCACGGCGATTCCCCTCCTATCCCGTACACTGCGAGGTCTGCTCGTTCGTCGGTTTTTCGCGCCATTTGAGAGAATGAACACCGCCATGCCGCACACTCCAACCATCATTTACACGCACACCGACGAAGCGCCCGCCTTGGCGACCTACTCGTTCCTTCCAATCCTTCGGACATTCACTGATGCCGCCGGAATCAGAGTGGAAACGAGAGACATCTCATTGTCGGGACGGATCATTGCCAACTTTTCTGAGTTCTTGCAACCTCATCAACGCACCGATGACGCCCTCGCCGAACTGGGACGGATGACCCTTACCCCCGATGCGAACATCATCAAGTTGCCCAACATCAGCGCGTCGGTCCCGCAATTGAAGGCGGCGATCGCTGAACTCCAAAGTCATGGATACGCGGTGCCATCGTTCCCAGAGAATCCGTCGACGGATGTCGAGCGCGATGTTCGCGCGCGCTATGACCGAGTCAAGGGGAGCGCTGTCAATCCAGTGATTCGAGAAGGCAATTCAGATCGCCGTGCTCCCAACGCGGTGAAAGAGTATGCGCGCGCGAACCCGCACAAGATGGGCGCGTGGACGAGCGACAGCAAGACGCGCACTTCAAGCATGACTGCTGGTGACTTTTTCGGAAATGAAAAGTCGATCACCCTTGCCGCAGCAACGACCGTCCGCATCGAGCATGTCGCGACGAACGGATCGGTGACGGTGTTGAAGGACGCACTCCACCTCGAGGCCGGAGAGATTTTCGACGGCACTTTCCTCGATACAACAGCCTACATCTCCTTCCTCGAAACTCAAATCGAATCGACTCGCGCCAGCGGAGTCCTCTTGAGTTTGCATTTGAAGGCCACGATGATGAAGGTTTCGGATCCGATCTTGTTTGGACACGCAGTCAAGGTGTACTACAAGAGCGTCTTCGCCAAACACGCCGCAACGCTTGCACCACTCGGCGCCGATGCGAACAATGGATTCGGAGACATCATCTCGCGCATTGCCTCACTTCCCGACGCAACGCGCGCGGCGATTGAGTCTGACATTCACGCGGTGTACGCGCACGGTCCCGCCATCGCCATGGTCGATTCTGATCGTGGCATTACCAACCTTCATGTTCCAAGCGACATCATCATCGATGCCAGCATGCCCGCGATGATTCGCGAAAGCGGCAAGATGTGGAATGCTGCAGGCAAGACGCAGGACACGAATGCCTTGATTCCTGACCGCACCTACGCCGGTGTGTATCAAGCGGTGATTGATTTTTGCACGACGAACGGAGCGTTCGATCCTCGCACGATGGGCAGCGTTCCCAATGTGGGGCTTATGGCGCAGAAAGCCGAGGAATATGGCTCTCACGACAAGACCTTCGAGATCAAGAGCGATGGTGAAGTGCGCGTCGTCGATGCGTCGGGCAAGACCCTCATGCATCACACTGTGCGCACTGGCGACCTCTGGCGCGGATGTCAGTTGAAAGATGCTCCTGTGCGCGACTGGATCAAGCTCGCGGTCGCTCGCGCTCGCCTCTCGAATACTCCTGCGATTTTCTGGCTCGATGCACACCGCGCCCACGATGCGCAAGTCATCGCGAAGATCAACGCCTATCTTCCGACTCACAACACCAATGGACTCGACATTCAAACACTCGCGCCGAGAGAGGCGTGCATTGCCTCTCTGAAGCGATTGAAGGATGGACAGGACACCATCTCGGTCACAGGCAATGTGTTGCGCGACTACCTTACCGACCTCTTCCCTATTCTCGAACTTGGAACGAGCGCAAAAATGCTCTCCATCGTTCCTCTGATGGCTGGTGGTGGACTCTTTGAAACAGGTGCGGGCGGATCAGCACCGAAGCACGTCCAGCAATTCGTTGCAGAAACATCACTTCGATGGGATTCTCTCGGCGAATTCCTTGCACTCGCCGCCTCATTCGATCATCTTTCCGATCGAACAGGCAGCGTCAAGGCGAAGGTGCTCTCTGAAACGCTCGATAGTGCGACGTCGAAGTACCTCATGAACAACAAGGGTCCCGCGCGCAAGGTCGGCGAGATTGATAATCGAGGTGGACAGTTCTATCTCTGCCTCTATTGGGCCCAAGCGGTCGCATCACAAAATGCCGATGCCGAACTCGCTGCGCACTTCCGACCGATTGCTGCAGAACTCGCCGCGCACGAATCCACCATCTTGAGTGAACTGAATGGATCGCAAGGACGCCCATGCGATATTGGCGGCTACTACCAACCCGATCCGAAGTTGGCCTCGAAGGCGATGCGTCCGAGCAAGACTTTCAATGCGATTCTCTCGAACGCAGTCGTCGCGGTGTAAACGCAAGACATCCCCGATCGACTTCTGTTTACCGTGACGGCGCAGGCGCTGGTTCTGGAATTGGCTCCGTCGCAGGCGCAGGTTCTGGAATCGGCTCCGTCGCGGGCGCTGGTT
>JAQBZO010000019.1 GCA_027622195.1 Planctomycetota bacterium
GGAACTAACTTCCACGCAGTCGTTTCAATTGAAACCAAACTCCGGAGCGGACGCAAAAACGTCTGCTCCGGTTTTTTATTGGTTCGTCGAGTTTTTCGCTCAAACTGTGTATCATTCACCCTTTGAACTGTTGCTGGATCGCGGCGTTTATTGACCCGACGGGCATGTGCCTCCGGAGCCCCGACCTTGGATGGTTCTGGAGAATTGTGTCATGCGGATCTATGTTGGAAACTTGAGCTTCAAGAGCTCGAATGAAGGCCTGAAGGCTTACTTTGAATCGTTTGGTGCTGTTGCAGATGCTCACATTGCAATGGATCGTGAGACCGGTCGTGCACGCGGCTTCGGCTTCGTGACCATGGACAACGACACCGAGGCGAAGGCCGCGATCGAAGGTCTCAACGGCAAGGAACTCGATGGTCGTGCACTCACGATCAACGAGGCGAAGCCACGTGAAGAGCGTTCGGGTGGCGGTGGTGGTAGCCGCGGCGGTTACGGCGGCGGTGGTGGTAGCCGCGGCGGTTACGGCGGCGGCGGTGGTGGTCGCGGCGGAAGCGGCGGCGGCGGTGGTGGTCGCGGCGGAAGCGGCGGCGGCGGTGGTGGCGGCGACTGGAACTAACTTCCACGCAGTCGTTTCAATTGAAACCAAACTCCGGAGCGGACGCAAACACGTCCGCTTCGGTTTCTTTTTGTGCTTGCGAGATCACGCCGTAATACGATGCGCTCATGAAAGAGATCCCACTTCGCGTTCGATCGGGTTGGCTCGTCCTTCCGGTTTGGCTCGCACTCCTCCCCATCGGATTCGGCATGATCATCAGCTCCGGCGTCTCGGACCATCCATCCGTTGGACGCATTGTTCTTGGAGTTTGCTTTCTCCTCCTCTTCTTGATTATGCCTTGGGGTTTTTTCGTCGTCGGTCCCAATGAAAGTAAAGCGATTCTCTTCTTCGGAAATTACAGAGGAACGGTGAAATTGAACGGGTTTCATTACGTGAATCCGTTCAGTCAGAAAAAGCGTGTGTCACTGCGACTGCGGACATTTGAGACCGGTTCATCCCAGGGGGTGGACATCAGGGACCCAACCACGGGACGAGTCATTCAGCGTGGACAACCCACTCGTGGTGTTTCCATCAAAGTGAATGACCTTGATGGGAATCCAGTCGAGATTGCCGCGGTCGTGGCTTGGCGTGTGATCGATACTGCGCAGGCACTCTTTGGAGTGGATGACTATGAGCAATTCGTTGGCATCCAGTCAGAGAGCGCGCTTCGCAATCTCGCGAGCCAATATCACTATGACGGAAGTGATGATCCATCCGTCGTGAGTTTGCGCGGCAACACCGATGTGATTGGCGAGAAGTTGAAGGATGAACTTCACAAGCGGCTCGAGGCTGCAGGGGTCGAAGTGCTCGAGGCCCGCATATCGAGTCTCGCCTATGCACCCGAGATTGCTGCCGCGATGCTGCGGCGCCAACAGGCGGGTGCGGTGATTGCGGCGCGAACTCGAATCGTGGAAGGCGCAGTCGGCATGGTGGAAATGGCGCTTGCGCTCCTCGAGAAAAAGCAAATCGTGAAGATGGACGAAGAGAAGCGCGCCACGATTGTCGGCAATCTGCTCGTCGTGCTCTGCAGTGATCACGATGCCCAGCCCGTGATCAACACGAGCGCGAAGTAGCAACCACTAGATCGCCGATCCGTCCCATCGGACGAATGCTTCCATCGCGGCGTATTCGGCGAGTCCGAGGTCGTCATACGCCTCGGCCGTCGCTCGGTTGCGCTGCTCGGCGCGCTGCCAGAACTCGCGCGTGTCATTGCCTGGATACGGAGCGCTGTCCTTCTGCGATTGATGTTTGAAGATCGCAAGTCGCTTGCGTTCGACTTCCCCTGGCGAGAGGGGGACCGCCGTGTCGATCTGCTCGATGGGCCACTCCTGCCATGCGCCGCGGTAGAGGAAGAGTTCGCAGTCGCTGAACCATGCATCAGAACGCACGATGTCGAGTGCGCATGTGACCGCCGAGAGACACACGCGATGGGTGCCATGGGGATCAGAGAGATCACCGGCTGCGTAGATCTGATGCGGTTTCACTCGTCGCATCATTTCGGCCACGAGATCAATATCGCGCTGACCGATCGGACTCTTCTTCACACCGCCCGTCTCGTAGAAAGGCATGTCGAGAAAGTGAAGTCTCTCTTCTGGAATGCCGCAACACATTCCAGCAGCGCGTGCTTCTCCTCGACGAATGATCCCCTTCACACGCTGAACTTCCTGAGGATCTATTTCACCCGGCTTGCGACTGCGAATGGCTGAAGCGAGCGAGTTTTCAAGTTTCACGGTGTCTGCCGAGTCGAATCCGAATGCTGTGTTGAACTCGCTCGCGAAGTCCAAAAATCGAAGTGCGTCGTGGTCGAACACCGCAATGTTGCCCGACACTTGGTACGCCACATGCACTTCGTGCCCCTGCTCAACGAGTCGGATGAGCGTGCCCCCCATCGAGATCACGTCATCGTCTGGATGAGGACTCAGGATCAACACGCGCTTGGGGAAAATGCGATCGCTCGGACGATGAATGTCTCCCGCCTGCTTGCGACTGGCAGGTTTCCCTCCTGGCCAACCGTTGATGCTTCGCTGCAGCGAGCGAAACACGGAGAGATTCAATTCGTACGCGCTTCCTGAATGCGCCACGAGGTCTTGCAAGTGGTGCTCGTTGTAATCCTCGGTCGTCAATTTGAGGATCGCCTTCTTGGTCGTTCGCGAAAGCCACACCACGGCACGATGCGTCGTCGATTCAGTCCATTCGACAGGACCAACACACCATGGACACACTTCGCGCTCGAGTTCTGCAGCAGCAGCTTTGTCGAGATACACATGCACATCGGGGTGATCTTGCAAGAATGTCGCAGGGACGTGCACATCAGGCGGCTCCTCCACCATCCGCCGCACGATCTGCGCCTTACCCTCACCAAAGGCGACGAGCAGGATGCGACGACTCTCCAGAATGGTGCCCACCCCCATCGTGACGGCGCGAAGTGGCACATATTCACCACCAAAAAAATCACTGGCTGCATCGCGGCGTGTCACGGCGTCGAGCGTGATCAGGCGCGTGCGACTCTGGCGGGATGAGCCAGGCTCATTGAATCCGATGTGTCCGCTTCGACCAACGCCGAGCAATTGCAACTCGATCCCTCCTGCATCACGAATCGCCTGTTCGTATCCCAGACAGAAGGCGGGGACATCTTCGGCTCTCAACGATCCATCTGGAATGTGAACGTGGTTGAAGTCAATATCCACATGATCGAAGAGATGCTCGCGCATGAATCGGTCATAGGACTGCAACTGATCGCGCTGCATCGGGAAGTACTGATCGAGATTGAAGACTGTGACATTCGAGAATGAGAGCCCCTCTTCTCGGTGCAGTCGCACGAGTTCTTCGTAGATTCCAACGGGGGTTGCGCCCGTGGCGAGCCCGATCACGCAGCGCCGACTCTCGGCCGCGCGCGCTCGAATCAGGGCGGCGATCTCACCCGCGACCGCGCGATTGATCTGCGAAGCATGATCGCACACAGTGACTGCGATTCGTTCCTGGCCGACAATTGTGATTTTCATCAACCGTGGATACTAGTGAACACGCCACAAAATGATGGAGGACATGGCTGTATCATTCGAATCCATCTTTGATGAACAACACCTCGAAAGCAACTATGTTGAATCACTCTGCCACGATTCGTTCGATCGCCGTGACTTGTATCGCCATGCTCATGCTCGCGGGATGCATGGAGGAATCCGCCGGTATTCCATTCAAAGCGGTTGACTCAAACACCTCGACCGTCATCCGAATCGATGTCGCTGGAGCGAGTATGGCTGCTCTTTCTGAGTCTCTCGACACGCTCTATAACAAGGCAAGCACGTCGACCAATCCGCAGGTGAGCATGGCTGCAGGAATGATCGGGATGTCGAAGATGACTCTTGATCCTGCATCGAATCCGCAAGTCGCTCGCTACGAATCGCTGCGAAAGTCGGTTGAAACGGCTGGCGTGGTGTCGATCTATGTACTCCTCGGAAGCGATCCCGCTGCGAAGAATGCTCCGCCCACCGTCAGAGTCCTGCTTCGCGGTGAGACCTCTCGATCGGAGTCGATCGCGGCCATCGTCAAAGACGCCGCATCAATGGCACGAGAGTTGTCGAGCGACTTCGAGATCGATTTCCCGGTGGACGCGACTCCTTCAGTCGAAGAGATCGCGCGGGGCTGGTACTTCGTTCAGAACGCAGGTGTGACACTTCCAGAAGTTGGGGATGGTCAGGTCTCTGAACACTTGGACGAAATCCTTTTAGGTTTAGAGGGCGGCGTGCTCAAGTACGGCATGGTCATTTCGCCCGCTCTTTCCGCGTCGATTGCGGAATCTATGAACGATCCCGAGGCGGCTGAGTCCATGGGCCCGCTCAGCATGGTCATGATGAACTTTCGCGAACCTGTCTTACAACTGACTGGAGTGAGCGGATCGCTGACACTGGGTAAGAGTCCAGCCATCATCGCTCGCGCTGAGTTCGCGGATGAGACAACTGCCTCATCGTTTGCCAACCAGTGGAATCAGATGGTGTCCGCGTTCACTGGAATGATGGTGATGGGCGCCGCCCCAGAGAAACAAGATGTCGCGATTCAAAACGCGAAGATCATGTCGAACGCGCTGAGTTTGTCAGCCACTGGAAAGCGTGCATCACTCGTCCTCGACGACGCTGCATGGGACGCGATCACGAAGTAAGGGTCGCGGCGCGCGAACGCCAGTATTCAAAACGCGACTGCGTTTCGTCGATCGTGTCGCCTCCGTGCTTTTCAAGAAATGCGCGAGCGATTTCGAAGGCGATGGTGTTTTCCATGACCACACTTGCTGCGGCCACCGCGCTCACATCCGACCGTTCGTAGTCGCTTCGCACCGATTCGTGGGTGCGCAGATCGACACTTGGCATACCGCGAAGGAGTGTGGAAATGGGCTTCATTCCACCCTTCACCACCACGGGCATTCCATTCGTCATGCCGCCTTCGATGCCTCCGGCGTTGTTGGTGGGCCGAGTGAATCCGAGATGCGACTCGGTTGTTCGTGAGCCATCGAACACAATCGGATCGTGCACCTGACTGCCCGTGCGCTGCGTCACCTCACGACCGAGGCCAATCTCGACACTCTTGAACGCTTGGATTCCCATCACGCAACTCGCCAGTCGTGCATCAAGTCGCTCGTCGGAAGCGAGGCACGTTCCAAGTCCTGCTGAACATCCAAAGACATGCACTTCGCAGAGCCCACCCACCGTGTCTTGGTCGATCTTGGCTTGGTGAATGCGTTCCATGAGTTGCCCCGACACCTTCTCGTCTGGGCATGCAACCTCACTCGCATCACGCGCTCCACGCAGTGCGCGCCAATTCTCAGGAGTGACCTCGACATCGCTCCATACATCGAGTGCGCCGCGGACAAATCCAAACACTTCGATGCCAAAACGACGAAGCAGCGGTCGGCAGAGTGCGCCCGCTGCTGTGCGCGCAGCGGTTTCACGCGCGCTCGCTCGTTCGAGTGTGTTGCGACAATCGGTCGTCAGCCACTTGAGACTTCCAGCGAGATCGGCGTGTCCAGGTCGCGGTCGAAAAATAGGAGGCGTGCGCGTGGCATCTTCAAGGCGAGCGTCCTTGTTTACGATCGTGATGATGATCGGCGCTCCCGTTGCGAGACCACCTCGAAGTCCAGCGGTGATCAATGCGCGGTCTGACTCGATTCGCTGCCGTGCCCCGCGGCCATATCCACCTTGCCGACGATGGAGTTCTGCGTCAATCCATTCCAGATCGATGGGAGCACCCGCGGGAATCCCTTCGACGAGTGCGGTCAGCGCGGGACCATGAGATTCTCCCGCAGTGCGGTATCGGAGTGACGCCATGGGTGGGATGATAGAAGGCATGACCACGATCCGACGACCACTCGCCCTCATCACCGGTGCTAGTGCTGGCATCGGTGCGGCCTTTGCACAATTGCTCGCTCGTCAGGGGCATGATCTTGTGCTCGTCGCTCGCCGAGGAGACCGAATGCGGCTCCTTGCCGATCGCCTTTCGCGAGAAATGGGCGCAACATGCCACATCATCGAGGCGGATCTCTCTGATCCTGCCACGCCAAAGCGCATCTTCGAATTCACCCACTCGAGGGGGTTGGAGGTCGATGTCCTCGTCAACAATGCGGGGTACGGACTTCCTGGAAGTTTCTTGTCATCGCCTTGGTCAACCCATCAAGCGTGGCTTGAAGTCATGGCCGTCAGTTGGATCCATCTCACGCATCTGTATCTGCCTGAGATGGTGGCGCGTCGCGCTGGAACCATTCTCAACATTGCTTCGCTCGCTGCATTCTGCCCAGAGCCTCCAGGAAGTTTTTATCCAGCGGTCAAGGCATTCATGGTGGGTTCCACACGCGCACTCGCGCGAGATCTGCTCGGTACAGGTGTGACCGTCACGGCAGTCTGCCCGGGATTCACACACTCAGAGTTTCATGAGGTGATGG
This sequence comes from Planctomycetota bacterium, assembly GCA_027622195.1. GTDB lineage: Bacteria > Planctomycetota > Phycisphaerae > Phycisphaerales > SM1A02 > SXOD01. The sequence continues at coordinate 6,522 of JAQBZO010000019.1, forward strand.
GTAGCCAAGCGACGGTGTCAAAACTGCCCAAAATCTTCTGGAAAGATGCTGATTCCGTCGCCATGATCGGATGGCGCGCTGCACAACTCGGACGCACCGTTGTCATCACTGGATTCATCAATCGATCGATTGCCGCGCTGTGCCACTGCGTGCCGCACCGATTGTTGGACGCGCTTGCTCCGAAGTGCGTTGTGGAGCGAACGAGAATCCCCGCGACGCCTACGCAAAAATGACATCGAGCGCCCCCCACAGGCGCTCGATGTTCAAAATGTGTTGTGTGTTTGTCGAGTCAGCGACGCGCGGCGAAAGTCGATGTGGAGGCGAATGTTCGTCCCTTGGACGATGCCGAAACGCGCGACGATGTGGACTTCGATGCCGACTTTGCGGCAGCGACCTTTTAAGTCGATGCACCCGATCGCTGACCGCTCGCTTCAGCCACTGGCGCAAGGGCCATCGCGAAAAGCGTTCCAAGAATGACGGCCAGCATGGCTGGACGATTGAGGAGACGCGTCGTATGGGCTGAGGAGGTGTTGGCGATCGAGTGCATGATTTGTGTGTTTCGTGTCGAGGGTGGTGGAGGGGGGATCAAGCGACCCGATCACTATTCGATTCAACGATCATCGATGCAAGGGCGTTGATCGAAAAAAGTGAACTTCACCCATCCAATGGGCGCTGATCACCAGCGCGCTATCGATTGCCAAATCGCCGACTGAAGCCGAGCCTGACACTCAAGCAGTTCAATCCCGAGCGAGACGGGAACCCCCTGCGACCTTGCAAGCTGCACCAGCGCAGTCTCTTGCGGCGCATAGATCGTCTCTATGACACCCAAAACGCCTTCAAGAGTTGCCCCCTTTGGCAGTCCCAATCCATCGGGATCGGATCCGCCGTGCATCCCGACACTTGTGGCATGCACCATCAGATCGAATCGGGGAAACCGAGATTCGTCCCCCTGCGCTCGCACGATGAGTGGTCCGTATCCGCCGCGCTGCTTGGCGAGATTCTCCGCCAAACAATCGGCGCGATCGGCAGTTCGATTCCAGATGGTCACATCGGCGCCGACATCGGCGAGTCCCCATGAGGCAGCCGCGCCGACGCCACCCGCACCGAGAACCAGAGCCTTCACGCCACGAAGGTCGCCCTCTTTGCGCGAGAGCAACTTCGCCGCCGCAAGTGCAATCGCTGGAGCATCGGTGTTGACGCACGACACACTTCCTCCGTGACCGATCACAAGTGTGTTCGCCGCGCCAATCGTCTTCGCTGTTTCATCGATGGAGCCACCTTTCTCGCGAACGAATCGAATGAGATGTTCCTTGTGCGGCATCGTCACACTCGCGCCGCGAAATCGCAGGCGCGGGTCATCGATCAGTGAATGGAGCGTGGCTTTGAAGTGCTCCCACTCGGGAGGCACGGGAAGCGGCAGATACAGGGCATCGCGCTTCGATTCGCGAAACCACTGGTTGTGCAGGATGGGACTGCGAGAATGGGCAACGGGCCATCCGATGACTCCGTAGAGATCGGTGTCGCGCGACAATTCGCGAAACGACCACTGGGTTGTCAGTTCTCGAATCGAAGGTTGTCCTGGAGCGGTGCCAGCACTTTCGTCATCGCGCGCATACGTCCAGAGTGCTCCGAAGCGTCCCGCAAGAACGCGCGACATCAATCCTGCTTCACCCATGCAAAGCGCGACCATGGGAAGGTGGCGTGCTTCGAGCAACTCAAACGCTTCAAGATTGTCACGAAGACTTCTCGCGTGCCATGCCACTTTGATGACCGAGCACGATGGCTCATCTTGCATGGCGGCGATGCGGCGAGAAAGGTCCGCCGGTCGAGTTGCGAAGTCGTGCGCGCTCAGAATCAACCGAGTTGCAGATGGTTCCCCTCCTGTGGCTCCCATGAGTCCACGCAGCGCGGCTCTCAATGTTCCGTCTCGCTCGATCGTGGTGAGTTCGACATCGATGTAGGCGGGACGAGCATTGCGGATCACTCCAAGAAGCAGTTCGCGCCTCACCTCATCTGTGCCGAGAAATCCTCCTCCCTCACGCGCATCTCGAATGGTGACGACGCACGGCGTGGGGCACTCGCGAACGAGTCGTGCGATGGCGACCTCTGATCCTGTCTCCTCAGCCATTGGATCGACACGCCATTCGACAAGATCTGCACCATCTTCTTTCGCGCGAACAGCGCGATCAAGAGCATGATCGACGCGATCGATTGATTCAACAGGGATGGACACCATTATCCGCGTCATGTCTGAATCGTATGACGGAGTGCGACTACGATGCATCCCCCATGACTCGAGACCACCATCTTGACGGCGAAGAAGAACTCGCTCGCACGGTGCAAGAGTCGGCCTACGCGTACATGCGATCGCAACTCGAGGGGCACATCCACTTCGATGGAGATCGAAGGACCATCAAGGTTGCTCCACTCCCCGATGGACGACTCGTTGCGCCTGTGATGGTGGCGATGTTGGTGGCGGGCGAAGTTGTTCTCGAATTGCCCGACGACGGAGAGGACCACTTGCAACTCTCTGTCACGCTCACCAAGTTTCTGCCTGAGGGTCCTGATGGCGGCGCGAGCGACCGTTGGCAGATTTACCACGGCGTGCCACCCGATGTGAACTGGGCGGCCATCACGATTGATGCGGGTCGTTACTCAGGATGGTTCCTAGATGGATCAGTCCTCTCGCGCGCGAATCCAATCGCTGCGTGCGAGTCGGCGATCTGCCGAACTGCGAATCTCGAGCGCGAGATGCTCAAGCGGGTCATTCAGAAACGCATCGGAAGTCATCCTCCAGAAGCGCTGCTCGTTGGCGTGGACCCGTGGGGATTCGATATCCGGCGACACTGCGATGTGGTGCGCGTGGCTGCCCTTTCAGGATGCACGATCCGAGACGAGGCTTCGGCGTTCGCCGCGTTACAGGATTTGGCGAGTTAGTCCACCGTCCTACAATAGATTCGAGGTCTTACTTTGAGCGACACACCATCACGCGGAATGAACGGATGCATCAACCACGCCATGATCGATGGTGCGGAAGCGAAGGCGGCCCAATTCGCAGCAGACCACTTCGGTGAACCTGGCTGCGATGACATCACGAAGGCCTACATCGCGCAGAAATATGAGGGCTATTCAGCCGAGAATCAAGAGACTTGGCAGACGCTCTTTGATCGGCAAATGGAATACCTCGCAGACCATGCGAGTTCGACCTATCTCTTGGGTGCTGCGAGCATCAACCTCGTCCGCGACTTCATCCCCTATCTCGAGGGATCGAAGTCGGTCAACATTTTCCTCAAGCAACTCACGGGTTGGCAGAGCAAGGGTGTCCCTGGTTACCTTCCTGCGAAATCATTCTTTGCATGTCTTGCGCGGCGCGAGTTTCCAACGACTGTGGTGATCCGCCCCAAGGAAGATATTGATTACCTTCCCGAGCCAGACATTTTTCACGACATCTTCGGTCATGTCCCACTGCACGCTGATCCCACATTCGCGGACTTTTTACAAACGTACGGCAAGGCGGCTCTGCTCACGAATGATCCGCACCACACCGAGCGACTCGCTCGTCTCTTTTGGTTTACGGTGGAGTTTGGTCTCATCCGAGAGGGTGGCGTGAACAAACTGTATGGATCAGGACTCATCTCGAGCCCAGGAGAGAGTCTCCACGCGATCACGAGTTCAAAGGTCGAGCGCAGGCCGTTCGACCTCGAAACGGTTTGCAACACGCCTTTTGAGATTGATCATTTCCAACCGATTCTGTACGTGTTGGATTCATTCGATCAACTGCGCGATGCGATGAACAGTTATTCGAATCGGCTGCTTAGTGCGTCGCCAAAAGCAGGCAGCTCCACACAACCGGCATACAACTGATCGCGATGCCAGCGACCATGGTGCGATAGGCAGTCGCCTCTTTCATCGTCGCGATTTGTTGCACGATGATGATGTAGAAAGTCACGAGCGCGTACTTGAATGCAGCGAGTCCGAAGACGCTCCAGTGTTCGAAGACGAGATTCGCCACTGGATTGATTTCGATCCCCCCTCGATCAATGATGACATGGGTCAGAATGACATCGAGTGCTGAAACGAAGAGAAGCACCACGATGAGGGGTGCGTAGCGCAGCCTCGGATTCGAGAAAAAGTTGGATACAACTGCTGGATCGCTCGACATAAAAACGACGCCTCCTTTCGTGGCCTCGTCGAGAATGTCCGATCCAGATTCCGTCCGTGCAAAACGTGCTGCTGCAAAAATGGGGGCTTACGGTCGGAATCAGCCTTGTTTCGGGCTCATTCCCACCGTCAAGTCCACTTTTTGCGCGCTGTGACACGATGGCTGCTGTCTGTCAGCACCGACAGCCTTGCGAGTCTTTGCGGCAAGTCGATGGATGTCTTCGGCAGGAAGCACCCCGCGCTTCGCCAGAATCTCCTGCTGCGCTTCGGTCAAGGCTGCGCTGCGAACGGCTTTGCCGCGCTGTGACGAGGCATCTTTTCCACTAGCGAATTCTTGAATCTCTTTCGAGATGCGAACACTGCACCAATCATGTCCGCACATGGCGCAAAAGTCGGTGTCGACATCAAGGTCTTCGTCGTGGTACGCGCGTGCGGTGTCGGGATCGAACGAGAGTTCGAAGTGTTTCTCCCAGTTGAGCGCGGCGCGTGCCTTGGTGAGTGCGTCATCGCGGTCGCGTGATGCTGGGATTCCAAGCGCCACATCGGCGGCATGTGCTGCGATCTTGTAGGCGATGCATCCCTGCTTGACATCATCCTTCTTGGGAAGGCCAAGATGCTCCTTGGGTGTGACATAGCAGAGCATGCTTGCGCCGTGATATCCGGCGGCGGTGGCACCGATGCAACTCGTGATGTGGTCGTATCCGGGGAACATATCCGTGACGAGTGGTCCAAGCACATAGAACGGCGCACCGTGGCACAAACGACGCTGCAGCTTCATGTTGAATTCGATTTGATCGAATGGCACATGTCCTGGTCCTTCGACCATGACTTGAACACCCTTGCGCCAAGCTCGCTCGGTCAACTCGGCAATGGTCGTCAATTCGGCGAGTTGGGCTTGATCCGTTGCGTCGGCGAGTCCGCCGGGGCGAAGTCCATCGCCGATTGAAAAGGTGACATCGTACAGGCGCATTACATCGCAAATGCGCTCCCACCCGGTGTACATCGGGTTTTGACGATTGTGGACGAGCATCCATTTGGCGAGCAGTGCTCCGCCGCGACTCACGATGCCGATCAGTCGATTCTTGATGAATGGAAGATGTTCGCGCAGCACCCCTGCGTGAATCGTGAAATAGTCGACCCCCTGCTTCGCCTGATGGTCCAGCGTGGCGAGAATGATGGACTCATCCAGTTCTTCCAGTTTGCGGCCGATGATCATCGAATAAATCGGAACGGTGCCGATGGGGACCATGCTGTTTCGAATGAGCGCATCGCGACATTCATCGAGGTCGCCACCCGTTGAAAGATCCATCACCGTGTCGGCGCCCCACCGCTGCGCCCACTGCAACTTCTCGACTTCTTCATGTGTGCCGCTCGAAACAGGACTCGCGCCCATGTTGGCATTGATCTTGGTTCGGCTCGCTCGTCCAATCGCCATCGGGTCGAGTTGGTACTGAAGGTGGTTGATGTTGGCGGGGATCACCATTCGTCCAGCGGCGACTTCATCGCGCACTTGTTCGGGCGTGAGGAATCCTTCGCGCTCTGCAACGCGACGCATTGGAGCGGTCACGATGCCAAGCCGCGCCGATTCGAGTTGGGTAATGGGGGTGAAACCGCGAGGAGCCACAGCGTGGATGAATTCACCACACTGCGCCTGATTGTGACCAGCGCACCCAGTCCTGTGGTCGTGGCTCGCTTGAATGGTCCAACCCTCTGGCAAGAAGTCCCATGCGGTCATCGTGCTTGGGGTCGGCATTCCTGGGGTGTCTGGACTCGCAAAGGCCAGTGGTCCACCAATGTCGGACCGAAGTGCAAAACTGCCTGGTGTTGTTCCCGCTTGGGTCGAACTCGGATTGGTTGCTCCGTGAAGTGGAAGCGACGAGGCCACTCTTGAAGTGGACAAATGACTGGTTGTTGTGTTGGATTCAGTGTGTGTGCGCATGATCAACTCCAATACGGCACGCGCGGAGCCTGTGGTGATCAACTTGATCCCTTCAGGCGTTCGCGTTCCCTACGCCGGTATCAACCGGATCAGGTTCGACGGGTGCATCTCAGTCCCATGAGTCGGGACGCCCCGCGCGAGCAGTGTGGATGGTAATCGAACGGATGAGTCATTCATTCTCGAGAGATTCTGCTGTCCCATCGAATCAGAACCTCCAATGAGCCGGAACTGCGAGTATGAATATGCTTGTAGTCGCGTGGTATTGGACTGAACTGCTTCAGTCTGGGGCAGTTCACTCTTTGTAGTGGTCTTGTGATCTTCCGCCTCGTGCGGGGAATGTTGCCCTATGAAGCCAGAATTGGACTCGGTCGACCGTTCGCTCATCAATGCCCTTCGCCCCGACGCTCGTCGAAGCGGTCGTGAACTCGCGAAGGACACGTCGCTGTCCGAGGCGAATATCTCGCGGCGATTGAAGCGCCTTGTTGAAAGCGGCAGCGTGGTCTTCCGCAGTTACGTCCCGCCGACCGCTCTTGGACTCTCTATGGAGTGCGCCGTTCAAATCGACGGTGTCGACCGATCTGTTTTGGTTTCGATTGCGACCGCATTGACCACATTGAAGAGTTGTCTTTCGGTAATCGAAGTTGACCACAACACAATCTGGGCGCACACCCTCGGCTCAAGTTTGTTCGAGGTGGGCAGTGTCATCGAATCAGCACTCGAAGGGGTTTCTGGCTACAGGCTGCAACTTCATCCTTCGTCGCGCAGCTTGATGTTCCCAGGAGCAAACGCGCGTTTTCTCGCCCGAACTCCTGCGCTCACCGCTGATCTTGATGAGATCGACTTGTTGATGCTTCGCATCCTTGAAGCGGATGGTCGGGCCACCTTTGCAACGATTGCCTCACAGGTCGATATCTCGCCGACCGCCATCGCCGAGCGTTTCCGAAAACTGGAAGAGGCAGGCGTTGTGTTTCCTTACATCGCGCTCGAAAGTGAGACCCCGACCCATCCTGAGCGGCTGCTGCGCGCCGAAGTGATCGGTCCCACTCTGCAGATCGTCAAAGCAGTCGAGAGCGTTGTTCGTCCAGAGTGTCTCTCACTCCTCTCGGGACACGTGCAGTTGTTCGCCATCTTGGGCACTACAGAGAAACGAGAATCAACGACTATCGTCGGAGAACTCATGGGACTTCCCGGAATCGCGCGAGTTTCCATCCTGCCGATCACGACTGTTTTCAAGAGGTACGGCGTTCTCGCGTCGGGCGTTGGGCAAACCGCGTAACCGTTACTTCGCCATCAGTTCGTTGATTCGCGCCAACCGCTTGGCGTGTGCTGGTCGGTCTGGCTCGATCTGCGTGAGAGCAAGAATGTGGACTCGCGCCGTGGCAAGGTCCTGCGCTTCGATCGCCGTCGCGGCGGCTTCTTCCCGAATCGTTGCATCGAATGGATCAATGCGAGTGGCGCGTGACCACCAGTCCACGGCGGTCTTTGGGTCCCTCCTCGCACGAGCGAGGCGTGCGAGTTCGACGGCATACACAGGTTGATTGTCCGCAGCGCGATCAAGTGCCACCAGATGCGGCTCCGCTTCCGCCGCGCGATGATTCGCAACGAGATACGCGACGAGTTTACGCCGTGGCCACAGATCGACGGGTCGTAGAGCGGAATACCGAGTCAGCGCTGCGACTGCCTCGGCATCAATCTCACCCGAGGCAGCTGAGATAGTTCGCCTTGCAACAAGTTCAGCAAGGTCGGGGTGGTCAGGATGAAGTGCGATCAGTTCATCCAGCCGTTCGCTCGTCAGCGTGGCACCTCCAGCGACTGCTCCCTGCTCGCCGAGAAGTTCCTCAAGCGATGGCTTGGCGTCGTATCCCCACTCACGCACTTGCACACCTGCGAATGCATTGAACTCCGTCAGAAACTCTTCGGGCGTCCTGTTCAAGACTTGCGCCATCACTTCGCGCTCATTGAGACCCGTTGCATAGAGGCGCAACATCGAGGGGACTGCCTCAACTCCCCACCGACTGCGAATGAACTGCACCATCCAATGTCCTTGCGCATAGGCGAGCGCTCGGTCGGTTGGCTGTTTGGGGCGGACAAATGCCCACTTGATTTCTTCGAGATCAAACAACCCATCGTTGTGCCATGCGTGAGCGAGCATGTTGTACGTGTTGTCATCGCGAGTTCCGTGTTCCATATCAACGGCGATCGCTTCGGTCATCCAATGAGGAATGCGATTGCCCGTTTGTTCAAGGGTCACCGTGTGCGTGTACTCGTGACGAATGACATCCAGCCAATCGAAGAGTCCGAGATGTTTTCGAGCGGCTCCCTCGCGCGGAGGCTCCATCGCAATCACGGGACCCGTACTCGCAGCGATCGTGTGAATGAACGGCGTTCCTGTCAGTCGCACGCCGAAATACTCGTGATCAGGCATCAGCTCGATGAGTGTCTTGCCCTTCACGTCGTATCCAAGCGCGCTGCATACTTCGTCATGCATGGCATCGAGAGGAGCGATCATTTCTGCGGCGAGCCCCTGGTCTGGACCGCGCTGACAACGAATGCGAAAGTGCTTTCCCTCAAGAACAGGCCACGATGCGATCTCTTCCAAGAGCGACAGACTCAGTTTCGCGCGCACATCGAATGGATCTCGACTGGTTGCTCCTCGCAGTGCTACAAGCGCGGCTTCATCATTGCCTGTTTGCATGCGAAGCAATCCAAGTTCGAGTTCTGGCGCACTCCAATGCGGCTCACGCCGATGTGCTTCAGTGAGCATGCGCTCGGCGAGTGCATACTGACGATGAAGCGAAAGAAACCGCCCGGCGTCGTAGGTGGCGAGTGCGTTCTGCCCAGCTGCTGAGTCGAAATCGGCGAGCGCTTGATGGAGCGCATCTTCTGAATATCGAAGGGACTGCGCTGCTGCCATCAAGGCGAGGGCTTCGCGTTGATGCGGTGCCATCATGAGCACTTCGCGCGCCGCATCCGCAGCGCCATCAGGATCGGTGCGGACGAGCGCGAGTTGCGCTCGAAGGAGGGCTCCGAGCGGTCCAGCAGGTGTGATTTCATCGAGTTGCGCAACGGCTGTTGCTGCTCCATCAAAGTCGAACTGACGCGCTGCGGTAATGCCAAGCAAGTACCAGGCTTCAGCAAGTCGCGGATTCAGTGCAACAGCCTCATGCAGAGCCGCAATCCCGTCATTATTGTTGTGGTGAGCGAGCAGGATGCGACCCTCGGCGAGCGGAGCCCTCCAGTCGAGACGATCTGCTTCGCGCGCAGATCCGAGTGCATCGAGCACCGATTGAAACACTTTCGCATCCAATGGCTCCACTCGCTCAAGAACAAGGAGTGCTTCTGCTACCGATGCGATCGTCTCCCTCGATGGACTCGCATTCGATTTCATGGAATCAATACAGGCGCGGGCTGCGTCAGCGGCTGCGGCGTGTTGTCCGAGCGACAAGAGTGCTTGCGCGCGGAGTTGACACGATTCAACATCACTGCGATCCGCGAGCACAGCGATCGCCTCGTTCGCTTCACCGCGCTGCACATGCGCTCGCGCTTGCAATTGGGGAAGTGCACCGGGATCGATGCGTTCGTCGAAGTTCCACATCAGAGTCGATGCGAGCGCACGGTCGTTGACTGAGCCGAGGTCGCCCTGCTCCCATAGTCCGTGAGCGACACGCATTGCACGCCGTTCCTCCACTGTGAGAAACGGGGCTTCCATGGCCTTGACCACGGCGTTCGATGGGGCATCGGACTTTGGCACAATCTGCGCTTGCGCGGGAATCGAGGTCATCGCCAACAGAATCGTTCCCGCAACACGCGCGCGCTTTCGGTTCACGACGCGCCCTTTGGAATCATGTCGCGAATCCATTCGCCTTGCACCGGTGCGGGTGGTTCGAGCAACAACATCGATGCATCGCTGACCTGCGCGTTCGTGACGCTCTTGGAGAATCGGATGATGGTTCGTCCGCCATCCTTGTTCTGTGCGACCACGGCCACTGGAAGAAATGTGGTCAAGTCCCAACCCATCACGATCTCTGAAATCTCGCGCGCGCACTCTGTTCCTTCGATCGGAGTCAATCGAAGGACGGCCACATTGCTGATACCACGCAGCATTGGATCGTCAGGAAATGCAGCCGCTGCAATGGTGAATCCCTTTTCAAGATCACTTCTCCGTTGGCCAACTGGTACTGGGATCGGACCTTCTCCAGCTCGAAGTGGATCGTAGTTTTCGTCCGCAAGAGCGAGTTGTCGCGCCGTCGCATGGCCTGTCGATCGGTCGTATTCGGTGAGCCATCCCTTGGCATACACGAAGTGGCGGTTCTCCTGCTCAACGCGTCCTGTGCCATCGATGAACTGTCGAATCACCATCGCGGCTGATCTTTGTGCGCCCTGCCCAGACAACACAATCTCGCCTGAACGACGTTCCGTTTCTTCGGTGAGTGGATCGACCTTCGCCACCGAAAAGTGCGCTGAGAATCGATTCGTTTCAACCGCGGCCTTATCGAGTGCATCGAGGATCGCGCTCGTGCCATCCACCGTCTGGCTCAGCAGTGACGCTGCAAGAATCAGGGCCACATTCCACATAATGCTCCATGATACTCCCGACATCGCTCGAAGTTCGTTCTTACAATCAACCCATGCGCATGAGCACTACCCTTGGCATCGTGTTCCTCACGGCGGCTGTCTTACTCTCTTGCGAAGTGCTCATGGCCTCGCCGTCCGCGGCGAAACCGCAAGAGGTCGCCAAAGACGCAGCGACATGGCAGGTCGATTCCGTGCACTCTGTCGCGCTGTTTCGTATTCAGCACATGCAAAGCGGGATGTTCTGGGGTCGCATCAATGCACTGGAAGGAACAGTGATCTGGAATGCGGATGATTCCCTCGCACCGATCTTCAAGGTCACCGCGAAGCTCGAACACTTGGACACGAGTAACGAGCGGCTCGATGGCAATCTCAAGGGACCTAACTTTTTCAATGCGAAAGAGTTTCCTGAACTCACCTTCGTCAGTTCGAGTGGCACGCGCGTTGGACCTCGACACTGGACCGTGCAAGGAGACCTCACCATTCATGGCGTGACGAAGCCCACGTCGGTGGATGTGGTGGTCACAGGAACATCCGATGGTCCGGGTGGAACTCTGGCGGGATTCGAGTCCACAGTCACCATCCTCCGATCTGATTTTGGAATGTCGTGGGGTGTCGAGAAACCCGCGAAAGCACTCTCGGATGAAGTGAAGTTGATTGTGAGCATTGAAGGAGCCGTTGCGCGTGCCGAGTGAAGCTACTCCTCTCAGTGCTCTCGGCTGGTACGCCATTCTCGTCGTGGTCATCCCTGCGCTGACCGCGGTGGGCATTTTCCTCGCCGCTCGTCGTGCTCCCAATGGTCTCGCTGGCACAGCCATCGCCGCTGTTTTTCTTTTGGCGTGGGTCTTTGATCGCGGAAGTTTTGAGTTTCCTGGCATCGAACGCTGGCATCACATTGCTGCTGCCATGCTCATCGCGGGAATGATTTCGCCGTGGCTCGGCGTGCTCGAAGATCGCGTCACCGATGTCGTCTCTGCGTTTGGACTCTCGGTCCTCGCGGGGCTCGCAGCAGCGCAGTGGATTCATTTTCCTGCATGGACTCCCTGGCACGATTGGGCTCTCGGAGGATCGATCGCGTTGGTCGCATTCGCCGGCGAGTGGATCAGTATTGCGCGTCCAGGCGGACTTGTTCCACTCTGTCTTGGCATCGCCATCAGCGCAGAGGCTGCGCTGTTGGGTATGAGTGGATTTCTGGGGCTCGCCGTTCCTGCAGGCGCGGTCGCGCTGGCGCTGATCGGTGGGTCCCACATTCTTCAGCTGCGTCTCATTGCACACGATGGCAGCGAAGTCACCGATAGTCCAGTACGGACATTCGCAGGCGGTGGAGCACTCACTGCGGGGCTCCTCCTTGTCCTCATCGCGTTCGCGGGAGATTCGTACAACTACACACCCATCGCTCGGTGGATGTGGTTCGCTCCCGCGGCTGCGCCGATGCTCCTCGTGATTGGAGAGATTCCAAGACTCAAGAGAATCGAAGGTGTGCGGGGAGCGTGCATGCGCGTCATCCCGATTCTCGGCGCGTGCGTTATCACCGTCGTGATGGGATGGAAACTCGTCGCCGCAGTGTGAGTCACTTCGCCGAAAGCGGCACAAATTCGCTGATTTCGAGGCCGAAACCATGAAGTCCAGGCCACTGATTGCCTGCGGTGCCCGTCTGCAAATGATTCGTCAAGACTCGAAGTTGGCGAAGTCCAAGATCGCGGAGGATCTGTCCTCCGATGCCAAACGTGCGCATATCCATTGGTTGAACCCGTAAACCAACTCCAGCGAGCCGAGTCAAATCAGGAGTATTGACATCGTCGCTCGGCGCGCGCTGCACTTGATGCAACCTCTGATCAATCGACTCGCCTGCATCTTCTGTTCGCAGGTACACGAGTGCTCCGCGACCTGCCTCTTTCAATGCACGCAGTGCTGAGCGAATCGTCTCTTGACCTGTGAATTGCCCCGGCACTCCCACGCCGAAAATGTCGCCGAGCACATCGCGGCGATGCATACGAACAAGAATCGGATTGGATTGATCGACAACGAATCCCCTCGCATCAGGAACACCGACACCGCCTGTTGTCAGGGCGAGGTGGGGAAGCGAATCAATGGTGCTTTGCCAAGCGAAGAGGGTGAACTCTCCTTCTGGTGTGTGAATCAACGTGCCGCACTGTGGATTGAGCCGCCGGATGAGCGACTCGGACCCGAGCCGATGTTCAACAATCTGCTCAACGCTGCACATATTGATCGAATACTTGGTGCACATCGCTTCAAGATCAGGAAGACGCGCCATCTCTCCATCGTCTCGAACCACTTCGATGATGCACGCTGCGGGACGAAGTCCAGCCATCTTGCAGAGGTCGATACTGCCCTCGGTTTGGCCAGTGCGGACAAGCACGCCGCCATCGCGCGCGCGAAGTGGATTGATGTGACCAGGTCGCACAAAATCATCAGCGCTCGTGGATGGATCACAGAGCATCTGAATCGTTTTCGCTCGATCTCTTGCACTGATGCCAGTTCCAACTCCATGCCGCGGATGTCCATCGACACTCACTGTGAACGGAGTACCGCGCAAACTGGTGTTGACCAATGCTTGTGGAGAAAGATGAAGTCGTTCGCACGTATCGGTGTCCAGAGAAACGCAGAGATATCCCGCCGCGATGCGTGTCATGAAGTTGATCAACTCAGGAGTGATCTTCTCGGCGGCGCAAACGAAGTCTCCCTCGTTCTCGCGGCTTTCGTCATCCACCAACACAATGACCTTGCCTTGACGAAGGTCTTCGAGAATTTCATGAAGGGGCGCGAGTGGCATAGTGGGTTGACCGAAGCATCACATTATCGCATAGCTGCAGCTCCTTGGCGGAACGGCTGGGCTACTACGATGGCGCGATGGCGCGTTCACAAAAGCGTGTGTATGAAAGTTGGCTGATGGATTTGACGAGTGTTCCCACCGCAGCAGGAAGGGAGCACAGGGTTCACGCCTGGATTGACGAGTGGATCGCCCTCAGGCTCGATCGAATTGAGGTGCGTCGGGACGATTCGGGCAATGTGCTGATCCTGCGTGCTGATCGCAAGACGAGTCGAGCAAAGTCTCTCTTGATCACGGCCCACCTCGACCATCCAGCCTTCGTGGTGACGGGGGTTCAATCGGATGGAATGATCGAACTTGAGTTTCGGGGCGGTGTGCTCGATGGTTATTTCAAGCGCGCGTCCATTCGCATCATCGATGGTGCGGATCATGAGTATCGGGCGACGATTCAATCCATTGATTCGAAATCGAAACCCTTCAAGACAGCGCGCGCGCGTCTCGCCGGAACCGGTGCAAAGCGCGCCGATGCCGTGAAGTTGATTGTGGCAGGCGACATCGCTCGGTGGGATCTCCCTCGCGCCACGATTTCATCCACTCGGTTACCTCCATTGCCAGGAACGACCAAGTCGCGGACGGAACGGTGCCTTCACACTCATGCTTGTGACGACCTCGCCGCCGCCGCGGCTGCCCTTGCCGCGATGGACCAAACACTCGACGATCCAGCCTTCGCGCATGTTGGACTGCTGTTCACTGTGGCCGAAGAAGTTGGATTCATTGGTGCCATTCGCTCCGCCACGAGTCGGTTCATTCCTCGAGGAGCACGACTGCTCAATCTCGAGACTTCACGCAGTTTTCCACACGATTCTCCCATTGGCGCCGGCGCAATCCTGCGTGTTGGAGATCGACTGACTGTCTTTCCATCCCCGTTCACGAATGCGATCGGCGAAGCGCTGCGACTCCACGCGGTTCGCGCCAAGAACTTTCGGTGGCAGCGGAAATTGATGGTGGGCGGAGCATGCGAAAGTACCGCCTTTGCCGCCTTTGGATGGGAGTGCACATGCCTGTGCCTTCCACTGGGCAACTATCACAACATGGGCAACCTCGCCGAAGTCCAACAGGGGCGCGGCCGCGCCACCATCGCTCGCGAATTCATCAGCATGAACGACTTTCACAACTTCATCGAGATGCTCGTCGTCACGACGCGTGCCCTTGCGAAGCCTCTTGTGTTCGACTTGCGCCCATTGATGAAGAAACTCAATGCCGAGAACGGAGTGGTGCTCGGCGCGCCTCGGAGTGGACGGCTCGGAAGGAAGCCGTAAACTCGCTCCCTCTCGTGAACGACACTGACCCAGTTTTTCCTGTGGCATCGGCACTGCGGCGCGCCATCGCTCAAGTGATCGGTTGTGCTGTCGATGATGCCCAAGCCGATCCAGCCATTCGCCCAAGCACCAACCCAAAGTTCGGAGACGCGCAAGCCAATTTTGCGATGGCCATCGCGAAGCGGATGGGATCCAATCCGCGCTCGCTTGCTGAACAAGTCGTTGCGATCGCCTCGCAAGAGTGCGCGATGTTCGCTGAACCACTTGAAATCGCTGGTCCTGGATTCATCAACATTCGCCTCAAGTCTGCTGCGCTCAGTACCGCGCTCGAGATGCTCGATTCTCCCTCGCTCGGTGTGTCAGACGCCCAAGGCAAGCGGTCTGTCGCAGTGGATCTCTGCGGAGTCAATGTGGCCAAGCAGATGCATGTGGGTCACTTGCGAGCCACGATCATCGGCGACACGATCGCCCGCATTTATGAGCGGCTTGGTTGGAAAACGTTTCGGCAGAATCACCTCGGTGATTGGGGACTTCCCATCGCGATGGTGCTCGCCAACCTTCGTCGACGCGCTGTGCAACTGGATGGACTCACACTCGATGATCTCAATACTGCTTACCGCGCCGCCCAAGCCGAGGGGCGTGATGACGAAGCGGGACTGACTGCCGCTCGAAGTGCGAGGAGTGGGCCGCACCGCATTCTTGAACTCGAAACGCAGCATGACGGCGCGTCCGAGGCACTTGCGGATGCAAAGAAGACTCTGCTCTTGCTTCAACGAGGTGACAGCGCAATCGTGAGCGATTGGCAGAAACTGATCGATGTCACCATGCGCGAGGTGTACAAAACAGCGCACACGCTTGGAGTCCATCTCACCGAAGAACATAATCGAGGCGAGAGTTTTTTTCGCGATCGACTCGAACCAACGGTGCAGGCATTCGTGGACGCAGGGATCGCAAGCCGAGATGCTGGCGCGCTCGTCGTTCGGTTCGCCGATCGTGAGCGTCCGCTCCTGATTCAGAAGTCTGATGGTGCTGCGCTCTACGCCACGACCGATCTTGCCGCGATTCGATATCGGGTGCAAGACCTCGGTGCCGAGCGCGTCGTCTACTGCGTCGATGCGCGGCAACGCGACCACTTCAAGGATGCCTTCGATGCTGTACGCCTCATCGGGTGGACGCGACTCACCACTCACGACGGGCGGGCGGTCGAGGCGGAACTCGTACATGTCCCATTCGGTTCTGTGCTTGGAGCAGACAAGAAGCCACTCAAGACGCGAAGTGGAGAGAACTTCACACTCAAGGCACTTCTCGATGAGGCGTGTGCACGCGGTCGACGCGAGGTGATCGCTCGATCCGCCGATGCGCACAGTCCAACCCATGCGATGTCGGTTGATGAGTTGAATGCAATCGGTGATGCGGTGGGCATTGCCGCTGTGAAATACGCCGATCTCTCAGCGGATGTCGCGCGCGATTATGTGTTTGATCTCGACCACATGGTGACCTTTGAAGGAGACACGGGCCCCTATCTGCAATACGCCCACGCGCGCATTGCGAGCATTCTCGAGAAGGGAGCGGTGGCATCGACCGCGCTTCACTCAGCACCATTCTCTCTCGAAACAGCCGAAGAGCGAGCACTCGCGATCGCCCTTCTTCGCCATCCTCGCGCCATTGCAAACGCCGCCGAGGAGTTTGCCCCTGTGCGCATTTGTCATCACCTGTATGCACTTGCAGGGGCGTTCAATGGTTTCTATCAAGCGTGCCCAGTCCTGAAGAGTGAGGACAATGCCCTTCGACTCAGTCGTCTTCGCCTTTGCGATCTCACTCGGCGAGCACTCGTCGATGGCCTTTCCTTGCTCGGCATCACCGCTCCCCCTCGCATGTAGTTGGGCGTAGCCTTCGACGCACGATGGCTGCCGAAGCACGCTTTCCAAACCTTCATGTTTCTGATCACGCGCTCGCGGCCGACAAGTTGGCGCGGATTCGAGCACGCGACACTTCTCCTGGCGACTTTCGAAGATTGATGCGCGAGATCGGATCGATCCTCGCGATCGATGCCCTGCGCCGACTTCCACAGGTCGACGACACCATCGAGACTCCTCTCGAGACCACCACTGCCAAGCGACTCGCTTCACCTCCAGTAGTTGTA
The DNA here is from genome assembly GCA_027622195.1 of Planctomycetota bacterium. Taxonomy (GTDB): domain Bacteria; phylum Planctomycetota; class Phycisphaerae; order Phycisphaerales; family SM1A02; genus SXOD01. The sequence continues at coordinate 23,447 of JAQBZO010000019.1, forward strand.
CCGATCTTGCGAGCGGGACTGCCGCTCTGCGATGGCGTGCTCGACATCGTGCACGAAGCAACCGTGGGACATCTTGGCATTCGACGCGATGAGGCGACTGCACTTCCCATCGACTACTACATGAAACTTCCACCGATTACGGCCGCAACCGTTGCCATCATTGTGGATCCAATGCTCGCCACAGGAGGAAGTGCGTGCGATGCTTCACGCAGATTGCGGTCGGCTGGATGTCGAGAAATCCGCATGATTTGCCTCGTTGCCGCTCCTGAGGGCGTGTCACGCATGCTGAAGGAACATCCATCGATTGGCATCTGGACCGCGGCGCTCGATCGTCAACTCGACGAACGTTTTTTCATTCGTCCAGGGTTGGGTGATGCCGGCGACCGCAGTTTCGGCACCTGAACTCAGGGCGATGGAGTCCAAGGCACATCATCAATGCCTTGCAATCGGTTGGCGCAGCGCGCTGCTGCGAAGAAGAGATCGCTCAGTCGATTGAGAAATGGAATGCAGTGTTCTCCGATCGACTCGGTTCGGCTGAGTGTCAGCACTTCGCGCTCTGCGCGTCGCGCCACAGTGCGCGCGAGATGCAGTCGGGCCGAGCACTCTCCTCCGCCAGGAAGAATGAATGTACGAAGGGCGGCGTTGGGTCCATCGCACCAATCGATGGCGCGCTCAAGGGCCCGGATATCCCCTTCACCCATGCGGCGGATCTTGGCTTCATGCATTCCTCCGCGAGGTGTTGCGAGATCGGATCCGAGGTCGAAGAGTCGGTTCTGCACATCATGAAGGATGGAAGAGAGTTCGCGCTCAGCCCCAATTGATCCTGCCCTGATTCGCGACCACTCGACCGCAGCGAGCCCGACCGCTGCGTTGCATTCATCCACTGATCCATAGGCAGCGATGCGCGTGTGATCTTTCGGAACTCGTTGCCCACCGAAGAGTCCCGTCGTGCCGTCGTCGCCTGTCTTGGTGTAGAGCTTCATCGTCAATCCGTTCTCAGGACAAATGATGGTTCAACTGTTCGTCCACCCTGCTCATCGTGGACTACTGCAAGGAATCCACTCCGAAGCGCCGCAGCAGCCCACTCACCGCGCGCGTTCATGCAAATCATCGCCGCTTGGTGATGTGGTTCAAGATCGTACGACGACTCGATGCGACGAAGGACCTCGGCCAGCGCGTCGACGGGCGTTGCACCTCGACGCATCTGTTCGACAGCGAGATACGACCCGCACACGCCCATGATGAGTTCGCCTGTGCCCGTTGCGGTCGCTGCGCCAGCAGATGGATCAACGTACAAGCCATGTCCGATGATGGGTGAATCGCCCACTCGTCCTGGAACCTTGAATGGTGTGCCCGATGTGCTGCACGCGCCAGCCAGTCGCCCGAGAGAATCGCGTGACAAGACTCCCACGGTGTCGTGCGCTCTCCACCTCGATTCGGCCGGTGTTTCAATCGCAAACTCTGGAGGAGGAACGAAAATCTCTCCCTTGCCCACACCAAGATCACGCGGTCGTCCAGCCGATGCGGCTTGATCACGCGATTGGTCGACGGACCTTGGATCTCGTCGCCACGCATCCCACCGCGCCGCGGCCTCAGGAGACAACAACTCGGAAGGTTGATGCCCATGCGCATCGGCGAAATCGTCTGCGTCCTGTCCAACAAGCATGACGTGCGGTGTGGCGCGCATCACACTTCGCGCCGCGCGCACAGGATGTCGATGTCGTCGAAGTCCACAAATGCTGCCGCACGCTGACGGAGATTCCATGACCGCTCCATCCAGACTCACTCGCCCTGTCGCATCTGGAAGTCCTCCGTACCCAACCGAGTTGATTCGGGGATCGTCCTCAGCCTCATCGCACACACAAATGCATGCATCGAGCGCTCCACCACCTGCGACGAGGGCGGGCCACGCCTTGATGGATCCACCGAGTGAAAAAGACCAGGTCGAAATGATGAGCGGAGTCATAGGGGTGGTTCAGAATGATGGGTTATCGGACTATACTACCGTAGGAGTGTGAGTGCGGACGCTACACAAATCGAACGTCGCGAGTCGAAGAGACATCTGCGCAGCAAACTTTTCATAATCTCTGGAGCCATCGCAACCATTCAGCCGTATATTCTCGTTACGGCAAAGGTGATTCTACTTCGAGTCACATTGGGCATGCGCAGTTCGCCGCCATCTCGCCCGACTGCATTGGTTGGTTTTCAGTTCGACTCGGTTCTCCTCGGCTCACGCCGATCCCATGTCGCTCTCGCGAACGCGTAGAGCGTGCGACTTGATCGCAGAAAGTTTCCTGTGAAGACTAAGCGCTTCGGCTTCACCATCGTTGAATTGCTCGTGGTGGTGGCGATCATTTCGCTCCTCATTGCGATTCTCCTCCCCGCTATTCAAAAGGCTCGTGAAACTGCGCTCTTGACGCAGAGCATTGCGAACCTCAAGAACCTTGGCACGGCGAATGGGTCGTACTGCACTGACTACAACGATCGTCAATTCACCATGTGTGGCGACGATTGGGGTTTGTACGGGGGCAATCTCGCCGCAATCAACGCGGTGTACTGCCCTCCTCAGTGCATCATTGGCTGGGATGCAGGCGGCGGTCTGTGGGGTTACTGGGTCGGCGGACCGAATTGCCCTCCAGGCATTCCTGTTTACCCAGGAAATGCGTGTGTGCATTGGCCGAACAACGGTCCCGGCTGCGGATGGTCTTTCGGCACATTCCGTATGCCGAACATGAAGGCGTTCAATGATTACATCAATGGACGTTTCTACGACAAGGTCTTCTACGCGCCAAAGGATAAATATTCACTGGAACTCGCAGCGATTCCACTCGCGTATCCGGGAGAGTTCATGGATCCTGCGTTCTACGGCGGCGAACCAGTGTTCTCGACCTATGTGTGGAGCCCTGCGGCCATGTGGAATCCCGATGTCTTCGACAAGGATGGACCTACATCACCAGCGACCATGGCCGGTGGCTTTAAGAGCCCATCCGTCGGTCAGTGCAAGTTCCCAGACCAGAAGACTTGGATGATCGAGTGGTATTGGATGCAGAACCGTGAGGGCGGCGAGTTTGCCCCCTGCTACACCCCTGCTTCTCCTTACCTGTACAAGCACGGCTACAACTCCACGCCTGCAACACTTTGGTTCGATGGACATGTCGCGACATTCGGCATGGGTACGGCGATGGAAAGCAATCAGCGCACCAAGGCTCAGCAATCGAGTGGCGGGGTCACTGGTTACAAGGGACTTTGGTGGGGCGCGCCAAACCAAGCTCCTACCGGAGGATTCATCAACGGTACTTGGGGAGACATGGCGTGTGCCTATGACATGCTCATCGACACCAATTGCCATATCGCTACTGTCGATGGCATTCTCGGTCGCGACACCGTTGTCACGCAGTAAATTGTTCCAAGAAGCGATACAGGACACGGAGCGGCTCACCTGAGCCGCTCCTTTTTTTGTGCCAAAAACATCGGCGTCAATTGGCGCTCGGTCACTAAGTGGGTAGATTGGGATTATGGGTCGATTACCGCTAAAACTTCGTGCATTCACGATTGTTGAGTTGTTGGTCGTGGTCGCCATCATCTCACTGCTGATCGCGATTCTTCTGCCTGCCATTCAAAAGGCGCGCGAGACTGCGCTCCTCACGCAGAGCCTGGCGAACCTGAAGAATCTTGGTACGGCGAATGGGTCGTACACAACTGATTACAACGATCGGCAGTTCACTGCATGCGGAGACGACTGGGGTCTCTACGGCGGCAACTGCGCGCAGATTCACAATGCATACTGTCCACCCCAACAGATTGCGGGATGGGATGCAACTGGCGCACTCTGGGGATTCTGGATGTCGGGCCCTCTCTGCCCTCCAGGGATACCCGGCGGATGCGGCAATTTCTGTGTCTATATTCCCAATGGACTTCCTGGCTGTGTCGATAGTGGATGCAGTCTCGGATTCGGATCATTCCGACTTCCAAACTACAAGGCGTTCAACGACTACATCAATGGTCGTTACTACGACAAAATCTTCTGGGCTCCGAAAGACATCTGGAATTTGGAGAAGGCGCGACAGGCACTTCAATACCCAGGTGAGTTCACTCCTCCCTCATACATCGAGGGCGGAACTTCGGTGCGGTCGACCTACATCTGGAGTCCTGCCGCGATGTGGGGCATCGATGCTTATGCGAAGGAGGGATACGCGTGTCCGAAAAACCTCGCCGCTGGTTTCAAGTCTCCCTCTGTTTCGCAGTGCACATTCCCAGATCAAAAGACATGGATGATTGAGATGTACTGGCTGCAAAACCGCGAAGGCGGAGAGTTCGCTCCGTGCTTCAGCGACAGTCAGCCCTACTACTTCAATCATGGTTACAACTCGACTCCAGCAACGCTGTGGTTCGATGGACACTGCAGCATCATCGGTGTTGGCGATGTGATGGAGAGCAATCAACGGATGAAAACTCAACAAGCCAACAGTGCAGGAGTTGCGAACAAAGGGCTGTGGTGGGGAGCTCCCAATCCCACGGTCCCATGGGCTCCCGATGGGTACTTTCAACAGTGCGGCTATGACACGCTCGTCGATACCAGTTTCCACATTTTGACTGTGGATGGAATCACTGGACGAGACACGATCAAGACGCAATAACGGCTGTCGCATCTTTTTTTTGTGGGGAGGTTGGTGGGCCCAGGGTGAATTCTGCCGATCCTCTGATAGGATTTGAGGGTTGTTGTTCAGGTATCCGAACATGACAAGAACCGTCCCCCGATCTCACCGCCTCGCATTCACAATCGTCGAACTCTTAGTGGTGGTCGCCATCATTTCGATTCTGATTGGGATACTTCTCCCCGCGATTCAGAAGGCGCGCGAGACATCGCTGATGACGCAGAGCGCGGCGAACCTCAAAAACCTTGGCACCGCGAATGGGGCCTATGCCACCGATTTCAATGATCGGCAGTTTGCGAGCACGCCTGACGATGTTGGGCTGTACGGCGGATGTCAGCAATATCTCACCCAGAACTGTTTGCCGCCGCTTCTCGTCGGACGTGATAGCGCCGTTTACTGGGGACTGTGGTATGGGCCGGGACCTGCAGGATGTGTTCCTGCCACGGTGGGTTGCGAATTTTTTCACGTTGCGAGCGCGTGTCGGCTGGATCCTGGCGAAGAGATCTTCGGCCTCTTTCGCGGACCGAATGTTGAAGCATTCAACAACTACTTGAACGGTCGTTACTACGACAAGATTTTCTGGGCCCCGAAGGATCGATACAACCTCGATGGCGTCGATTCGTATCTGCACAATCCATCTGGTTTCACCTACCTCGCATCGGATGGGCTTTGGTTTTCAACATACTGCTGGAGTCCCGCTGCAATGTGGGGCCCAGAAGTATTCAGTGCACGGCTTGGATTTCAGCATCCCAACACGCAAGCGGCTGGATACCGAAGCCCAACCGTGGCGCAGGCTCGATTCCCTGACATGAAGACGCAGATGCTCGAGCACTTCTGGTTGCAAAACCGAGAAGGCAGCGAGTTCAATCCAGGATTCTCGACTGAAGTGCCTTACTACTTCAATCACGGATACAACTCGGTTCCGATCACGCTCTTTTTCGATGGACATGTTTCGGGGCTTGGCGTGGGATCCGTGATCGAATCGAATCAGCGCGTGAAGTCACAGCAAGCCTCGTCGTCTCTGCTCAACAAAGGACTCTGGTTCGGTCCTCCCAACACGATCATTCCTGGAATCCCCGATGGGTATTACCAAAGCCAGTCGTATGACATGTTGGTGGACACGAGTTACCACATCTTCACGACCGACGGCATCCTCGGACGCGATGTGACGAACGCGCAGTAATGCAAGAATGAAAAAGGAGGCGCCATTGCGGGCGCCTCCTGTTCAACCATCACTTGTCAACTCGTCCTGATTGGATTCAGGATCGAATCAATAATCGCTGTCCATGCCTGCGCCTGCAGGAGCCTTCGTCTTCTTCTCCTTGATCTCGACGATCGCACAATCCGTTGTGAGGAGGAGTCCCGCGATGCTCGCCGCGTTTTGAAGTGCGATGCGCTCAACCTTGGCTGGCACAATGACGCCAGCCTTCACGAGATCGACATACTTGCCAGTGAGGGCGTTGTAGCCGTAGTTCGTGTCAGTCGATTCGATCACATTCTGAGCGACGATCGAACCGTCGAGTCCGCAGTTGATGGCAATCTGCTTGATCGGTGCTGCGAGCGAACGGAAGACAATGTCGACGCCAACCTTCTCATCGCCAGTGACCTTGAGGGTGTCGAGCACCTTGCGCGCGCGAAGGACTGCCACGCCGCCGCCTGGAAGAATGCCTTCCTCGACTGCTGCACGGCATGCATGAAGGGCGTCCTCGACGCGGGCCTTCTTCTCCTTCATCTCGACTTCGGTGGCCGCGCCGACATTGATCTGCGCGACGCCGCCGGCGAGTTTCGCCAACCGCTCTTGGAGTTTCTCACGGTCGTAATCGGACGAAGTTGCCTCGATCTGCGACTTGAGTTGCTCAATGCGACCCTGAATATCCTTCGACTTTCCTGCGCCTTCGATGATGGTGCAGTTGTCCTTGTCAATCGTGATCTTCTTCGCACGACCGAGGTCCTTGATCTCGATGTTCTCGAGCGTGATGCCGAGTTCTTCCATGACCGAGGTGCCGCCGGTGAGGCAAGCGATGTCCCCAAGCATGGCCTTGCGACGATCGCCGAATCCTGGTGCCTTCACAGCACAGATTTTTAGCACACCGCGCAGGCGATTGACGACGAGCGTTGCGAGTGCCTCACCATCGACATCTTCGGCGACGATGAGAAGGCTCTTTCCACCCTCGGCGAGTTTGCCGAGAAGAGGAAGGAATTCCTTCGCGCTCGAGATCTTCTTCTCGTAGACAAGGACATACGCATCTTCGAGCGTGCACGACATCGTGGCCTGATCGGTCACGAAGTGCGGGCTGATGTATCCCTTATCGAATTGCATACCTTCGAGGAGTTCGACTTCGGTTTCGAGTCCCTTGCCTTCTTCGACAGTGATCACGCCATCTTTGCCGACCTTGTCCATCGCCTGAGCGATGATCGTGCCGATTTGGGTGTCCTGATTCGCGCTGCATGAACCCACTTGCGTGATTTCAGTGGAGGTCTTCACAGGCTTCGACATCCGAGCGAGTTCAGCGACGACGGCTTTGACCGCCGCGTCGATTCCGCGCTTCACAGCATTGGCATTCGCGCCCGCGGTGATGTTCTTGAGACCTTCTTGAAAAATCGCCTCGGCGTACACGGTGGCGGTGGTGGTTCCGTCTCCTGCATCCTTGCTGGACTTGCTGGCGACTTCTTTCACCATTTGCGCGCCCAGATTCTCGTAGGGATCTTCGAGCTCGATCTCCTTGGCGACTGAAACGCCGTCCTTGGTGATCGTTGGAGCGCCGAAGGCCTTCTCAAGGATGACTACGCGGCCTGATGGACCGAGTGTGACCTTGACGGCCTTGGTGAGTTTCTGAACACCCTTCAAAATGCGCTCGCGCGCATCATTTTCATAACTAATTTGCTTGGCTGCCATGATTCAATATTCTTTTCTGTTGTGCGGTGCCTTCGCGCCGTGATGTGAATGTGAGTGAATTGAAAAACGATGTGCGATGAGTTCAGTCCACGATTCCGAGAATGTCTTCCTCGGTCATGATGAGGAACTCTTCGTTGTCGATCTTGATCTCGGTGCCCGAGTACGACGAGAAGATGACGGTGTCACCCTTCTTCACCGTGAACGGCATGTAGGTGCCCTTGTCCTTATTGAGAACACCAGAGCCCAGTGAAATCACTTTGCCTTGCTTCGGCTTGTCCTTTGCACTTTCAGGAAGAAAAATGCCGCTCTCTGTCTTGGTCTGCGCTTCGCTGCGCTTGACGAGAATCTTGTCGCCGAGTGGTCGAACTTTCATACATATCTCCTATTGGGTTTGAAAACGGATTGGAATCTGGAAAACAAATGGGAATCGATGTCGGGAAACATGGACGCTCTCAGCGAGCGGGCCATCCTCCGGAAAAATGTCTTTGAATTGCGCGCTGCAATGTTTGAAGGAGCAACTCCACGCCGAGTGGTCGATCGTGCACGGCGAACGCTCCCTCGCGCAGGGCCTCTTGAAGCCCACGCGCCGACTCGGCTGCGCAGGATTGGCGAGGGCGAACCACGACGGTAATCGGAGGACACTCCATCCGACGAAGGAGTTGCAAGACGCGATGTCCAGAACAATCCTGATGCTCGTTGTCCATCGGAATCGTGAGGTCCACCACGGCGATGTGGATGCGCTCTTGCTGGATGACATTCGTCGACTCGCGAGCGGTCCGCGCCATGCGACACGCCACACCCATCGGCGCCAACAATGACGGCAAAGTCTGAGAGATGGCCTCGGTGCCAAAAACTCGATCGTCGCACGAAAAAAGCATGTTCAGCCTGTTTTCGCCGCTTCGATCGGGTTGGTTGGGTTGGAATGGATGAGAGACCACATAGCAACTGTGCAAATCCTGTGCCAACAGCACCAAATGGTGGTTCGAGATTCAAGAAGTGACGTTTTGTAGTCCTATAACACCGTCATTGGGCAATGTCGGACCCCGTTGAACACTCTTCCTGGCTGACTAGCATCGTGAGAGGAATCCTGCATGATTGAAACCTTCCTTGGGATTGTGTGTTTGGCGATCGTTGGTCTGGGTGTTCTGATTTATCTCCGAACTGGGAATGGGGTCGCCCCCACCGACAAAGTCTCTGAAGATCGACTCAAAGCCGACATCGAGCGACTCGAGCGAGCGCTGCGGGAAGAAATCGGACGCTCGCGAACTCGATCAACTGAGGACGCGGGTCTCCAACGAAAGGAACTTGCGGACACTATCTCGAACGAGGCTGGTCGCACGCTGGCTGCACTCGAACTCGTGCGATCCACGGTTGAAGCGAGATTGCTCCAACTCAACACGGACAATCAACTCAAGTTGGATCAGATGCGCGGTGTCGTCGACCATCGTTTGAAGGAGACGCTCGAACAGCGACTCGGTGAATCCTTCCGATTGGTGAGTGAGCGCCTCGAGCATGTGCAGCGGGGTCTGGGTGAAATGAAGGAACTCGCCATCCACACGGGCGAACTTCGCCATCTGCTCACGAATGTCAAGGCGCGCGGCGTGTGGAGCGAGGCTCGTCTGGAAGACCTCTTGCGCGACTTTCTCGCACCGGATCAGTTTGTTCTCAATGCTGAGACGAGTCCAGGAAGTGGCGCGTATGTCGAGTTCGCCGTTCGGATGCCGGGACGCACAGGCGAGGATCCGATCCTCCTTCCGATTGATGCGAAGTTTCCGAGAGAGGACTACGAGAGACTCTCCGCTGCGGCAGAGGCAGCGGATAAGCAAGGTGTCGAAGCGGCGAAACGCGCTCTGGTCTTGAGTGTGCGAAAGTGCGCAAAGGAAATCCGCCAGAAGTACATCCATCCACCGCACACGACTCCATTTGGAATACTTTTTCTTCCGACTGAGGGTTTGTACGCAGAAGTACTCAGTATCGCGGGAGCGGCGGAATCGATTCAGAGCGAGTCCTCTGTGGTGATCGCGGGACCGACAACGCTCGCCGCGATCTTGATGAGTTTGCAATCTGGATTTCGGACGCTCGCCATCGAGAAGCGAACGGATGAGGTCTGGAAAATGCTCGGCGCGGTCAAGAGTGAGTTCGAAAAGTTCGGTGAGTCTGTCGACAAGGTCAAGGCTCACCTCGACAAGGCGGCGAATGCGCTCGATCAAACGGACAAGCGCACGCGCGCCATCACGCGAAAACTTCGTGAGGTCGAACAACTTCCAGCGGACGAGGCGGCGCTTCTCCTTCCGTCGACCGTTGTGGATGAAGACGACGATCAAGATGTGAATGGTGTGTGATCAAGCACCCACGAACCGTCTCTTGAATGCGGCGGTACGCTGCGACTCTCATGACACCAGTTTCCATCGCGTCCATCTTTCGTCGCGGAATCGAATCGGTCGGCGAGTCCGTTCGCATTCAAGGTTGGGTGAAGACTCGACGCGACAGCAAGGCGGGCATCAGTTTTGTGCAGGTGTCTGATGGATCATGCTTCGATTCGCTTCAAGTGGTCGCTGGTGCGGTGCTCGACAATTACTCCACAGAGGTTCTCAAGGCGGGGGCAGGCTGCTCGGTGATTGCAGAGGGAACTCTTGTCTCCAGTCAGGGGAAGGGACAGTCGGTTGAGTTGCAGGCAACACGCGTGGAAATCGTTGGATGGGTGGAAGACCCAGATACGTATCCCATTTCTCCCAAGGCGCACTCGTTTGAATATCTGCGGCAGGTGGCTCACTTGCGCTCGCGGACGAATACTTTTGGAGCGATCGGTCGCGTTCGACACACACTCGCGATGGCTGTCCACGAGTATTTTCACAACAACGAATTCCAGTGGATTCATACTCCCATCATCACGGGGAATGACTGCGAGGGCGCTGGACAGATGTTTCGTGTCAGCACCCTTGACCTCGCCAATCTGCCGCGCACTCCTGATGGCAAGGTCGACTTTTCAAAGGACTTTTTTGGAAGAGAGACCCACCTCACCGTGTCGGGACAATTGAATGTCGAGACGTGGTGCATGGCATTGTCGAAGGTGTACACCTTTGGTCCAACATTTCGCGCCGAGAACAGTAATACATCGCGACACCTCGCTGAATTTTGGATGATCGAGCCAGAAATCGCCTTCGCCAACTTGGCACAAGATGCTGATTTGGCCGAGGGATTACTGAAGCACATGTTCACACGGTTGCTCGCGGAACGGGGCGACGACATGCGATTCTTTGCCGACCGAATCGACAAGGGTTGCATCCAACGCATCGAGGCATTGCTCGCGAGTCCGTTTGAGAGAATGGACTACTCAGACGGAGTGAAGCATCTCGAGGCGGCCGTTGCGAAGGGTCACAAGTTTGACTATCCCGTCAGTTGGGGAACGGATCTTCAGAGTGAGCACGAGCGGTACCTCACAGAAACACTCGTGGGACGTCCTGTCGTTCTGATGAATTACCCCAAGGAGATCAAGGCGTTTTATATGCGCCTGAACGACGATGGACGCACCGTCGCTGCGATGGACATCTTGGCTCCTGGTATCGGCGAAATCGTGGGAGGAAGTCAGCGCGAAGAGAGACTTGATGTGCTCGATAGTCGCCTCGTAGAAATGAAACTCGATCCCGCCGTCTATTGGTGGTATCGCGACTTGCGGCGGTATGGCACTGTCCCCCATGCTGGATTCGGCCTTGGATTCGAGCGCACCATTGTGTATGCGACAGGCATGGCGAATGTCCGCGATGTGATTCCGTTTTCGCGAACTCCGCAAAACTGCGAGTTCTGAATCAGAATCCGATCGACTTGTATGGACCTTCGGGGATCACGCCAGGGAGCAGGCGGTCGCGGAAGTACAGCCAGTCCAGCGCAACGCCGGCATCTGGGTCGTCTGGCTGCGGGTATGGGTGGCCACTCAACTCAAGCTCCTCCGGCAAGGTCGGCTTGACGATCGAGTAGACCTCAGTCGATCCATCCATGTATGAGAAGGGAATGGCGGTTGGGTCCCACATGGCGGGCCAGTCGATCCAGCCAGCCCATCCAAACGGGCCCACGGTGCCTCCCGGCATCTCCGGAAACCGTGGGTCGAT
>JAQBZO010000037.1 GCA_027622195.1 Planctomycetota bacterium
AGGAAAGTCATCGCCGTTGACATAGATGCGAAGGACTTTTCCCCAGAGCGCTGTGGTGCCCACCGTCGATTGGCTGCGTGGAGGTCCACCAGGATCACCCGTGTATCCACCATCGCCCAGTGGGATATACAACATCCCATCGGGTCCGAAGCAGATTGATCCTCCGAGGTGGTAGCCCTGCGAACTTGGGGATGCAAGGCTGAAGATGACTCTGCGCGTGGCAGGATCGATGACATCGGCGTTGGCACCGCGCGTGTATTCCGCGATCCACACCGTGATTGCTGCTGTTGTCCCTGTCGTGTGGTGGACGAAGAAGCGTCCGTTCGTTGCGTAGTTCGGATGAAACGCCAAGCCGAAGAGTCCGCCATAGGTCTGATCGGGAACGAGCGTGTCGATGTTCAGGAATGGAAGGGTCTGTAGCACTCCGCCCTTGAGGAGTTGAATTCGACCTCGTTGCTCGACAACGCAGAGTCGTGTTCCATCACTAGTATCAGAAGCCACCATCATGGGTTTGACCAACCCCGACGCGACCAGCTGATGTGAAAGAGTTTGAGCCGTCGCCGCAATCGAGATAAACGACCCGGCAGAGAGTGCGAGGAGATGGAGGCGCATCAGAGGAACCTACACCAATCGAGGCGAGATGCAAGCCAAATCACGCTCTCTTAACGCGTTCAGTGAAGGTAGTAGAGTGCCAAAGTGCCGCCGAGTGAATCGCCTGCTGAAAAAATAGAACGCCTTCTCGCTGCTGGTGCGTTTGGACAGGCACTCCTTCTGTCATCGACACTCGTCGCTGCGTCGAAACGCAGTCTTCTTGGATGGCGTGGTCGCGCGCGTGCGAATCTCGGACTGGGTCGCGTGTGCGATGCCGACAGTGACCTCGACTCAGCCATTCGAGTCGCGCCCGATGACCCGCAGTCGAACTTGCTTCGTGGAATGGTCGATCAGCGTCTGGGACGCATTGATGCCGCGATCGAACGGCTTCGCAAGGTCGCATCCACCCAGAGTCCGTGCACGCTTGAAGCATCGGTTGCCCTCGCAGAGACCTATTATTTTGCGCATCGACGCGATGAGCTGAAGAAACTCGTCGAAGCGAATGGCGCGTGGATGAGCGACCCACGCGGTCCTCTGATGGCCGCGCGCGTGCGAGCTCGCGACGATCTCAGCGGAGCGATCGATGATGTGCTCGCGATTTCACGAAACGCTCCCGACATCGTGCTTCGTCGTGTTGCCGGATTCGATGCGGTGAACTGGCTCGACAAAGCAGGTCGATATCGCGAAGCATTTGACTTCGCATCTCAATTGCATGCGGCGACCACCGCGCCATTCGACATCGATGGAATGCTCGTGCAAGTGAGTGAGCAGCGCGCGCTCTTGGCGAAGGGTGGATGTTGGTTCACGCCGCGCGCCGATCCAGTGCAAGGTGTTTCGATGGTGTTTGGACTTCCGCGCTCTGGCACCACACTGCTCGAACAGATGCTCGATGGACACCCGAACATTAGCGGAATCGGCGAGTACGACGGCGTGGAAGCGCTCGGCGCGAACATGACTTCCACCGGATGTTCACTCCGCAACATCGGGCAATTGCCAAATGAAGTCGTCATGCGATTTCAGAAGCAATATCTCGATGGCGCAGCACGACTCAATCCTTCGAAGGCGCAGTGGACCTTCGACAAAAACCTCAAGGCGTGGAGGTTCCTTCCACAGCTCGCCGCAGTCATGCCTGGCACCGTTGGAGTCCATATCGCCCGTGATCCTCGGGATATGGCGATCAGCATCTTTCTCTCGTTCTTCAATCCCATTGCGGATGGATGGACTGGGAAACTCAATTCAGTCAGACGTGTCATCGAAGCAGAGCGTTCGATTCTTCCAGAAGCTCTCACCGCCTTTGGATTTCCGCATGAGTGCATCGTCTATGAAGATCTCGTTGCAGACCCATCGGGACACGTTCGTCGATGCCTTGACCTCCTCGGGCTCCCGATGAACGATGCAGTTCTTCGACCCGAGTCCAATCCGAGAGCCGTCTTCACACTCAGCCACGAGCAGGTGCGAAATCCGATCCATGCGGCGTCGATAGGTCGTTGGCGAAACTATGAATGGGCCTTCGATGGGTCGTGGGACAGGGTCGCCTCGGACCATGATGCCAAGCGCATCCATCTGGTGTCCAATCCCTGAGATTCTGATGCCCCAACGGGTCCAATAAGGTTCGTTGGGACTGCTCACAACAGTCGTACGGGCTATGCTCCGCGACCCTTCGGTTGTCGAAGGGATTGAAAGGATGAATTGGTGTCTCGATCTTCCCTTGCGCTGCCACAAGTTCGCGGATTCCTTCAAACCAACCGCAAAGACCTCTGGTGGTTGCAGCCCGCCGCGACCCTCGTTGGACTGCTCGCTTTCATTGTGTACTCGACATGGGCTGCATTCCAGGGAGCTCATTATTTCACGGGTGGACCGACTGCGCCGTTCTCGCAGCATCTTCTCTCGCCTTTCTATTCCCCTGTGTTGTGGGACGCGAGTGGACTTGAATCAGGTCACGCATGGTTCGGATCGCAACCCATCTGGTGGCCCGTTGGACTTCTGTTTTCGCCCGCGCTCTTCATCCTTCCATTCCCAGGATTGTTCCGCTTCACTTGCTACTACTACAGAGGGGCGTACTACAAAGCATTCTTGGGAGACCCCGTCAGCTGTGCGGTGGGTGAGCCCGCGATGCGAGGTGACAACTATCGCGGAGAACAAAAGTTCCCACTCGTCCTTCAGAATGTCCATCGATATGCCCTCTACATCGCCATCGTCTTCATCTTTTTCCTCGCATGGGACGCCTACGCATCGCTCTGGTTCACAGGCGACGATGGACTCAACCACTTCGGTGTGTCCGTTGGATCACTCGTCCTCACGATGAATGTTGTTCTCTTGAGTGGATACACCTTTGGATGCCACTGCTGGAGACACCTCGTGGGAGGGAAACACGATTGCATGTCGTGCAGCAAGATGCGTCACGATGCGTACAAGGGAGTGAGTTGGCTCAATACGCGACACATGCTCTTCGCGTGGATGAGCCTCTTTGGAGTCGGATTCAGCGATCTGTATGTGCGACTGTGCTCGATGGGTGTTTGGACAGACTGGAGAATAATCGGATGAACGCATTCGATAAGTACATCGTTACAGAACATGATGTCGTGATCATTGGCGCAGGTGGCGCTGGTCTCCGCGCGGCAATCGAGTCGAGTGCGCAAGGCGCAAAAACAGCGGTCATTTGCAAATCTTTGCTCGGCAAAGCGCACACCGTGATGGCCGAGGGTGGCGTCGCGGCAGCAATGGGTAATGTCGATGACCGCGACAACTGGGAAGTCCATTTCGCAGACACGATGCGCGGCGGCGGATACCTCAACAACGCGACGATGGTGGAACATCATGCGCGAGAAGCTCCAGCGCGGGTGCGTGAACTTGAGGCGTGGGGTGCCGTCTTCGATCGCACCAAGGACGGAAAAATCCTTCAACGGAATTTCGGTGGGCACCGCTATCCGCGACTCGCGCATGTTGGAGATCGCACGGGTCTCGAGATGATCCGCACGCTGCAGGATCATGGCATCCACCAAGGTATTGAAGTGTTCATGGAAATGACTGTTGTTTCCATCTTGACGAGTGGCGGCAAGGTTGCGGGCGTTCTTGGATACGACCGCGAGCGTGGTCGCATGCGCATCTGGCGCACGGGATCCATTGTCCTCGCCACGGGCGGAATCGGAAAAGCGTTCCGTATCACGAGCAATTCGTGGGAGTACACGGGGGACGGACAATCACTCGCCTACGACGCTGGTGCCGAGTTGATGGACATGGAGTTCGTGCAGTTCCATCCCACTGGCATGGTGTGGCCACCAAGCGTGCGCGGCATTCTTGTCACTGAAGGTGTGCGCGGCGAGGGCGGAGTCCTTCGCAACAACGAAGGTCGCCGATTCATGTTCGACGACATTCCAGAGTTGTATCGCCATCAAGTGGCGAAAGATGAAGAAGAGGGCTGGCGTTATGTCTGCGGAGACAAGCACGCTCAACGTCCCCCAGAACTTCTCACGCGTGACCATATCGCTCGTTGCATCAACCGCGAAATCCGCGCTGGTCGTGGATCTCCGCACGGTGGGGTCTACCTCGATATCAGCTGGATCAAAGAGAAATTGCCCGGCGCAGCGGACCACATCAAAAAGAAACTGCCAAGCATGTACCACCAGTTCATGCAACTCGCTGGCGTGGACATCACCAAGGAAGCGATGGAAGTTGGACCCACCACGCACTATGTGATGGGTGGCGTCCGCGTCGATGGTGACACACAAATGTCAACGCTTCCTGGACTCTTTGCGGCGGGCGAAGTCGCAGCAGGACTGCACGGCGCGAATCGTCTCGGCGGCAACTCGCTCTCTGACCTTCTCGTCTTCGGTCAACGCGCTGGCGAAAACGCAGCGAAGTTTTCGAAGACGCATCGAGCCGCCGAGATTGATCCCGCGCAGCTCGAGCAGGATGCGGCGCGCGCACTCGAGCCATTCAGTCGTTCCGATGGCGAAAATCCGTACGCGATTCAACATGATTTGCAAGGCACGATGCAGGATCTCGTGGGCATTGTGCGCGCGCAGAAAGAAATGGAATTGGCACTCGAACAGATCGCCGCACTTCGCAAGCGCGCCGCGAAGGTTGGAGTGCAAGGTCACCGCGAGTTCAATCCCGCTTGGCATACGGCGGTCGACCTTCGATGCCTCTTGGTGGTGTCCGAGGCGATTGCGCTCTCGGCACTGGAGCGCAAGGAAAGTCGCGGAGCGCAATACCGCGAAGATTTCCCGACCAAGAGCGATGAGTGTTCGAAGTTCAACACTGTGATTCGCAAGGCTCAAGACGGATCGATGCAGATCGAACGCCGCGAGCGACCCGCGACTCGTCCAGATCACGCAGCCATCATCGAGAAGATGAAATAAACGTTGGAATCACCACACGATGTCCTCGCACGCAACACAATCGATTGGCACTGACACTCGCACCGTTGACTTTCGCATTTGGCGAGGCAACGTAGAGGGTGGTGGATTTCAGAACTACGCCGTCGAAGTAGCCGACGGCATGGTGGTCCTCGACTGCGTGCACAAGATTCAAGCAGAGCAGGCGAATGATCTCGCATGCCGTTGGAATTGCAAGGCGGGTAAGTGTGGATCCTGCTCAGCCGAAATCAACGGGAAACCAGCACTGATGTGCATGACCCGAATGGATCTCCTCCCCGTGGGAGAGCCGGTCACGATCGAACCGATGCAGGCGTTCCCCATCATTCGTGACCTCGTCACGGATGTCTCGTGGAACTACGAAGTCAAGAAGAAGATCAAGCCGTTCAAACCACGCAAGCCAGACAACGCGGATGGCACCTGGACTGTCTATCAAGAGGATGTCGAGCGGTCGCAAGAGTTTCGCAAGTGCATTGAGTGTTTCTTGTGCCAGGATGTGTGCCATGTGCTGCGCGACCACCACAAACACAGCGAGTTCATTGGACCGCGCCTCCTTGTGTTCACCGCTGCTCTTGAGATGAATCCGCTTGATACTGAGAATCGCCTCGCCGACCTCAAGAATCGCGATGGAATCGGATACTGCAACATTACGAAGTGTTGCACCAAGGTGTGTCCTGAGCACATCACGATCACCGATAACGCGATCATTCCTCTCAAGGAGCGGGTTGTTGATGAGTTTTACGATCCGATCACGCGACTTATGCGGATTTTCCGTCCGAGGTGAGGTTGTGAATCACGGCTCGCGCAGTTCTCTCTCACTAGACTTGTGTGATGATTATCTT
>JAQBZO010000004.1 GCA_027622195.1 Planctomycetota bacterium
CGGCCAGCGTTCATCCCAGCGATCCCGGAAGCCCCCACGAGGGGCGAGGGAAGGCGGTGAAAATCCGCCGCGGACGCGCCGCCGTAACGGGCAGAGGTTCATCCTCTCCACCTCGATCCATGTGCCACTGGAACTTCGACAAGTTCTGGGAAGGCGGACCGAGCGCCCGAAGCCGGAAGACCTGCCAATGGTTTTGGTCGAGCCCTCGCGTCACAGGGCAAGCACCGATCTGTTCGAGGATTCGGCATGTCGCGCCGCATCACCACTTCCACTTTCGTTCTCGTCGCTGTGGCTTGTACCACCACCGCGAGCCCCGATTCACTTTTCGC
Source organism: Planctomycetota bacterium (assembly GCA_027622195.1). Lineage (GTDB taxonomy): Bacteria > Planctomycetota > Phycisphaerae > Phycisphaerales > SM1A02 > SXOD01. The sequence continues at coordinate 330 of JAQBZO010000004.1, forward strand.
GACGCTCGTTGTTGAGTATGTCGCGGGCGCCTCTCCTGCGGGAGGATTCACCCTCTCTCAATCAGCGCTCGGAGAACCAACGCGCATGTCGGGCGGTGTCTTCGCTCCGTCTGTGGTGACTCCATTTGCCCCCGCATGGATGCCGAGCGATGTCGTGAGTATCGGCGCGGGTGGATCGATCACCCTCGCATTCGACATTCCGATCATCGATGATCCATCTCACTTGTACGGAGTCGATGCCATTCTCTTTGGCAATTCATTCTTCACCGACATGGCGCCGCCGAGTGGCGTGGCATCCACCTTGATTTCGGATGGAGGACTCGTCGATGTGTCAGAGGATGGAGTGAACTGGTTCACCATTCCAGGCGTGGTGGCAGATGGACTCTGGCCAACGCTCGGATACCGCGATGTGGGTCCCTATGCCACGGTGGCTGGTTCGGTCATGACTGACTTCTCGGTGCCGATTGATCCCTCACTCGAAGTGGCTGAATTCACGGGGCTTTCGTGGGATGAACGCGAAACGGTCTACGGCGCAAGTGGCGGTGGACGATCCATCGATCTCGCATCGGTCGGACTCGCGCGCGCGAACTTCGTGCGCATCCGAGTACCGATCGGACATCCTTGGCATGTCGAAGTCGACGCCGTCGCGGTCATGTCCGTTGTCGTTGCGGGCGATCTCACGAGAGACGGTCTCGTCAACGGAGAGGACATCGCACAACTGCTCGGCGCATTCGGCAACGGCGCGGCGGGAGACCTCAACAATGATGGCGCCACCGACGGCACCGATCTCGCTCTGCTGCTCGGTGCATGGTCATGACTCGACGCGCCTTCACACTCGTCGAGATGCTCGTCGTGACCGCGATCACGGTGACACTCTTGTCGCTGCTCGTCCCTGCGGTGAGTTCAGTGCGTGCATCGTCGCGCAGCACACAATGCCAGTCCCAACTCCGTTCACTCGCAGCGGGCGCCGCGCACTATGCGGCCACGCATCACGATTGGTTTCCCGCTGCACAACTCATGCTTCCTGCCGATGGCGGTGGATGGTGCACGATGTACTGGGACCAAGAAAAACGAAGCGATGGATCATGGGGACCGGGCATCATTGCCCAGTTTCTTGACCACGATTTGCAATCGTTTCAATGTCCTTGTTGCTTCGGGGATCCACTCTTTGGCGAAGTCGTCACGGGGTACAACTACAACACGACCTTCGTCGGAACAGAGGGATATTTCCCAGCGCCAAACGGGAACGGCGGTTGGATTTCAGGATGGCAGAATGCGCGACTTGGCGTTTCTCCTGGGTCGATTCGGCGAACGAATGAATGTGCACTCTTCGGCGATGCTGGTTGGGCGGGCGGAACGAATCGTTTCATGCGCGCTCCTGGAAACAGCGTGGAAGGAGATCTCTCGATGGTGTACGCGGGTGGACAATCGTTTCGACATCTCGGTGGATCGAATGTGGCGTTCCTCGATGGACACTGTTCGACCGCACCAACTCCCTTTCGAGGCATCCATGCGACAGATGAGATCGCGAAGTCCATTCTCGATTTTCCGAAGAATGGTTTTCTGAGCGACGACGACAGCGCGTACGACCCGCGATGACTTGATCGCTATCGCCGACCGAAACGTTTTTCGATTTCTGCCAGCGGGATGCGAATCGAGGTCGGTCGCCCATGAGGACAATTCGATGCGCGATCAATCTGATCCCGCATCGCCAAGAGTTGCGCGACCTCGGCACCCGTGAGTCGATCGCCACCTTTCACAGCCGCCTTACACGCCATCATGTCCAGCACTTCAGAAAGGACAGACTCTTCGTCTGTGGCTTGTCCTTCTGAATGCGGCTGTGCGAGAAGTCCCTTGAGGAATGTGGTTGGATTCACACCGCGCTCAGCGAGAAAGGTCGGTGTTGCTGAAACGGCGATCGAGCGTGGTCCTGCTGGAGTCACCTCATATCCGATGCGCGTGAGAATCGGCGCAAGCGCGTCGAGGCGGTTCATGGCAGAACTCTCGACCGAGAACACATCAGGCAAGAGAAGTCGCTGCGCTGGAAGCGATGACTTCGAGACGCGTTCTTTGAGTGTTTCAAACATCACTCGTTCGTGAAGCGCGTGCTGATCCGCGACGACGAGTGCTCCATCTTCCTCAAAGACGAGCCATGTGCGATCGACTTGGAGGACTGTTCCGACTCCATCGAGGACTGTAGCGATTGGAACAATCGGACGAGATGACTCCGAAGAATCGACCTCGCGCGAATCCATCCACTGCGAAAGAGGAAGCGAGGAGGAGATCGCTGTCGGTGCCGTCGGAGCCACGGCGCGTTCGAGTAATCCTGTTTCAACTGGAACGAGATTCGCTCGGCGAAGAGCCCCTCTGACTCCATCGCGTACCAATTTCCACAACACAGACGGATGTCGAAATCGCACCTCTGTTTTTGCGGGATGCACATTGACATCGACCGATGCGGGATTCACCGTGAGATGCAAGATCGCGGGAGGCAAATGGCCTGGCTCAGTGAGTCCACGAAATGCTTCTCGAAGAGCACTCGCGAGCGCGCGGTCCTGAATCGGTCGCCCGTTGACCAGAAATCGCTGCGCAGCGCCGCGCGGACGAGCCAATTCCGGATGTCCCACGAGTCCCCAGATGTGCACCGTGTGAACGGCAAGCGAATCAGGATCGGTCACCTCACACGATGCTTCAACGTCGAGCATGTGCGGCTCGGATTCGGTTCCCAGGACATCCAGGAGACGGCGACGCACTGCACTCGTGGCTGCAAGATCAACGAGAAGTCGTCCATCACTTTGAAGTCGAAAGGTCACTCCAGGATGAGCCAATGAAAGCAACTCAAGGACATCGCTGCAGCGCGCCGCTTCAGCTCGCGGAGTCTTGAGAAACTTTCGTCGAGCGGGAGTGTTGTAGAAAAGATGGCGCACCTCGATCGAGGTGCCCTGCGGACTCGCAGCAGGAGTGGACCCGACAGTGAGCCCGCCTTCGACGGCGATCGATCCCCCCACTTCTGATCCGCTAGGACGAGAGACAATCCGAAGTCGGCTCACCGAGGCGATGCTTGCAAGTGCTTCTCCACGAAAACCGAACGTGCTGACCTCTTCCAGGTCATCGAGTGACGAGATCTTGCTTGTCGCGTGGGCAGCGATCGCGAGTGGCAATTCATCCACCGCAATGCCGCATCCATCGTCGAGGACTCGGATGAGATCAGTCCCGCCAGACTCGATGATGACTTCGATGCAGCGCGCGCCAGCGTCTAAGGCATTCTCGACCAACTCCTTGACGACGCTCGCGGGGCGATCGACCACTTCGCCCGCAGCGATTTGATCGACAAGCGTGGCATCCATCGGGCGGATTGATCGGCGAACGGTCATCGTTTGAGTGCTGTCCATTTCACTTCGAGAGGGGGTTGGCGGTTATCGTATCGACATACATGCGGACCTTCGTGATTGGCGACTTGCACGGATGCGGAAGCGAATTGATCGCGCTTTTGAATCGGCTCGACCGCGAGGATCCCACGGCACGACTCGTCTTCGTCGGAGATTTACTCACCAAGGGTCCAGAGCCTGAAGTCGTCGTGGAAGAACTCCTCGCGCGGCGCGTCGAGCAACGGGAGATTGTCTTGGTGTGCGGCAATCACGAAATCAAAATTCGGAAGAAGATCAAACGTGCGATCGAACGCCCCCTTGAAGAGGATGAGTCGAATCACCAACACACGATCGATGCGCTGCGCGATGCCGATCTTTTGCACGAGGCGCTTGATCTGGTGGAAGAGGCGATGTGTCGAGTCAGTTACGCGATTCCCGGCGAACGATGCACAGTGATTCACGGAGGCATCGATCCGCAACTTGGATTTGCGTTGACTCCTGACGCCTACAAGATCTCGGTCAAGGCAGAAGAGGATGATCGAGATTGGTGGTGGGACTATGACGGTCGTGACGGACTGATCGTCGTCGGTCACAAGCCATTCCACAAGCCTGTGGTGGTGCCGCATCCCGATGGAAGACGATCTCGTCCCATCGTTGTGAATATCGACACGGGATGCGCCTACGGGGGACGACTCACCGCCTACGAACCAGATCGAGATCGTTTTCTCTCTGTCCCGAGCGCGCAACCGACGCAATCGTGGTTCGTCAATCGGAAACACTCGAGCCCGGAGATGGACGCGCCGCGAGGGGCATCCGACGTCCAGGACCAAAAGCTCTCTGGCTAACCTTCGGCACCACAGGCGCCTGCGCGCGCTTGAATTGATTACGATCAATCGCGATGCACCAATGATTGACGAGTTTCAAGTCGATGCCGTACTCGCTCGCGATGCGATCGGGCGACCAATCCAAATCCACTGCGCCACGCACGATGAGATCAATCGTCTCGTACGGCGGAAGTGATTGTTGATCCGTTTGATCGGGACGGAGTTCTGCGCTCGGCGCCTTCTCAATACTGCGAACGGGAATCGGCTCCATCGAGAATCCACACTCGCGCCAGTGGCTGTTCATCCAACGAGCGAGGGTATACACCTGCGTCTTGAGAACATCTCCGATGGGCATGATGGATCCGCACATGTCCCCGTAGAGCGTGGCGTATCCCGTGGCCAGTTCGCTCTTGTTCCCGGTGCTCACCACAAGTGCATTGGTCGCATTTGATAGGGTCATTAGTGTGAGTCCGCGCAGACGACTCTGAAGGTTTTCATCGGCAAGTCCTTCGATCGATGTGGTCGACTGCATCGACTCTGAGAAGAGCGCGTGGGCCCGCTCGATGGGAAGGAGGTCAGGCATCGCCATGCCAAGAGCAGTCGCCGTGGCGCGCGCATCCTCGATCGAATGCGAACTCGAATAGATGCTTGGCATCATCACGCCGCGAACCTTGTTGGATCCAAGAGCACGAACGCACAGAGCGGCGACAAGCGCGCTGTCGATGCCGCCCGAGAGTCCGAGGATCGCCTTGGAATGCCCTGTCTTTCGGAAGTACCCCTCAATCGAACAGACGAGCGCACCGAAGAGATCGTGCATCTCATCATTCGAATCAAGTGGCTTCGAGCCATTCGTCGTCTCGACGATCAGGAGATCGTCTCGGAACGAGTGCCCGCGAGTTCGTCCATCGATTGCGGCGACGAGTGCCCCGCTGGGAGTCACGACTGCGCTCTCGCCATCGAAGATCACATCATCATTCGCCCCAGCCTGATTGACATGCACAACGCATCCATCGCATGCCACGGCGGCGCGCGTGAGAATCGCGTGCTGGCGAGACCTTCGGCCGAGTCGGAATGGACTCGCGCTTGGGATACACAACATCGTGGCCCCCTGCTTGACCGCCTCATCGACAGGATCATTGCCATAGTGCGATCGTTCCGCTGCACCAGGGACATCTTCAGCGCGCCAAAGGTCTTCGCAGACGAGGACTCCAACACGCTCGCCGTCACAGTCGAAGACACAGGTCGATTCTCCAGGGCGGAAGTACCGATGCTCGTCAAAGACATCGTAAGAAGGCAGCAACTGTTTGTCGTACCACCTCTCGATCACTCCGCCGCGAATGAGCGCGACGCTGTTTCGAAGGGTGCCCGTTTCGCGGCACCGCCGAGGTGATGTGACCAACATCGGTACTCGACATTGACGAGCAAGTCCTTCCACGGCGCGCTCGCATGCCTCGACGAATCCCTCACGCAGCAAGAGATCGCGCGGCGGGTACCCACACACCGAGAGTTCGCTCGTCACACACAGAACCGCGTGAGACTTCGATGCATTCTCATTCGCGATCAGAAGGGCTGCGACATTCGCGTCGATGTTTCCGACAATCGCATCAATTTGGGCGAGTGCAACGCGCACGATCAGTTGCCCTTCGTCGGCGACTCTGCGGTACGCGACAAGATAGAGATCCCGTGGCTCGACAGCAAGGCATACAACTCGTCCGCATGAGCGCGTCCACGCACTTCAATCTGACAGACCACTTGCACGCGACTCACATCCGCACCAGCGAAGGTGCGGTCGTGCATGATTTGTTTCACACTCGCGCCCGATTGAGCGATGAGCGTGGCAAGGTGGGCGAGTCCACCTGGACGATCTCCGATCATGGCTGAGAATTGCACCACGCGACCATCGACGGCGAGTCCATGCTCGATGACACGGCTCAGTGTGCTTGGATCGATGTTCCCTCCTCCAAGGACGAGGACGATTTTCTTTCCTGCAAGATGCGGAAGTTGGTTCGCGATCAGCGCTGCGAGCGGCGCCGCGCCTCCACCTTCAACGACTCCGCGCTCCTCTTCCAAAATGCGAACGATGGCGAGAGCAATGTCATCTTCACCGACGCGTACTACTTGCGAGATGAGAGATCGAGCGATCGCGAATGCGCGTTCACCCACCTGAGGCACGGCGAGTCCATCGGCGAGCGTCGGTTCTATTTTCGTCATCACGGGCTTGCCCGCGGCGATGGCTGCACTCCACGATGCGGCTCGTTCTGGCTCGACGCCGATGATCTCAACGCGAGGAGCGAGCTCACGAACAGCAACAGCGATGCCGGCGATCAATCCTCCTCCACCGATGGGACAGACAATCGCGTCGAGGTCTGGAACTTGATTCACGATCTCGATGCCCGTCGTGCCAGCACCAGCGATAATCGCCGCATCATCGAATCCATTGATGTACGTCATGGAGTCTCGCGCGACAAACTCGTCTGCGCGAATACGCGCTTCAGCGATGTTGTCCCCGGCAAGGATCACATTCGCGCCGAATGAACGACATCGCTCCTGCTTGATGAGCGGCGCCCACTTGGGCATACAGACGGTGATTGGAATAGCCAGATCGCGGCCGTGATAGGCGAGTGCAAGGGCGTGATTGCCTGCGCTTGCTGCAACGACACCTCGTCGGCGAGCTGGCTCATCCAATAGGAGCAGAGCGTTGCGAGCACCACGCTCCTTGAACGACCCGGTGACCTGCTGATATTCGAGTTTGCACCAGACCTTCGCTCCAAGTCGCGCACTGAGTGCAGGACTGAAAACGCAACTCGTTTGCTGCACACCGCCACGAATGCGCTGTTGTGCCGCGAGAATCGCGTCGTAGGTGACCGAGTCTGCGCTCTGGAGAGTCATCGCCATGCCCGTTAAGTTTACGAGCGAGGGCCCGCTGCGCGAACCTCTGGCGCCATATCGAACTTGGTGTCGTTGTCGCGGAACTTCTTCGCCAATTCCTTCGCCTTGGTGTCGTAAGCCGCCTTGTCGGACCAAGTGTTGCGCGGATCGAGGACTTCGCTCGGCACTCCTGCAACCGCAGTAGGCATCTCCAAGCCGAAAACAGGATGCGTGACGGTCGGCGCGTCTCGGAGTGATCCATCCAAGATGCCCTTCACCATCGCTCGCGTGTAGGACAACTTGAAACGCGAACCTGTCCCGTATGGACCGCCTGTCCATCCCGTGTTCAACAACCACACGTTGGATCCGTGCTTCTTGATTCGATCGGCGAGCATGCGTGCATACACCATCGGAGGACGCGGCATGAATGGTCCGCCGAAGCACACGCTAAAGTTTGGTTGCGGTTCGGTCACACCGGCCTCGGTCCCCGCGAGCTTCGAGGTGTATCCATTGAGGAAGTAGTACATCGCCTGCTCAGGAGTGAGTTTTGAAACAGGTGGAAGGACTCCAAATGCATCCGCGGTGAGGAACACCACATTCTTTGGATGTCCAGCAATGCTGGGGATGCGCGAGTTCGCAACGAACTGCACGGGATACGTCACTCGCGTGTTTTCAGTCCGAGCACTGCTGTCGTAATCTGGAACACGCGTGACTGGATCCAAGGTCACATTCTCAAGGACGCTTCCGAATCGAATCGCATTCCAAATCTCTGGCTCTCCTTCTTTCGAGAGTTTGATGCACTTGGCGTAGCAACCACCTTCGATGTTGAAGATGCCTCGGTCCGACCAACCATGTTCATCATCGCCCACCAAATCGCGTGTGGTGTCGGCGCTCAGTGTTGTCTTACCCGTACCAGAAAGGCCGAAAAACAACGCCGAATCGTGCGCTTCGGTGCGACCCACATTGCAAGAGCAATGCATCGGGAAGACGCCCATGTCAGGAAGGTCATAGTTCATCGCGTAGAAAATGCTCTTCTTGATCTCGCCCGCGTAGCGCGTGCCGATGATCAGCACCGTGCGGCGCTCAAGGGACTGCACAATGGCGAGCTTCGACTTGAGTCCATAGCGCGCTGGATCGTCGATGGTGAGATTGCACGCATTGATGATCGTCCAGTCCTGCTGAAAGTTCTTGAGTGTCGCAGCGTCTGCATTGATGAAGAGTGTCTTGGCGAAGAGGCTGTGCCACGCTTCTTCCGTGACGACGGAAACCTTGAGGCGGTATTGCGGATCAGCACCCGCGAAACCATCGAAGCGGAAGAGATCCTGCTTCTTGCTCATGTATCCATTGACGAGCGTAGCGAGCGCGTCGAAGTGTGCAGGCGAGATTGGCTGATTCACCTTGCCCCAGTCGATCGTGTCGTGAATCGCTGCCGTGTCTTCGAGGAACTTGTCGCTAGGACTGCGCCCCGTGCGTTCGCCAGTGTCGCACATCAGTGCTCCGTTCGAGGCGAGGAGTCCCTCTCCTCGACGAATCGCCAACTCGATCAGTGTGGCTGCCGACAAGTTTTGATGAATCTTGGCGGATCCGAAGGCGAGCGAGGCATCACAGCATGTTGCGGTCAGCGTCATAAAAGTTCCTCATGAGGCCAAATGGCGAAACATCGAAGTCTATCGAAAAACGATCGGTCGAACTTCAGAGGTCTCTCTCGCGCGGTACCATGTCCGCCCCCCGCTACGGCGACCGTAGCTCAGTTGGTAGAGCACCGGGTTGTGATCCTGGTGGTCGCGGGTTCGAGCCCCGTCGGTCGCCCTTTCAGAAACCCCTCTTCATCGAGGGGGTTTTTATTTCACACGAGTCGGTGGGATGAATTGTGCCCCACATTCAGAACAAATTGATCCCGCTTCATTCGCGCGCGGGTATCCGCACGCCACGCACACGCGAGTTTGGATGGTGCGCCGTCTGCGCCGAAGAAAAATAAGAAGCGGTCCGCCGAGCATGACGAGTGACCAGAGTCCGACGACGAGTGACCAGAAACTTCCCATCCCGCAATAGCAACTATCGCGCGATCTCACGAGGGCGTACCACGGAATCGAAAGTCCCACGCCGATCGCAGTGCCCTTCACGCAATTCGTCACGAATCGTTCAAATCGATCGGGCTCGCGCCTTGCTCGATACAACAAGATCGGCATCCAGATGATCCAACTGATGAGCCACAGCACAAGCATGATGTTGAGGAGCAAGGAAAACCATCCGTCCATTCCGCCCAGTGAGTCGGGCTCGCGACTCCCAAACAGTATCGGCAGATCAGCAACCATCGCGATGGGAAGGAAGGTCAAGATGGAGACCACAAGTGCCGCAGCGATGGCCGATGAGTAGAGACTCGTCGCGCGCGTTGAGGTTGCAGTCGGCATCGACACCGGCACCACAATGAGCACCGCTTGAATCAATGGGATCCCGATGAGTATCGTGACGAGCCCCACCGCCTGGACGACATTGACGAGCAGTTGACCCGGTTCAGGAGAGTGTCGAAGCGAATCCCAGAGCCCGCTCCAGATTCCGAAGGGATTCGACGCGAACTCTCCCTCCCCCAAGAGGGCGATGAGATGACTCCAGAAAACGCCCGCTACCAACATCCAAGCGAGCAGGACTCCGATGACGATGAGCACACGACCTTTCATGACCTACAGTATCGCCCATGCGCGTCGCACTCCTGCAGCATGATCCAGTCTGGGAAGACAAAGCATCGAATCGCGCGACCATTCGCGCCGCGCTCGATGGAGCGAAGTTTGCCCCGCGCACTTTGGTGGTCCTTCCAGAGTTGGCTGAAACAGGTTTTTCTTCGAATGTCGATGTGACCGCTGCAGGAGACAGTGTTTCCTGGGCAACGTCCCTCGCAAAAGACCTCAATATCTGGCTCGTCGCAGGAATCGCTGAACGTGATGGACGGGGCAAACCTCGTAACGCTGCGATTGTGGTGAATCCCGAGGGAGTGGTCGCCGCGCGTTATTGGAAGATGCATCCATTCACCGCCGGACGCGAAGAGCGGAGTTATCCGGCAGGACGCGAGGTTGTGGTGGTGGATGTGGACGGCGTCGCCGTGGCTCCGATCATTTGCTACGACCTTCGATTTCCAGAGTTGTTCCGAGCCGCAGTGCGCCAAGGCGCTGAAGTCTTCGCGATCGGAGCGTGCTGGCCCACTAATCGCATTGCGCACTGGGACACACTGAGTTGCGCGCGCGCAATTGAAAACCAAGCGCTGGTCATCGCGGCGAATCGAACCGGCAAAGAACCCACCGTCGAGTGCGGAGGACGAAGTGCCATCATCGATTGGCAAGGCGTCCGAGTGCAGCACGCCGACGCGCGTCCGTGCATTCTGGAGGCAAACATCGACATTCAGGCGCTGCGCGATTGGCGTTCAAAGTTCCCCGCCCTTCGCGACATGCGCGACGAGTTTTTTATCGACCACCGCACACCTCGGTGCGGATAACCATTTCGTGGATGAACTGTTTGTTGTGGACTTGCTGCGCGGTCGATCTACACTCCGCCGCAAGTCATGGCGAAGTCGCGACGAGTCATCTTGCCCACGGAGCCGCAACCATCTGCGGAGGATCGTGGAGCATCCGCCGTTCGCAGAGCGTTCTTCGCGCGCGCGCAAACCTTCGCACTGCGTTTTGGAGTTTCACTCGACGAAGTCATCGAGCACCTGCACTTTGCACAACCTGATGAGAGTCGATGGGATGGCGCATGGATGGAAGATGTCGTCATGGTTGTGGCGACACTGCGTGGGGATCAACATGCTTGGAACGAGTTGACGCTCACGCATCATTGGAGACTGCGTGAACTTGCTCACGACGCAACAGGCCCGATGGAAGGTGCTCTCGTTCTGGAGCGTTTTATGCAATCGATCCGTCGCAATGGACCGAGTGGACCACTCGGTGAATACGATGGAAGTCGTTCACTCGCCGCGTGGCTCGCATCCCGATTGGCTGGACACCTTGGTCAGCGGTTTCCATCCGGACTTGACATGGAACGCAAACCACGTACTCTCTCGATCCGATCTGCGGACAATGTCCTCTTGGATCGTTCGGCAACTTAGCTCAGTTGGTAGAGCAGCGCATTGAAAATGCGCGGGTCCGCGGTTCAAGTCCGCGAGTTGCCATTCCACTCTCGGGGGTCTCTTCGTTCTCTTGTTCATCGACCGGCAAACGCACTCCACAGCGAAGGTGACGCACATCCAGTCCGGCGAGTGGATAGAAACGAGTGAGCAAGTTGGCGAGCACTTCGCTGTCCGCCACTCGGAGCATGACGGGTCGACCGAGAACAGCTGTTGCAAATCGGCTGGCTTGGGCGAGGTGACGCGCAGTCGTTGCGGCAATGAGTGTTCCGTTCTCGATCGAGAGTGGAAGGATGCGAAACTGCCATGCTTGTCGCGCCGTCACGCTCGCCAAAGCGCGCGGATTCGGCTCGGGCGGAGCGGAGTCCAGTTCACTCGCCTGTTCGCGATATTGATCCATCCACACCGCTTCAATGAGATCTGGCTCGATGCCGTACATGCGCTCTGCGATGTCTCCGAATGGACGCGTGCTTTCGCGCTGCACACTGAGCACTTGGTCGACTTGTTCGCGGGTCATTACCCCCTGAGACAGGAGGCGCTCTCCCATCTTGAGTCCGCGTCGAGGATGGTCATTTTGGTTTGTGTTCGTCATAGGGCATTCCTCCAACTGGAATGGGTCATCGGGCTATCCATGACCCCTCTTTGGTCAACTTTTCGATTTCGACGAGAGAAATTGCACCCCAATTGCGGCATCGGCCCTTTGTGCGCCATAATCCACTGTGGCGAGGATCGACCTTGAATCGGAACAACGTGTTCTTGCCGCCATCAAGCGCATCGGTTGCGTTTGGGCTCGTGAAATCCCAGGTCCGACGGGACGAACTAGCGACTTTCTCGCCATGCGAGAGGAGACGCATCTCGCTCTCCATGTCAAAGAGTTGGCACTTGACCCGGAAGATCAAGGTTCGTTGCCCACTTGGGCACTTGGCATGTCGCGCGTTCGTCGCAGTGTCCTCGTGGGCGTCGTTCTTGAATCGGCTCGCGCACGCGTGGGAACGGAATCGCGAAGTGAGGCGCGCGCGTTTCTGAGTCACGGCGCGATTGGAGAAGAGCACATCGTTCGATCGGATGATCGTTCTCGTGCAGCGATTCTTCGCATCCTCGGTCCTGCCCCCGCTGCTCGAAAGACGGTGCGACTCTTGATTGAGGCGGATGCACAGCCCGACCGCGATGTCTGGCGCATTCGTCGATTACTGGACCGCGCCTTCGCGCAGTTCATGCCGCGGATGACGAACCTCATCGTCCTTGCGGGTCCACATGATCGATGGCTTGCGCTCGATCATGCGTTGTTGGGACGTCCCATTGAGAGGTGGGATCTTTTTCCAAAGCGCGGCGAACGCATCGCTGTGGGAAGATCGGACGACAGTTTTTGGGCGACTCGTGCGCGACCAGAGAGTGGCGCGCTCTTGTGGGTTCCGACATCGGGTCGTGGCGTTGAGAAACAGCCCACTCTTTGGATTCGCGGTGGTGCGCGATTGAATCTGCCCGAAGAAGCGATGCTCCTTGATCTTCGCGATGCGCTCGCGTGAAAACGGATGGAGGTCAATCTCCGCCGTTGATGCGCTCGTGCGGTGGCGTGCGTCGTGCCTCGCCCCACGATTCGGTCACGCCGAACACCTTGTCCAGTCCAGCCTTTCCCTTGAGTCCATCAATCTCGATGGGAACGCCACCCTCGACGACTTGGTCCAGCGTTCCGCGTCCCGCGCGAATGCGCAGTCGCACGCGGTCGCCATCCCAATGACGATCCAACACTTCTGTGCGGCGCTCGATGAAGTCGATCGCCTTGCTCTGTGACATAGGGATCCACACATCGAGTTCGGTGGCTTGACCAGTGCGCATGACTCGAACGGTTTCAGAAAGGTGCCCAATGCCTTCCTTGGTCAGTGCACTCACTGCGATTTGCGCGATGCCGCAGCCTTTCCACTGCTCGACGAGTTCACTGCGCGTGCTCTCTTGCAATTGATCGACCTTATTGAGGATAAGGACTCTCGGTTGAGTGGACGCGCCAATCGAATCGAGCACTTCGCACACGGTTTTCCAATGCATCCGTGCGTTCCGGTCTGCTGCGTCGACGACGACGAGCAACACGTGCGCGCTGATGGCATCCTCGAGCGTCGCACGAAAACTCGCGACGAGGTGATGGGGTAGGTTGCGAATGAATCCGACGGTGTCCCCGAGCATCACGCTCTCGCCGCCACCCGTGTTCCATACTTCAACGCGTGTGGCGAGCGTGGCGAAGAGTTGATCGTTGGCGAATGCTCCTCCTGCGGTGAGCGCGTTGAAGAGCGAACTCTTGCCCGCGTTCGTGTATCCCACAAGGCATGCAGTGAAATGATCGCGCCTCCGCTCGGAGACTTCTCGCGCGCGCCGCTCGAGCACTTCGTTCATCTCATTGCGAAGGACAGTCAGTCGACGCTTCACGATGCGTCGATCGATTTCGATCTGCTGCTCGCCCGGTCCGCGCGTACCCACGCCCATCGGCGCTCCGCCTGTGACCTGTCCTAAGTGGGTCCACATCGCTCGCAATCGAGGGGCGACATATTCAAGCTGCGCGATTTCGACTTGCAAGATCGCGGCGCGCGTGGTCGCTCGATTCGCAAAAATATCGAGAATGAGTTCCGATCGGTCGAGGACCTTGCACTTCGTCGCCTCTTCGAGCACTTGAATCTGACTCGGCGCGAGTTCGTTATCAAACACGATCACCTTCGCGCCCGTCTCGACGACGAGTATCGCCAATTCTTCGAGTTTTCCCTTGCCGACATACGACCGTCCACTGGGATTCCGGCGGTTTTGCTCGAGTGTTGCGACGACTCGCACTCCAGCCGATTCTGCGAGTGCGCGAAGTTCTCCAAACGGATCCTCCGCGTCGAAGTCATCGCCGTGCATATGGACAGCGACCAAGATCGCCGTCTCTTTTTGCAGCGTGACATCCGATCGAAGTCCTTGTTCCATGTCGCGCGAAGTCTATCTTGCATCTGCGATACGCTTGAGGATCATGATCGTCCTCGGCATTGAGACCAGTTGCGATGAAACAGCGGCGAGCGTTGTGCGGCGCACCGCCGATGGACGACTCCACGAGCTCTCCTCCGTAATCGCCACGCAAGAGAAGATCCACGAAGAATGGGGAGGCGTCGTCCCCGAGATGGCGAGTCGCGCCCACGCCGAGCGGTTGCTTCCAGTGATTCGATACGCGCTTGACAGAGCATCGACTTCACTCGCGGCGATTGATGGCATTGCGGTCGCGGTTCAGCCTGGGCTCATCGGTTCGTTGCTCGTTGGAGTGAGTGCCGCCAAAGCCATGGCTTGGAGTCTTGGCAAACCCATCGTCGGAGTCGATCACCTCGTGGCTCATCTCATCGCTGCTGAAATCGACGGTGAACCAATCGACTATCCCGCAATCGGATTGGTCGCATCGGGTGGACACAGCAGCCTCATCCATCTGGACGCAGACGGATCCATGTCGCTCATCGGCGCCACCGTCGACGATGCTGCGGGCGAAGCGTTCGACAAGGGAGCGACGATCCTTGGAATCCCCTACCCGGGCGGACCCAATCTTGAAATCGCAGCGCGCGAGGGGGATCCAAAGGCATTTGCATTTCCTGTCCCCCATATTCAAGATGGACTGGGATTCAGTTTCTCTGGAATCAAAACTTCGCTGCTTTATGCAGTGCGTGGGAATCCTGTGCGAGCGGATCATCGAGGTGCATCCCCCGCCGTCGCACCAGAACCGATGACATCGAGTCGGCGCGCCGATCTCGCTGCGTCGTATCAATTCGCCATCGTCCACGCACTCGTGCGCGGAGTGCGCAAGGCGGTCGAAAGCACTGGCATCACCGAGGTCGTCGTCGGCGGAGGCGTCTGCGCGAATGGAGTCCTTCGATCCAAACTCGAAGGGCTCGCTTCAACGCATCATCTTTCGATTCGCATGCCTCATCCACGACACTGCACCGATAATGCCGCCATGATCGCCGCTGCTGGAATCCGCCGATTCGCTCGAGGTGAATCCGATGGACTGGAACTCGCAGCGCGACCACTCTCCGCTCTGATTCGTGGCCACCGCGGCCGTCCACAGACAAAGTAACGAGCCATGTCAACCCGATCTTCCTATGTCGATCCGCGCGCGAAGTACCTCAAGGGAATCCATCCTGCGACACTTGAAGAAGAGACTCTGCTCGCGCAGTGCGAGTTTCGGTTTGGTCGTGTGTCGGGTCCTGGAGGACAGCACCGCAACAAGACTGAGACAGCCACTTGGATCAAGCACATCCCCACTGAGTTTGAGACGCAAGCGACTGAGCGTCGAAGTCAGCACGAAAATAAGCAGATGGCTATTTTTCGAATTCGCATCAAACTCGCCATTCGATGCCGCACGCTGCTCGACCGAGACTGCCACTATGCAAGTGAGTTATGGAAGCGACGCCGCCTCGGAGAAAAACTAACGGTCAATCCGCACCACGAGGATTACCCAGCGCTCCTTGCCGAGGCACTCGATGTCATCACCGCTCGACGTTTCGATGTCGCTGGAGCGGCGGGGCTTCTCGGCATCACGATGAGTCAACTGACGCGACTCGTTCGACACGAGAAGCACGCCTTCGCGATGCTCAACGAAGGACGCGAACAGGTTGGACTCGTCAAACTTCGGTCGTAGGCAAACGTCAACCAGTCCATCCACTCAGGATGATGCCGAGGTCAGCGCCGTCGACGGCACCACTCCCGTCGAGATCGCCCTGCCCTGGCATTCCCCAACGAGCGAGGACGATAGCGAGATCCAATGCATTCACCAGAGTGTCTGCATTGACATCACCGAGTCGAGGAGCTCCACCACGCGTGAGTGCGGAGGATGGCACGGTCGTCTCGGTCACATTGGGACCGCTCCACCGCATCAAGAGACCTGCGCCGCCGCCGCCCTCAAAGAATTCAACACGCAGCGCATGCTTTCCGCTCGCGAGTGGGACTGTGCCGGACACCTTGACCATGCCGTGCAATCCGTCATTGAGCACCACTTGAACACCATCGAGATACAACGCTGATCCATCGTCGCTGTCGGTCGAGAGTGTCCACCATCCCGCCGACGGCACATTGATCCACCCTTCGAACACGGCGCCAACATTGTCGGCCCGCGTGCTGTTCGCGAAGTTTCCCCCCGTGGAGTTGTACGCCAACACCGAAACCCAAGTCGAAAGATAGGGAGTGAGAGGATCGAAATCCGGCAACACGCTCCAACCAACATTGTCGAAGTAGCGCGCTGTGAGTCCCGCCACATCGCCCACGGGTGCCGTTGGTGGCATTGGTTCAGTCACTCTCACCACAACCGTGCCCGTTGCCACTGCAAGACTGGTGTCTCGAATCTGGTAGGTGAAGGTGTCCAATCCGGCGAAGGAAGGGGCGGGCGTGTATCGAAGGAGAGGTCGACCCTGAGGACCAGCGCCTGGAAGGTGGACGATTTGTCCACCAGGAAGTGTCGAGGTTGACCACTGTGTCACCGTGATCTCCTGACAATTCACGGGAAGATCATTCGCCAAGAAGTCAACATCAATGAACCCAACTCCTGAGAGCATCGCGACATAATCGTTCACGGCTGCAGGAGCCGCTTCGTTGCCCGGCATCGAACAGGAGATTGCTGCCAAATGGTTCTGCATCGATTGGATGCTTCCGGGAGCAAAGCGAAGTTGAATATTGCTCATGCCTCCATCGCAGATGTGACAGTAACTCATGATCGTGCCAATGTTGAGCTCGGCCGCTGTGCAATCTTGAGGATTGCTGCCGCACCCATCGATCGGCGGCGTGTAGTCATGGGTATGCGGCGCACCACAGTTGTGACCCATCTCGTGCGCAACGACCATCACATCCCAGTTGCCCCAATCGTTGTCGACGAGTGGATACGGGAATGATCCTCCGACACAACTTGCGGCGTACGCCCATGGAGAGCAAAGCGATCCAAGCCATGCGACGCCTCCGCCGATCGATCGACCGCAGAGAAAGTGCGCTTCATTTCGAGAGACCGAGAACATGCTCGATTCCCACAGGTTTCTGAACGCTCCAAGTTCCGCCCCGATATCAGCGCCGACCCACGGATCATCGGGAGTCGCCCAGAGGCGCAGGTAACAAATCCACGGGTGCAGTTGAACATCACGCTGATAGATCTCGTTCATCGCCGCATACAACTGCCCGACATAGCCCGCTGCCGCAGTCGTGCTGCCACCGAAACGCATGAGGAGTTCATGATCGGTATCGATCGCGACACGCATCTGCCGACACACACTCGCGCCCGCGATGCCGCCTTCTGGCGAAGGATCTCCCCCTTCATCCAACGCCTTGAACACTTGGCATGTCCAATCTGATGGAGGGATCGTCCCTTCAGGAAATGCTGCTGGCTCGTAGACGACTGTTTCAAACCCTGCGCCGAGCGGTCCACTCGAGATGATCCATCGTCGACCAAACGCTTCGACGAATCCAAATGTGCCCGCTTCGCTGCGCGAGAGAAAGAGGTGGCTTGCAGGATCTCCCTCAATCATCCCTGCGATTGCAGCGACCGCTGGAACGGGTTCTTGGTGAGACACGATTTCCCCATTCGCAGTACGCCCCGTGACTACTTCAATCATGGCGGTCGGTTCGAATCCAGCGATGGGTCCGCCCGCAGCGGACACAACCACATCGTGTGACAATCGAAGTTCTTCAATGCGCACGGGATGACCATTGAGCGCGTTGATCCACGCCGATTCCTCGACCACGAATGGCACGATCGCTGGATGATGGAGTGGACGCGGTGGTTGAGGACGATCCGTGTTCGCTGAAGCCAAGATCGACAGGAGCGCAACGGCGAAGTGGGCGAAGAGCATCGTGGATTGACTATAGCTCACCCATCCAATGGGTCAAGCGAGCGCGGCGAGTTTCAATGAACTATTCGGCGCCTTAGGCGGTCGCCAAAACCTTCATTTTGCCTTCCACCGTCGAGATGAGATGCGTCCAACTCTCGACGAACGAGGCTGCGCCCTCTCTCTGCAATTGCAGAGCAATCGTATCGAGATTCACTCCAGCCGAAGTCAGACGAGCGAGCATCTCACTGCCGCGATGGTCATTGGCACAGAGCACCTCGCGAATCATTCCGCTTGAAGCGAAGGCGAGAAGCGTCGCCTCTGGAACGGTGTCGACGGTACAAGGCGCGGCAAGAGCTTCGACATACATCGTTGGAGAGAGCAAAGGATCCTTCGTGCTCGTGCTGGCGAACAAGAGTCGCTGAGGAGTCGCCCCTTGATCAGCGAGTCGGCTCCATCGATCACCTGAATAGAGCGAAACATATTCCTCCCAGCACCGGCGGCCCGCAGCGATGCCAGCTTGATTGAGGAGGTCACCCTTGACCAGTGGCGTGACTGGTTTTTCCCAGCGAGAAATAAAGACGCTTGCGACTGAATGGACGAGCGGACACTTCCCGCTCGCGGCGCGACGCTCGAGTCCAGTCCACCATGCCTCCGCTGCGGCGCGGTACTGCGCGAAATCGAACAGCAGTGTGACATTGACTGGCACACCCTCGAACGCGAGCCGTTCAATGGCGGGAAGTCCTTCAGGAGTTCCAGGCACCTTGATGAAAAGATTCGCACGGTCTGCCTTGCGATGCAATTCGATCGCTTGCTTCACCGTGCTCTCTGAGTCGTACGCCAACTTGGGCGACACCTCAAGCGAGACCCAACCATCCAGCCCTCCCGTGCGGTGCGCAACAGAGGCGAAGAGATCGCAAGCGCGACGAAGATCGGCAATGGCGAGTTCAAAGAACGACGCCTCGGGCGAGAGCCCTTGTGCGGCGAGTTCTCGAATCTGTTCGTCGTACGCGCTGCCTTTCGAGACAGCGTTGTCGAAAATGGTCGGATTACTCGTCAATCCCACCACATTAAGATCGCGGATGTATCGCGCCAGCGTTCCATCATTGAGCATCGTGCGGGTGATGTTGTCAAGCCAGATGGACTGGCCAGAGAGAGCGAGTTGCGCAGTGTTGGTCATAGTGGTGGTCTCAGGGAAGAGTCTATCGAACTCTGATACCGTTTCAGTTGCCTCATGGACACCGCATTTATCGCACAATCTGGAAAGCTAGGAAGCCTGCAGGAATACGGTGCGCTCATGTCGCACGCCGAGGTGGTGCGCCCGACCCATCTTCGAACGCTCTTCGCCACCGATCCAACGAGAGCATCGTGGCTCTGCTTTGAGGGAGCGGGCATGCGCGTCGACCACTCGCGTCAGCGCATCGACCGCGGGGGACTCCGCCTGCTCTTTGCTCTCGCCCGCGCACGAGGCGTCGAGGCGCGGCGCGATGCGATGTGGAGAGGCGAACGCATCAACATCACCGAAGACCGGAGTGTCCTTCATGTCGCTCTTCGCGCAGCGAGGGGCACAAAGATCCTCGTTGATGGACGCGATGTCGTCGCCGATGTGCACGAAGTCCTCGATCGAATGGCGGCATTCTCGCGTCGTGTGCGCGATGGTTCGTGGGTGGGATGGACAGGCAAGCGCATTCGCGCTGTCGTGAATATCGGCATCGGAGGAAGCGACCTCGGACCAGCGATGGCGGCACTTGCCCTTCGCCCATGGAGTGATCGATCGATCGCGATGCGATTTGTTTCGAATGTGGATGGAGACGACTTCGCCGAACAAACCGCCGACCTTGACCCTGAGTCCACACTCTTCATCGTCGCGAGTAAGACATTCACCACACTCGAAACGATGACCAATGCCACAACGGCTCGTGAGTGGAGCCTCGGCACACTCAAGGATCCACGCAGCGTCGCGAAACATTTCGTTGCCGTGAGCACGAATGGATCTGAAGTGTCGAAGTTCGGCATCGACACCGCGAATATGTTTGGATTCTGGGATTGGGTCGGCGGTCGATACAGCATGGACTCGTCCATCGGACTCTCGACCATGATTGCGATTGGCCCAGAACAATTCGATGAAATGCTCGCTGGGTTTCGCGAGATGGATGACCACTTCCGAACCGCTCCGCTCGAGCAGAACCTTCCCGTCATTCAAGGTTTGCTCGGCATCTGGAACCGAAACTTTCTCGGATTCCCAACACTCGCGGTGGTCCCCTACTCTCACCTCTTCTCTCGCTTTCCTGCCTACTTACAACAACTCGAGATGGAATCGAACGGCAAGTTCGTCTGCCTCGATGGTTCTCGGGTGACGTGGGAGACTTGCCCCGTCGTCTGGGGAGAGACGGGGACGAACTCGCAGCACGCCTACTTTCAGATGTTGCACCAAGGCAGCAGCATCGTGCCGATGGACTTGATCGGATTCCGCACTCCCGCGCATTCGGTCGAAGGACATCAGCCGCTGCTCATGGCGAACATTCTCGCTCAAGCGCAGGCGCTTTCGTTTGGTCGAACCTCTGACGAAGTGCGCAAGGATGGATGCGAAGAACGACTCGTCGCCGCACGCACGTTTGAGGGGAATCGTCCCATCAGCGTCTTCATGCAGAGTGCACCTGGACCCAGAGCACTCGGTCGCATGGTGGCGATGTACGAGCACAAAGTCTTCACGCAAGGCGTGATCTGGGGAATCGATTCATTCGACCAATGGGGTGTCGAACTCGGGAAGAAACTCGCCGTTCACATCGCACCAGACCTCGAACCTGGGTCGAAGTCCACTCCAGCGCATGATCCAGCGACCAACGCGTGGATCCATTGGCTGCGCGAGAGTTGAATGATCGCTGATGCTCTCCCGTTAGTGAACCGAACGACCCCTGACGCTTGATGCGGATCGAGAAAGCACGCGCACAGCATCGATGACTTGCTCTGCGGCGATGCGGAGTTCGTCGGCGGTCGTCTCGCGTGACACACTCAATCGAATCGATCCGTGCGCGATCACATCATCGATGCCCATCGCACGAAGGACTGGTGATGGTTCGAGTGATCCACTCGCGCACGCTGCTCCCGCTCCCACCGCGATGCGACGCTCTGAGAGCAGCAACACAAGTGCCTCAGCTTCAAGGCGAGGGAATCCAATGTTCGTCGTGCTCCACACACGATGATGCATGTCGCCGTTCACCACGGCTCCAAACTCAGCACATCCCTCGACAATGCTCTGTTCGAATCCATCGCGCATCAAACCCATTCTCGTTTGCTGCGCACCGTCGTCGAGCGTCAACCACGACTGCGCAAGTGATGCCGCAACACCCATCCCCGTAATCGCGGGGACATTCTCGGTGCCAGCGCGTCGGCCGCGCTCTTGTGATCCATCCATCCATGGAACCCACTCCGCTCCCGCGCGCGCGATGAGCACCCCCACTCCCTTAGGTCCATGAAACTTGTGCGCACTACAAGAGAGAAAGTCAATGCCGAGCGCTGGGACATCCACCAGCACACGGCCAACCGCTTGCGTGGCATCGGTGTGACAGACCACTCCAGCGCGACGACACATCGACGCGATTCGCTCGATGTCTTGCAACACACCAGTTTCATTGTTCGCGAACTGGACTGACACGAGCGCGATGCGATCACCGTCGCGCGCGAGGATTTCAGACAGTGCCTCGACATCGATCAGTCCTGCATGATTCACGGCGAGGCGAATCACCGTGGCTCCAAGGGACTGCGCTGTTGCGCACGCGGCGAGAACGGAACTGTGCTCGACGGATGTGGTCACGATGATCGGTCGCCCCAATGCTGCTCCAACACGCCATGATCCGAGAATGGCGAGCATCACGCTTTCCGTGCCGCCCGAAGTAAAGATCACGGATCGTTCAGTCGTCCGCAAGAGTTGCGCAACCTGCGCGCGCGCGCGTTCGACGACATGACGTGCAGCGAGACCTGGTCGATGCGTACTCGATGGATTCGCCCACGATGACGCGAGGCAGTCGCGCATGGCCTCGAGAACGGCAGGATCAGGACGCGTGGTCGCGTTGTTGTCGAGATAGATCTCCACTCGCGGAGACTACGCCCAGAACCGTGCGCGCCAAGAGCTGTGCGGCGAAGACTCCGGGAACGGCGATCGCCGCGCAGACGAGAAAGACTTGATGGGCATCGAGACCGAAGAGCCTCGGGTTGCGAAGGAGGATGTAGAGACCACTCGCCGCCGCCATCAAGAGAAAACTCAGCGTATTGACCGCGCCAATGACGCGCCCTCGTTCGTCGTCCTTCGTCAAGACGAGAAGCATCGTCTGCAGTGAGACCACGACGACGCCGCTGGCGAGTCCGCCCACTCCGATCCATATGCACAGTCTGAAAAACGCGACGGGCAACAGTCCAATCGCGCCGAATGAGAGCGCCATGCCGACACATCCGATCGGTACGGCGAGTGGATGCACCTTCACACGAGACAAACGCGCGCAGATCAGTCCACCAGCACCAATCGAGAGGGAGAGGATGAGCAACAGCACAGTGATTTGCATTGGCGAAAGCCCGCCCGACGATGGTGCTTGGAAGTCTGGCAACGCCAAGAGTGCCAGCATCCCCAACGCGTAAAAAATTGCGTCCATCAGGGCGACAGGGAAGACTGGATTTCGATAGAGACCGATCAATCCAACCACCGCGCATTTGGGGATGTTCATCGAGACTTTAAGTGTCGGCGCACGCGGTTCCAACTTCGGAATCAACGCGCAACTCACCAAACCGATGATCGCGAGTATCAAGATGAATCCGCCTGGAGCGAAGAGTGCGCCCTGGGCGTACCACGCATACAACGGTCCCGCGACGGCGGTGCCCGCAATGATCGCCACATTCGTCAACATGTTGAGCACCCCATTCGCCGCGGTGAGCGATGCGGGCGGAACCAGTTCGGGAATCATGCCGTACTTTGCGGGACTGTACAGGGCAGCCTGAACTGCAAGAAAAAACATGCAGACGAGTCCAGCGACAGGACTCTGCAGTGCAAAAGCCGCGACGACGGCAACGGCCGTCACCACCTCCCACGAACGGACAATCCAAGTGATGTGGGTCTTGGACCACCGATCCGCAAACTGCCCGAACCACGGCGAAAAGATCACGAATGGCAAGGTGAACGCGAGACCGATGTACGCCTGTCCCCCTGGTCCCAGTGCGCCCGACCACACTCCTCCAGACGCGAGGGCGAAGAGCAGTATCTGTTTCAGCAGATTGTCATTCGCAGCTCCGATGAATTGAATGATGTTGAGTCCGACAAAACCGCGACTGCAAAGCGGATTGTCTAAGGAACACGCCATGTAGAAAGACTATGCGCGAGGTCGAGCAAGGGGTTCCTACAACAAAACACCCCGACCGAGGTCGAGGTGTCTTGAAAGTGCGGATAAGAGGAATTGAACCTCCACGGGTTTTACCCCACAAGAACCTGAATCTTGCGCGTCTGCCAATTTCGCCACATCCGCGTGAACGAGAAAGTATAGCGCGCAAGGACACCGACTTGATCGAACGCATCACTCATTCGTTGAGCGAGTGGGCGCAGCGTTCGGATTCGCCATTCGCTTCGCAAGAACCTTCTGACGAAGTTCGGCACTGAGCGCAGGGTTGTCGCGGAGCATCTGCTTCGCCGCCTCGCGTCCCTGTCCCAACTTCATCTGCCCGTAGGCGAACCATGAGCCAGACTTCTCGATGATGTTGTCGGCAACGGCGAGATCAACGATGTCACCAGACACGCTGATGCCCTCGGTGAAAATGATGTCGAACTCAGCTTCGCGGAATGGCGGAGCCACCTTGTTCTTGACCACCTTCGCGCGAACGCGATTGCCCACATTGACTTCTCCATCCTTGATCGCGCCGATGCGGCGGATGTCAATGCGCACAGTCGAATAGAACTTGAGCGCGCGTCCACCAGTGGTGGTCTCTGGACTACCAAACATGACGCCGATCTTCTCGCGCAACTGATTGATGAAGATCACCGTGGTCTCGCTCTTCGACACGGCACCGGTGAGTTTTCGAAGTGCCTGGCTCATGAGGCGAGCCTGAAGACCGACATGAGAATCGCCCATCTCGCCCTCGATTTCCGCCTTGGGGATGAGCGCGGCGACTGAGTCGATCACGATGATGTCGACGGCATTCGAGCGCACGAGCATTTCACAAATCTCAAGTTCTTGTTCGCCGGTGTCTGGCTGAGAGACGAGCAGGTCATCGACCTTCACCCCCAGTCGCTTCGCCCACGATGGATCAAGCGCGTGCTCCGCGTCAATGAATGCGGCTGTTCCACCGAGTCTCTGCGCGTTCGCGACGACGGTGAGCGCGAGTGTGGTCTTACCGCTTGCTTCTGGTCCAAAGATTTCGATGATGCGTCCGCGCGGGAGTCCGCGTCCACCTAGCGCGAGGTCAAGGCTGAGTGCTCCAGTCGAGATGCTCGGAATTTTCGGGATGTTCTCGCCATCGAGTCGCATAATGGCTCCCTTGCCATAGTTCTTCTCGATTTGTCCGAGCGCCGCTTCGAGTGCCTTCATGCGCCCCTTCTCGTCCAGTCCACCGCTGAGCTTTGGATCTCCCGCAGCCTGCGTGATCGCTGCATGCGTCATTGTGTTGGTTGCGTTCGTCGTGGCGAAATCACTCTTTGGTTCGACGGAATTCTTTCCCACAGGAGTCTTCATTGTGGAAGTTGTAGCGGCGGTTGGTGCGTCCTTGCTGATGGCCATACTCGGCGTCCTTTCAAGCCCTTCGGGGCTTTGGTCTCTGTTTCGAGAATCGTCTCGAATTCTGTTCGGTCTTTGTCAGGTTACCGAACAGATGTTCGGTGTCAACCCCACTGTAACTGCAATAAATGAGAAAAATGGATCCGAAGCCTTTTGGCTTGGTCCAATAACACGCGCCTGCGTGCCAGAAGACGAGGCAGAATCCCCCGTTTCTAAATCTCAACTCGTTCTGCCGTCAATAGTTCGGCGTCGGAGCCCGCACCGAGGACAAATCAACCGTGCGGAACCAGTCAATCGTCTTTTTCAGACCCACGTCCAATTTGATCGCTGGCTCCCATCCGAGCTCACGCTTGGCGATCGTGATATTGGGGCACCGCTGCTTCGGATCATCCGCGGGCAAGGGACGACCCGTTTCGATCTTCGACTTGCTGCCCGAAATCGCCACCACCTTCTTCGCCAAATCCAAAATGGTGAACTCGTCAGGGTTCCCAATATTGATCGGTCCAGTGATCGTGTCGTTCGTATTCATGAGACGAATCATCGCCTCAATGAGATCATCGCGGTAGCAGAACGATCGTGTTTGCATTCCATCGCCATACATCGTGATCGTTTCATTCGCGAGTGCTTGTCGAATAAAATTACTCACAACGCGCCCGTCATACGGATGCATGCGCGGACCGTACGTATTGAAAATGCGAGCCACCTTGATCTTGACCTTGTGCATTCGGTGATAATCGAACATCAGCGTTTCCGCAGCGCGTTTTCCCTCGTCGTAGCACGCGCGAGGTCCGATTGGATTCACACATCCACGGTAGGACTCAGGTTGCGGATGAATGTCAGGATCGCCGTACACCTCGCTCGTCGACGCTTGCAGGATCTTGGCTCCGACTCGTTTCGCAAGTCCGAGTGCGTGCATCGTGCCAATGAAACTGGTCTTGATGGTGCGAATCGGGTTGTACTGGTAGTGACCAGGCGCGGCGGGACATGCCAAGTTGTAAATCTCATCCACCTCAAATGAGAATGGACTCGTGACATCGTGCCGAGCAAACTCAAAACGAGGTTGCCCAAGCAGATGCTCGATATTCGAACGCTGGCTCGTGAAGAGGTTGTCGAGGCAAATGACCTCGTGCCCCCCCTCAAGAAGGCGCTCACAAAGATGGGAACCGAGAAATCCGGCTCCGCCTGTTACAAGGATTCGCTTTGGCATCGGGCACGAAGTCTATCGGTCGATGACAATGCCCACATGAGCGGGATTCTGGCAATTGGTTGCATGACTGGCACGAGTTGCGATGGCATTGATGTCGCCGCAGTGCGAGTGGATCTGCACTCGCTTCGAGCGACATTCCTCGAACACCGACACTTGGCTCTCGGCGAACTCTCGTCGTCTCTCCTTCGAGTGCGTCGGCAGGAACCTATGTCAGCGTCGACCCTCGCCGAAATCGCACGAAGGGTTGCGCTCCTTCATGTCGATGCGATTCGACCCATCATCGATTCGTGTGGCACTCCAGACCTCATCGCGCTGCACGGACAAACAGTGGTGCACGCCCCGCCTCTCTCGTGGCAATGGTGTGATCCTTGGCCGGTTGCTGCAGCGTTTCATGTGCCCATCGTCTTTGACCTTCGATCGGCTGACATTGCTGAAGGAGGACAAGGCGCGCCACTCGTTCCACTCGCCGATTGGGTTTTCTTTCGAAGCGCCCAACCGACCATCGTGTTGAACTTGGGCGGATTCGCCAACGCCACATTGCTTCCATCCGATGACGCCTCTTCGCTGAAATCCATTCAAGGAGGCGATCTCTGCGCCTGTTGCCAGTGGTTGGATGGACTCGCACGCGCGCTCTTGTCACGTCCATTCGATCAGAATGGAGAAGTCGCGGCGAGCGGCGCGGTGGACGAACTCAAGGCCGCGAAGTGGAGCGAACAACTCAATCCAACACATCGAAACTCCCTTGGCACATCGGAAGAAATACGCGTCGCAGCGCTCGTGCACGAAATCGCCACCGCACACGAATCGCCCAGCAATCAACTCGCCACGGCGACGGATGCGTTGGCCCGGACGATCGCATCGCGACTCACGATTCCCGTTAACGCGCGGATTCTGGCGGCGGGCGGGGGCGCGCTCCATCTTCTCTTGATGCGACGAATCGCCTTTCATACCGGGGTTTCGGTTGAATCCACCGCCATCGCAGGGGTTCCAATCGATGCGCGCGAAGCTGCGGCATGGGCACTCCTTGGAGCCCTTGCACAACAACGCACCATCTCCCTTCCATCTGTCACTGGACGACAATCCTCACACCTTGCCGATGGCGTGTGGGTCCACCCACTGCGCTCTTTCCAGTCGTCTTCACGAAATCCACACACAACCTGAATATCATTCAAAGGTCACTTCGAGACACTTCCGCCGTGAAAACTCCATCCATCACCGCCATTGTCATCGAGGACGAACCCGAAATCGCAGATCTGATTCGATTCCACCTTGAACGCGAAGGGATCGCGACGACGATTGCGCATTCGGGACAACGCGGATTGGAACTCGTGACATCAACGGTGCCATCGCTTGTGGTGCTCGATCTCATGTTGCCCGACTTGAATGGATTGCAAGTCTGCCAACGTGTGCGCGCCAACGCGGCGACGGCGCAGACTCCCATCATCATGGTCACTGCGAAGGGCAGCGAGTCGGACATCATCGCTGGACTCGAAGCGGGCGCCGACGATTACGTCACCAAGCCGTTTTCCCCGAAGGTGCTCGTGGCCAGAGTGCGCACCACACTGCGTCGGTTGCAACTTGCCGCGACCGGTGCCGACAAAGCGGATCGACGCGAACTCATCGGTGGACGTCTCGTCATCGATACGGCACGACATGTCGTGCTGGGTGATGGCGTTCCAGTCGATCTCACGATCACCGAGTTCCGACTCCTCAACTTCCTCGCGCAAAGACCTGGATTCGTCCGCACGCGCGACCAAATCATTTCCGCAGTGCATGGACAAAACACACGCCTCTCGACGCGCACCGTCGATGTTCATGTCACCGCACTTCGAATGAAACTGCGCGACCTCCAGAGTGCCATTGAGACGATTCGCGGTGTTGGGTATCGTTTCTCTGAGGTTGGTTCAGTCGAGGCCACTGTTGTGGATGGCTGACGCCGACTCCGAGACGAACACGATCGAATCTTTGACTCCTACTGCTACTGCACCACGCGCGCCCTCGACGGAACTCCAACACACGGTGATGGCGGTGTTGCTTGCACTCTTTGTAGTGGTGGCGATCGTGTTGGGATGGCCGGCAGTACTCCCAGTGGCCGCAGCCGTTGGATGCACGCTTCTCCTTCAAAACAAGGGTCGCCATCGAGCGATGGTCTCTCTTCACGCACTGGAACAGTTCGTTCACCTCGCTGAAAGTGAGACGACACCGTTGACTCCGCCGTCGGTGGATTGTCCCGATACAGCACGACTCGCTCGGGCAATCGCTCGACTCCACGCGCACCACACCACTCGCACGACTCGAATCGAAGCAGAGTACGAGGACATGCGGCGCACTTTGGAAACGATTGGACACGGACTCCTCGTCGTCGACGTGCAACATCGCATCCTGCGCGCCAATCGAATCGCAGAACAACTCTTTGGACTCTCGCCCGATGGATGGCGCGGTCGCATGCTCGAAGAGTGCGTGCGGGAACCCGCCATCCACGAATTGGTGAGCCGGTGCCTTCTCTCGAACGAAGTTGCCCCTGAAGAACTTCGACTCGGAGATGCCTCTCGCGTCTATCTCGCTGCCGTCGAGCCATTGCATTCGGGGCAAGGTCGCCCTGATGGAGTACTCCTCGTCCTCGATGACATCACACGACTGCGCCGACTCGAAGCGATGCGCACTGACTTTGCGGCCAATATCAGCCACGAACTCCGCACTCCCATCACCAACATTCGCGGTTATGCAGAGACACTGTTGCAGATGGATGAATTGGATGACGCGCAAGTGCGACAGTTCACCGGCATCATCGCTGGCAATGCGACTCGACTCGCCACATTGATCGAAGACATCCTGACCCTTTCGTTTCTTGAGTCTCCGCAAAGCGCTCGAACACTGGAGTTCGTCAGCGCACCGATCGCACCGATCATTGAAGAAGTCGTTGAGATTCTCAAACCCACCACTGACGCACGCGAGATCAAGGTCCTCATCGAATGCGATCCGTCCCTCTCTCTGCGTGTGAACCGAACGTTGCTTGGACAAGCCATCACCAACCTCTTGACGAACGCCATCAAGTTCAGCCCTGATGGCTCGAAGGTGCGCATTCGTGTTGGCGCAGACGGCGATTCTGTCCGACTGAGTGTCCTTGATGAAGGACCTGGGATTGCTCCCGAACATCACCACCGACTCTTCGAGCGTTTTTTCAGAGTCGATGCCGCGCGCAGTCGCGATCGCGGAGGCACTGGACTCGGCCTCGCCATCGTGAAGCACATCGCTCGCGTCCATGGTGGTGATGCCGGAGTCGAGAGCACCATCGGGAAAGGCTCAACCTTCTTTCTGCAACTTCCTGCGGGAAATCCACGAGGTTTGTAGCCGTTCTTGAGTCCAAAACGCGGACCGCTCCCCTCCTTTCCACAACTTCATCGATTCTGAACACAATCTAAACATGGGTCGATGAGGATGCCCCCCGTTCAGTTTCGCTCCTCACTAGAAAGGACTCGGTTGATGAAACTCGCACAAGTTGCATCGTCACTGATCGTCGGTTCGCTCTTCGTCTCGGCAAGTGTTTTTGCACAGAAGAGCGAACTGAAAGGACCCGTTCGCATCGATGGTTCGAGCACAGTGTTTCCCATCACCGAAGCGGTCGCCGAAGAGTTTTTACGCACGCAACCCAAAGTCAATGTCACCGTCGGCGTGAGTGGCACGGGTGGCGGATTCAAGCGGTTCTGCGCTGGAGAGACGGACATCGCGAATGCTTCGCGTCCAATCAAGCCATCCGAGATGGAGATTGCCAAGACCACCGGCATCGAGTTCATTGAACTTCCAATCGCTTACGACGGACTCACCATCGGCGTCAACAAGGAAAACACTTGGGCGACAGACCTCACGATCGCTGACCTCAAGCGCATCTTCTCGACCGAGAACACTGCAAAGACTTGGAAAGACCTCAACGCCGCGTGGCCAGCTCAGCCGATTCTCGTCTACTCGCCTGGCACCGACTCTGGCACATTCGATTACTTCAAGGAAGTCGTGATGGGCAAAGAAGGCAAGGCTCGCAGCGACATGAGCGTTTCCGAGGATGACAACGCGCTCGTGATGGGCGTCAGCGGAAACAAGTACGCCATCGGATTCTTCGGATGCGCTTACTACTTTGAGAACACCGACAAGTTGACGGCGGTCAAGGTCAATGGCATTGCGCCCACGGCGAACACCATCGAAGACGGCTCGTACGCTCCGTTTAGCCGCCCGCTCTTCGTCTATGTGAACAGCAAGAGTGCCTCGAATCCACAGGTCAAGGCATTCGTTGATTTCTACCTCGCCAATGCTGCAACGCTTTCGGCTGAGGTGGGGTACGTGAAGTTCCCTGCGGCCATCTACGGCAAGGTCGCGAACAACTGGACGAAGGGTCGCCTCGGAACGCAGTTCACGACTGCCGACGGCAAGAGCATCTCCACCTCATTCTCGAAAACCTACGAGTAAGACTCACGGGTTCAAGTCGTTGTTGTTCCCATGGGCTTCTCGTTTTCGGACAAGAAGCCCGTTTCTCTCTCTCCTGTCCAACTCAATGACTCCAGTAGAACAGTCCACACTCGCTCAAGTCACTCAACGTGGCAGGATTGTGACGCGCGCATCACGTGAAGGTGCCGAACGCGTTGTTCGTGGAGCACTCTTCCTCTGCGCACTCTTCTCAGTATTGACGACCATCGCCATCATTGCGGTACTCGCGAAAGAGGCGCTTACCTTCTTCACACTTCCGAATCATCCAGAGATTTCAGTGTGGCAGTTTGTATTCGGGACCGAGTGGACTCCACTGCTTGGAGCCAAGCCCGGATTCGGAGTCCTGCCACTGATTTCAGGCACATTTCTCGTCACGGGCATCGCCGCTTGCGTCGCACTGCCTGTCGGTCTCATCACGGCGATCTACCTGAGCGAGTTTGCACCGCAGTGGCTTCGAACACCGCTCAAAGCTGTCCTCGAATTGCTCGCCGGTGTTCCGACTGTCGTGTATGGATTCTTCGCCCTCACCTTCATTACGCCTGACATTCTGCAACGCGTTTCCCGCTGGGTCACAGGAGAAGAAGTCTTCGGCACCTACAACGCGCTTTCTGCTGGAATCGCCGTTGGAATCATGATCTTGCCGATCGTCTGCAGTTTGGGCGAGGATGCACTGCGAGCCGTCCCTCGCGCACTTCGCGATGGTTCAGCCGCTCTCGGCGGAACCAAGTTTGATACGAGCATTCGTGTGGTCGTGCCCGCTGCTTTGAGCGGCATCGTCGCTGCGTTTCTCCTCGCCATCACTCGCGCCGTAGGAGAGACGATGATCGTCGCGCTCGCGGCAGGAAGTCTTCCAACCCTAACTGCGAATCCTGCGGCACAAGTGCAGACGATGACCGGTTACATGGTGCAGATTTTCCTTGGCGATGCACCCGCTGGCGGCGTCGAATACCAATCCGCCTACGCCGTCGCCGCAATGCTCTTCCTCTTGACCTTGTCGCTTGCCTGGATTGGTGGCATGGTCCTGCGCCGGTTTCGAGAGGAATACGACTGATGAATCAGCGAGTTCCATCGAAGGGCACACCCATCGCATCGTGGCGTCGGTTAGCCGCCAATCGGATGTTCCTTGTCGCGTGCCTCGCGGCAACGTTGCTCGCAGTCCTTGTCCTTTCGGCGCTCTTGATTTCGATTCTTGTGGACGGATGGAGCAGCCTTCACTGGGATTTCCTCAACTCGTTCGCAAGCAGAAAACCAGAGAAAGCAGGAATCAAGGCTGCCCTCTTCGGATCGCTTTGGGTCGTCGCCACATGCACTGTTCTTGCTGTTCCCATGGGAATCGGCACAGCGCTCTACCTCGAAGAGTTCGCGAAGAAGTCTCGACTCACCCGCTTCATCCAGTTGAACATCACGAACCTCTCGGGTGTTCCGAGCATCGTGTATGGCATCATCGGACTGACCGCATTCACGCGGCTGTTCGGCATGATCGGTGCCAACGATGCATGGTCCATCGGATCGGAGGAGTCGTTTTTCTATCTTCGTTTGCCCTTCGGACCAAGTGTTCTCACCGCCGCGCTGACGCTGATGCTCGTCGTCCTTCCCGTCGTCATCGTGGCGAGCCAAGAGGCATTGCGTGCGGTTCCTAAGTCGCTGCGCGAGGGATCGCTCGCCATGGGAGCAACGACATGGCAAACCATATGGAGGACGACACTTCCCGCGGCATCTCCCACCATTTTGACGGGGGTGATCTTGGCGATCAGCCGCGCCATCGGAGAAGCGGCTCCCATTCTCGTCATCGGCGGAGCACTCCTCATCTTTCAGACGCCGACCAATCTCATGAGTGATTTCACTGTCCTTCCGCTCCAGATTTTCAACTGGGCAGGACGACCACAGGCTGGATTTCATTCGATCGCCGCCGCGGCAATCCTCGTTCAACTCGTCCTCCTCTTGATCTTCAACGGAACGGCGGTCGCCATTCGACTGCGACTCCAGAAGCCATTGCAATGAGCAACGACACGATTGCGCGTACCGTTCCTGTGCGAATGAGCTCCACCTCCACCTATGGTTCAGCGAACGAGAATGCAACGAATGTCTGCTTGCGACTCGTCCACCTCGAGAGTTGGTACGGATCCTTTCAAGCGCTTCATGGCATCACCCTCGACATCGCGAGCAATGCAGTCACTTCGTTCATCGGTCCATCAGGTTGTGGAAAGAGCACCCTGCTGCGTTGGATGAATCGGATGAACGACACGATTCCGACAGCCCGCGTCTCAGGAGAGATGACACTCGACGGCGAGGACATTCTCGCGCGCACCGTCGATGTGGTGGATCTGCGTCGCCGAGTCGGCATGGTCTTCCAGAAGCCGAATCCATTTCCAAAATCGATTTATGACAATGTGGCGTATGGACCTCGGTTGCACCGCGTCTACTCTCGCCCAGATCTCGACGAACTCGTGGAACGCAGCCTGCGCGCCGCAGCGATCTGGGACGAAGTCAAGGATCGCCTCTCGCAGTCCGCACTTGGGCTTTCTGGAGGCCAACAGCAGCGTCTTTGCATCGCCCGCGCGATCAGCGTTGATCCTGAAGTGCTCCTGATGGATGAACCATGCTCGGCGCTTGATCCGCGATCATCCGCATCGATTGAAGAACTGATCGCACAGTTGTCGAGTTCGTACACGATCGTCATCGTGACACACAACATGCAGCAAGCATCGCGTGTTTCAGACCGAACTGCATTCTTCTACGAAGGTCGCCTCATTGAATTCGGTGAGACCGAGGCGATTTTCACCAACCCCAGACACAAACAAACCGAAGACTATGTCACGGGTCGATTCGGATAACGCTTCGACATCATTGGAACACCATGGCTGTTGACCTCCACGAACAAATCCTTGAACTGCGCCGCGAACTCCTTTCGATGGGAGCCCTCGTGGACCAACGACTCGGCGCTGTGATCCACGCCCTCATGCGAAGTGACGCTGAAGGTGCAGGAGTCGTGCAGCGCGGCGATCAGGACATCGATGCCTTCGACACGCGAGTCGAGGCGATGAGCGTTCGACTGCTCGCGCTGACCCATCCTGTTGCGGGAGACCTCCGCGCGATCCTCGCGTCGATTCGAATCGGCACCGAGTTTGAACGGATGGGTGACCTCATCCGCGGCATCGCGAAGAGGTCGAGGAAACTCGCAGAATCCGGTGCACCAGCTCCTCCGCCACTCCTTATCGAACTTGGACTTGCAAGTAGAACGATGCTCTCGGATGTGCTCGCAGCGTTCGCGAACTCGGATCCAGTGCTCTGTCGTCGACTCCGACGCGCCGACGACCGAGTCGATGATTTGCAAAAGGCGGTTTTGCTCGACCTGCGCGAACGGTTTCTGAATCCAACCGAGGACATCGATCACGCCATCCACTGGATGACCATCGCCCAGCGTTTTGAGCGATTGGCCGACACAGCCGTCGCGGTCGCCGAGGATGTGATTTTCCTGGTCGAAGGGAATGTGGTTCGCCATACCCCTGCCTAAACCAAGATTCACAAGGTCTGGTGCGCCTTGCGTGGTTCAGGAAGGGGCGGTACAGTATGCGACTCCCCAGAGTGGGGACTAAGAGACCACCATGCATTACCCGCACAAATCCAGCCGCATCAAGAAGGTTCGATCCATCGGGTTCCGTGCTCGGATGAAGTCCTCAAAGGGTCGCAAGATCATCAATCGCCAGCGCGCTTTGGGTCGCAAGTTCAGCCCGCGTTGACCGATGAACCGTCCCTCGACGGCATCCTTCACAAATCAATCGATCGGTCGGGGTGTGATTGTCATTGGCATGCGCGGTGTTGGCAAAACCACCGTTGGACGCGCCGTTGCCGATCGCCTCGCCACTGAGTTCATCGACATCGACGCGGTCGCTCTTGGCTCGTCAACCCACTCCTCTGTCGCAGACTTTTTTGCGGCGGAAGGTGAATCGGCATGGAGAACCGCCGAAGCTCGCGCTCTCTCGAACACTGTGGCTGCCGCGGTCCGCCCCACCGTGGTTTCCATCGGGGGCGGACTTCCGATGAGCGATGGTGGAAACGCTGCGATCCACGAGGCGCGCGCGAATGGTTGGACGATCGTCTGGCTCGATGCAACGGTGGATGTCATTGCGCACCGCATTGCGCACGACATCACGGTGCGACCTGCGCTCACGGGTCCTTCGGTGATCGATGAACTGAGCGCGCTCGATGCAGCGCGTCGTCCCACCTATGCGACCCTGTCGTCGGTTCGGGTCGATGCATCTGGATCAATCGAATCCGTCGTGGATTCTGTCGTGTCATCGCTCACGCCGTAAAGTTTTGTCCAGTCCACCTCGGGCTCTCCATCAGGTCCATCGACGAGGAGTCCGAATTCCCGCAGCGCATACTCGGCAGCGGCCTGCTCTGCAGCCTTCTTGCTCTTTGCCCACCGACTTCCAAAACGGCGCGTTCCGAGTGTGATCGCGACTTCAAACACTTTTTCGTGATCGGGTCCCTGCTCGGCGATCAACAGATAGCAGGGATTTCCCTCGCCGCGCGCATGCGTTGCTTCTTGCAGCACACTCTTGAAATTCCGATGATGTCCTGCCTTGCATGCCTTGACAATCAATCCCATCAAATGCTTTTGGATAAACCGCGCGGCAGGCTCCATGCCGCCATCCAAATACATCGCGCCGATCAAACTCTCGAAGATGGCTGCAGAGACAGAGACAGGCAGCGTGCGCGGATCCATCCCTCGGCCGAGCAAGAGAAATGTTTCGAGTCCAAGTTCTTTGGTGATCTGTGCACAGACCTCGCGGCTCACCACCAACGACTTCACCTTCGTCAGTTCGCCTTCTGGCAAGTGGCTAAGTGTGCGGAAGAGGTACTCGCATGCAACGAATCCAAGAATGGCGTCACCAAGAAACTCAAGACGCTCATTGCTCTCTGCTTCAGTGGATGATGCCGACGTGTGCGTGAATGCCTGAGCCAAGAGGGCTTCATCGACAAAGCGATAGCCTGAGATCGTTTCGATTTGCTGGGCAAGCGTTGCATCGGATAATGCCATAGCCGTTCACAATCCTTCTGGCGGACTGGTTCGCCATCGAAGAGACGGACAGCTCGGGCAACCCCCATTTCGAAGAGTGGCCCGAGCGGTTCGCCGCATCCATCCGCGCATGACCAGTCTGGCATGCGTGTTTCAATCCAACGAGATTGGAGAACTCAAATCTCTGAGGGTAACCAACGATCCGCAAGGTGCGAAGTCAAAGAACTTCGATCGGATTCAGAATCAAATGTGTCGAAGTGGGCTGCCATCCTGCGTGGACCTGGGTCGTCGTCCGTCTCGAAGACGCGCACGACGTGTCCCTTTCCGTGGATGGTCTTGATACACCCGGGCAAATAGAGTTCGATGGTGATCGGCGTTCCTGCGGCGAGCGCGTTATCGAGTTCAAAGCGAAGTCCTGAGGTCGAAACGTCGTAGGCATGACCTTCAAGGAGCGGCTTTGGTTCGGTCAGCGAGACCTCAGGTTTCGTCCCCTCGCGAACGACAACACGCGTGTACGGGGCATTGGCCCGGTATCGCTCGTTGGTTCTGTGCTCGCGTCCTATTAAGGTCATCTGCATCGCTTATCGGCACTTGTCTCAAACACTCTGGAGGAATCGTCTACCACCTCAATGTGCCACAGTTCCCTTTCAACGCAACCAAAACCCACTCGGTATCCTCAGACAGTGCCAATTGTTCCTGCGCAACCTCCTTTTTCAGAAGATTTGTGCGGTCGTGCGACGGCGGCCCTTGCGCGGGAGTTTGAACGCAAGACGGTGTGCGTTATCGGGTATGGAAACCAGGGGCGATCCCACGCGCTCAATCTGCGTGATTCCGGCGTCGACGTGGTGGTGAGTGGACGGGCTGGATCGGCATCTCGAGAACGGGCTAAGTCGGAAGGACTTGCGCAGGATGATCTTGCGCCAGCGATCGACCGCGCGCGACTCGTCATCGTCGCACTGCCAGACCAAGTCCATGGGGATGTGTGGCCCGAAATTG
Source organism: Planctomycetota bacterium (assembly GCA_027622195.1). Taxonomy (GTDB): domain Bacteria; phylum Planctomycetota; class Phycisphaerae; order Phycisphaerales; family SM1A02; genus SXOD01. The sequence goes on from JAQBZO010000004.1 coordinate 36,767, forward strand.
AGTCGCACCTCCACACGGAATCGGTGATTGGATTTCTTCATGGTTCGAGCGTTCACTTTGGGTTGGTTCGCCCAAACAACCCGACTTCTATCGTCCTCGTAGCGCCTAAGGGACCGGGGACGGCGCTTCGTCAGCGGTTCGTCGACGGGGTGGGAATCCCCGCCCAAGTCGGTGCACTCGATCCTTCAGCCCACGGATCTTTTGAAGTCGCCCTCGCTTGGGCGGCGGGTATTGGATGCGCGCGCGCGGGATTGATCGAATCGAGTTTTCGAGATGAAGCCGTTGCCGACCTCTTCGGCGAGCAGTCGGTGATCTGTGGTGGAATCACCGCGCTCATGGAATCGTCGTACCGCCTCCTCATCGAAAAGGGTATTCGTCCCGAGGTGGCGTACATCGAGTGCATTCAAGAACTCAAACAGATTGGCGACCTTGTCTACGAGCGGGGCATCGCTGGCATGCGGCGCGCCATCAGCGACACTGCTGAAGCGGGGATCAATCATGCTGCGCCTCGGATTGTCTCCGCACAGACTGAGTCGGTGCTGCAAGAATTGCTCAATGAGATTGAGTCGGGCGCATTCTTCCAATCATTTGTTTCGAAGTCGAACGATGGATCATCGGCGAGTGCAGCGCAGCGAGCGCAGTGTGAATCATCGTCAATGGAAGTCGTCGGCGCACGAGTGCGGACCATGTACGAAGCGAAACGAGAACACTCTTCATGACGATTTTTGATGCGATTGTCTTGGGCATTGTGGAAGGTGTCACCGAGTTCATCCCAGTGAGTTCCACTGGACATCTCATCCTTGCTGCTGATTTCCTTGGACTTCGCGATGAAGCGTCTCCCCGCCGATCGGTCGATGCCTTTTCAATCATCATCCAAGGTGGAGCGATCCTTGCTGTCCTCGGCTTGTATCGCAACAAGGTCCTCGGCATGTTGCGCGCCATCTTTGCTTCCGCAGGATTGATGAAGTTCGGACCAGATCACCGCCATTCGATCGGACTCGCACGCAATATCACGCTCGCGTTCTTGCCAGCCGCTGTCATTGGATTGATGTTCGAGGATCTCATCCAGAGTCGACTTTTTCGACCAGTACCCGTTCTCGTCGCCCTCTTCTTCGGCGGGATCGCGATGATTCTGGCATCGAAGACGGTGCGCGCGCGAAGTGGAGTGTCACAGGGGCGAGGTCCAGGACCAGAGACACTCGTGCCGATGCAAGCCTTGCTGATTGGCTTCGCGCAATGTCTCGCGATGTGGCCAGGAACGAGCCGATCGATGGTCACCATCCTTGGTGGCATTGGCGTTGGCATGCGCGCGAAAGAAAGTGCTGAGTTCAGCTTCTTACTCGCCCTGCCGACTCTCGGCGCCGCGTGTCTGTGGAAACTGCGCAAAGTGGTTGTCGAGCCTGGAGCGGTTGAACTCCTCGGCGGATGGGCTGTGATTTTGATTGGACTCGCTGCCGCGACCATTGCAGCATTCCTGAGCGTGAAGTGGCTCATTTCGTATCTCGCGCGCGGCGGACTCGCCATCTTCGGTTGGTGGCGCGTGGCACTTGCCCTTCTGCTCGGTTTCGCGATGTATTCAGGTTGGATCACACTTGGCACTTCGTGAATCGCACTACAATCACGGGTCTTGAGTCAACTCGCACTTGGACTTCGAAACCTCGCCTTTCGCCTCGCCATTTTTATTGCGCTTGCGGCCGCTTTTGCATGGATGGTCGGCGGACAACTCTTCCCGGGATGGCGCACGGTGCGACTGGATTCAACGCTCTCGAAAACCGCAGAATGGAATCTCGCTGTCGATGGCCATGCCTCTCGTCCAAGCGAGGGACGGTGGTTTCTGGAGCGAAGAACCACCGCTGATCGCGACGCGAATCCAGAGCGCATCGACTTGATTCCGAGCGTGTGCACTTTTGCGATCGGACCGTTTCTCATTGACGAGACGATTCAGGTGTGGGCGAGAGAGTCCACCCAGCATGGTCCGATTTGGTGGCGCGTCGATGTGAGTGAGGATGGATCCATCGTGCGCACTCGCATGGAGGGGATCATCGGATCAGTGGGAAGTTCGTTGAAGCCTGCGGCGGACGGATAAGCGCGAACGCCCTATTCTGATGTGGTTGGCGAATCCACCCCAGCCAAAGCGAGTTGTCGAATCAATTCCGGCTCGTCCCATATCTCGATCGACAGTGCGCGAGCCTTTTCCAACTTGGATCCTGCCGATTCTCCTGCGACCACGACATCTGTTTTCTTCGACACGCTGCCGGAAACCTTGGCTCCAAGCGATTCGAGTTGCTCGGTCAGTTGCGCGCGATCCCACGAGGAGAGTGTTCCTGTCAACACCATCGTCTTTCCAGTGAACTGTGGAGCACCTCTGGAATCGGACGATTGGTACAGCGGACTCGTCATGTCCACGCCAGCGATTTTCAGCCTGCTGATTTCGTCACGCATCGAGGACGACGCAAGCGAGCGAACGATTCCCTCGGCGGTGTGCGCACCAAAGTCTGGCAATCCCTCGAGTTGTGTTTCGGTGGCGAGCAAGAGCGCATCGATATCTGGAAAGGCGCGCCCGAGGGTCTTCGCTGCCGACTCGCCGACGAGGCGAATGCCAAGTCCACCAATCACGCGGACCAATCCTCGCCCCTTCGCTGATTCGGCCGCAGCGAGCAACTGATCTGCGCTTGTTGCTCCCATTCGGTCGAGTTCGAGAAGTGCATCTCGATTGAGTAGAAACACATCGGCGAAGTGATGCACGAGTCCTTCATCGACAAGTTGGTCGATGAGTTTGTCGCCGAATCCGTCAATATCCATCTGCCCGCGCGCAGCGAACCATTTCAACCGTTCACGCAGTTGGGCAGGACACGCCGAGTTCGTACAAACCAGTCGCGGGCTTCCCTCAGTTTCTGATTCAACGATTCCACTGCACGATGGGCAGACGTGTGGCGGAATAATCTCGATCTCTGATCCATCGCGTGCCGAGAGGACAGGCTCGATCACCTGCGGAATCACTTCGCCAGCTTTTTCGACCACCACGCGATCACCGATGCGAATGTCCTTGCGGCGGATCTCAGAAATGTTGTGCAGTGTGGCATGTCGTACGGTTGATCCAGCCACGACGACTGGCTCCATCGATGCGCGCGGAGTCAAAATGCCGCCCTTCCCCACTTGCCATTCGACCGCAACCAAGCGCGTCTCCTTCCGCTCGGATGGATACTTGTAGGCAATCGCCCAGCGTGGGCTTTTGGCCGTCAATCCCAGTGCTTTTTGATGATCGAACCGATCAATCTTTGCAACCATTCCGTCCGTGGCGTACGGCAGCGCGTGGCGCGCGAGCGCGAAGGATCGAATCGCAGCGAGTGCTTCTTCGTGACCTTGACAGAGCACCATCGGATCATTCGTCGGAATCCCCATGGCGCAAATGGATTGAATGAACCCTGAGTAACTGTTCGACTCGAGACCATCGACTTCTCCACGACCATGTGCGAGAAATGCGAGTTTTCTCGCTGAAACAACCGAGGAGTTGAGGCTCTTGAGTGCTCCTGCCGTGGCATTCCGCGGATTGGCGAGCAGTGGTTCTCCCGTCCGCCGCCGCTCTTCATTGAGCATCACGAAACTCGCATTGGGCATGAAAATCTCTCCACGCACTTCGAGCACATGCGGGTGCTTTCCTCGAAGTTTCAACGGGATCGATCGAACGGCACGAGCATTGGTTGTGATGTCATCGCCTCGTTGTCCATCTCCGCGAGTCAAGGCTTGGACGAGCCGCCCACTCTCGTAGCGCACGCTCACGGCGATGCCATCGATCTTGGGGTCGCAGGTCACAGGAGGCGTTTCGCCGAGGGTCTCGGTGCAACGCACGTACCAAGCGACGAAGTCTCCCTCGGAGTACGTGTTGTCGATGCTCATCATGGGCATCGCGTGTGCGACGGCGCGAAAACTGTCGAGCGGTTTCCCGCTCACACGCGCAGTAGGACTCGTTGGATCGATGTCACCCGTCTCCAATTCGAGCGACGCGAGTTCGCTCAAGAGCGCGTCGTACTGAGAATCCGCCATGAAAGGTGCGGCGGCGTTGTAGTAGGCGAGGTCCGCAGAGTGCAGCAGTTCACGAAGGTGCGCGATCCGCTCGGCTGCGTTCACGAAGCGGGCTCCGACGAGCGAGCCTTGTTGAACTTCTTGGCTTCTCGCGCGTCAAGGATCGAACGCTCTTCACGCTGACGGCGGGCTTTCGACATCGACTTCGGAGTGCAGTGAAAGACGATGGTGCATCGACCCACTTTTCGGTCGCGGCCTTCTCGACTCATCTGCTGCGACACATCGATTTCGAGGGGAATGTTGAACTCTCCCCCTTTGGACATGGCTGCTTCGAGGTCGCCGCAATTCGTAATGTTGTAGACGGCCGGTCCGTAGCAAGGACGAAGGAATCGGTACTCCATCTCCTTGCAGACCACGATGTAATCCCCCCCGCAGCGCGAGAAGAGATACATGCCCGCTGCCACTTCGCTATTCCCCAAGAGTGCGGCTCCGGCCATCGCGTTGTACCAATTGCGATTGAATCGACGAAACGGCAGCACCGCGGTGAATCGATCCACCGAGACTTTGTGCATCGAGATGCCGCTGCGGAAGGCGTAGGGAAGCCACACCATCGAACAGATTCGGTGCCACACATTCGACCGAGTCGAGAGCCGAGAGATCGCCGCTTCGAGTCGCTCGAAGAGCGTCTTGGGTACTTCCCGATTGGGTTCGGCGCGGACTTGAATCGCAGGATCGCTCACCCCTGCATTTGTACCATTGAGCAAATGGACTCTCACCCCAACGCTCGAAATGCCTCCTGCGCTGTGTGTTCCTGGAGCCTCCGCCCTGATGGTCCCCGCGCCCTCGCTCAAACGCTCGCAGGATTGGGCATTCGGCGTGTGCAATTAGCCTTGCTTCCATTCTTCGATCGTCCCGCTGCGTGGAGCGATGCATTTCGAATCCTCTCAGAGAACGGCATTCGCGTGGTGAGCGGCATGATGCAAACAGTGGGAGAGGATTACTCAACGCTGGCATCCATCGCCAGAACAGGCGGCATGCGATCAGACGAAACTTGGCCCGCATCGCTCGACCGAGCGTTTCGCACCGCCGATCTTGCCGCCGAACATGGAGTCACACTCGTCACATTTCACGCTGGGTTCATTCCGCACGACAAGGGGCATGAACGCGACATCATTCTGGCGCGACTTCGGACGGTGACTGATCTTTTTGTAGCGCGTGGCATCAGTATCGCGTTCGAGACTGGACAAGAATCAGTTGAGACGTTGTGGGGGGCTCTCGAAGAACTCGATCGTCCCGCCATCGGCATCAACTTCGATCCCGCGAACATGATTCTGTACGGCATGGGAGAGCCAGTGGCGGCGCTGCGAACACTCCTCCCTCGCGTGGTGCAGTTGCATATCAAGGATGCGATTCCCGCGACCACGGCAGGCGAATGGGGACGAGAAGTCCCTGTTGGAAGTGGCAGCGTGGACTGGGCAAGTTTCTTTGCGGTGGTTCGTCAGTCTCCGCTTCCACTCGAGATGGTCATCGAACGCGAAGCGGGCACGTGTCGCGAAGCCGATATCGTTGCAGCACGCGATCTCATTACACGGAATATGAATTGATATGCCGACCTATGTTTACGCCACAGTGAATGACGACGGATCGTTCGGCGACACCTTTGAAGTGTTTCAGAAAATGACCGACGATGCGCTTGTCACGCATCCCGTCACAGGGGCGAAAGTCCAGCGTGTGCCGGTCGCACCACAAGTGCAGACAACGACAGATAAGGGTCGATTCTCGAACAAGAATCTCGCACGACTTGGCTTCACCAAGTACGAGCGCGCGGGTGATGGTCACATGGAAAAGAAGGCGGGAAAGGGTCCCGATGTCATCAGCGGCAACTGACCGAACATGAATCGCCACGCCTCTCACTTTTTCTGGGGGCTCGTCCTCACCAGCAGTTGGACATGGTGCATTGGCCTGTATTTGCCTGTCATTTTGATGCGCCTGTTTGGATGGGAAGGATTCCTCGCCTTCGCCATTCCCAATGTAATTGGATGCGCACTCTTCGGATTTATCGTGAATGACGAGCGCGGTGCTCGGATGCGCGCGCGGTGGCACAATGCCATTCGAGTTTTCGCATTATGGACAATCGGCTATCAGGTCTTTTTTCTTCTTTGGTTCATGGGAGATCGCTCACACGTTTTTTCAGTGATCGAATGGATCTTCGTCGTGGCTGGCGTCTACTCCATCTCTCGACTTCGTTCGGAAGCGTGGTGGATGGTGCTCGCCGTCATCGGCGCCGCCTTGGCGTTGTTCGCATCCATGTCGTTGAGCACACCGTTGACCGCGGTTGTTGAAAAGAATCCTCCGCTACTCGGTGCTGAAGCCGCGTGGTGGGGAGCTCCGCTGATGGCCCTTGGATTCTTGCTCTGTCCCCTGCTCGATCCCACGTTCCACTGGGTACGGCAACGCGCGCAGAGCCCCGCTCCATTCGCTTGGTTTGGCTTGTTTTTCGCAGGAATGCTCGCACTCTCAGCCTCGTACGCGAGCGATGGAATCCTCGTACTGACATCGCTCGTCGCTGCGCACATCATCTTCCAATTGTTCTTTACCGCATCACTTCAATGGCGCGCTTGCGATGGACAAGGTGGACGGCCCAATCTTGGACTCTTCGCTGTTCTCATCGCCACCCTGTTCGGTTGGATCGCATCACGACTCGCGTTCATCCCTGCACTCTCGACAGAGACGATTCCAAACTCGGTTGACGCGGTGTACCTCGTCTTGCTCGGTGCGTACGGAGTCCTCTTCCCCGTGTGGGTTCTTGTGGGAGGACGGGGACGCGATCTTGCTTTTTGGATCGCGCTCATTCCAGCGGCGTTGTTGGCAGGCCCTGGTTTTCTCGGAGGCGACACAAGATGCCTCTTCGTCGCTGCCCTCTGGATCTTGCTTGTCTTTGTGAGTTCGTCGAAGACCACGCCACTAACCGCGCGCGCTTGAATCACCAATCGATTGATTCTTCCACTTCTGGAAGTCCATCCATCTCAGCTTCCACCCCCTCAGGGAGTGCTGCGAGAAATGCTTGTCCGTATCGGTGCGTCACGATTCGAGGATCGAGGACCACCACCCGTCCCATGTCTTCGCGCGAGCGAATCAATCGACCGACTCCCTGCTTGAATCGGATCACGGCGCGAGGAAGTGAATCGACCAAGAATGGATTTTGCTTCAGCTCTGTGATCAGTTCTCCACGCGCTTGAACAAGTGGACGATCAGGCACTTCAAACGGAAGTCTCGTGATGATGACATTGCGAAGTCCATCGCCGCGCACATCAATCCCCTGCCAAAAACTCGATGTTCCAAAGAGGACACTCCGTGGATCGCTCCGAAACGCCGTGAGCATCGCCGACCGTTCACCATCTTGACCGTGGACGATCATCGGTCGCTCATCGTTCGCGAATGCCTCGGCGCACAAACCGGCGACTGCATTGAGCATGGTGTAACTCGTGAAGAGGACGAATGCCCCTCCGTCCGTCTCGCGCACATGGCGGATGATGCGCTGCGCCGCCATCGCGTTCATTCGATCGCCCGCCTTGTCGGGCATTCCCGTGTCGATGATCAAACGTAACTGTCGACGAAAGTCGAATGGACTTCCCAGTTGGAGTGTGCGAGGCTCATCGCATCCGAGCCGCGATGCGGTGTGCGCGAAGTCCCCTGCGCCCAGCGACAACGTCGCGCTCGTGAGAATGCAGCCGCGATGGCGCGAGAAGAGGTGTTCTCGAAGGACTGGAGCGACATCGACAACGGCGGCATGCATCGACACGGGAGGATGACCTCCACGGCGAGTTGGCGCTTCATCGGGAAACAGTTCATCCTTTCCAATTGGTGGATCGATCGAGTCGCCTCGCTTGGAGTCAATCCAATACACGCATCCAGGAGTGGACTGCGCGAGGAGTGCGCTTGCCGTTTCGGCGACGCCCTCTGCGCGTTGAAGGAATGCGGCGATCTCGAACTGATCCGCTTCGCTCTCTGCACCTCCCTTGATCTGGGTGAGCAGTGCGGTCAATTCGCGCATCCGTGTGGGCAACGCATCGGCGCCCTCGATCGGCGCACGGACACGATCTTCCTTGGCGTTCTGACGATGTTCCCACAGTCGATGGAAGAAATCGTTTGCGGCAGTCTTGCAGAGCTCCACCATCGAGATCGCTTCTTCCACAGCGCGATCGGTGGATGATCCCTTGATCGATCCAAGGAGACCGTGCTTCGACGATCCAGACCAGAGCGAGCGAAGAAGATGGTGCACCGTTGATTCAGAAATGCTCAATCCGAAGTGGGACGAGACGACCTCCTCAATGGTGTGCGCCTCATCAAGAATGACATGGTGATAATCAGGGAGAAACCCCTTCCCACTCACCTTGAGCGCGAGGTCGCTGAAAAACAATGCGTGATTGCAGATGAGGATGTTGGCGCCCTCCATCCCTCTTCGCGCCGTTTGATAAAAGCACGAGTCGTAGTTCGGGCAACGAGATCCCATGCAGTTTCCCTTGTCGCTTTGCACGGCTTCCCAGATGTGGTGCGGTGGACGAACGGGAAGCGAGGATCTCGATCCATCGGTCGTCTCAATCGCCCAGTCTTCCAGTTGCTGCAGAACGATGCGATCCGCCTCGTTTCGCACGACTCCCCTCTGCCGTTCTGTGGCGAGTTGCAGCCGTCGAATCGACACATAGTTCCCGCGACCCTTCACGAGGCAGGCCTTGAAGGATTGCGGATACACCGACTGAAGGAGTGGAATGTCCTTCTCGATCAACTGCTCTTGAAGCGCAATGGTGTTGGTGCAGATGACAATCGTCTCAGAGAATCTCGTCGCGCGTTCGACCGCTGGAATGAGATACCCAAGGCTCTTGCCGACTCCTGTACCCGCCTCAACGAGCAGGGTGGCCTTGTCCGCAAGTGCGCTCGCCACTGCGGACGCCATTTCGATTTGTTGTGGACGAACTTCAAATCCATCCAATCGTCCTGCAAGAGGACCATCCGCCGAAAGAAAGGATGTGTGATTGTTCACAGCGCGCTGATTGTAGTTTGCTACAACGACCACGCGCCGAGGATGAGCGCGAGGTCTTGTCCGTCGGTGACGCCGTTGCCGTCGACATCGCCAGCGGTTGAAACACCCCACGCAGCAAGGAGGAGTCCGAGGTCGGCGCCATTGACGATGCTGTCACCGTTGAGATCGCCGACCACCGTCGTGCAGCCCGACCGAGAGACGCGAAAGTCATCGATCGCGGCTTCGACGAGACTCCCCGCTCCGAGGTCTCGAGCGACGAAACGAACTCGAGATGCAGTCGGCGCAGGTTGGCTCGTCAACACATCGCCCACTCGAAACGAGAAGTTCGCCCACGCGTTGGTGCTTTGCAAGATGTCGAGAGCAACCACCCATCCACCCTGAGCGTTTTCGATTTCAACGACCATCGAATCGAGTCCTGGACTGCTGCCGAGGTTGTTACTCCACCATCCATAGAACGAAACAATCGTGTCGGGATCAGACGAGTTGAATGGAGCGGTGACGAGCGTCGTGATGCCCCCATCGAGATCGGATGTGCCCGCGCCTCCGCTCACATGCTGGCCGGTGATCCAACACTTCGTTCCGATGGGCGAATGATCTGAGCCTGTTTGTGCAGTCGTTGCGACGGGGGTGGCGAGGACCCAGACTCCAGCTGTCGCCGTATCACCTGCGATTCCTGCAGTCCATCCATCGACTGCTTCGCACTCGGTTTGAGCAATGAGTTCGATCTGTTGCGCGGTGGATGAGAACACCGAGGCCGTGCCGAGAGGAAGTCGAACTTCGGCGGTCGGCATCGATGCCGTCAAAAACCAATCGATCGTGGATCCGCACGAGACCGAGGGAAGCGTTGCACTCCACTGCCCGTTTCCAAGGGATGTAGCGAGTTGCGTCTGAAATGGAACGCCGTTCACCGAAGTATGCAGAATCGGCGGCGATGTGGACGAACCGACACTCTCGAAGAGTGCGAATGCAATCGATGTCAACGTGTTCGATTCGATGATGCTGGGCGCAGCGGATGCAAGTTCAATCGTGGCGGGATTCGTTTGAAACCACTGCGCCATGGCGAGGAACGCGGCGTAGTTTTCCTCGGCGTTGGGAATGATTTCGCTTACGGGCATAATGAATCCGTAGGCTCCTGTGTCGCGCACTTCAATCGTCCAAGCGCATGCCTCTGCCGTTTCGTGAAGCCAGTCAACAGCACTTCCGTCAGCCACATACAGGGTCGGCGCAACGGGTCCTGCTGTGTACACCATGCCGTGCGCCGACTCAATGGCCACGTCAATCGCTGCGGTGCTCTGCTGATACACGGCATTATTCGCGGGCAATTGACTCGCCGTCCAACCATACGGCCACAGAATCAATTGGCTATAAGAATGAAAGTCAATCGCCGCGACGATTTCAGGATGCAGCAAAATGAAATCGCGCATCGCTTGCGTTTCGGGTTCTGACCATGGACTCACGCCGCGGTACGTTTCAGAATTCGTCGCGCCGCTGGAACCTGGCCCTCCCCACATGAATCCCCAGTTGCGATTGAGGTCGACGCCGAATGTGCCGTCGCCATTGTCGCGGCGGTTTTTTCGCCAGAGTCGATTGGTGGTCCAACTGTGTTCGTATCCATCACCATTCACGACGGGAATCACGAACACATCAAAGGAGGAAAGGATTGACGTAACGACGGGGTCAGCACTCTGCCAACCTGAAATCAATCGATCAGCAATCCACATCGTGACCGTCGGCGTTGCCCATTCTCTTGCATGCTGACATCCATCGACAAACAAGGCTGGTCGAATGGACCCGGCCGGCGCAGTCGAGATGCGCAGTCCGCGAATGTCGCGTCCCTCGAGAGTCAAGCCGATTGAAAACTCAGAGGCGATTCCTTGTGACCCTTGCGCCAGCTCTGCGAGTCGTTGGTGAATGAGTGGCAGTGGGCGAAAGTCGTCGAAGTAATTCACCCCCGCGATCCCACCGTCCTGTTGCGCGAGTCTCGCCGCCTCTTCTGCAATGAGTGCTTCGAGATCGTCGATGAGAACGCAATAGTCGACCCCCGCGCCATCGAGCAATTGCTTTCCATCATCGTCGACGACGATGTCGACTGGACCAATTCCGACGCTGTGGCTCCAGATATCTTTTGCAGTATGCATGACCACTCGAAGATCACGCGCTGATGCTGGAACAGTCCGCACGACCGAATCGGCGACCGTCGCCGAGGTAATGAGGAGCATTGACATGAATGCGCAAGAGAGCAGAACAGTGGGCGGCATGGTGAGAATGTAGGCTGACATCATGTCAAGGCGAATGAAGCACAGGCAATTCATTCACATTCGGAGTTTTTTCTTGCTGTTTTCGCTGGTTGGATGGTCGGCGTTCACCACTGGATGCACCTCGCCGACCAAGATTGCTCAACCTGTCCCCATTGACACGGAACGAGTCGGCGTGTGGGACCGCAACGGAACCCCTTCCACATGGGATGTGATGATCGATGACCTCGCGAGCGTCGATGCCGTTTTTCTCGGAGAAGAACACGACGACGGGGCTGGACACGCGATCCAGCGAGAGATTGTCAAGACCTTGTTTGAGAGGTGGAACGGCGGAGTCCTCACACTTGAGATGTTGGAGCGACACGAACAAGTATGGATCGACGAGTGGATGGAAGGATCACTCTCGAAGGAAGAGTTGCGCGATCTGACACACAGCAATTCGTGGTGCGGCGAAGGATCATGGGACGCTTGGTATCAACCGATTCTCGATGAGGCCATCGAACACGGTGGAATCGTGATCGCTGGCAATGCGCCTCGTCCCTTGGTTCGCACCGCTGGACGCGACGGCTACGAAGCATTGCCTTGCGAAGGAGATGTCGAACGAGCAGACTTTGATTTGCCTTCGATCGATCATCCCCTGTACCGCGCCGATTTGCGCGCACTCATGATCAAGATGCGCACCGATGACAAGATCCCCGATCCCGTGGTCACCGACGACGAGGTCGAACTTGCACTTCGATCACTCTTGGTGTGGGACGCCACAATGGGAAGTAGTGCAGCAAGCGCGAGATCGCGCGGGCGCGTCATCCACATGGCTGGACACTTTCACATTGATCGGAACGGCGGAACGGTGGCTGAGTTTCGAGCCCATCGACCAAGCGACTCCGTTCGCACCGTGACGGTTCGACAGGGTGCTGGATGGAATCCAACCGATCATCCCGATGTTCTTGGTGCCGCCGATTGGTTGATCGGTTCCACCGCCGGAATTATCTCGTCAACAATGCCTTGAGCGCGACATCATCGTCCACGAGTTTGAAGAACTTGTCGATCTTCATCATCGCAAGCAACCCTTTGAGTTCCTTGTTGACGTGCACAAGGACCGCGCTCGCTCCCGCCGAATGGGCTGCGGTACGGCAATTGATGAGCGTTCCAAGCCCCATCGAGCTCATGAACTGCACATCCGCGAGATCGACCACAAGGTGGCGCAGTCCCTTCCCAGCCGCTTTCAAGTACGGCTCGATCTCAGCAGCGAGAATCGGTGCTTCCTTCTGCCCCACATGAGGACCCGCGGGCTTGATCATGAGCGTTGCGCCATTCCACTGGATTTCGGCATACGCAGACTTTTTATGGGTCGGAAGTGGATCAGCCATAGGACCACCAATCGTACAGTCAACTCTGCTGCGTAGAGTACCCCTATGCCCTTCGCGCTCTCGCGTGCTCGCATCGTCACACTGCGCCCACACTCTCGCGGAGTACGCCGAGGTGCCGCACTGCGCGATCTTGGTGTCATCACCCATGGATATGTGGTCATCGACGATGCGCTCTGCATCCAACGAATCGATGCAGGAGATCCGCCTCGCGATATTCCAGCCATTGACCTCGGTGGACGCACGCTCATGCCCACTTGGGTCGATTGCCATACCCACGCCTGCTTCGCAGGTGATAGAACCGATGAGTGGACGAAGTTGCTCGCGGGTATTCCTTACCTTGAAATACTTCGCGCGGGCGGCGGCATTCACTCCACGGTGCGATCGGTACGAGAGACCTCTCGAACTGCACTCACCGCATTGCTCTCGCGCCGGCTTGAGAGGATGCATGCACTCGGAACGGGTGTCGCCGAAGTCAAGACGGGATATGGCCTCACGGTCGAATCCGAAGCGCGCATGCTCGATGCGATTCTCGATGCGCAGTCGGATATGCGTGTTGTCCCTACCTTTCTCGGAGCCCACGCCCTCGATCCTGCGAACCCCAATTGGGTTCGCGAGTGCATTGACATGGCACTCCCCGCTGCAGCAAAGCGTCTCCCTTCGATTGCGTGCGACTGCTTTTGCGAGAAGGGTGCGTGGAGCAAAGAGGATTGCATCACACTCATGGAACGCGCGCGAACGCTCGGATGTCCGATTCGCGTGCACACCGATCAGTTCACACAACCCGGACTGATTGCGGATGCTGTTCAACGTGGCGCGCGAACGATTGACCATCTCGAATCGTCATCGCCCCAATCACTCGCCCTCATCGCCAAGAGTGAAACAATAGGCGTTGGACTTCCCGTCTCCCCTTATTGTCTTTCCACTCCATTCATGAATGGACGTCAGTTCATTGACTTCGGCGGCGCGATTGCGATTGCGAGTAATTTCAACCCAGGGAGTGCGCCCACACCGAGTGTGGCCTTCGCCGCGGCACTCGCTGTAAGGTCCATGGGGCTGACTCCAGAAGAGGCAATCACCGCCGCGACTTGGAATGGAGCGTGCGCCCTTGGACTCGAACATGAGGCGGGCGCATTGCACGAAGGTCAGCCTGCGCGGTTGCAAGTCATTGATGCCACCGACGAACGGGCCGCTGTTCTCGAACTCGCCGGGGGCGGTCCCGCCCTCGTGCTCACATCACGAAACCCAGTCGGCACCGATCGAACGCTTGTCGCCGCGGTGATGCGCGCGCTGCATGGTCGGTAATCTGCCCGCTCTCTCATGCCGGTCCTCGATCCACACGATATTGAAGGCGCCACCGCTGCAGCGCGGTGCGTCGTCACGGTGCACGAGCGGCTCGTGTCATTTCTTCGCCTCGGACTCACACTCGCCCAGATCGATGATTTTTGCGCGGAGCAACTTCGCGACCTCGACGCGCCCAGTTGTTTCAAGGGATACCGAGTTCGCGGTCATCCTCCCTTTCCGAGTCACGCTTGCCTTTCGGTGAATGATTGCGTCGTTCACGGGACACACGATATGTCGACCGATGGACTGCGAGATGGAGATTTACTGAGCATCGACATCGGCGTGAAACATCATGGGTGGATCGGCGACGCGGCGTGGACCTATGCGATTCACTCGCGCGATCGCATCGGTGAGGCACTCATGTCCGCAGGGAGAGTGAGCCTTCAGCGCGGCATCGCCGCACTGGTGCCAGGTCGTCCTCTTATGGATTTTGCCCGCGCGGTGCAGGGTCATGTCGAACGCGAAAAGAAACTCTGCCTGATTCGAGGACTCGGCGGACACGGTTATGGGAAGGCGCTGCATGCGCCGCCATTCGTTTCCAATTCTGTTCCCACGACTCCAAGCGAATGGCGCGAGGCATTCCATCCCGTCGAGATTGGAATGCTGCTCGCGGTCGAACCGATGATCGCCGTCTCGACCACCGAGACCGTGGGCAAGGGAAACGCATGGCCGCTGCGCACATCGGATGGATCGATGAGCGTCCACTACGAAGCCGATGTGCTCATCACTCAATCTGGTCCCGTAAACCTGACTGCAGACCTCTTCAAACTCCCAGAGATCGTCGGATGACACCACACACTCAAGACAAACAAAGCGCGCCGCTCGCCATTCTTGCAGAGAACGTACACACGGTAGCTGATGCCGTGCTCCACGAGGCTGGATTCACGATCGAACGAATCGGCGGAGCACTCGAAGGAGAGCCACTTCGCTCGGCACTACAGCGAGCGCAATTCATCGGCATCCGAAGTAAGTCCCAGATTCGTCGTCTTTCGATTGAGGAAGCTCCGGGGCTTCTCGCTATCGGTTGTTTTTGCATCGGCACCAATCAAGTCGATCTGGACACCGCTGAACATCGCGGCGTGCCCGTGTTCAATGCTCCCTTTGCGAATACGCGCAGCGTTGCCGAACTCACCATTGCCGAAATCGTCTGTCTCTTCCGCCGCACCTTTGACCAATCTTCGGGACTGCACCGCGGCGAGTGGGACAAGTCAGCCGAAGGATCGCATGAAGTGCGCGGACGCACCGTGGGCATCGTTGGATATGGACACATTGGTTCGCAAGTCTCAGTCCTCGCTGAAGCGATGGGCATGCGTGTTCTCTTTCACGACATCGCTCGCAAGTTGCCTCTGGGCAATGCCCACTTCCGCGCCAAGCTCGATGAACTGCTTCACGAGTCGGATGTCGTCACGCTGCATGTTCCATCCACCCCGCTCACCGATGGCATGATCGGCGCGAAACAACTCGCGCGCATGAAGCGAGGCTCGCACCTCATCAACAATGCGCGAGGATCCGTCGTGCAGTACGCCGCAGCGGCGGATGCGCTGCGATCGGGACAGCTCGGTGGATTGGCGGCGGATGTTTTCCCAGAAGAACCGCTTCGCAACGGCGAACGATTCGAAAGTCCACTCCAGGGGCTCACGAATGTGATTCTCACGCCGCATGTCGGGGGAAGCACCGAAGAAGCGCAAGAGGCGATTGCCCTCGAGGTCGCTGAAAAACTCTCTCGATTCTGGCGCGACGGATCAACGAGTAGCGCAGTCAATTTCCCTGGCGTCGATCTTCCGCATCAACGCGTCGGCGAACTTCGCATCATGCATGTCCACCGCAATGTGCCTGGTGTCCTTGGACGAATGCACACGCTGCTTGCCTCTCGCAATGTGAATATCAGCGCCGAATTCCTTCAAAGTACGCGGGATGTTTCGTATGTCATCCTCGACACTGAACCTGTTCAGGATCCTGCTGTCTTGCGTGCGCTCGCTGAAATGCCCGAAACGATTCGCATGCGCGTTGCTCGCAGTTGAGCCTACGATGGGCGGATGCGCACGCATCTCACCGCCGTTTCGTTGGCTTCTCTTGCATTCCTCTGTCCATCCTTCGCTTGGGGTGGACCACCTCCCACACGAACGGATCCCGTCACCGAAACAATGCACGGCGACTCGGTGGTCGATCCGTATCGATGGCTTGAATCACTCGAGAGTGAATCGTCCGAGGTGCGTGAGTGGACCGATGCGCAAAACGCATTCACGCGCGCGACGCTCGAAGCGCTTCCTTGTCGCGACGCACTCACTGCTGAACTCACGCCGCTGATGGAGATTGGCGCTGTCGGACTTCCTCGTCGACACGGCCACTCTGTTTTCTACACCGAGCGAACGGGCAGACAGAATCAAGCAGTCCTCAAAGTGAGAGCGATCGACGGGACAGAGTCGCGCGTCTTGATCGATCCAAACACACTCGACGCGCGCGGACTCACGAGCCTTGACTGGTGGAATCCATCCAAGGACGGCACCCTGCTCGCATTCGGCACTTCGCAGTCTGGCAGCGAAATGAGCGAATTGCATCTGCTTGTGGTCGCGACAGGAGCGATGCTCACCGACACAATTTCAGGCAAGGTCGACTTCGGAGGATGGACTCCCGCGAACGATGCCTTTGTCTACAGCGCCCTTCGAGATGTCAAGGATCCATACAGCCGAGAGAGCCGCTGGCATGTCGTCGGAAGCGACCCCGCCAAGGATCTCATCCTCGTGAAACAAGATGATCCGAAGCGCATTCCCTATGTGGGACTTTCAGAGGACGGACGGTGGTTTTTCGTGGGACTCACCGATGGTTGGCAACGCAACGACCTTTGGATCGCGAGCACCAGTGCGTTCCTCTCAAGCGGAACGCTGACTCGCATTCCCATCGCCGTTGGACTCGACGGGCAGTTTGAACCTCAAGTCGATTTTGAGGAGAGATTCGTGATGCGAACCACTCTTGACGCGCCGAAGGGAAAATTGCTCGCTGTGGATTTCCATCATCCTGAGTCTGCACACTGGAAAACTGTTGTCGCTGAGCGCGCCGATGCAGTCCTCACGGGATCATCCCGCACGACCAACGCGATGCTCGTGACATGGGAAAAGGATGTGCACTCTGAAGTGTCGATTCACAATCAAGATGGCGCCGCAACTGGGGCCATGACCTTGCCTGGACTTGGAAGCGCAACAGTCAGCGCGAACCATCAGGGCTTCGATGCGTTTGTCTCGTACACCTCGTACAACTGCCCTCGCACGATTCTTCATTTCAACACTCCATCAGGAGCGTCAACCACTTGGGCGCAACCCGCAGTGCCTGCCGACCTTTCGTCGATTTCGGTCACTCAACACTTCACGCCGAGCAAAGACGGTACGAAGATTCCTTACTTCATCATCTGCAACAAAGATGTGAAACCGACGGGAGCGAACCCATGTCTCTTGTACGGATACGGCGGATTCAATGTCTCGCTGACACCGTACTTTCAATCCACGATCATTCCGTGGCTCTCTCGCGGCGGGGTCTATGTTGTCGCCAATCTTCGCGGCGGAGCTGAATACGGTGAGGCATGGCATCAAGCGGGCATGCAAGCAAAGAAGCAAAATGTCTTTGATGATTTGTATGCCGTAGCGAACGCGCTCACCTCGCAAGGGTGGACCAATGCGGCTCACCTTGCAATCGAAGGTGGATCGAATGGAGGACTCCTCACCGGAGTTGCTGTCACCCAAAGACCCGAACTTTTTTCCTGCGCGATCAGTGCAGTGCCCCTCTTGGACATGCTGCGTTTTCACAAGTTTTTGATCGCGCAATATTGGGTGCCGGAATACGGATCAAGCGATGATGCTGCTGCCTATCCATGGCTCAAGGCGTATAGCCCGTACCAGAACGTGAAGTCAGGGCGGAAGTATCCCGCCGTACTCTTTACCGCTGGAGAAAATGACTCCCGCGTTCACCCACTTCACGCTCGCAAGATGGCGGCACTCTTGCAATCCGTTGCCGCCAATGGTCCAGAGGATCCCATTCTTTTGTGGGTCGACCGCGATGCTGGACATGGACAAGGCAAACCGCTCGCCCTTCGCGTTCGAGATGAGGTGGATCAGTGGTCCTTCGTGATGTGGCAGACGGGACTCTGCGAGTCAGCGAAACGCTAGCGAACCGCTAGAAAACCGCTCGCGAACCGCTAGCGAACGACTTCCAATTTGGCGTACGCGAGAATGAGTGTCTTGGCCCCCGCTCCAGGAAAATTCACTCGAGCGGCATTGTGTCCACTTTGAAGAAAGACGGACTCAATCTTGCCGATGCCGAATTGTCCGTGTCGAACCATCATGCCAGCCGAGTACTCGGATCCGTCCTCGACCAATGTTCTCTCCTGAGCGATGCGCCCCGCCTTCTCTTCCACGATGCGCCTCTGAGAAAGGTGTGCGATGGGCAATTCGTCCGAGAAATCGCTTTCGATCGCGACATCACGCATGCCATGCTGGGATCGCATCCTCGCCGAGGTAATGAGCAGTCTTCGCTTCGCACGCGTGATGCCGACATACAGCAGTCGTCGTTCTTCTTCGAGTTCGGCTTCGCTCTGGGCAGCACGCGAGTGGGGCAAAATATTCTGTTCAAGTCCGATGATCATCACGGTGTCGAACTCAAGTCCCTTCGCAGCGTGGAGTGTCATCAATGTGAGTGCGCCACGCTCTGGATCCACCATGTCGGCATCGGCGACCAGAGCCACTCGCTCCAGAAACAGGTGCAGCGCACCCATGAGTGAACGATCTGCTTCGGCATCTTCGGCAACAGGCGATGCGACATCCGCTGCCGCGTTCGCCACCTCTTGCAAGTTGGCGCAGCGATCATCTGCTTCTTCTTCGTCGGCAGCATCCTTCGCCACTGCTTGCCTCAGTCCCGCACGCTCGATGAGTTCGGTGATGAATGCACCGAGCAGGGACTCTCCCTGCTCATTCCATCCGCGCCCCGCAAGTTGCAGTGTGTATCCATCGAGTTCGTCCGCGAACCGCATGCAGGCTGATGCGGTCCGAGGCGCTGCGCCTGCCGCCCTCGCTTGTGGCAGCACCGTGCGCACGCAACTCTGTCTCGCCGCCGCGAACTCAAGGAGTTGATCGAATCCAGCATCTCCGATGCCGCGCGAAGGCGTTTTCGATGCCCTCTTGAGCGCGAGATCATCGGCAGGATTCGCCAACACACGGAGGTACGACAACAAGGTGCGCACCTCGGCTCGTTCATAGAACGCCGTACCACGTGCGATCACATAGGGAATCTGCCGACGGAGGCACTCTTCTTCAATCGAGCGACTCAGCGCGTTCATCCGATACAACACAGCCATGTCACGCAGTGGGATCGACGCAGCCATTCGATCGACGACCATTTGAACAACGATTTGCGCTTCATGTTTCTCATCGAGGGCGACGAGTCGATCCACCAATTCGCCCGCCCCAGCCATGCTCGAGAGTGGACGCTCTCGGCGATCCTTGTTGTGTCGGATCAATGCATCGGCGCACGCGACGATATGCCCCGTGCTCCGGAAATTCTCGCCCAGCGCAATCACCCGAGCACCTGGCCATGTGTCCTCGAATCCAAGGATGTTGGTGATATCCGCGCCGCGCCAACCATAGATTGATTGGTCAGGATCTCCCACGACACAGACATTGCCATGTTCTTGAGCGATCATGCGCACGATCGTGAACTGTGCCTGGTTGGTGTCCTGATACTCGTCCACCAAGAGATGCTGGCATCGACGACGGATCGCGTCACGAACGGTCGCGTCTCCGATCAACATTTTTGCCGTGCGCATCAAGAGATCATCGAAGTCGAGCGCGTTCGCGCGAGCCAAAATCCCCTCATATTCACGGTATACCCGTGCAAGCGAGCGTGACGCGAAGTCCGTCGATTCCGCCTCAAGAGCCTCTGCGCTGAGCAAACGATTCTTGGCAGTACTGATGGAAGACTGTACCCACGCTGGACGAAATGTTTTGACATCAAGACCGGCTTGAATCACCGCCGATTTCACAGATGATCGCGCATCGCTTGCATCAAGAATTGAAAAACCAGAAGCGAGTGGACCAATCACATGCGCCGCAGCACTCGATGCGGGGCCATATTGCCGCAGGATTCGTGCACACCACGCATGGAAGGTGCTGACTTGCAATCCACCACGACTGATGACTTGTGCACCAAGCAACACATCCACCCGTTCGCGCATCTCGCGTGCTGCTTTGTTCGTAAAGGTCAATGCAAGGATTTGCCACGCAGGAACACCGCGCGCCATGATCATCGCAACGCGGCGGGTGATCACGCGCGTTTTTCCAGAACCTGGCCCAGCAAGGACGAGCAGCGGTCCATCGCCGTGTTCGACGGCGAGTCGCTGCGGTTCAGTCAAGTCGGCGAGAAGTGGGTCACCATCCATAGTCGGGTGAGTCTATGGGTCGATTTCCTGCCTCTACAGTGAGAAAGTGTTTTGATAAGGGCACAATCTCACCGTAGACGGCCTTCATTCGTCGAGATGAAAGTGATGTCGCAGAGCCATCGCGGCGTGTCCATCGAACCCAGAAAAATCCGTTGCTGACAGCCATAGTTGGAAGTCTGTCGCAGGGTTGAAATCATGTTGGCTTGACATAAAGTCTCCCCAATTCGTCGGTTACGCTTTTTTATGTGAATTACTAGATTTTGTGGAGAAGTGGTCTTGAAACCACTACAGGTAGTGGTATTGTCTTTGGATCTTGTGAGTGTTGTGTTCATCAAGGGGTCCATCCACACGGATGATCGTTGGCAGAAACCCGCGTCGAGACGGCGCCATTTTGGTGTTGAGAGTTCCCGTTGTTCCAGTTCAAAACACGCCGTAGACGCGCTTGATTGATTCTCAAGGAAGGATTTCGCGGTTATGAAGATTGCTCGCCGTTTTACGACCCCTGCCACGGATGTCTACAACTCAGTCGAATGGACTCGCCGCACAAGTCGGATCTCGAACACCGATGGGTCAACCGTCTTCGAGATGCGTGATGCTGAGGTTCCAAAGGAATGGAGCCAACTCGCCACCGACATCGTGGTGAGCAAGTATTTCCGCAAGGCGGGCGTCCCCCAACTTGACCCAACAGGATCTCCTGAGACCCATGCGGGAAACGTGGTCTACGGATCAGAGAAGAGCGTCAAGCAAGTTGTGCATCGCATGGTGGGATGTTGGCGCCACTGGGGCGAGAAGCATGGGTACTTCCACTCGACCGATGACGCTGAATCGTTCTACGACGAGTTGGCGTACATGTTGCTGCATCAGATGGCCGCACCGAATAGTCCTCAGTGGTTCAACACTGGACTCAACTGGGCCTACGGCATCAATGGCCCAGCCCAAGGACATTGGATCGCTGATCCCGCAACTGGCGCGCCGACTCTCGCGGCTGACGCGTACACGCATCCTCAACCTCACGCGTGCTTCATCCAATCGATCAGCGATGATCTCGTCAAGGAAGGTGGCATCATGGACCTGTGGGTTCGTGAGGCTCGTCTCTTCAAGTACGGATCAGGCACCGGCACCAATTTCTCGAATCTTCGCGGCGAAGATGAACCACTCTCAGGAGGCGGACGCAGCAGCGGACTCATGAGTTTCCTGCGCATCGGAGACCGCGCTGCAGCAGCCATCAAGTCGGGCGGAACGACGCGCCGCGCCGCAAAAATGGTCTGTTTGGACGTGGATCATCCCGATATTGAAACCTTCGTGAACTGGAAAGTCCGCGAGGAAATCAAGGTTGCGGCACTCGTGGAAGGGATGAAGCACCTTCCTCAAGAACATCGTGATCTCGCGAAGCAATTCAAACTCTCACTCGACTACGACTTCAACGGTGAGTCGTACACCACGGTGAGTGGACAGAACAGCAACAACTCAGTGCGACTCTCGGACGCGTTCATGGAAGCGGTTGCATCCGATAGCGACTGGACGCTCGTCCGACGCACCGACGGCAAGCCCGCGAGAACTTTGAAGGCGACTGCACTGTGGGAGACGATCAACTTCGCCGCGTGGCGCTGCGCTGATCCTGGACTTCAGTATGACTCGACCATCAATGCGTGGCACACCTGCCCCGCTGGCGGACGGATCAACGCAAGCAATCCGTGCAGCGAGTACATGTTCCTCGACAACACGGCGTGCAATCTCGCGAGCATCAATCTGCTTCGCTTCTACGATTCCGAAAAACGCGAGTTTGATATCGATGGGTACGAGCACGCGATTCGTCTTTGGACGATCGTCCTTGAAATCTCAGTGCTCATGGCTGCTTTCCCAAGCCGTGAAATCGCAGAACTCAGCCACCACTATCGAACACTGGGACTCGGATACGCCAACTTGGGCGCCATGCTCATGCAGGCAGGCATCGGTTACGACAGCGAAGAAGGACGCGCGGTCTGCGGATCGGTCTCAGCCATTCTCACCGGTCGCTCCTACGCCACCAGTGCAGAAATGGCTTCAGAACTCGGCGCATTCGCGGGATACGAAGCGAATAGCGATTCGATGTTGCGCGTGATGCGCAACCATCGCCGAGCTGCGAACAATGTCTCTCGCACCAGCAGCGAGTGGGAATCACTCCACGCTCGTCCTGTGCCGATCGATCACGATGTCTTCCGTTCGGGACGCGTCAACATCGCTCGCGCCCAAGATCTCTTGGATGCAGCAACCCGCAGTTGGGACGATGCACTCTCGCTCGGCGAGCGTTTCGGATATCGCAATGCTCAGACGACCGTCATCGCTCCAACGGGAACGATTGGTCTGCTGATGGACTGCGACACCACCGGCGTCGAACCCGACTTCGCGCTGACCAAGTTCAAGAAACTCGCGGGCGGCGGGTATTTCAAGATCGCCAATCAATCGCTTCGCCCATCGTTGAAGGCTCTCGGATACTCACCACGCCAAACGGATGACATCCTCGCGTATGTGATGGGTACCCTCTCGCTCGATACGCGACTTCCCGACGAAGGCGGACACGCTTCGACCTCCACTCCCACACTGCGCGAGTGGTTGCTCACGAAGGGATACACCGGAGACGATTTGGTCGAAATCGAGAATGCACTTCCTGGCTATTTCGAAATCGGCCTCGGCTTCTCGGCATGGTCGATGCCAGAGCGCGTCTTCTCGCTCTTGGGAATCGATCCTGCCACGGCACGCGCCGATGCCAAGTTCAATGGACTTCGCGCTCTTGGATTGACGAAGGGTCAGATCGATGGACTCAACCGAGTGATGTGCGGTACACAAACCATCGAGGGTGCTCCTCACCTTCGCGACGAGCATCTTCCTGTCTTCGATTGCGCCAATCGATGCGGCTCACTCGGCGTTCGGTTCATTCCGTCCGAAGGACACATCCGAATGATGGCTGCTGCACAGCCATTCATTTCGGGCGCGATCAGCAAGACGATCAACCTTCCGAATGAAGCGACAATGGCCGACATCGGTGCGTGCTATCGACTCTCATGGGAACTCGGACTCAAGGCGAATGCCCTCTACCGCGACGGATGTAAGTTGAGCCAACCGCTCAATAGCACGAGCGACTCCGCGACCGCCGATGCAGCGAACACGGTGGAACGCGAAGAAGCCGACACCGAGGGCGTCGTCATCGAATCGCGAGAGCCTGTCATCATCGAGCGCATTGTGGAGCGCATCGTTGAGCGTCCGATGCGCCGACGACTTCCCGACACACGCGACTCGATCACTCACAAGTTCAATGTGGCGGGCCACGAGGGATACCTCATCGTCGGTCTATACGACGACACGAAGACTCCAGGCGAACTCTTCATCACGATGGCGAAGGAAGGATCCACCATCGGTGGACTCATGGATTCGCTCGGCACCGCCATCAGCGTGGCGTTGCAGTATGGCGTGCCCATTGAAAGCCTTGTCAAGAAGTTTGCGCACCAACGGTTTGAGCCGATGGGCATGACGACCAACAATGACATTCCATTCGCCAAGAGCCTCGTGGACTACATCTTCCGTTGGATGGGAATGGAGTTCATCGACGGATATCGTGAGGAAAACGCTCCCGCGCGATTTGGAAAGGGAGCACACACCGCATCATCCAATGAATCGGCATCAATCAAGGAGGACACTGCATGGACCGATCACAGCACGGACGGCCGATCGGCAACCGTCGACGCCCTGGCGTCAACGGATCGAATCAATTCGCGGACCGATTTATCTGGTTCATCATCCGGCGCTGGCGTGGGATCGACCAACGCCGCGGCTGGGGCTCCAGTGCACGAGAGTGGCTTGCGCCCTCGGAGCGTCGCGAAAAGCAACACCTCATCAAGAGCAACGGCCTCAGCTCTTGATCAAGCCAACGCCTCACTCATGGGAGATGCGCCTGCATGCGACGCGTGCGGATCCATCACCGTCCGAAACGGCACGTGCTATCGGTGCGTGAACTGCGGACAAAGCATGGGGTGCAGCTAAATGACATCGAGTCGGCACATCGAATGGCCGATCCGAATGAGAGACGTTCTCTCGTTCGAAGTCCAGAACCGCGGATGGCGCCACTCCGACGGCCGCCATCCGCACACGCGGTGGGGATGACTCCAATGGAGACACGCGGTCGGCAGGTGAATGGATCCTCCCTCGCACTGGTCGAACAAGCACGGAGTTGGTTTCGTTCGACCCACTGCATCGACAGGTCTGCCCGTCCATGCAGCGTGACCAAGACCACCCAAACGGGTTGTCCCCGCCGTTATTGAAACGGATCGAAGCCAAGGCCGGCTCTGATCCCTTCTCCAATCCCCGCCGCGAGCATTCTGCGGCGGGGTTTTTGTTGAAATGTTGTTCAGCGAACGACGGGTTCGAATGCAAGGCGCGCAGCCAATGCTGCGTCAGAGAGTTCTTGCCGGTCCTTTGCTTGCAGTGGACCAACACCCTTCGCTCCAGCATCGAGTGCTTTCGTTGCAGCGCGCTCGTCCACCGGTTTCATCCCACCTTGTGACGCTGCGTTCCAAGACTCTTGCGCTGCCGCCGCGGTGATTTGCTCTGGCAACGCCGGCGCGCTCCACCAAAGTGTGATCGATGAGAGCGCAACGTTGGGGAGCGACTGCGCATTCGGGTCGGCGCGCACAATGGCGACGACGAGCGTGCCACCCTGCACCGGCTCGATGACTTCAACGGGCATGTCGTTCGCCATCAACACTGGTGATGCAACTTGGCGCGGAAAGCACATTCCACTCTCAGCGCGGAGGACAACGATCCATCCACATGATGTCGTTGGATGGTCTGCGCGCCAATCACTCGCCCACGGCACTTCGACGGTGAACGGACGCGCCCACACAATTTCTCCAACGCGAGCGGGCGTGGCGGGAATCGGCGGAATTCCTTGCTGTCCCTGCGCCATCGCACTTGGCGATGCGAGCGCCAATGCGCCCACGATCAGGGCGACACATCGAACAGCGCGGAATCGGGATGGAATGGTCTGCTGCTTCATGAGTGAATTCGTTTCGTCCGTCGATTATGGCTGAGTCAACATGATGTCATCGATTTGCAATCGGCCGACCGAACTGCCGTAACTGCCTCCGACCAAGAGCGTGATGGATTGCACCGCCGAGAGATTGAGCGTGGGCGATTGAAGGACAAAGTCAGCGAGCGGAAGTCGAATCGTTTCCATTTCGCTCTGCCATCCTGCCCCCGTGCCATAACCAGTGCGCTGATACGGACGCTCGATGCCTCCACCATAGGCGCCGATACGAATATCACTCATCACCCCTGCCATATCGGTGATGCGAACGGTCAGATTGAGATCTCCATTCAAGGTCACCGTATTAGGATGACGAGTGCCCTGCGCGGCGCGAAACTGCACGAATGCAAAGTCGGTGCAATTCGCCAAGGCTGTGGGAATCGTCCACGCAATCGAACTGTTCTGCGCGAACTCGAAGACTCCGCTGCGCTGCGTGTCCGCGGCCCGCCCTCGCGCAAGACCATTCTGTGGATCCGTAACGATCCATGTGTACGCCGTGTTCGCATCCTGCATGAGTCCCTCGCCAAGCGCGGTGCCTGACGAGAGCACCGCGCCACCACAACTCGACACCGTGGGCGCTGTGTTCGTTTGGAAGTTGTCGATCACGCGCGATTGCGTGGCAATCGGTTGGAATTCGCGCACCACTGTCGTGGTACTCGCCTGAAGAGGAGAGCGCAAACTTTCATCTTGCCGCCACAAAAACTCACTCGCTGCGGGGTCTCGGTACAGCGTGAATAAAACGGCAGAGAGTATTTGCACCTTGGCCACATCTTGGGTCTCTGTCCTGCCGATCGCCGTGCCGGCCGGTCCTGTAAAGTCGTCAAAACCGCAGCAATTGAAGTCATTGTGATCGCTGCCTTGCAGATACGTACTCATCTTCCAGCCCGATGCGCGTTCATACACATTGAACGAGTCAGTGATGTCGTTGTTGGGGCATCCGCACACATCTCCGTCGGCGCTTCCGTACAACAACATGAATGGCGTGGCGTGTGGATCGGCGCTGCCAGTGCCAAGAAAGTCAGTCGGCGCAATCGAAATCAGCAACTTGATGTCGGATGTGATGTAGTTCGTGGGGACAAATGCATTGTCGAACAACCGATCGAACGCGCGGCAAATGCCTTCGCCACCTCGGCTATGTCCAATCCACACGATCTGATTGGAGTCGATTCGATTGGCGATCGCTCCCGCAGCAACGGTCGATTCTTGTGCGATGATCGCTTGCGTGTGTTGAAGGGTCGTCGTACTACTCGTCTCGATTCCAGGAACGGTGTTGTTCTGATGCGAGATCACGACAAATCCATAACTCGCCAAGTGCGTTCCGAGGTAGTCGTACCACGTGTACTGATGTCCATTCCCATGACTGATGACGACGAGCGGTCGGGCGGTCATCGATTGAATCGCCGTGGGGTAATAGAGACGCGCTGCGGTGAATCCCGCCGTGACACCAGTCGCGGTGTAACTCGCGAGCGTGGTCGTCGCGAATGGACCAGTCACCGACGGATCGCGCGCGACGACCATTCCTGCATTGGTCTGCCCATCGACGAGGTCTCCGATCGAGAGTGTTCCACTCTGATCGGCATCGATGACCAGATCGAAACCACGACCAATCGCTCCATCCACCGCCGTCGCAAGCGTGGCCGTCGAGGTCAGTTGCACTTGATTGGATTGAACTCCGCCACCAACCAATGCCCACGGCTGAAATGCGCCGCGCACATCGACAAGTTGTGTTCCAAGAATCCACTCTGACTCTGTCCAATCAGGAGTGAGGTAGATGCGCACCAATTGGCCAACGAGGTCTGTGAATCGAGTCGTATCAACGCCAATCGTCATCGCTGATCCGGCAACAAAGACATCGGTGTTCGTGAACCATGGCGCAGTGGTGAGCGCGTGTCCAGCGAGTGGAGTGGATGTGAACGTGGTGGTGCACTCCAACCCCCAGATACTCAGGAGTTCGGCGAGATCAACGCCCGTGGTGTTTCCATCTCCTGTCAGATCAGCACCACCTGTCCCCCATGCAGCGAGCATGATGCCGAGATCGCCGCCTCCCACGACGCCGTCTCCATCGAAATCGGGCGGGCAAGCGAGCACGCTGACCGAACAGCACGCCACGAGGAACACCGAACGTGTCTGACGAATCATTGCTCGTTGAGTGTAGACCTCATTCGGACCAAGACAAGAATGGGCGAGAAGAATCCTCAAATCGCACGAATCCGATACGATTCCAAACTCCCTAGGGAGCCCCTCATGATCCGAACGACATTACAACCTCGATTCAAGTGGTGGACCCTCGGGTACACGATCCTCTGCCTTGTATTTGGTGTGTGGGGCGGGTACGACTATTGGGTCGGAATCCCAAAACGCGAGGCTGATTTCGCGCAATATATCGGACTCACCGTCGCCAAGGATCTGCTTGAGACGCGGGCACAACAGCGCGTCCTCACCGAGACGGAAGTCGATGCCTACGAAGCCGCCAAGGCGCAATTGGCAAGTTATGCAGAACCTCCCGATCCCGTGGCGGGATGGGACCGTCAACTGCAATTATGGGCCTACGTCATCGGCTGCGGCGTGATGGGATTCCCATGGTTTGCATGGACCCTCTACTCGACGAGTCGATCAACTTGGACCCTTCACGACGACGGATCGCTTGAAACGCCAACAGGAACAATCGCTGCCTCCGACATGACCGACATCGACATGAGTCGCTGGATGTCGAAATCGCTCGTGAAGGTTCTTTCTGTGAACGAAGGATCCACCGAACTCGACGATTACAAGTATCGCGGTGTTGCAGCGATCGTCGTCGAGCTCACGGATCGATTCCATCCAGGACAGTGGACAAAAGAGGCTCGTCCCGTCAAAGAGAATGACGAAGATCCCATCGACGACACTGTTTCATCGATCTCATCGGACAGCAACAATGAATCACGCGCCTGATTCTTGATCGAATTGCCCCAATGCCGAAAACGATCCACGACCCAACGACTTCTATCGAAAAGAAAGATCGCTGCGGAGACCTTTCTCATCGCCCCCGCGTTCTCCTCGGCAAGATGGGACTCGACGGACACGACCGCGGTGTCAAACTCATCGCTCGTTTGATGCGCGATAGCGGCATCCACGTCGTCTACTCAGGACTCTGGCAGACTCCGCGCAGCCTCGCACTGAGTGCACGCGATGAAGATGTCGACTGCATCGCCGTCAGCATGATGAGCAATTCACATCGCGTGCTTGTGCCTCGTCTGCTCGACGCACTCGAGGCGGTTGGTCGCGGTGACATTGCGGTCAATGTCGGCGGGATTATTCCGCAAGCGGATGTACAACCTCTGCTCGACGCGGGCGTTCGAGCGGTCTATCACACGGGGACAGGACTTGACGCGATTGTCGAGAGCGTCCGCGCCTGTGTGTGTCCCTACGCGCCGCTCGCGCACACTGAAAAAACGGCCGCGCTCGCACGAATGGTAAGCATGGCTCATGAAGGCACGCTTCCTCAGTCCACCCCACTGAAACGACCTGCGCTCATCGCAGGAATCACCGGTGCACCTGGAGCAGGCAAGAGCACACTCGTCGCCGCACTCGCGCTCGAAGCAGGACGACGCGGTCGAAGAATTGCAGTCGTCGCATTCGATCCGATGAGTCCCATCACCTCGGGCGCACTCCTTGGCGATCGACTTCGCATCGACTCCAATGCGATCGGCGATGGGGTTTTTTACCGATCACTCGCCATCGTGGGTGAGGACTATCAGTCCCTCCCCACCATCGCTGGACTCATTGGCGCTGCGGGATACGACACACTGCTCGTCGAGACCGTTGGCGCAGGACAAAATGATGTGGCCATCCGGAAACACGTCGACCGCACGGCGGTAGTCGTTGTCCCAGGAATGGGCGATTCGGTGCAGATGGACAAGGCGGGCATCCTCGAGATTGCCGACCTCTTCGTGGCGAACAAGGCGGACTATGCGGGCGAAGCGCAGTTGGTGCGCGAGTTGCTCGACATCGCGTCGGGTCGTCCGATCTTGGAAACGGTCGCGACCGAGGGGCGCGGTATCGCTGCTCTCTATGATGCGTTGATCGAAGCGCCTCTCAACCGCTGAGGTCAAAACCATGGAAGTCGCCCTCACATGCCTCGGCATCATGGTCGCGCGCATCTTTGATGTGTCGCTCGGCACCATGCGCAGCATCTTTGTCTTTCAAGGACTGAAGTGGCTGTCGCTCGCGATCGGTTTTGTGGAAGTGCTCATCTGGGTACTCGTCGTTGCACGAGTGATCGCCACGGTGCCTGACAATCCACTCTTCGCCATCGCCTATGCAGGCGGATTCGCAGTCGGCAATTTCATCGGCATCTTCATTGAGTCGCGCATTGCCTTCGGTCGGCAAGTCCTCAAGATTTTCACACGCGACGGCGATCGAATGGCAGAGCACCTTCGAACCAAGGGACTTCGCGTCACGATCATCGATGGTCGTGGACGCGACGGCCCCGTCCAGATTCTCTTTGTGGAAGTTCCACGCCGACAGACGATGGGCGCGCTCGAGATCGCACGCGAGATCGACGCGACCTGCTACTTCGTCGTGGACGACATTCGCAATACCTCTGGGAAGTAAGCGCGCTCGCCCGCGAAACTCGACCTCATCGGCTGCGTTACAATTCCTCCCCTCTCCCACCGAGGAATCTATGAGCTCTATCACTCTCGCTAAGAACACCAATCAAGCGCTCGGTATCGGGCAATACGCCATCGACTTCATACGCGCGGGATACCCCAGCGAAGCAGTCCTCGAACGCACGCGGCTCTTTCACGCCGATGCTGTGCTGTGTGGACTCTCTGCCCTCGCCCTGGGCACGAATGCACCAAGGCTCCTTCGCGAAGAGGCGCTTGGTTATCCACTCAAGAAGGCGGGAGCCACCGTCTTCGGGAGCCGTCAACGCGTTCAGCCAGAGAAGGCGGTCGTGGCGAACTCGAGTGCGGTGCGCGAGTGGGACTCGAATGGAACCAACTTTGGATTCCGTCCCGAACTCAAACATACCGCTGGTGAGTTTGGCCACAATGACTTCTATCCCGTCGCCATCGCCGCTGCACAAGCAGCGCGTGCCGAAGGAGATGTTGCTCTTCGCGCCATGGTGCTCGTCGATGAGATTCGTGGACGCCTCGCGGAAGTCTTCAGCCTCAAGACCTACAAAATCGACCACGTCGTGCACGGAGCGATCGCGAGCGCGGCGACCTATGGCGCGGTGATGGGAGCAACAGCAGAACAAATCGAGAGTGCCATCGGCATGGTGGTCGCCCATTCGATTCCGTGGCGCGCCATTCGCGCTGGAAAACAATTGTCCGACTCGAAGGGGGCGAGCGCGGCGATCAGTGCCGAGGCAGCTGTCCTCTTCATGCGTCGTTCGATGGAAGGATTCATGGGTCCGCGCGATATCTTCCGCAATCCAGAATCCATGTTCCGCCAGTTCAAGGCGACCAAGGGCGATAGCCCATTCGACCTCGTCCTGTCCACCAGTGGAGATGACTTCGCCGTCATGGGCATGCACTTCAAGTTGGGGTTGTATGAACATCAAAGCGCCGGTGCATTACAGGGCATGTTCGACTTGATGCGCGCCAATCCAGCGATGCTCGTCGAGGACAACGCGATCTCGTCGATCACCATCGTCGCCTACGAACCCGCCTTTGGAATCATCGGAGATCCAGCGAAGCGAGATCCTCACACTCGTCAGAGTGCCGACCATTCCATGGTGTACATCGTCTCTACCCTCCTTCGAAAGGCGATGGAGGCGGCGCGTGCCGACGGCGGCATCAGCACTCTCGGTGCGGACAACGATGCGTGGTGGTGCAACCTCATGCTCTCGCCGTACGACTTCAACAAGGACGCGATCTTCAATCCGCTGACCCGTTCACTCATGGAGAAAATCGTGTTCGAGCACGGTGGCAAGGAGTACGACGATCGGTACCCCGATGGCATTCCCACCAGCGTGAAGATCACTCTTCAGGACGGCACAAAACTCGAGAGTGGATTGGTGATGTATCCATCCGGACACGCACGCAACACCACCGCCGATCTGCGCGCGATTCTTGACGCCAAGTTCAATCTTCTTGGTTCGATTGCACTCGACAATCCATCGAGTCTCACGAAGCGACTGATGAAGATTGACTTACTCAACGCCAAGCAGATCCGCAACCTGTTCAACGTGTCGATTCTGGATCACGGCGCGTTCGAGTAGTCACACCAGAGAGGCGCATTCCGTTTGGTGTCTGGCTCATTTCCAGCGCAGTCACGCGAAACTTGTCGGCGATCATCGGAGAAAAACGAATCCGCTGTCGATTCGCCCCCATACTTTCAATCGTGACCTCGGTCCGCAAGTAACCGAATCCTGCACGATTCAAAAACTCCATCATGTCCTTCCTCGCCTTTTCACACCAGGCGATGAATGCTTCAGGTCCACCCTCTGATTCCCATCGACTGCGTACATCGGCGTCGAGGAGGTCGTACCAGACGAGTTCCCACTCGCGGTTGCGAAAGCAAGTCATCAAGTTGGCAATCAATTGCTCGGGTCGCGTCGTGACCATCACCACCGATCCATCGGGCGCGGTTGTCCTGATTTCTTCAGCCGGCGGAGCTGGAATCTCCGAACCGCTCGCCTCAGCATCGCGCTCTTGTCGCCACTGCGCAAGGGGTTTGTCGATGAACTCGATCGGCGTTCCATCAGGGAGTGTTGGATTCTCAGGCGGCTTCTGGCCATTCGCCGCGAGGAATGGACTGCGATAGACGAAGGCACGTCGCTCTCCTTCGCAGCCGACGAGGATGCACAGGGCGATGCAACACACCGCGCACTTGGACCACTGCATCACCACACCTTTTCCGTAAGGGGAATGCACGCTTGAAGGACTCCGCGACGCCGCAGCCTTCGCCTTGGCTGAGGAGTGGCACCAAGGTGACTGTCCGAGCGGAAGTGTGTTCCCACACTTTCGCCCCGAGCGAGTGCGAACTCGGCCATGATGCGTCCGCATGTCAGCAAGTTCTGCGCTTCCCATCCCGATGGATCAGAGAGAACGGCGTCGAGTCCATAGCGACCCCAGAATCCAAACATCTCGAGGACATCACTCATGCGCCGACCGTCTCGCACAATGCCGACGTGGCGCCACATCGCGCTTCTCACGCTGCTTCGCATGTCGTCCAGATCCAACTCGGCGCGTCCTGATGTCTCGACGGTCGCATCGATCGATGTCGATCGAATGGGAGTGGCTCCGTCACATGCCGCCGCTTCGCCAACGCGTCGACCGTAGACGAGTCCTTCGAGCAGACTATTGCTCGCCAATCGATTCGCGCCGTGTACGCCGGTGCTCGCCGCTTCGCCGCAGGCAAAAAGACCTGGAATACTCGCACGCCCGTCGTGATCCGTCCACACTCCACCGATGGTGTAGTGCGCTGCAGGATGAATCGGCAAGAGGTCTCGTCCCCCATCCAAACCGAACTGAGCAAGGGTGTCGGCAATGCCTGGAAACTTCCGTCGAAATCCATCCACGCCCAAGTGTCGCGCATCGAGAAAGACGTGGCTCTCTCCTGTTTGTGCGAGGTACGAAGTGATCGCACGGCTCACCACATCACGCGGCGCAAGGTCTCCCATTGGATGGACGCCGTTCACAACCGAGTCACCATCGCGCGTGACGACTCGCGCTCCTTCTCCTCGAATCGCCTCGCTGAGAAGATGACGAACCGCACCAGCCACATAGAGAGTCGTCGGATGAAACTGCATGAACTCAAGGTCGGATACATCGGCACCAGCACGCCATGCGAGTGCCACAGCATCGCCCGTCGCAGTGCGCGGATTGGTCGACTCTCGATACACATGACCCGCTCCACCGCACGCCAGAACAGTCGATCGTGCCCAAATGATCTGTAGTCCGTAACGAGGATGCCATGTCAATGCGCCCACGACGCGCGGTCCACTGGCATCGTCGATCGTCATGAGGTCGACGCAGAAACAATGATCAAAGAGGCGAACACCACGCGTGGCGCGCGCTTGAGCCAACAAGAATGCGCTGAGAGCTCGTCCAGTCTGCGCACCATCCGTGTGAACGATGCGCGAATGATGGTGTCCCCCCTCGAGCCCAAAATGCACTGCGCCCGTTGGAGTGCGATCGACTCGAAATCCTGATTCGATCAGTGACCGCACTTCCTCGGCACCTTCGACCACCAACTGACGAGCGGCATCGACATCCACCATGCCTGCCCCTGCAGAAATCGTGTCTTCAAGATGTCGTTCAGGATCATCGGACGGACCAATCGCCGCGGCAATGCCCCCTTGTGCCCATGCCGTCGTGGAGAGTTCTGGTGCGTCCTTCGTGATGATCAGGACATCACCGTGCTTCGCGCTGAGTGCAGCGCATCGAAGTCCAGCGACACCCGATCCAATGATGAGCGTGTCGGTAAACATCTGCGGCAGCAGTTGACTGCGAAACGGAATCAACCACCGTCGATCGTCGTAGACACCTCTCATGTCATGGAACTTTCGCTGGGAGCAATTGAGCAATCCACATTTGTGCTGTGTTGTCCTGCGACCGCTTGCTTGTCCACACGAGCAATCGCCCTGTTCGATCGACGACGGGAAGAACATCGGCACCTGGAGCAAAAGTGACGCGCACCGGCGTCGCCAGTGCGGTGTCTGTTGAACCAGTCGCTGGCACCTGGATTTCAAACACCTCGTAGTTGTCATGGCCGATGCGACTCGACGCAAAAAACAAGGACTTTCCATCGGTGTGCCAGTACGGTCCCCAGTTCACGGCATCATCTTTGGTGAGTTGATGTTCGGTCGTGATTCCAGTCACTTCGCCTGCTGGACCAAACGCAAGATCAGCGACGAACAGTTGCAAGAGATCGCTTCCGTCACGATCGCTGCGATAGCAAATACGTTTTCCATCTGGAGAGAAAAACGGACCGCCGTCGTATCCACGGTTCGTCACGAGTGGAAGATCACGCCCCGTCTTCAAGTCCAACATATAGATCTGCGCATCGCCCTCAAGGATTCGGCAATACACCAGCGATCGCCCATCGGGACTCGTGCTCCCCTCGGCAACATAGCCATCCCCGCTTCCCACCACATTGACGAGCGACGCCGCCGTTCCATCCGCGCTGCTCAGAGTCGTCTTGACAATGCGCATCTCTTTGGGAAAGGCCCATTTGTATCGACCAGTTCCTCGTTGATACCCGGGCGTCTCTTCATTCGATGGAGGCACAATGGTCGATGCGAAGTAGATCGTGTTCCCATCCATCGGATCGAACCATCCACAGGTGTTCGCTGATCCAACCGGACTGATTCGCTTCGTGTTCTCAAGGGTGTACTTTCCATCCTTCTGCACGAGATCCGCCGTGTACATCGCATAGAAAGGACTCGCCTCTTGCCCCTCTGCGGGCTTCTCGACACCCTGAAAAATGACATGCTTTCCGTCGGGAGAAAAGTACGCCTCCCCAGCACGCACGAACTGAGATGAGAAGGTGAGCTGCTGCGCATCCTTCAGACGAGGTGCCTCGTTCGCAGACCAATCATCCGCATTGGTGTATCCACCGACGACGAGAGAAAGTGCCCATAGGAATCGATTCAACACGCGAGATCCTCCTGAAGTTTCATGTGCGACAATAGGACCGATGAGTGTAGACGAGCGCGATGTTCAAGGACTGAGCCCAGAGGATGCTGGATGGAGGATTCTCTTCGCCGATTCGTGGATTCTCGTGTTGGATAAGTCGAGCGGGCTCCTTTCCGTTCCTGGGATCGGACCCGAAAAGGCGGACTGCCTCGCCGTCCGCGTCGCTGCATTGCACCCTGGAGCACGCATCGTTCATCGGCTCGATCGCGACACGAGCGGCGTCATCATCATGGCACTCGATCCGACAAGCCACCGAACGCTGAGCATGGACTTCGAGGCTCGCGCCACCGAGAAGCAGTACATCGCTCGCGTGTGGGGACATCCCTCCGAGGAGAGCGGCGTCATTGATGCTCCCATTGGGAAAGACATGGAGAACCGACCGATGCAAATGATCGATCCAATCCATGGGCGACCAAGCGTAACGAAATGGAGGGTGATGGAGCGAACGAGTTGTCCGTCCACCACTCGGCTCGAACTGAATCCGGTCACGGGGCGCAGCCATCAATTGAGAGTGCACCTTCATTCAATCGGCCATCCGATTCTCGGCGACGATCTCTACGCCCCACCGCAAGCGCACAGCGCAGCTGAGCGTCTCTGCCTGCACGCATTGAGTCTCACCTTTTTCCACCCACAGTCGCGTGGGCGGATGACGGTGACCGCGCCGTGCCCGTTTTAGGTCGACGCCGAACGACCCCCTTCCCAGGTGAGAAAGTGCTCTCATGAGGGCACTATTTCATCACGGAGACGGGTCAATCGGCGAGGCACTCTCGCACCGACACAGGACGCCGCTCGCGCGCCGCTCGCATCGCCGCTTCAAGCACCGCTTGCGTGATGAGCGCGTCGGCAAAATCGGGGAGCGGAGCGACAATGGGCTCGTTGCTGAGCGACTTCGAGATTTCCGCCGCCATGCTCGTGTGACCGTGTTCGTATCCGAGCGAATGCGCTGCGGGCCAGTAGTTCCCTGCGTAGGGATGCACCGACTCGGTGCAGTGAATCGTCGTCCATCCGCGTCGAGTGGCATCGACTGTGTTGTCCCACCAGCGGAGTTCATTCATC
Source organism: Planctomycetota bacterium (assembly GCA_027622195.1). Classification (GTDB taxonomy): domain Bacteria; phylum Planctomycetota; class Phycisphaerae; order Phycisphaerales; family SM1A02; genus SXOD01. The sequence goes on from JAQBZO010000004.1 coordinate 72,962, forward strand.
CGCTCGAAATCGAATGAGACCGATCCGTGTTCTCCATTGATCTCGATCGTGTTGCAATTCTTGTTGCCTGTCGCAACACGAGAGGCTTCGAAGCTCGCCACCGCACCACTCTTGAACCTTGCAAGAAAGAGGGCGGCATCATCGACCGTGCTCTTACCTTTCCCCTTGCGCCGCGAGTGTCCGTCTGTGGCATCGACAAGATCTCGTTCCTTGACGAATGTCTCAGCCATCGCGCCGACGACTTCGGTGATGTCGTCCGAAGTAATGAAACGCGCCATGTCAACGATGTGTGCATTCAAGTCGCCGTGTGCGCCCGATCCCGCCTTCGACCGTTGAAAGCGCCACAACAGCGGAGTCGATGGTCCGCCCCAGTCTTGCAAGTATGCCGCGCGAATGTGAAAAATCCGACCGAGACGACCCTCTTGAACGAGTTGGCGCGCCAGTGCGACTGCAGGGCATCGTCGATAGTTGAACCAGACGAATGTGCGACACTTCTTTGCACGCTTGGCCGCGGCGACCATCTGCTTCGCATCACTGAGTGTCCCCGCAAGTGGTTTTTCGCACGCCACATGTCGGCCTGCTTCGAGTGCAGCGATCGCATGTTCACAGTGCACATCATTCGGCGTCGCGACATCGACCAAGGTCACCGAGGGGTTGAGGATCGCCTCTTGCCAACACACTGTGCTTTGCTTCCATCCCCACCGCTTTCCGAAGTCGTGCGATTCTGCGGCATCGATCCCAGCGACAACTTCGAGTGAGATCGGTAGCGAGAGATCAAAAAATCGATTCGCCGCGAGCCACGCGTTGGAGTGCGCACGACCCATGAAACCCGTGCCGAGCATGGCGACTCCGAGATGACGCGCAGTGGGTGTGTGGCGGCGGGTGGAAGCCATTGGAGTAATCCTCTCGTGTTTCGGGCAATACAGAGTTGCGGCGGCAGTTATCCTAACGCCATGATGACCATCGACGCACGCCTCCAAACTCTTGAGTCCGAAATGCTCCGCCTTCGACAAGAGACCCGAAGATGGAGGCGCATTGCGCTCGGGCTGGCAGTGCCGATCACTGTGCTCGCAGGAGTCGCCGCCACGCAAGCTTCGCGTGTGCCCGATGTGATTCGCACACACAAACTCGAAATCGTCGACGCGCAAGAGAAAGTCGTCGTCGTCGCGAACTCTGTAGGAGGCGAAGGAAGAATCGATGTGTGGAACGGCCGCGGATCCAATGTCATTCGTCTGGGGTGCAATCCCGATGGTGGCGACTTTTTGATGTGGTCAGCGAAGGGAAAGAACATCGCGAGCCTCTACGCCCAAGGCGAATCGGTGAATGCAGAGCTTCGTTCAGCGGCGGGAGACTGCACACTCATGCTTCGTGCAGGACCCGATGCATCAGGGATGAGCGTCTTCACTGGCGAGAACAACACCGAAGTCGTTGCGCTCGGGATGCGCGCAGGTCAATCGGCGCTCGATCTTGGTGCTGTCGGATCTGCGCATGGAGCGGTCATCGAAGGTTCGTCGCAAGGCGGCATCGTTCGCTTGTCGAATGCCACTGGACAGCCACTTGCGCTGGTCAGCGGCGCGGGCGCGGCGGGTCGAGTTGAAGTCTCACTTCCAGGCGCCGTCACGGCATCGATCCTCGGAGCAGATGCAACGCGCGGCGGATTCGCCGAGTTTCGAAATACCACGGGAGCCACTGCCGCATCGATCGGCACCGATGCAATCGGAGCGGGCGCGTTGCAACTCAACATGTCCACCGGCGCGCGCGTTGCCGGACTCGAAACGAATGAAGGTGGCGGCGCAACACTCTCCTTCTGGGAAGGGTCACGACGCATGGTTGGACTTGGCTGCGGCGCTTCAGGTGGACTGCTGAATCTTTGCGACGGCGAAGGTCGACCCGTCATCGTGGCTGGTCCTGCCAATGATGCCGACGGTGGCGCGGTATCGATTCGATCTGGTGCCGGCATTCAACTCGCAAGGCTCGGCGTCGATGTGCTTGGAGCTGGTGAAGTCGCCGTCTACAGCGGAACGGGAACATCGAAGCGTGTGCTTGGCATGGGAGCGAGATAACCCGTTCATGATTCTGGTGATTGACAACTACGACTCGTTCACCTGGAACCTGGTCCATCGCATCGGAGAACTCGACGAACACATCGAAGTGCGCGTTGTGCGCAACGATGCCATCACGATTCAAGAGATTCGAGATCTGGCACCGACGCACATCATCCTTTCGCCAGGTCCTTGCACGCCAGAACAAAGTGGTATTTGCCGAAGCGCCGTTGCGTCCCTTCGCGGAGAGATTCCCATTCTTGGAGTATGCCTTGGACATCAAGCCATCGCCGATTCAGCGGGCATGGTGGTGCGACGGAGTGGATCTCCCGTCCACGGCAAGACCAGTCCAATCCACCACGATGGACGAGGACTTTTCGCGGGACTTTCGAATCCGTTCGAGGCGACTCGCTACCACTCACTGATCGTCGATGAGTCCACCTTGCACAAGGACTACGAAATCTCGGCGCGCGTCCCAACGGGCGAAATCATGGGACTTCGTTGGAAGGCACCTGAAGGATCCGCACCGCTTGAAGGGGTGCAGTTTCATCCCGAAAGTTTTCTCACACTCGCGGGACCTCAACTCTTGGCGAACTTTCTCTCGATGCGTCTCCCTGCGCTGCGCGTTCGCGCCTGATACCCTTCCATCCCTCATGTCCACGAGTGCCCAATCCACCGATCGCGCCTCGCTCATCCGACTTGCGGGTGATGGCGCCGCCTGCTTTTCTCTCCCCCACTCGCACTACATCTTGCAGTTGGTGGCTCCAGCGGGAAGTGTTGGAAAGGTCGAGGTGACGATTCGTGCGAAGGCACTCAAGATGCACAAGACCACCGCGGGTGGCATCTTCATCGAGCCCGTCGAAGGGGCACCGCGCATCGTGCAGGGACGCATTCTCGAAACCGATGCAACAAACAATCGGATCCTCGCGAACATCATCGTTCCAATGTGGATCGATGTGCCACAAGGACAGGCCGCCAGTGCCTTTCGACACGGCGACCTTGCCAATTTCTATCTCGAATCAGGTGCGCGCTTCGAGCCAGCCTGAACGGATCGTTGTTACGCCGCGACCGTTCCAGCCACACCATCGCGCGTCACCAAGAAGAAATCCTTGCTGATGGGATACGGAAGACGCTTGTAGTCCTCGCCGACTCGGTCGTGGATGCGTTCCACAAATCCAGGCGGATTCTCGGTGATCGCCACGAAGATATCGCGCGACGGAACAGCGACGAGGAAATTGCCATGCAGTTCTGGGGCGAGTCGACGCCAGAGCGATCCGATGAGCAATCGAGCTGCGTCATATCCATCGTGAATGTTGAAGACCACCGCGCGACCACCATCTTTTGCCTCCACCACTTGTAACTTGAGTTCGGGCGCATACTGCGTGAGATTCTCTCTGGCAATCTCGTCGAGTCCATCAATTTGCAATCCCCATCGAACCATTTGCTCGGTCGAGATGCTCACCGTCATGTCAGGCAGGTCCATCACATAGACGATGACCGTGCCATTCACAAAAGGCATGTGCGCGATTTGGGAGGATTCAACCGTGTCGAAGATCGATTCAGGTTGCAGCCTTGGCATAATCCGAGGACGCGCCACCACAAAGGGGATGTCGCTCGTGGCGAGCATGTCGCCCTCGAAGATGCGCTCGAAGTAGTTGCGAATGACGAGACGCGAGTCGTCCGTTCCTTGCGTCACGAGGCGATGCAGGTTCTCGAGACCGACCAATCGCCCATCGATGACGAGCCGGAGCTCGCCTCCGATCTCGATCTTTCGAGTGGGCCAATGACGACGCACGAGACGAGCAACAGATGCGGTAAATCGATCAGGTTCATGTGGAACTGGGCGCAACGGATACCTCCTTGGCGACCCAACTTCAATCCCTGGTCGGACGCCAGAGACACAGTCGGATTGAAAGCCCCCTCACTCAAGTCCACTTGCTCGAATTGGGTCACAATTCTCTTCCGTTTTCGATCGCGCCCGAAGTGAGCGTGCGCCCGAATCAAGAATCGGGGACAATCTCGCTATGGCAGCCCTCCTTCCCCATAGTTTGTTCGATCCTGCGTTGGCATTCGCGCCGCGGGGCGATGGAACTCGAATGGTGCCCTTAACGGTGATCGCTGGACCTTGCCTTCTTGAAGCCCCAGAAATCAATCGCGCGATCGGAGAGTCCCTGCGCGATACCTGTCTCGAACTGGGAATGGCCTTTGTCTTCAAGGCGAGTTTTGACAAGGCGAATCGGTCCAGCGTGGCGAGTCCTCGTGGACCTGGAGTGGAGGCTGGATGCGACGCGCTCGCACGGCTGCGCGATGAACTCGGTGTGCCCGTCACGACGGACATTCACGAGCCATCCCAAGCGGCGCGTGCAGCGCGGTCGGTGGACATCCTTCAGATTCCAGCCTTTCTCTCGAGGCAAACGGACCTCCTCGCCGCCGCAGGAGCAACTGGAAAGCCCGTCAATATCAAGAAGGGACAGTTCATGGCTCCATCCGAAATGATCGGAGCGATTGGAAAACTTCGCGAATCAGGGGCGCGACAGATCATGCTCACCGAGCGCGGATCCTTCTTCGGATACCACCGACTCGTGAACGATTTCATTGGACTCGGTGACCTCATGGATCTCGGCTGCCCCGTTTGTTTCGATGTCACCCACTCGACGCAGCTCCCAGGAGCTGAGGGGACGGGCAGCGGCGGTCGTCCAGAGCGGGCTGGACTCCTTGGCAACGCCGCGGTTGCCGCTGGAGTCGATGCTCTTTTCTTCGAGTGTCACCCAGACCCATCGCGTGCATCGAGCGATCGGACAACGAGTCTGCCGCTCTCGTCGGTCCGGGAACTTCTGAATCGGTGGAAATTGATTCGAACGGCCCTCGAGAATTGAATCTCTGGGTCGAATTTGCCGACCTAGACTACTGAAGTGCACTGCGACCACTGCTCCAATCCTGCCGTCGTTCACGAAATCGTGATCCACAACGGCGCGAAAACTGAAGTGCACTTGTGCATGGAACATGCCATTGAGAAGGGTCATTCGATTCCGCTCACTCAACCCATTGCTGCACTGTTCGCATCGACGATGAAGCGCCCCGCAGCAAGCGCGACCAACGCCTTCTGTGATGTGTGTGGATCCACTTGGGCGCACTTTCGGAAGTCTGGCCGACTCGGTTGCCCCTCGTGCTACGACACCTTTGGAGACGCTCTCGCCGCTCAAATTATCCTTGCCCAGAGAGGATCCGTGGCGCACGGCGGCGAAGCCCCTCGACAATCAAGTTGTCCCGAAGGACACCAACTCCTGCGAAGCCAACTGCTGCGCGAACTCGATGCAGCCGTCGGTGCTGAACAATACGAACGCGCCGCGTCCATTCGAGATCGACTTCGCACACTCACCGGGGGCATTGACGCTCCATGATGCAAATTGTCGGATCGAAAGTATGGGCTGGCGAGGATGGCCCCGAGTCGGATGTGGTCTTCACGACGCGCGTTCGCCTTGCGCGCAATCTCCGTGGATTCGCGTTCGTCAACCGAGCGAATGCCGTTCAATCTTCGGAAATCATTCGCATCGTGCAGGGCGCGCTTGCCCATTCTGCGAATGATCCTCGCATGCAGTGGTTCGACATGGCGACCCTCTCGCCGCGCGAACGGATGTTGCTCGTCGAACGAAGTCTGGTGAGCCACCAGTTTGCCCATGCGGATGGACCACGATCGGCGGGCGTCTCCACGGACGAGGCGCTCGCACTCCTCGTCAACGAAGAAGATCATTTGCGCATTCAAGCACTGCGCCCTGGATTGCAAGTCAAGGAAGCATTCGCTGCAGCCACGGCACTCGATGAAGTGCTCGCAGAGCGACTCGAGTTTGCCTTCCACCCACGCTGGGGATTTCTCACCGCGTGTCCTACGAATGTCGGGACGGGACTTCGTGTCAGCGCGATGCTTCACTTGCCCGCACTCGCCTTGGAACGACAACTTCCACGACTTCAAGCGGGTGTGAAGGAACTCAATCTCATCATCCGCGGTTTTCAGGGAGAGGGATCCACGCCGGAAGGTGGCCTCTTTCAGATCTCGAATCAGGTCACTCTTGGTCTTTCGGCGGCTGAAATTACCGACACTTTCGCCAACACGATTCTCCCTGAGATTTTGGCGTGGGAGCGTGCCGCAAGACACCATTACTTGTCGACACAACGTGCGCAAGCCGTCGATCGTGCCGCTCGTGAAATCGGAGTTCTTCAGTCAGCCACATTGATGGGACGCGACGAAGCGCTCAAGCGACTCGGTCGGATCCGTCACGCGATTGGGCTCGGATTGATCGAGGGGATGGCGCTCGGCGAAGTGAATCGTCTCGTCGTCGCAGTGCAAAGTGCTCACCTTGCGTGGGCGCGCCCCGCTGCAGCGACCGATCAAGAATCTGAGAGAAGTGAACGAGCGTCATTGTTGCGCGATGCGTTGGCCAAGGCGACGGTGACTCAGTCGTCCAGCCGTTCATGATCGAACGAGGGCGTCTGCGACACGATCGGCATGTGCGGCGAAGGAAAAGTCCTTCTCAGTGATGCCGGACGCATCGTGCGTCGAGAGAGTCAGCGTGACCTTGTTGTATCGAATCAGAATGTCGGGGTGATGCGAAACAAGTTCCGCTTGCTGTGCGATCGCCTGAACAAATCCCATCGCCGCGACAAAGTCCTTGAACGAATACACACGCGTGAGAGCGTCGCCGATGAGCGACCACTCAGAGAGTTCGACCAGCCGATCGATGACCTGATCCGCGCTGAGAGAGTGCATTGACGCCAGTATATCGGTGTACCGTCCACCGCACCCTTTAGTGGGTGGATTACACTCAACTCATGACTTCCTCGATGGGTGCTGCCACGTCTCTCGATGCGACACTCGTGCATGTGCAAGTTATTGGGCACGATCACGAGGCAGTCGCCACCATCGCGAGGCATCTCTCACGCGAAGTGGGTGTCGCTGCCACCGCATGCAGCGCCGAATCCGTCGCACTGCGCGGACACGGAGGGCGCACCGTTCTCCTTCTTGTGGGTGGATGTCAATCGAGCGCGATGGACGAGGTCGTCGCCGATGCACTCACCGCGCTCGTCCCTGTTGTCGCGATCGCACAACCGAAGAGCGTCCCCTCAGGTGTGTTGACCCTCAGTCTTGATGTCGATCCCGCCGAAGTGTGCGGCGTGCTTCGAGGACTCTCGGCGCGACAGCCTCTGGTCCATCATCTTGACGATCTGGTCCGACGCGTCACCGATCAGTCTGCTCCGATGCGCAGTGAGATTGATCGACTGCAAGATGAAATGACACTCGCTGCATCGGTGCAGCGCGAGTTTTTGCCGAGGTCACTTCCATCGCTTGGGCCGTGGTCGTCGGCGGCGTTGTGGCGCCCTGCTTCGTATGTATCGGGCGACATCTACAACGCATTCCGAGCGGATGAACATCACCTCGCGTTCTTTCTCGTCGACGCGGTCGGACACGGTGTTCCCGCCGCTTTGCTCACACTCGTCATTGCGCGCGCTCTTCAAGTCAAGAAGATTGAGCCTGGGAAATATCGATTGCACACGCCGAGCGAAGCGCTGGGGTTGCTCAATCAAGACATGGCGACTCATGTCGGTCGGAACGCGCGATTCGCCACCGCTGCCTATGGGATTCTGGATGTGCGAACGGGAACGGTCACCGTCGCCACGGCGGGACATCCACCCGTGCTCCACCTGCGAGCCGGCGCTGAACCAGAACCACTTACCAGTTCTGGTCCGATCTTGGGAATCCTCGAGGATGTTGAGTATGAGGAAGCGACCACGACCCTCGAAGCGGGCGATCGGCTGCTGTTCTACACCGATGGATTCGAGCATGTGTACTCCGATCCACATCCAACAATCGCTGGAGCGCTCCTTCCCTCTCGGAGATACCTCAATCTGTTTGCATCGCTCAGCGACAGGACTGATCCCGTGGACTTGGTGCACGCCGTCGAAAGTGAAATCGACCGAGCCACGCAGGGACTTCCGCTCATTGATGATGTGACCCTTCTTGCGTTTGGTCGGTCGCATTAGCGACGCGACTTGACCATGAAGTCAGCTTCGATGTTGACTCGGTCTCCTTGCACACGATCACCAAGCGTGGTGCGACGGCACGTCTCTGGAATCAGTGCGACTTCGATGGTCCCCGCGGATGAATCCACTGAGGTAAGGGTGAGCGATACCCCGCCGATCGCGACGGATCCACGTTCGATCATGGACTGAACGAGTGTTGATCCCACATGCACCCGAAGACGAACTCCATCGAAGTGGCGGAGCCATTCGATGGTTCCGATGCCGTCGACGTGGCCTTGCACCATGTGCCCGCCGATTGGATCTCCGAAACGAAGGGCAGGTTCGAGGTGGACGCGCGTGGTCGGCGCGAGTTCTCCCAGAGTCGTCAATGAAAGAGTTTGCGCAACGACATCGAATGCAACCAGATGATCGACATTCGAGACGACGGTCAAACAGCATCCATCCACGGCGATCGAGTCACCGATGGAGGCGCAGCGAATGCGATCGATTGCTTCGGCGCACGCGATCACCAAACGGCGTCCCGTCGGGGTTGGTTCGTTGCGCTCGACAATGCCGGTCGATGAGACGAGTCCTGTGAACATCGATTACCACACCACGCGAATCTCGGCGCCGGGGTAGTACCGATTCAAGATCGCCTTCCAATTGGCCCCTGCCTTCGCCATCCCTTGCGCCCCGTATTGGCACAACCCGCATCCGTGGCCGAATCCGTTGCCGACGAGATCGAATGATCCTCCACGATTGACGACGAGGACACGGAAGTCACCGGAGCGCACATCGCGACTGCCCGCTGGAGCAAAACGGTTGAGTGCGACGCGAAGGTCTTCTCCATTGATGCGCATCGATCGACCAGAGGTTTCGTGGATGGCGTATTCCACCGCTCGACCTGATGGATTCTCGACTGCACGCGAGACTGACCCCACCGATTGGAGCAAAGCCAAATCCTTGCGACCAGCCTCGGCGCCCCACCGTCGCACGCGTGAACGGAACTCGGCTTCGGTGATGCGTGTTTTCCAAGTGCGCACCTTCGCGGCATCGCAGCAGACTTCTCCTGAACGCGATCCATGTTCTCCTGACAACAGTGGCCAGATGGCATGGGATGGATTGTCACTCACCGATTCATTCACACTTGCGCCTCGTCCGCCGCAGCACGACGAGTAATACGCGGGCACCACGCGCTCATCGAAGAGGAGGACAATGCCGCGCGTGTCCGCCACTGCTTGTATCGCCTCGGGTCGAGTCGTTGCGCCAACCCAAGCCTGATTCGCCTCACCCGCAACAACATCAAAGTGACGGCGATCGGCCCATCGATCCATTTCAATCAATGCGTACGACCGAGCCGCAACGGATTGCGCGCGGTAGGTATCGATCTTCCATCCCGCGAATAACTCCTTTGAGAGGACTCCAGGCAAATAGGTTTCCATCGGAACACGCACCACAAGATCCGTCATGTCGCTCCTGGCGGGAGCCTTGTCTTTGCTCAACACCATGACGCCTGGCCATTCAATGCCATGCCACTCCACGCTGGGACGAGCGCCTTGCATCGGATGCACTTCGAGCGGCATGCCGTCCAGCCAATGTCGTTCGACCTCGTCGTCGCCCGAGCCGGCGGTCATGCTCCAACCCGCCCCTTCTGGCGCAATTCTGACTGGAGTTGGAACAGTCACTCCTCGGCCCTGTCCTGGCTGAATCACCCACAAAAACTGCTGCGGATGAGTGAACACGAGTTCGGTCGATGGAACTTTTGTTCCGATACGAACCCGCACAATCGGTTCGGTCGATGGGGGTAGTGCCCGAGAACGATTCGCAAGCGCCGTGAGTGTCGCCGCATCGGGCTTCGAAGGGATCTGCACCGTGACGGCTGGCGATTCTCCTGTCGTGGCCGCGACCTTGGTGCGAGCCACCGCAGGCGCTGGTCGATCGATAGTGCCCGAGTCGACCACTTTGGAAGTTGAGCATCCAGAGGATCCCACAGAGAGAAGGATCGTCAGGAGCACCGCGAATGTGGCGAGTGCCCACACAAGTGCGCGGCGGCGCCTGCGCATTCCATCGAGGAACTCATCCAGCCGAGTCATTCGAGGATCCGCAGCGCAAGACCGCGATCGGTGAGCACTGCCTTTAGTTCATCAAGACTTGTGGATCCAAAGTTCTTCACGCCGAGCAATTCTGCTTCGGTGCAGGTCGCGAGATCGCCCACTGAATTAAGTCCGAGCGTCGCCGTGGCGCGCCTCGCACGAACCGAAAGATTGAGCGATGCAAGTCGGACCTCGAGCAGTTCTGCCCCCACTTTTTCAACGAGCGAGAGGAAATAAGGATCACTTCCGCCCGTCGCCACCCGTGTTTGGATGACTCCTTGTCCGAGGCTGAATCCCTTGTCGGAAAGCATCTTCTTGATTTCCACGAGCGATGTCTCACCGAAATTTCGGTACGACAAGAGTTCGGCTTCACTGATCTTGAGCAAATCGCCGAGCGTGCGAATGTTCATCTTTTTGAGGCAGTTTCGCGCGCGGAGCGACAATTCAAAATCGGTCACTGGGGTATCCAGCAGCGCACTGTGGCGGCGCTCTTTGTGCGATGGTTCCACTTCCTCGATGTGCGACTCATCTTCATCGAGATTGCGAAGAAAGAGCTTCGCACGCTTGTGCGTGGAGTCCGCTTCAAGAATTTTTCGCAAGCATCGCTTGGCGCGACGAATCTCTCCGCGATCCTCGAAAAGGACGGCGAGGTTGAACAATGCATTGAGAGGTGGATTGGGAGAGTGCGCCACTTCCTCGTACAACGCAAGAGCCGACGCCGCATCATCTCGATCACCTCGAAGTTCAAGATGAACTGCCAATCGCAGCATTGGCCCAGCATCACGCTCGATCTCGATGGCGGCTCGATAGGCGGTGATCGCGCCGTCTCGATCTCCATCGAGTTCAAAAACCTCTGCCTTGCGGATCAGCACAATCATCGCCTCTTGAGGTTGGGTGTTGGGAGTTGGATTCGTCATGGTCGAAGCGGGGTCGGATGGCGCGAACGATGGAATAGAGTAGCAGTCGTCTGGGAAATCAGTCGACCGAGGTCGGTCGGACCAATTGGATCGTCCGCCAGTGCCCGCGGTGGAACCTCCACCAAAGAGTGAGACCGATCGCGCTGATGTAGAGACTCGCACCAATCCAGGGGCCAATCGAACCCCACTGGGGATGGAACTCGACGAAATACCAACCCAGTCCCACAATGAGGGACCACGACCAGAAGACCGTGACGACGGCCGGCCAAACGGTATCTCCAGCACCTCGCAGCGCCCCGCTGAAGACGATCCCGATCGCATCAAACACCTGAAAGATCGCGGCGCAGATCATCACTCTGGACCCGACATGGATGATCCTTTCGAGGACCTCGGCATCTTCACCAGGAGCATCAGCAAAGACTCCAATCATTTCCCTTCGAAAAACGATCATGAGGATGCCCCACGCGAGCATGTAGCCGAGCGCCATCCGTACCGCGGTGCGTGCAAAGAGTGCGGCGCGGTCGTGGTCCCCTGCACCAATGGCGCGACCGACGAGTGCTGCACACGCGGTGCCGAATCCAATCGCAGGCATGAACGAGAGATGCATGTAACGAAGTGCCGCCCATCCTGCAGCAAGTTCGACAGTGCCGAATCGACCCACGAGGACGGACATAAAGAGTGCCCAAGTGACCATCTCATTCAAACTCTGCAGCGCGGCGGGCCACCCAATGCGAATCAAATCTTTGATGGGTCCCCATGCGGGTCTCCACGCGCCGAAAAAATGAAACTCCCGCGCGAACGCTGGACGACACACGATGAACACGGGCACGCAGAGTTCGACTGTGGTCCCTGCGATCGAGGCGATTGCCGCGCCAAGGACTCCGAGCTTCGGAACGAACCACACTCCTGGAAGTCCGAGTTCGGGAATGCCTTCTGGTCCCAAGATGAACGCGTAGGCCACGATCAAGTTCGCGATGTTGCCAACGACCGCAGCGATGGCGATCACTCTGGGTCGATGGATTCCGAAAAAGAAACCGCTGAGTGCTTTCCCAATAAGTGGAATGACGGACGAGAAGGCGAGGATTTGCCCGTACGAAATCTCCATGCGTTCGACATCAGGATCGTGTCCCATCCATCCAAAGACAGTAGGAAGTGCCAAGGCCCACGGCACCATGACGACCGCCCAACTTCCGATGGCAATCCAGATTCCAGCCCATGCATAGCGCGCTGCTTCGAAAGGACGACCTGCGCCCATGTTTTGCGCGGCGAATGTATTGACGAGACTCACCACACCGACGAGGGCGGCGAGAAGGCACCATGACCAGATTCCCCCATTTCCCTGCGCCGCAACGGCGGCGGGACTGATCCGCGCCACCATCATGGCGTCGACGAACTGCATGATGGTGTAACTCATCATGGCGATGACGGTCGGCCACGCTTGTTGCCACACCTCCCGGCGAATATCGCGGTGAAGCACTCGTTGCGTCACAATTCGACGTACACCATGTCGCTCTCTGCAGCGATGGCGGCAGCAGGTCGATTCAGTGCGCGTCCGAACGACTCAAGTCCAGCCACGGTCGCCATCTCAACGCGAATCGCTTCGACATCGCACGCATGCGAGATTGTGCCTCGGTGCAGCGCATCGAGATCAATCGCGATTTGGCTTTCAGTGCGCGCGAAGTGGATGGGATCGATCGCCTTGTCAAACGCCTGCAATCGACCATTGGCGTTCTCGAACGAACCATGCTTCTCAACCCACGTCGCGCTCGGCAAGACCACCGCAGCGTCGTAGAGGAGTGCACTGGGCAGTGTGTCGATGAGGACAAACGGAATCGCCTTCAGCGCGGTGCTCCACTCATTCGTTGCCCAAGCGGTTGGGTAATTGCCCGTGACCACCACGGCATGCATCACATCCACCTTCATCGCGGCGAGGAATTGCTCGGCGGTCAGGACCGGAGAAGTCTTTCGCCCTTGAATGTTGTTGGAGACTGCTTCAGCCACGCGGCGGACTCCGCGCGCATTAGGAGCCTTCTCGGCATAAACCTTGAATCCGTTCGGAAAGACCTTGTCCTCGCCTCGGCTCGGAATGGGTCCCACACCGATCAATGCGTTGGGATCCATGGCGAGGATCGCATGCACGAGCAAGAACGCATCTTCGCACGACAACATCGGACTCACCAGAAGGCCGAGATGTCCACCGCGCGAGACGGCGCCCGCACACAACTCGTGAGCACTGCGCATCGCGTCATGCCACTCGAGTGGCGCATCGTGCTCCCCCTTCGCCTCACGACCACGAATCATCGGGATAAGAAGGCGATTCTCAGCGTGCACGAATTTCCATCCGTAGCGCACCTCGTCCGTAATCCACCACTGGTTGACTTCGCGATTCGTGCGCGGCTTGAAGCGGTAGACCTGACCTTCATTGTGTTCGACCGAGATGTTGTCGCCGCTTGCGGTGATACCGTCAATGCTCGGCGTCTTCTTCAGGAACCACACACGCTGCTGAAACAAGAAATCCTTGTCAAGCAATGCGCCCACTGGGCAAAGATCAATCACATTGCTTGCGAGTTCGTTGTCGAGTGCCATCCCTGGAAACACATCGATCATCTCCGTTCCACCGCGTCCCTCGACCATCAATTCACCTGTCTGGGTGACTTCGCGTGTGAACCGAACGCACCGTGTGCACATGATGCAGCGATCGCTGTAAAGAAGGATGTTTGGACCAAGATCTTTCTTCGGGCCCTTGATCTTCTCTTCTTGGAATCGGCTCTCTCCGCGACCATATTGATACGAATAATCCTGCAGCGAGCACTCTCCCGCTTGGTCGCAGACTGGGCAATCGACAGGATGATTGATCAGCAGAAACTCCATCACCTGCTTTTGATTCGCGACCGCCTTGGGACTATCCGTGTACACCACCATTCCATCATTGGCGGGGGTATGACAGGTCGGCACTAACTTTCCCATCGACTCGAGTGTGCCCGTCTTCTGGTTGGGTTGCCAGACCTCAGCGAGGCAAATGCGGCAATTCCCAGGAACGGAAAGTGAGGGATGAAAACAATAGTGTGGCACTTCTATCCCATGGTCGAGCGCGACCTGAAGGATGGACTGTCCCTTCTCGAAAGTGCAAGGTTTTCCGTTGAGTGTCAGATGCGCCATGGACCTTGGAATATACGGCAGGAGACTTCAACGAGCAGGACGGGGTTCCAACTCGATGTCCACCACCGCACCGCGAAGCGTGATGGAGACAATCGCCACGGTTCGTCCATCCGCGAGTGGAATGGATTCTGGGATGGAAACCAATGGCATTTCATATCCCACGGCGCGAAGAGTCCAGTGCGGGACTCGGAGCATTCCAATCCACGCGGTTCCGAGTTCAATTTCCCATCCGTCATCGGAGTGCACGGGTCGAAGTGCGATGGATCCCACCGATGCGCCGAGCGGCGCCGTAAGGACAATCCACTCGCTCGAGTAGGAGAGCCGCATCCCACTGAGATCTCTGAGCCACGGAAGTTCGTCGGTGTGTGTCCCCCACTCTGGAGCGCGACACGCAATCCAAGACTGCGCCTCTTCGAGAGAGACGCGGAGGGTCCATGACGATTCATGGCTCGGACGAATCAGATGCAACTCAGAGGCAATGCGCGTTTCGAGGAGTCTTCCTGCACGGTGCGCCGCCCCTTCGTACTGCCCATCGCGTCCTGAGGAACAGTCGGGAAGATCGTTGGAGTACCACGCGGGCAGAGTCAGTGCGCGAACCACCATCCAGACGCCAATGATCGTGAGTGTCATCGCGACGCACAATGCTCCCCATCGAATGCGCACGGTTATTTCTCGAACCGACGCACGATCACGGTGTCGTTTTGACCGCCGAATCCGAACGAGTTCGAAAGGCACACATCGACGGGCGTCTTGCGTGCGACATTGGGCACATAATCCAAATCCAATTCGGGATCAGGTCGGTCGTAATTGATCGTGGGCGGCAACATTCCATCACGAATCGCGAGGATGCAGGTGATGAACTCGACGGCTCCAGCAGCGGCGATGAGATGTCCCATCATTCCCTTGATCGAGCTCATCGGAATGCGCGGCGCTTGCTCACCGAACACACGCTTCACCGCGGTTGTTTCGATCGAATCATTTTCTTTCGTGCCCGTTCCGTGTGCTGAGATGTAATCGATGGGAGCGCGACCGTCACCACGCAGTGCATGTGGATCAATCTCGGCTTGCGAAAGGGCTTGCGTCATCGCTGCGGCGGCTCCGCGCCCATCCGGTTGGATATCCGTGATGCGAAACGCATCGGCGCTCGATCCGTATCCAACCACTTCGCCGAGAATGTTGGCTCCACGAGCGAGCGCGTGGTCGAGTGTCTCGAGGACGATCATGCCTGATCCCTCTCCCATCACAAATCCGTCTCGATCAATCGAGAATGGACGCGATGCCTTCGTCGGGTCTCCCTTGAAAGTACTGAGAGCCGTCAGCCGATTGAATCCTGTGACACCCAGCGGATGAATCATCGTGTGCGTGCCGCCCGCCATCATGACATCGGTATCGCCTCGTCGCAGAATGCTGAAGGCCTCACCAAGTGCTTGGGTACTCGCTGCGCAGGCGGTCAAACAGTTTGAGGATGGTCCCTTGATGCCGAGCTCGTGGGCGATATGCGCAAGTGGCATATTCGGCTCTTGTTCAACTTCGCACTTCGCAGACAGTTTCTGCAGCGCCGCTTGGATCCATCGGCGTCCATCGCATCGCTGCGAAGAGGTGTCCCACGACGAGATGTTCGTCTCGAAAAAGTGAGCAGAGTCGAGGACTCCTTCGCCTGCGCCCAGATAAAGACCAACACGACGCATGTTGCGAGGAGGTGACTTGTCAAAACCAGCGCAGCGCCAAGCTTGCACTGCCGCACCCAAGGCGTATGCGCTGTTCAGTCCTGCGTTCGCATGGGCTGATGGATTCGCCACAAAGTGATCCACGTTGTAGTTTCGAACCTCTGCAGCAAAAGTCGTCGGAAAGGTCGAAGCGTCGAACCGAGTAATCGGTGCCATGCCCGACGCACTCGCGAGCAGTTGATTCCACACCTCATCGATACCCGTCCCAAGAGGGGTGACCCAACCGATACCAGTCACCACAATGCGCGGTGCACTCATGATGCTCTCCCGAAAATGAGTGACACCACTTGACCACCGAGTCCAGGAGTGACGACCATCACATGATTCAGCGTGGCGCGTTGTGATTCACAAGCTTGCGCGCACAGTCCAGGCGTGGACGACGCATTGATTCGAGCGGGAATCATCTGCATCTCGAGACATTTCACGGCCACCGCCGCTTGAAGGGCTCCAGCTCCTGCTCCGCACACGCCAATCGACGGCACCATGGTCACAAGAGGAATCGAAGCCGCCCGACTTCCAAAAACAGCGCGAATGGCCTCAGATTCAGCACGATCGGTCGCACGCATTCCCATTCCAAGTGGGACGATCGCGTCAATCTGCGACGCATCCAAGTGAGCATCCTCGAGCGATGCCTGCATCACCGCGGCGACATCTTCCGCTGCCTCCGAGAGGTCGAGTCCGAGCGTGTCGGCGCATGCACATTGACCCGCCGAGTAGCCGACCAATCGTGCTCGAATCGTCGCGCCGCGTTGTGTCGCGGTGTCGACCCCTTCCAGAACGAGGAGTCCGCCTCCTTCGCCGAGAACGGAACCTGTTGCTTGTTCATCGAATGGTTTGACCGCGCGGGGACCATCATCGGTCGTTGCAATCGCAGCGAGTCGTCCCGCAAACTGTTGCCGAATGAGTCCAAGCATATTGATCTTGCTCTCAGCGCCGCCGGCGAGACAAGCGTCGGCATGACCGCGCTCAATGGCGCGCATCGACTCTCCCATACTCAGTCCACTACTCGCTTCGGCGCAGGTAATCGTGTTCGATGGACCCTGACAATCATGGATGATCGTCACATGGCACGCGAGCATGTTCGGCAAATACTTGAGCAACCAAAGTGGCGTCAAGTTTTGCATTCCGATGGATCCCCACGCTTTGAAATCAAATGATCCATCGGCCGTTGCACTCGTGGTGAGTGCGGCGGTGAGTTCGTTCACCTCGCAGGCGACCAACCCCGCGCCGATGTGACATCCCATTCGCGAGGGAGCGATCGTTACCTGTGATCCTTCCGTTTCAACGGTTCCGCGGGTGGACAGTCCCGCACTTCGCACGGCGCTGTCGGCGGCCGATACAGCGAGGACAATGTCGCGCGCCATCACCTTGGTCGCCTTGCGGTAATGCTTCGGCACAATCTGTCGAACATCGAGGTCGTTGGGCGTCTCAACCCCTTGCGAGCTCTCGAAACCCGATGCGTCAAACGCTCGAATAGGCCCAACACATGACTTTCCAGCGCAGAGTCCTTCCCAGAGAAGATCAATGCCGCGACCGAAGCCGCAGACCGTTCCCACCCCTGTGACCACTACTGACCTTCGCTCTCGTGGCATATGAAGGGTGGAATCTACCACCGTGCATCAGCCGCCGCTTGTTCGACGAAGGTGTCTCGCCATCCGCATGGCGAGTTCTAATGATTGATCGTAATTGAGGCGCGGATCCAGATTCGAGCGATAGGCACGACCGAGGTCGTTCGCCGTGATTCCGCTTGCCCCGCCGATGCACTCGGTCACGTTTTCTCCAGTGAACTCGAGGTGGACGCCACCCAAAGGAACACCCGCTTTCGCGTGAATCGACAACGCTTGTTCGATTTCGCTGACGATGTCTTCAAAGGAGCGAGTCTTCACCGCGACTTGTCCCCCTTGTCCATCGGGAGCTTGGACCGTTCCAGTATTGCCGTGCATTGGATCAGAGAGCCACACGACGGGATCTCCAGTCCCTTGAACTGCCGAGAGCAATTTCGGCAACACTTCGGCGATGCGCGCGCATCCAATGCGGTGGATCAGCACAATTTTGCCTGGCTCTTTGGCGGGATTGAGTGCGCGAACGAGTGCCACCAATCGCTGCGGCGTCATCTGTGCATCGATCTTGATGCCGACTGGATTGCAAATGCCACGCAAGTATTCGATGTGCGCTTCTCCGAGCACCGAAGTGCGCACCCCCACCCACGGCATATGCGTAGAGAGGTTGTACCAACCAGCACGTCGGGGCACGGTACGTGTCATGGCTTGTTCCAGTTGCAAAAGCAAGCACTCGTGACTCGTCCAGATATCCACCTTCGCGAGTTCCGTGAGCGGATGTCCAGCGAAGACTTCAATGAAGCGAACTCCATCGACAATGGTCTTGACGATGCGTCGATAGTCCTCGGCGAACTCACTGTGCTGCACGAACGAGAGGTCCCAGTTCTCAGCGTGGTGCAAATCGGCGAATCCACCCACGGCGAGCGCGCGAATGAAGTTGAGCGTCAGCGCCGCGCGTTCGTGTCCACGCACCAACAGTTCAGGATCGGGAGTGCGATCGGCTGCTGTAAATCCAGGGCGATTCACATTGTCACCACGGTACGTCGGAAGGGTCACGTCGCCGCGCGTCTCGGTGTCGCTGCTTCGGGGCTTCGCATATTGACCTGCCACTCGTCCAATGCGCACGACAGGACGATCTGATCCGTGCAACAGGAGCAAACTCATCTTGAGCAGGACCTTCAACATGTCCGCGATGTGCTCAGGATGGCACTCCGAAAAACTCTCTGCGCAATCGCCTCCTTGCAGCACGAATGCTCGACCTTGTCCAGCGAGGGCGAGTCGTTCCTTGAGAGACTCAATCTCCCAACTCGTGACCAACGGAGGCATCGATGCGATGGTTTCAAGGGTGCGTGCCAGAGCAGCCTCATTGGGCCACGGCGGTTGCTGTCTCGCTGGCAAGCGAGTCCACGAGGATGGAGTCCATCCCTCTCCGGTGAGATGGTCGACCGAGGCTGTGTGAGAAGTATCCATGTTGTTCATCGAACCGAGTGCGGGCGACAGGAATTGAACCTGCACGGGTTTTATCCCACGGGAACCTAAATCCCGCGCGTCTGCCAATTTCGCCACGCCCGCAATACCTCGATCATGTTACCGATGCTTCGCGAGCCGATGGATCGAGTGGCATCGCCTACGATGGCAGCGCGCCAATGGCTGAATATCGATTACGACCATTTGCTTTCTTGGCTCACATCGCACAGAGCATTGGGCCTTTTCTCGCTCGTGTCGTGCTCTGCATCATGTTTGTTCCCATTGGATGGAATGCGCTCGCTGGAGCACGCACATTCACATTCGATGAATGCTGCGTTCTGCAACAAGACCTTGACCTCAAGTTGGATCTCTCTGAAGATGGGACCGGACAGGCGCACAGTTACTATTCGATCGCGCTCATTTTGCACTCGCGTGGAGTGCCGCAAGCGGTCCCCGTTGCGCGCGTGATCGCCGCCACTGAATTCATTGGCGGAGCGCTCATTTTCTTCGGATTTCTCTCGAGGGTGACCGCGTTCGCATTCCTCATCGTCCTCGGAATGCTCTATTTGCCCACGGATGTTTCTCCTGAGGCGCTTCGAATCCTCTCCGAGGCAACCGCTCCCGAACGATTGCTCGCGCTCGTCCACCTGAGCGGCGCCGTCCTCTCTCTGGGCATTTTGGCTCGTGGTCCTGGACTCATCAGTGCGGATGCAATCGTCTTCGGAGTGGGCGAAGACGAAGGTCCGGACTAGCTCGATCGATTGCGCCTCACTGAGGCGGCATCAGGTCAGTCATCTGACGCAGTTCATTGCGCAGGATGGCAGCGAGTTCGTAATTCTCGGATGAGACCGCGCGCCTGAGTCTCTCTTCCAGTTCTGCACGCTGCGATGAGGGAAGTTTTGGAACGAGAAGATCACGCATCGACCGCAAGATCGCGGCTTCGGGAGATCCATCAAATCGCTGCACGATTCCAAGATTGGCGAAGGCCTCACGCAGTTCGTGAATCCCTTGGTCGAGTGCGATGAGCGCGCCTCGTCCATCGTTGGAACGCATCGCCGCGGACGCCGTGCTTCGACTTCGCATCAAGACCAGCGGAATGCGCATCTGCTCAAAGAGGACTCGATCTTGTGGACGAGAGGCGCGCGTGCGAATGAACTCGACCACTTCCAGATTGCGCGCGCAGTCATGAGCCGCAAGGGCAGGCTGCCCAACGGCGGAGTAGGCGGCGGCGCGCTGTTGATACAGGATGCACTCCATCCGAAGCGCCTCGATCGCGTCGGGGGTGATGGGATCCTCACTCTCGAACGACCGTGCCTGAGCAAAAAGGCTCTCGAACCCACCTGGATGGGTCCCATCGGGTCGTCCCTTAGTCTCCATTTGAAGAATTCCCAGTTCGACCCGCACTTGGAGGACCCGCCGCCCGTCCGGCAGCTGAACCATCCTCGCCTTGGGAAGCGCAGGGTCCCATGGCCATTCGCGGAGGACTCCCGTCAAATCTTGCATCATTTCATTGTATCCCAACTTATGTCTTCATCCAATCGTTATGCTTAGTAGCTTAGAGTCGGTGATTGTGCCGTGGAGTGGCGCCCGACAGGTTGACCGAGTTCAGTTGTATTTGTTAGGTCACTGCAGAGGATGACAGTACGAAGTTCAGTACCGAATGACCTTCAGCCCTATCTGAAGGACATCCAGGACGAAGGTCTTCTGACTCCCGACGAGGAGAAGACCCTCGGTTGGTGCATCATCAATGACAACTGCATGGAGTCGAAGGATCGCATGATCCGAGCGAACCTGCGTTTGGTGATTTCGATCTGCAAGAACTACATCCACCGCGGACTTTCACTTTCTGATCTTGTCAACGAAGGCAACATCGGACTCATCCGCGCTGTCGAGGGGTTTGATCCCGCACAAGGCGCGCGATTCTCGACTTACGCCTCTTGGTGGATCAAACAATCCATCAAGCGCCAGCTCATCAACGCCATTCAGCCGATTCATATTCCCGCCTACATGGTCGACTTGATTGCGCGTTGGAAGGTGGCGAACAAGAAACTCACCGAGCAACTGGGACATGCACCATCGATGCAAGAACTCTCGAAAGAGTTGGATCTGCCGATGCGCAAACTCATGATCGTTCGCAGAGCGATCAAGGCTTACAACGCGCCGAGTCAGACTCCCGCGGGGGATGATGGCGAAGGCCTCAATATCGCTGACCTCGTCGCCGATATGCGCAATGGAGCGCCTGAAAACCCGGCGACCCACAACGAGGACCTCAAGGTCATTCTGCACCTGCTTGATTCAATCGATGACCGTGACGCGCGCGTCCTGCGCCTGCGATTTGGTCTCGAAGGTCACGAACCGCTCACCCTCAAGCAGATTGGCGAAACGGTTGGATTGACGCGTGAGCGTGTGCGACAGATTGAGGTCAGCGCACTCAAGAAACTCGGCAAGCGCCTTGAGGACAGCAAGGTCTCGCGCTTCTTCAATAGTTCGTTTGATCTGAGCTGACGCGACGCAACGCGCGATCACGACGACTTGTAAAACGGAGTGGGCACCACCGTGGCTTGAACGGGCTTGCCACCGATCTCGACAGTCAGCGCTGTACCGATGGTGGCATCCCCCGGGCGCACATATCCCATCGCAATCGGACGATCAAGCGTTGGACTGAGGCATCCGCTCGTCACGACTCCAATCGCGGCGCCATCTCGGAGAATCGGCATTCCCTGACGCGCGCTGCGTCGTCCTTCGAGGGTGATGCCCACGAGTTTGCGGGTGATTCCACGAGCCTTGATTTCGCGCAGTGCCTCTTGTCCGATGAAGGAACCCGCACGCTCGTCGTCGACCCCCTTCTCCAACTTCACGGCGAAATCAAGTCCCGCCGACAGAGGATCGGTCTCCTCATCAATCTCGTGGCCGTAGAGCGGCATCCCTGCTTCAAGACGCAGAGAGTCCCGTGATGCAAGTCCACACGGCTTCACGAGTGAGGCTGCGTCCTTCGCTTGTCCGAGGAACATCCCCAACGCCGCCTTCGCCATGCCCGCGCCGAGAATGATCTCGACGCCATCTTCGCCGGTGTACCCCGTTCGAGAGACCATGACCTTCATCACGAGAAGATTCTTCTCAGTGAATCGATACCGTTTCAGCATGGGAATCTCGCGAGACATGGATCCCACAATTTCCATCGCTCGTGGCCCCTGCACAGCGACCATCGCGGTCGATTCGGTCTGGTCATCCATCTTGAAAACAAGGTCGCCACGCACGAGATCGAAGTGCTCTTTCAGTTTTGCACGATTCGCCGCGTTGCAGACCATGAGAAATGAATCCTCATCGAGGCAGTACACCAAAACATCGTCACGACACCCACCACGCTCATTACAGACGAGTGAATAGCGCACCTGCCCGCGCTCCATGCCGAGAATCTGACGGGTGCAGACTCTGTCGAGGAAACGCCGCGCATGCCGTCCCGAAAATTTGAGGCGGCCCATGTGGGAGACATCGAAAAAACCAACGGCGCTTCGGCAATGTTTGTGCTCTTCGATGATGCCGCTCCCTACATAGAGAAGCGGCATTTCCCATCCCGTGTAATCCACGAGTTTCGCACCATGCTCAACATGAAATGCGTGAAGCGGGGTCTTGCGGAGGATGGTGGTTGGTGCGTCAGTGGTCATAGGTCGTTCCTTCGATCGAACCGCCCATGGTATGCACCGCGCTGTCATTGGTACGCTCTTGGCGATGGGTTTCATGACAGGATTGCGAGACCAGTGGAGCGTGGCAGGATCCATCCTTGCCGCCTGCATTGCCGTGCACCCCAACCACGCGGCAACGGCATCCTTCGCGCCATTGACTCTCGCCACTACGCCAATGGATATCGGTGACAAATCCCTTCAGGATCGCCCGATTTCTGACATTGAGTTTCGCGGACTGAAGCGTACTGTGGAGCAAGATGTCCGCAACAACATTCGTGTTGCTCCTGGACAACCGTTTGATGCCAAGACAATCCGAAACGACATCGCCACTCTGTATCGACTCGGACATTTCGAGGCGGTCGAGGCCGATGCAACGGTTCTGGCCGATGGCAGCGTTCGCGTGACCTATGTCTTCACTGAGCAACCGATCGTTGCTGACATTCAGGTTGTCGGAAACACGGTCATCTCAGACCAAGACATCGTGAAGGACATCGGACTTTTTGCAGGCGGTCCTCGCGACGATTTCTTGGTCGAAGCGGGCGTTCGCAAGGTCAAGGGGTTGTATCGCGTGCAGGGTTACTACAGCGCCGAAGTGCGCGTGGATGACACGATGCTCACAGAGACAGGCATCCTCATCATTCGCGTCATTGAAGGACCGCGCGTGCGGGTGCGCGACATCGATTTCACGGGCAATGCCACTTTCGGCGACACATTACTGATCGATCAGATCGAGACGTCGTCGTGGATCTTCATCTTGCGCAAGGGTGAACTGGACGAAGAGCAGCTCATCGACGATGTGGCGAGCCTCGTCAAGTTCTATAAGGAGCGCGGGTATATCGATGTTCGCGTGGACCGACGCGTTGAAATCAGTCCAGAGGGCGATGAAGCGAAAGTGATCTTCGTCATCGATGAAGGAAGCCAATACACGCTGCGATCCGTACGCATCGCCTCCCCGGGCGCAAGTCCAGATGCCATTGCAGGGGCACCCACCGCACGATCGCTTGCGATCTTCAGTCCCGAGCAGGCACTGGGACTTCTTGAAATGCGACCCGGCGACATCTTCACCTCGGTTCGAGTGACCGAGTCGGAAGATGCTCTCGAGCGCGCGTACGGCGAGATGGGGTACATCGACGCGCAAGTCCACGGCGATTGGATTCGCATCGGTCCCGAGCCAGAGGTCGACTTTCTGCTTCGGGTCAACCCAGGAAGGTCGTGGACGGCGGGCATTGTGCGCATCCAAGGCAATGACCTGACGAAGGACAATGTCATTCGTCGTGATATCCCCATCGAATCAGGTCGCATCCTCAATGGCGGCGCGCTCAAAGATGCAGAGCAGAAACTGCGCGAACTTCGCCTCTTCAGCGATGTGCGTATTACGCCGCAGGCTCCCTCAGAAGGTACACCGCATATTCGCGATGTGTTGGTGGAAGTGAAGGAAATGAACACGGGCAGCGTGAATTTCGGTGCAGGAGTCGGCACGGATACAGGTATTTTTGGAACCTTCAGCGTGGTGCAGCGAAACTTCGATCTCGCCGATTTTCCACTCACGGTGAATGAACTCCTCACGGCGCGCGCGTTTCGCGGAGCAGGCCAAACCTTCAATCTCACGATCGCTCCCGGAAACGAGATCTCGCAGTATTCCATCTCGATTTTCGATCCTCGACTTCTCGATAGCGAATGGGGAGGAGGCGTCACGGGTTACTACAGAATCCGCGATTACCAGAACAGCGCGAACTACACCGAGCAACGCATCGGCGAGAATCTCACCATCACACGCCGTCTTGGCGATGTATGGCGCGGCACCGCTAATTACCGATTCGAGAATGTCGAGTTGTATAACTTTGATTCCGACACCCCGATCGAAGTGGTGGAATACGCAGGACCTGCCAATGTCGATTCGCTCGGTCTTGTGATCCAACGCACCACCGTCGACTCGCGCATGCGTCCTTCACGAGGATCGCAACTTGAACTCGAAACCAACTACCACGGACTCATCGCGGACTATCCCTATCTGGAAGTCGGCGCGCGACTCGTGACATTCCTCGCGGTGGACGAAGATTTCCTTGGTCGAAGAAGTGTTCTTCGCGCCACGGTGGAAGCGCGCCACGCCTTTGAGGCCACGAACGGAGTGCCCATCTACGAGCGGTATTACCTCGGTGGTCGATCCCTTCGTGGATTTCAATTCCGCACCGTCAGTCCCAAGAGCGAAGGAACGATTGGCGCACCCAACACGCCGAACGACGAACCCGTCGGCGGCACTTTTCTCTTCTTCGCTGGGCTTCAGCAAGAGTTCCCACTCTTCGACCGATATGTGTCGTGGGTGACCTTCATCGACTCGGGAACAGTGGTCGACAATGTCTCGTTCGAGCAGTACCGAGCCTCCATCGGAATCGGCATTCGCATCGCCATTCCCGCATTTGGACCAGTCCCACTCGCCTTCGATCTTGCAGTTCCGATCGCAAAGCAAGACACCGACGAGACGCAGGTTTTCAGCTTCACGATGGACCTTCCCTTCTAATTGGAGCGGCGGCAGTCCATCGTCGGTCTGGGGTAGAATCTTCGGATGCACTCGATTCCCTCTCACACCACAATTCGCGGGATTGTTCTCTTTGGGGCATCGGTCCTCCTTCTTGCTGGAGCGACCTTTGCCGCTGGACGACTCTCGGTACCCCCTTCCGCCGTCGCCAACCTTGACTTGCCGTCCGTCCTTGAGCGACTCACTCAACGCGCGGACATGGAGGCTGGACTCGCCGCCAAGCGACGCTCGTTTGACGAAGAGTTGTCGGTTCGATCTCGCTCGCTCGAAGAGCGCACCAAGGCGGCCGATGCCAAGCCTGAGGCGCAACGACAGTTGGACCGAGATGAGGTGGCACTTTCTCAATTGCAACTTCGTGAATGGGCATTGATGCGGCACTCTGAGGTGGATCGTGAAGAAGCACTTCAGTGGCAGAACCTGTATCGATCCATCCAAGCTGAAGTCGCGCGTCTCGCTGAGGCCGATGGATACGACTATGTCATGGTCTATGACGGATCCGCCGAGTTTCGTCGTGACCGCGCCGCTCAGACTCCACTCTCGCAGCAGGTCGTGGATCAGATTATGCGTCGTCGCGTGATCTATGCCGCGACGAAGGATGACATTACCGAGAAGCTTGTGATCCGAATGAACAACTCACGCGCTGCCGCTCCCGCAGCGACTGTCGGCAAGTAGTTACTCTTCAAGAAAGACTCTCTTATGCGTATCCCCCCCATTGCAGTCACCCTTCTTGCTGGTGCCGTCCTCGTCGCCACGTGGGCCGCCGTTGCGCCCAGTCAGCCCGTGTCCATTGGGTGCGTGAATATCGAACGACTCTTCGAGAATCTGGATGCGATCAAGTCACTTGAGGTGCGCCGCGCAAAGGTTCAATCGGAACTTGCTGCGCGCATTGATGCGAAGAAGGCTGAACTCGTCGAGATGCAAGAAGAACTCGAAAGTTATGCTCCTGGAACTCCCGCGTATGAGACTGCCGCAAGCCATGCTCTCGAAAAAGCAGGCGAACTCAAGGCGATTGAGGGCTACGCCGAACTCAAAATGGAAGCAGAGCGCGCGAATGCGATGCGCGACTTGTATACCCAAGTGAAGACCGTCACCGCCCAAGTCGCCGCTGAGCAAAAACTCGACATCATCTTTGTGGACGACGCCTCACCGCCGATCCAACCAGCGAATCTTGCTGGCACGATGGAACAAATCAATGGTCGGCGCATGCTCTTTTCTGCGAGTCCACTCGACATCACCGACCTGCTCGTGCAGCGGGTGAATGCGGCATTGAAGTCGCAGAGCGGCGGATGAAGCACCAACCCCGCACGAGCGGCGAAGTGGCAGCGCTCCTCGGCGCGACGGTCGTTGGGTCGCCCGACGAAGCCGTCCGTGGCGTCGCATCGGTGAGTGACTCCATCGCCACGGATGTCGTTCTCGTGGGAGCCAATAAATATGTCGATGCGTTCGAGAAGTGTCCTGCTCGAACCGCTGTTGTTTCAGCGGGGGTGAAGCTCGGCGACAGTGCTGCGGGACGCGCCATCATCGTCGTTCCCGACGCCGATGTCGCATCGATCGCCTTGTTCGGTGCCTTCGCATTCGAGTGTGGAATCCCAGAGCAAGGCGTTCATCCCTCGGCGGTGATTCACCCCTCCGCCGAGATCGATCCATCATCGCGGATCGGACCCCATGTTTCAGTCGGTGCCGAGTCCACAATCGCGCCTGAGTGTGTGATCCACGCCGGAGTCTCGATTGGACGAGGCGTGGTCATCGGTCACGGCACAACGATTCATCCCAATGTCACGTTGCACGATCGCATTGCGGTTGGAAACAGTTGCGTCATTGGTGCGGGTTGCGTCATTGGCGGTATCGGTTTTGGATTTCGACCGCTCGCAGGAAAGGGACTCACACGCATTCCGCACATCGGCACCGTCATTCTTGAAGATGCTGTCGAAATCGGATCGAACACCACGATTGACCGAGCGAAGACAGGTGCCACCATAATTGGTCTCGGCACCAAGATCGATAATCAGTGCCAAATCGCGCACAATTGCAAGATCGGTCGCCACTGCGCCATTTCTGCCCACGCTGCCCTTGCAGGCAGCGTGACGGTGGGGGATGGGGTTCAGATGGGCGGCGCAGTCGGCATCGCTGACCACGTCACCATCGGATCAGGTGTGCAGATTGCTGCGAAGAGCGGGCTTATGCGCGACGTTCCAGCGCGCGCTCGTGTGGGCGGCACGCCCGCGGTCGATGTGCGCGATATGTTGCGGCAGTTTGCCATCATGCGCACTTTGGGAGAAAACGCTTCACTCGTTTCGCGACTGCTAAAGAATGCACAGGGGTCCATTGGATTCACTAAGGAGCCGAACGATCCGGCATGACGACGCTTCCTGACCGAGCGAATCCTGTCACCACTCAACCTCGCCAACAAACGGTGGGTCGAGAGGTGGTGGTGCGCGGCAAGGGATTGCTGCTCGGTCAAGCTGCAGAACTCATCATTTGCCCCGCCGACTCTGGAACAGGAATCGTCTTCGAGCGAATCGACCTTGATCCTCCTGTTGCGATTCCAGCCATCGCAGAAAATGTTTCCCATCGCCCTCGAAGAACGACGCTTCGTTCGGGGGATACCACGATCGAAACAATCGAACACTGCATGAGTTCGCTCGCAGGACTCGGTATTGACAATGCTGTGCTCAAGTTGCGCGGACCTGAGCTTCCCATTGGCGATGGATCGGCGCTGCTCTTTACGACTCCTCTGTTGGAGGCGGGACTGGTTGCACAAGACGCTCCACGAAAAATCTATAAGTTGACCGAGCCCATTGTGATCGAAGAAGGGGGAGCGATGATCGCCGTGATGCCTCACGCTGACCCAGGGCTCCATGTGGTATTCGACCTTGATTACAAGGACAACGCGCACCGCATCGGTCGGCAGACTTGGAACTACGACACGGCCACGGGAGACTACATCTCTGATGTTGCCCCCTGCCGTACCTTTAGTCTCAAGGAAGAGGCCGAAGCATTGTGGGCTGCGGGGATGTGTCGCCATCTCACGCCGCGCGATGTCCTCGTCATCGGGGACGATGGGCCCATCGACAATGTGCTTCGTTTTGATAACGAGCCCGTGCGACACAAAGTGCTCGACCTCATCGGCGATCTTTACTTGACCGGATGCCAGTTGTCGTGTCGCGTACTCGCGCATCGATCTGGACACAACCTCAATCGACTGATGGCACTTGCGATTCGAGAAAAGATTCGGCGTGATGCTCGCACCACCAGTCTCTCTGAAGCGAAGGCGATGGACGCGCGCGCGATCGTCCGATTGATGCCCCACCGCTATCCGATGTTGCTCGTCGACCGCGTCATCGAGATCGATCAAGGGCGTCGCGCTGTGGGGATCAAGAATGTCACGATCAATGAACCGTTTTTTCAGGGACATTATCCAGGCACCCCAATCATGCCCGGAGTGCTCATCGTTGAGGCGATGGCTCAGTTGGGCGGATTGATGTTGAGCCAACAGTTGGAACACTCGGGTAAAGTGGCAGTGCTGCTTTCAATGGACGGAGTCAAACTTCGTCGAGCAGTCACTCCAGGCGATCAACTCGTCCTCGAGGCCGAGGTCGTGCGCGCATCCAGCCGCAATGCAGCGCTACAGTGCCGCGCCACAGTGGGCGGAAAGCTCGCTGCCGAGGCACTTATTCGCTTTATGATGGTCGATCCAGACTTCACGTCATGACCAAGATTCACCCCACTGCGATCATTGACCCCACCGCTGTCATCGCCCCGAGCGCTGAGATCGGCGCGTACTGTGTGGTCGGTGCGCGCGTTTCGATTGGTGAAGATTGCGTCCTTCGTCCCCACTCCCAAGTCGTGCAGATGACGCGGATGGGACGAGGCAACACGGTGCATGCATTCGCTGTGATCGGCGGAGATCCACAAGACCTCAAGTATCACGGAGAACCCACGTGGCTTGAGATCGGCGACGACAACCAGGTGCGCGAGTACTGCAGCATTCACCGCGGCACCGGCAATGGCGGCGGACTGACTCGCATCGGTTCACACAACTTGTTCATGGCATGCACGCACATTGCGCATGATTCGATCGTGGGCAATCATGTCATCCTCGCAAACAATGTCATGCTCGCTGGTCATGTTCACATCGAGGACTACGCCAATGTGGGCGGTGCTGTTGGAATCCACCACTTCGCACGCATCGGTTTCTGTTCATTCGTGGCTGGCATGTCCCGCTGTCCAAAGGATGTTCCTCCGTTCATGTTGCTCGAAGGTAATCCTGCCTCGGTGCGTGGTTACAACCATGTGGGCATGAGTCGACTCGGCATGAATGAAAGCGAATTGGACGCAGCAAAAGAGTGCTACAAGCGTCTCTTCCGCACACTCGGCGGTTCGGTAGGAGAAAAAGTAGCCGGATTACGCGCCGATTTCGCTGGTTCAGCGGTCGTGGCTCGGATTTGCGACGCGATCGCACAAGAGGGCGGCGGACGGAATGGCCGAGTGCTCGAGGTGCGCCGATCGGATGACAAAAGGGCTCCCCGCACCCTGTAGGATTCTCAACTCATGTCGAAGGCTGCCAAGGAACTCCGCATTGAAGAACTGAGCCAAAAGGCGCAGAAGGAATTGCGTGCGAGCAGTTGGTTTGAAGCTGAGCGACTCGCCATGCGTGCATTGGAGTTGGCTCATCGAAGCCGCAGTTATGCCGAGATGGCGAGCGCCGTCCTTCTGTTGCAGGAAGCGCGCAGACAGCGGATGCAGGTCGCAATTGATGCCGACACACTGCGCATCGTCGAGAGTCCAGTGCCTGAAGATCCGCAAGTCGAGATCGGTTGCTATTTGCTGCAGCCTCCTCAGGTTGGATCAGATGCGCGTCGTTTGCGATTGACTGCACTTCACCGCGAAGTGCCTGTCCTGGTCCTCTGCCGAGAGCCAACGACTCGAATGGGGCTTGTTCCATTGGTCGCGATTGGGCCGGTCACGGTTCGCGCGCGTATTGATCCATTCCCGAAGAAGTCGGGTGTCACGATGGAGTGGTATCTCGAGGCGTGTCGCCAACTCGGACAAGCTGCGATCGATAGTTTTGATTCTGGTCTCGAGTGGCACCGACAGGTCGACTCGGTCATGGGGATGCTCGATGCCGTCCCCGATCACGAAGAACTTCACCAATTGCTGCACGATGTCTGCACACGCGCCGCGGCGGCTGGCGCACGAGCCATCGACTTGGCCGAACGGGATCCACTCGACGATGAACTCGACGAACTGGACGGCGGCGCGACGTCGACCGATGCAGACGATGAAGACGACAAGGACAATTGACGCGTGACCTCGAGTCTCTGCGTTTTCGCAGGTATTCCCGCCACGAATCTCGCGCTCTATTGGCGTATTCGATTCTCTGTGGGCGATCCTGCTGCGCTCATCATTGAACGCGATGGGACAGAACACCGTTCAAGCACGCTGATCATTCGAGATATCGAAGTCGAACGCGCGAAGTTGCATGCGAGGGCGGATCATGTTTTTTCTCCGGCTGAATTCACTCCGCTAGGAGGACTCAGCATCGACCGCGAGACAGCGACAGCGCAATCACTCGCCGAGTTTGTGAGGAGGCGCGGTGCGAAGCGTGTCACCTGCGACCGCACACTTCCCGCGCTCTATTGGCACATCCTCAATCAGGCTGGCATTGAAGTGGAGTGCGATCCCAATCTGGGCGTCTTCGAGCGACGAGCGAAGGATGCACAAGAAATCAGGTGGATACGAGAGGCGCAGCGCATCACCGAACAAGCCGTCGAGATGGCGTGCAGAACGATTGCGCACGCGTCAGTTGGGGGGGACGGCTTGCTCCAACATGCTGGCGCGACACTCACTACCGAGCGCGTGCGCGCGATACTCGATGGATGGTTGATTGAGCGTGCGTATGAGAATCCCACTTCCATCGTCGCTTCTGGGGCGGTCGGTGCAGACTGTCACGACCACGGTCACGGACCAATCCGCTCAGGAGAGTTCGTCATCGTCGATGTTTTTCCGCGATGTCGCGAGACGAAATACAACGGCGATTGCACGCGCACCGTGGTGCACGGCCAAGCGAGCGAACGCCAACTCGCTATGCACGACGCGGTCGTTGAAGCAAAGCGCGCGGCGATTGCAGCCATTCGAGTGGGCGCGACTGGCGATGCAGTCCACGCTGCCACGAAACAAGTCATGCAGCAAGCAGGATTTGAGATGGGGCTTCCAGAACGAGGCTCACGGGGTTGGTGCCGCATGACGCACGGCACTGGTCACGGTGTTGGTCTCGAGGTGCACGAACCACCACTTCTCACCGATGGAGGTGTCGCGCTCGTGGAAGGCGATGTGCTCACCGTGGAACCTGGGCTCTACGCCGACGGTCTTGGAGGCATCCGCGTGGAGGACATGGTCGTTGTCACCTCAAACGGATGCGACAACTTCAACTCGATTCAAGAATCGCTCGACTGGCGATAGGTGATTCCCACCGCTACGACCGTGAGAGTTTTCGATATCGCACTCGGGTCGGAGACACATCCCCGAGACGACGCACTCGGTCCGCCTCATACTCGCTGAAATTGCCGGGGAAAAAGGTCACCTTGCTCTCTCCTTCAAAGGCGAGAATGTGCGTCGCGACTCGATCGAGAAACCAGCGATCATGGCTGATGACGACGGCGGTTCCGACAAAGTTTTCAATCGCCTCTTCGAGTGCGCGCAGCGTGTTCAAGTCAAGATCGTTCGTCGGCTCGTCAAACAGAATGACATTTGCCCCCTGCCTCAACATGCGAGCGAGGTGGACTCGATTGCGCTCTCCGCCAGAGAGTGTGTCGACTATTTTGCTTTGATCCGTTCCTGAAAAACCAAACCGCGCGACATAGGCACGGCTGTTGACTTTCGCCGATCCCAAAATAAGTTCTTGATCGCCGCCGGAAATTGCTTCCCAAATGGTCGCGCCAGCAGGAATCGCATCACGCAGCTGTTCGACATAACCGAGATGGACGGTGGATCCGACGACAAACTCTCCTGCGTCGGCGGTCTCCTTCCCCATAATCATCCGGAAGAGCGTTGTCTTTCCTGCACCGTTGGGACCAATCACTCCCACAATCGCCCCAGGTGGAATCTCAAAGGTTGTGTCATCCATCAACGCGCGGTCGCCAAACGATTTGCACACACCCTTCGCGTGGATGACCAATTGCCCGAGTCGCGGACCCGGTGGGATGTAGATCTCAAGTTCCTGGCTCTTTACGCTCGATTGATCGTCGGCAAGCAATCGTTCGTAGTTCGCCACGCGCGACTTGCTCTTTGACTGCCGACCCTTCGGATTCTGCCGAATCCATTCGAGTTCGTGGGTCAGCGTCTTCTGCCGAGCGCTTGCTTGCTTCTCTTCGGTCACAAGTCGCTGCTGTTTCTGCTGCAACCAACCGGTGTAGTTGCCTTCGTACGGGATGCATTGTCCACGGTCGAGTTCAAGAATCCAACCCGCCACATTGTCGAGGAAGTATCGATCATGGGTCACGGCGATCACCGTACCGGCATACTTCGCGAGATGATGCTCAAGCCAGAGCACGCTCTCGGCATCGAGATGGTTCGTGGGTTCGTCCAGCAGAAGGACATCTGGTTTTTGCAAGAGGAGGCGAGTGAGCGCGACGCGTCGGCGTTCTCCTCCTGAAACTTTGTCGAGCGGCATATCGGCGGGAGGACAACGCAGTGCCTCCATCGCCATCTCGAGTTGATTCTCGACCGTCCATGCTTCGAGTGAGTCGAGTTTCTCTTGCAAATCTCCTTGGCGGACGAGCAACTTGTCCATTTCGGCGGAAGTCATCTCATGAGAAAATCGTTCAGTAATCGTCTCAAACTCAGCAAGCAAAGCGAATGTTTCCTGAAGTCCTTCGCGCACGACTTCGATCACTGTGCGCGTTTCATTCGCGAGCGGCTCTTGATCGAGATACCCAATCGTGTAATCCTGCGCTCGCTCAATCTTGCCTTCGTACTCCTTGTCGAGCGAAGCGATGATGCGCAGGAGTGTGCTCTTGCCGCTTCCGTTGAGTCCGAGGACACCGATCTTCGCGCCGTAGTAGTACGACAACCAGACGTCCTTCAGAATCGTCTTCTTCTGAATGACTTTCGACACACCTTGCATCGTGAAAATGATGCGCGTTGTGCCCTTTGAAGTAGTAACAGCGTCCTTGTCTTTGGCCATCGGGGCGAGGATCGTAGCGGTGCGCGCTTCAACGTGTATCCTGCGCAGATGCAGGCGAATCGATCACCCGCAGAGCGCATCGCGCGCAAAATTGTGGTGTCGATAGTTGGATTCACAACCATCCTCCTCGGCATCATTATGATCGTCACTCCCGGTCCAGGATTCTTGGTCATTCTTGGGGGACTCGCCATACTTGCGGTCGAATTTGCGTGGGCAAAACGATGGCTTGCGAAAGTGAAAGAGACAGGAAAACTGTTCTGGAGTCGCAAGGGCAAGTCGACGACTCCATCAAGTCCTTCGAGCACAACCTCGCCTCCGACTTTGCCGAACGGTTGACAGAAGACACTGCTGCGAATACGCTCGAATGTTCTACTGCGGGGTAGAGCAGCCTGGTAGCTCGTCGGGCTCATAACCCGGAGGTCGTTGGTTCAAATCCAGCCCCCGCTATTTCAAACGTCCGGCTTCGACAGAGGCCGGCTCACTGGAAAACGATGAACGCCCAGATCGCAAGATCTGGGCGTTTGTGTTGGTGGGCCGCATGCGACGAAGAAGCCCTCGTCGAACTGCCACGATTGCGCCAAGAGCTGCTCGAGATTCAGGTGTAACTGACGCGGATCGGGGGGGGCTTACGGTCGGAATCGACCCGTTTTCGCGTGCATTCCCACCACGGCATCGGACTTCGTTGCGAACGGCACCACCGACCCTCTCTTCGTGCGTGGTTACGGCGTCATCT
>JAQBZO010000038.1 GCA_027622195.1 Planctomycetota bacterium
AGTTTCTACTTGCGGCGCGGTCTGAGGCGAACTCCCCCAACTGGACTCGCTATTCAAAGCCGTCGCGGCTTTGAATCCGAGGAAGTTGGAGCGGGTTTCGGGGTCGAGGCGAGCGGCACATCGTGCCGGCGAGCCGAGTCCCCGAACACTGCGGCGGCGTCGCGCAGCGACGACGCGGGGAGTGAAGCAAAAGACCGCGGCGCAAGTTTCTACTTGCGGCGCGGTCTGAGGCGAACTCCCCCAACTGGACTCGAACCAGTAACCTGGCGGTTAACAGCCGCCCGCTCTACCAATTGAGCTATAGGGGAATGGGCTGCGCAGAATAGCGTTTCTGGGGCAAGCGTCAACCGATCGGCAACCTGCGCCAGGAAGTACCACGGCTTGAACTGCTGCGCCTTGAGCGCAGGTGCTTCGCTGATCGTGTGACTCCAATCCTTAGTATTTCATTTCGTCGTACTACTCTTCGACCTTCAATCCATTCGCCCACGGATCGCGAAGGCGTATCCAACCCAAATGTCTTTCCACACTGGATTCGCGTCGAGTTGTTGGAATCCATCACTTCCGCCGCGGCGAGTGCGAGAAATGCGGATCCGCCGTGGGGACGAGGGGTCCTCGAAGCCGATTCCACGCACCGCTTGCGGCACAATGCGGGTTTGGATACACTCCCCCATTCCCCACTGGAGCACGATATGAAGGACAAGATTCACCCAACCTGGTATCCGGACTGCAAGGTCTCCTTCCGCGGTCAAGTCGTCATGATCGTTGGCGCGACCGTGCCCGAACTCCACGTGGAAGTCTGGTCTGGATCCCATCCCTTCTACACGGGCCAAAAGACCTTCTTGGATACAGCCGGCCGCGTCGAGCGCTTCCAGCGCAAGTTCGCGGGCGACTATTTCAAGGGTGGAAAAAAGAGCGCTGCCGCTGAGACGAAGTAGTTCGTCGCGGTCGCTTTTTGCTTGAGCATTTTTATCCGACGCCCCCCCCACTATCGTGGTTGGTATCTCTATGTCCAATCGATTGACTAAAACTGTTTCACGATTGTTGCTCGCTGCAACTTTCGCGTTGGCGTTGCTGTTCGTTCTGGGTGGATGCCAACTTCCTCAACCCCCCATCGCGCTGCAAGTGCCGCACATCGTCTCGAGTCCATTCGGAGACCGCGGCGACGAGTACTACTGGATGCGCGACGATGCGACCGATACGAAACGCCCTGAAATCATGGCGATGTTGAGAGACGAGCAGTCGTACACCGATGCGATGACCCGCTCGATGGGCCCACTGCGCGACGAACTGCTCGCTGAGATTCGCGCTCACATCAAAGAGGACGATGCCTCGGCGCCCGTGTGGGATCGAGGCTATTGGTACGCCGATCAATTCACCGTCGGGTCTGAATATCCAACGCTCGTGCGGTGGCGCGGGAGTCCTGATTCGCCTCACACGAGCAATCCCGTCGAAGTGGTTCTCGATGAATCGGCTCTCGCTGCCGGGCATGAGTTTTTCAAGATCGGAGATGTGGCCGTCTCGCCCGATGGATCCACCCTCGCGTGGACTCAAGACACGGTGGGTCGTCGAGGTCACACGATTCATTTCAAAAACCTGATCGATGGAATGGTGTACGACGACCGCGTCGACGGCGCACTGGAGTCGCTCGTTTGGAGCAGCGACAATCGCACGCTCTTTTATGTGCGGCAGGATCCAATCCTCTTGCAGTCGGGTCCTGTCCTACGACACACACTTGGCACTGCCGCCTCGAGCGACATGCTCGTCTACAAGGAATTGGACGACACGCTCTTTACCGCGATTCAGAGCAGCGCGGATGAACTCTTCCTCTGCATTCACATGGAGGGTTACGACACGAATGAACTTCGCATAGTGCCATTGGCATCGCCAAGCGATACGCCCACCGTGGTGTTTCCGCGCGAAGCCAACGTGCGCAACTACGCCGATCGACTCCGCGATCATTGGATCGTGCGCACGAATGATGGAGCACGCAATTTCAAGATCATCGATGCACCGATCTCATCGCCGAACGATCGATCACTCTGGCGCGACATCGTTCCGCATCGAAGCGATGTGTCGGTCGACGCAATGGCATTGATGACTCACGGCATCGTGGTGCAAGAACGAATCGCGGCGAATCCGTGCGTCCGCGTCATCGGCTGGCCCGGAGAGGCGGTCGGTTTTTCGGTCGACGCTGCAGAACCCGCGTATGCGATGACCCTTGGAGAGAATCCTGACGCGTCCAACCCATCGATTCGCGTCGAGTTCACTTCGATGATCACGCCGCGCACGACGATTGATGTGGATCTCTCCACTGGCTCGCGCATCGTGCGCCGCATCGCTCCCGTGCCTGGATTCGATCCATCGCAGTATGAAACGGCTCGAGTCTGGGCACCGAGTCGGGATGGAAAACGGATTCCGATTTCGATCGCGTGGCGATCCGACGCGTACACGCGCGACGGAACGCATCCACTTCGCATCGAGGGGTACGGCTCATACGGACACCCCACCGACGCTGAGTTTTCGGTGAGCGCGCTGCCGCTCCTTGACCGAGGATTCGCCATTGCACTCGCTCATATTCGCGGTGGATCAGACCTCGGCCAAGATTGGTACGAGGATGGACGGCTCATGCAGAAGTGGCACACTTTTCACGACTTCATCGATGCCACTCGATTTTTACAGAGCGAAGGGTGGGGTTCCCCTGCGACGACCTTTGCAACAGGTGCATCGGCGGGTGGACTGCTGATGGGAGTCATCGCGAACGAAGCACCTGATCTTTATCAAGGCATCGCGCTGGGTGTTCCATTTGTTGACGTGTTGACGACGATGCTCGATGCATCGATTCCCCTCACGACGAATGAGTGGACTCAGTGGGGCAATCCACTCGAAGACAAAGCTGCCTACGAGTACATCCTCTCGTATTCGCCCTACGACAACATTCGCGCGCAGTCGTATCCATCGATGCTCGTTTCGACGGGACTGTGGGACTCGCAGGTCATGTACTTCGAGCCATCAAAGTATGTCGCGCGGCTCAGGCGACTTCGGACGGACGACCACTTGATGATCTTTGACATCAACCTGGGCGCAGGACACGGCGGAGCGTCCGGTCGATTCGAGAGACTCAAGGACATCGCGCTCGAAGAGGCGTTTTTTCTCGATCTTTGCACCCCTGTCTCTCACAAGTAACTTCCCGACTCACCATGTGCGCCGCGAAACTTCCTCCACCCCTTGCTCGGCGCCTTGATGAGATGGCGAGCGAGCTTGCGGACATTGAGTCGGCACTCGCGGATCCAGCGATCGCTGTGAATCCGAAGGCGGTGCGCACGCATGCGATTCGGCGTGGTGCTCTTGAGCCGATCGTCCGCTCGTACCGAGAATGGAAAGCGTGCCAAAGTGAAGTGGAATCCAACACCGCACTCGCCGCGACCGAGCGTGGATCCGAATTGGGTGAGCTCGCCCTCGCCGAAATCCCTGCGTTGAATGCGCGAGCAGACGAACTCGCCTCGTCGATGCTGTCGTCGCTCGTGACGAGTGATGACCGCTCCGTGTTGAGTTTGATTCTTGAGATTCGCGCGGGAGTCGGTGGCGATGAAGCGTGCCTCTTTGCGGGCGATCTCTTGCAGATGTATCAGCGCTTTGCACTCTCGCGAGGATGGCGATGGGAAGAGATGGAGATCAGTCCAGGCGATGCTGGAGGCATTTCGCAGGCGATTGTGGGCATTTCTGGTGAAGGTGCTTGGCAAGCATTCGGATACGAAGGGGGCACGCATCAAGTGAAGCGCGTTCCTGCAACCGAAGCGCAAGGACGCGTGCACACTTCGACCGCCACCGTCGCCGTGATGCCCGAAGCCGAGACCGTGGACACCGAGATTGACCGCGATGAGGTGCGCGAGATCTTGACCACGGCTCAGGGTCCAGGCGGACAGAATGTCAATAAGGTGGCGACTTGCGTTCATCTCATCCACGCTCCGACAGGTATCGAAGTTCGGATGCAAGAGACGCGCAGCCAAACGCAAAACCGAGAGAAGGCGTGGAGGTTGATGCGAGCGCGCATCGTCGAACGTCGACGCGTCGAAGCCGACGCACAGCGCAGCGCGCAACGACGGGCGATGATTGGATCTGGATCGCGATCCGAAAAAATTCGCACCTATCGATGGAAAGAGAATGTCGCGGTCGACCATCGACTCGAGCAATCATTCAACTTGCAACCCCTTCTCTTCGGGTCGATGGGCGAACTCATTGACGCGCTCGTCGCCATGGACATCGCGCGGCGCGTCGAATCGCTCTGACGCTTGTCGGTCATCCTCCCGGAGTCGAGGTAGGAGCGACACCGCAGGATTCTCCTGACTTTCGTGCGATCACGAAGCACTCGAGCTCTTGCTGTTTCGATTCTGTGACAAGGACGATTGGGAATCGAACAAGTCCAGACGCCTCTTCCTTCAGAACGATCGAAACAACGACTTCGGTGCCTTTGCCTTCGAAGGTCGAACTCACGAGCGTTGCTTCGGCGAAGGGACTCGCGCTCACCACTGAACGGACTTCGGTGTTTTCAAGCAATTGCACCATGAACTCTCGCTTCACTCCTGGAACCATCGCTCCAAGGTTCTGTCGGTAGTTCGACATCTTGAGCGTGGCGCGTGGAAGCGTGCTTTCGTGACGAACCTTGACATCCACGAGTGGACAGTCGGGGCGATTCGTCTCGATCAAGAGGTAGGTGGGAATCGCCGTCGCGTCTGACAAGTTGTATTCGAGCAAGAATCGAGGACGCGGTGCATCGGTCGCTGGGTTGTATCCACCGCTCACCACAGGCGGTTCACCATTCACAGCGCACAGCGAAAACGGAGTTCCATCATTCGCCTCAATAACAAGTCGACCGGTCGAAGATCCTCCACCGACGAGATTGACATACGGAGGGATCGAGCGAATCGGCAGCGCGACTTCTCCTTGAAGCGGAATCGTGAGTGGAGGGACATCATTCGCAAAAGTGATCACCACGCTCGCGCGGCGAATCCCCTGCGCTTCGGCACCTGTCAGGGTGATGTTGAGGTCTGCGGTTGCACCAGAAGCAATCATCGTTCCATCCAGTGAGTTGATCGTGGTGCACTTGCATCCTGCTTTGGCCGTGACGATCGTGACGGGCGCTTCTCCGTTGTTCTTGATGACCACGATGCCGCTCGCATCTTGCCCTGGCGAGAGAAATCCGAAGTCGAGCGAGGATGGAATCGCGATCACGGGCGATGCCACGCGCGCGATCGGTGGCACAGCGGGGACAGTCGGATCACGCCTAGGCGGTGCAACCGTTCCCAATCCTCGATCTTGAAGCGCGCGTTCTTTCCGAGCGGCGTCTCGTGACTGCTGCGTCGGTTGCGTTGGTT
>JAQBZO010000020.1 GCA_027622195.1 Planctomycetota bacterium
CCTTCGGGCGTCCCATTTTTTATGGGTCGGTGGTTCGGATGCGGAAAATGATGGGCAATAAAAAAACTCTCGTCCCGAATGGGGACGAGAGTGTTGTTTTGTATCTCGAAACGGTGCCAGTTAGGAACGGCGGCGCTTGCCAGCAAGTCCAATAAGTCCAAGTACGGCCACTGCACCTGGACCGGGGATGACGGTGTAGTTCAGGAATGTTCCGGCGGTTGATCCGCTGCCCCATCCACTCGTTGCGAGGTCGGATCGGCTCAAGTGATCGACACCGGGGTCATTTCCCCCGCCAGAAGTCGCAACATCGAAACTGAAGTTTAGGCCGACATCGCCGAACCCAACAAACCCGAGGCCGAGTTCCATCGTGCGCGTCTCGGACGAGAAGGATTGGCTCGTGCTTCCGTCATTGATCCAAGATCCACCGGACACGGTCCAAGCCTGATTGCCGCCGCCGCCATCGGCCCACGCGCCGATAAACCCTGAGATGCTCTGATTGTTGAAATCGATGGGTCGGTTCCACGGGTTGGTTGAGACGCCATCGCCAAGGCCGCCAATGAAGACGAGATACTTGGTCCAGTCAGCAAAACCGCGCGTGGTAATCGACATGGAAAGATTCCATCCACCCGCTGCGTCGTTTTGGTGAATCGTCACCGACTCGATATCGAGATTCGACAGCCCGTTATCGAAGAGGTCGTTGACGGAGTCGTTGTAAGTCGTTGTGAAATCGGCGACGGCGATGGTTGATGCGCACGCGACGGCGAGACCGACAACGGAAAGTGATCGAAGATGAGACAAGGGGAGTGCTCCAAAAAGGGAAATGGCGGGACAGTCCCGATTCCCGAACTCCGCTTCGGAAGATGTCACGAATTACCGCGCGGTCAATCGAAAACGCACAATCACGGGAATATTCGTGTCACGGGCAGTGGGCCCCAAGAACCGAGCACCGCGGCGAGGTCGGTTCCGTCGACGAGGGAGACGAGATCGTGTTATCGAGTCTTGTGTTCGACAACGCCGTCTGTTGATTGGCGAAACTCGGTCACTACTTCGCGGAGCGCGGTGCGGAGCGCGACACGATCTTGCCGTTCGGCAGCCGCCTCAATGCGCAGGACGAACGGGCTGAGTGAAGACCACGCCACAGGATACTCCTGGACTCGGAATATTCCCTGATGCGACGTGCGAGTGACATCATCCCCAATGGCGATCTCTTCGTAGAGTTTCTCGCCGGGTCGGAGTCCAGTGATACTGATTTCGATCTCGCCGTCAGGTTCAGTGGCAGTGCGAATGGTGCGACCGCTCAGCGCGATCATGCGCCTTGCGAGATCGATGATCTGCACTGGCTCGCCCATGTCGAGCACGAAGACTTCACCACCCGTGCCGAGCGATCCTGCCTGGATGATGAGTTCACTCGCTTCTGGAATCGTCATGAAGAATCGAGTCATCTCTGGGTGAGTGACCGTGACGGGTCCGCCGCGATTGATCTGTTCTCGAAAGAGAGGAATCACACTTCCACTCGAACCGAGCACATTGCCGAATCGCACCGTCACGAATCGCGTGCGCGCGGCGGATGGTTCGTTCTGCAGTCCACAAAGAATCATCTCGGCGAGTCGCTTGCTTGCGCCCATGACACTGGTCGGACGCACGGCCTTGTCTGTGCTGACGAAGACGAATCGGTCGACACCAGCGGCGATCGCTGCCTCGGCGACGCGCAGTGTGCCAAGCGCATTCGTCGTGACGCCCTCGCACTCATTCTCCTCCACGATGGGAACATGCTTGTATGCGGCAGCGTGGAACAACGTCTGGACATTGTGGAGTTCGAGAAGCATCCGAACCTTCACACTGTCGAGCACTGATCCGAGGCTCGAGACGATTTCAAGCCCGGGGTTTGAGTGGTCAAGCAGTCGCAGTTGCTCCAGTTCTTGTGCAATGGTGTAGAGATTGAATTCACACTGCTCGAGGAGAACGACCTTGTGCGGACGCTGCGCCAATATCTGCCGGCAGAGTTCGCTTCCGATGCTGCCGCCGGCGCCAGTCACGAGCACATTGCGCCCCGCGATCGACTGCTGCATGAGTGCCACATTCGGCTCGACGGGGGGTCTGCCAAGCAATTCATCAATACCGACGGGACGCATCGCATACAACCTCGATTGACTCAATTGAATCTCATCCAGCATCGGGACCGTGAGCACCTTGACCTGCAAGTGTCCAAGACGGCGGAGCGCTGATCGGCGCTGTGAGATGTTGGCGCTCGGAAGTGCGACGAGAACTGTCTCTGCATTGTGGCGTGTGACGAGGGTTGGCAATTCGTGCGGTGGGTGAATGCGCACTCCAGAGATCACGCGTCCCCATTTTGCAGGATCATCGTCCACGAATGCCATGACGCGAAAACGCGGATCAGTCGAGAGCATCTCTCCCGCAACACCAGCGCCATAAATCAGCACGCGCGAATTGTCGCGGGCTGTTGTTCGGCGGATGAGTACGCGAGCAGCGAATCGGGTCGATGCCGCGATCGCAGCGAGGTTGATCCCAAAACCAATCAGCGTGACTCGACTGACTCCTCCATCGACTGCGCCCCTATCAAAAACCGTCCAGGCGGCCGTGGCGAGTGTGGCCAGTGTCGCCCCTGCTAGTGTGCGCCACCATAACTCGGTGCCAGCTCGTCGAATGATCATGCGGTACAGACCCGCAACCCAGAATGAGATTGGAACAATGACAGTGGTCGCCCACAGGATTCCCCAGTAATCACGAAAGACGATGGTTGGGTCGTTGAATCGAAGTAATCCAGAAGCGAAGAACGCGACCAATGCACTTACGGCATCGATCGCAATCACCGCAGCGATGCGAAGTCGGGTTCTTAGGAGAAATGTGATCACCCCCATAGGGAAGTTCATTATAGAGATTGCAACGAGGTTGCCCAAGGGTGAATGTAAACGCTGATAACCTTCAAGATTCGAAGACAAGTTGCGACAGAGGCGCATAAACTCGAAACATGAATTTTCGTTTCGCCAGCGGATTGCTCATTGTGTCTGCCACCTTCGTCGCACCGCCAGCCATGGGGGCCCATTCGCTCGAGCAGCTCTTAGCCATGGTGCCATCAGAGAGCCACGCGATTCTGATTGTGTCTGATCTCTCTCGTTGTAGCAAGGACATGGAGTCGTGCCTTGCTCGAATGGACCGACCTGAAACACTTATGGTTGGCCGACCAATTGATCAACTCCAATCGTTTCTCGAGATCCCATCTGGATTCAATGAGACTGGTGCCATCTGCGCGTGGACCCACGACGCGAGTTGGACTGCATTGATCCCAGTCACTGGGGGTGGAGACTCTATTGCGGCTCTCATCGAATCAGGAGGAGCAGCACCTGTTGAGGCGAACGATCGTGTGATCCACATGCAGCGGGGAGAGGCAACACTGTTCGTTCGCAGGGAACTCGTCACTCATCATGAGAGCGACTATCTACTGATCAGCACCGACCTTGAGCGCGCATCGGCGTATTCGATCCCGACGGAAGGCGCATGGAATGCTTTTTCATCGATCGCGGGGGAGTGTGGACTCGCACTTGCGACGACCGCAGACATTGTGATTGCGGTCGGTCCGAATAGCAAAACATCGGCTCTCCCGGCTCCATTCGCCGCATTCTCTCAACTTGGAGAGGGATACCGAGGCGCACTGCTTGCGCTTGATGTGGATCCGATGGGACTTCTTGTGCGAGCCGTCGTCAATGCAGACTCAGGCTCGCCGCTTGCGAATGTTTTTTCCGGCGGAGTTCGATCGATGGCTGCTCTCACTCGGCTCCCCAAGGCGACTCCCTACGCGGCGGTGAGCGTCGACATTGTTGGACTCGGTGGCGGTGAGCGATTCGTCTCGCTTGCCAAGAGTGTTGACCCAGAGGGAAAAATTCTTCCGCAGTGGATTCTTGCTCGCCCTGATCTTGTGCGGTGGGCGCAAGCGAGTGCCTACCCGAGCAAACTTGGCATTCTCGCGGGCGGCATCCTCAACGACAGCGCACTTGTTGCGGGTTGCAATGATCCATCTGCGTTGCTCGAAGTCATGCGACACAATGTGATGGGGATGAGCGGAACCAGCGGGACATTTCGGACAACGGCCACTTGGACTCCAGAGTTCGAAGTCAAAGACAATGGAGTCGCTTGCGCCTTCGGCGTGAAAGAGGAACCGCTTGGTCCGAGCGAGATTCCAACTGCACCAGAGTCGCCGAGTACAGAACAGTTTGGAGGAGATGCCATGGCGCAGATGGCGAAGCGCGTGATCTACGGCAGTCGAGGAATGCACGGACTCGCGCACGCTCATACGGATTCACTCGTGGTGACATTCAGCCAGCGGCCCGACGTGTTTGGAAGAGCGAAGAAGGCGGTTCTCGCAGAGGGTGAAGCACTGGCCGACGATGCAGTCGTCCGCGCTCTCGCCAACATGGCTGCGTTGGATGCCGACCTCGTCGCCGTGATTGGGATTGGTCCGTTGGCGCGCGTTGTCAAGCAAGTCTCGAGCGCGTTTGGAGCACCTGCGGAATCAGGACCACTCGGTCAAGTGTCGACGAAGACTGAACCGTTGTACTTCGCACTCG
This sequence comes from Planctomycetota bacterium, assembly GCA_027622195.1. Taxonomy (GTDB): domain Bacteria; phylum Planctomycetota; class Phycisphaerae; order Phycisphaerales; family SM1A02; genus SXOD01. Next base: position 4,584 of record JAQBZO010000020.1, read on the forward strand.
AGTTGCAAGATGGACGCGCCGAGGCGGCACTGATCATCCCTTCGAGTGTGCTTGCGCTTGGACTTCAGTACGCAGTGACCGCGATGCCCTCCACGCCATCGCCTGAAGATTCGGATGATCCAGTTGTCGAAGTTGCCCCAGTGGTCCCATGAGTCAAGTGTTGCAACCACGATGGCGTATCGCTCGCGGACATTCGCTCGCGGTTGGCGTGCACGATCCCGCGCTGGTGATGGGCATTCTCAACGTCACACCCGATTCATTCTCTGATGGCGGACTTTGGATGGATCCTGAAGTCGCCGTTGATCGGGCACTCGAGATGATCAGTGAGGGTGCATCCATCATTGACATCGGAGGAGAAAGCACTCGACCCGGCGCGGCGCGCGTCGAGGTTGCAGAGCAGATTCGTCGCGTCGTTCCATTGATCACTGCTCTCTCGCGTCGAAGCGATGTGGCCATCAGTGTCGACACCACGCGCGTTGAAGTGGCTGAAGCAGCACTCGATGCAGGAGCATCCATCGTGAATGATGTCTCATCGGGTGATGATGGAGAGATGTTCGAACTCGTCGCTCGCCGTGGATGTGGAGTCGTCCTGATGCATCGTCTGTGCGACCCCTCGAACGATTCGTATAGCGATCGTTATTCCAATCCGCCTCAGTACGACGACGTGGTGCACTCGGTGAGAGATTGGCTCGATGCGCGAACGCAAACGGCGCAGTCGGCGGGAATCGATGCGTCCGCCATGTGCATTGATCCAGGATTCGGATTTGGGAAGACAGTGGAACAAAATGGAGCGCTGCTAGAACGACTGAACGAAATCGTTGCTCTTGGATTTCCAACACTCGTTTCAATCAGCCGAAAGAGCTTCGTGGGGGCCATTCACGGAATTGTGCATCCGAATGAGCGAGATTTCGAGTCGGCACGGATGGCGGCGCGTGCGGTGGAGCAAGGATCGCGGATTGTGCGCGCGCATGCGGTACAATTGCACATCGCGCACACCCGCGCACGCTGCCTGGATTCAACCACGACCTAAGAAGGAACATCATGCCAAGACTCGCAACCGTCGATCCCACCACAAGCCCTGCCTTCGCTGGAGGCATTCCTCAAATCAACATCTTCAAAGGAATCGCGCACTCGCCAGAGATTCTGAAGGGGATCCTTGGATTGATGTCGAGCGTGAAGACATCGAAGGCATTGACTGCTCAAGAGATTGAGGTCGTTGCTCTCACGACCGCCGAATTCATGCACTGCGAATACTGCGTTGCTGCGCATACCAAGTTGGCGACGGCGAGTGGATTCGCAGCGGAGCATGTGAAGTCCATTCGACGAGGGAATGGAGCAGACACACGCGAGCAAGCGTTGATCGACTTCACCAAGCGGATGGTTGAGACGAAGGGATATTTGACCGACGGCGAACTCGCCGCATTCCGCACCGCTGGCTTCAATGATGCTGCCGCCATTGCAGTGATGGCGGAAGCAACGGCGATGACCTTTACCGCGTACTACAACCACATCCACCAAACAGAGATCGATTTTCCTGCAGCTCCATCGCTGGAAGAAGAGAAGATTTGCTGCGGTGGAATGAAGTGCGGGTCCTAGCGCACTTCGTCACGCGATAACTATGGATGGATCGGCGCGCCCGCACGTGGATGGCGCGCGAAGGGGTGCACGCGCGCATTCGTCGCCGATGGAATGGTGACGACATAGTCCGTCTTGAGCGAAGGGCGAGGTTCAGGGAAATCCGTCGAGACAATGACTGCTCGTCCATCGAGTGCTTCCGTACGTCTAGCTGTATCGCCGCGCCGTCCTTCTTCAAGATCGGCATCGGCGCGAGTGCGGACGATTAGTCCTTGGTTCGCAGCCGCTTCAATCTCCTGCTTCTGCGAAATCGGGTTGTTGATGACGATGAATGCAGCATTGTCCGACGGCGGTGTGGCCTCGACGAACAACAGCGCGCCACGCAGTTGAGGATGGATCACTTGGTACGCGTCGATGACACGACTCGTGTTGGTGACGATGAACATGAAGCGTCCTCGCACCGCGTCGACTTCTGGCCATCCGTATTTGAGAATGCCTTGATGCAATGTTGCGGAATCTCGGCGTACGAGGTCAGGGTGAATCAATTGTTCTGGGCTGAACGACTCTCTCACCGTCTCCTCAAGCTCGAGGAGATCCACCGGAGTCCAAGGAGCTGCTTGAACGAATTCAATGGGGCCGTTTTTTCCTGCGGAGGTGTGCACACACTCGAGCATGACGAAGACCGGAAGATGAGTTGGATGGGTGACACTCCACGCGGCAAGATCATTCAAACAACCAGCCAACGTTGGACAAGTGGATCCCTGATCAAGATCTGGCACATGGAGCACCTTGATGCCAGGGAGATCGAATGCGGCGTTCGTGCTCCGCCCAAGGACTCCTATTGGGCGCGCGAATCGGTGGGTCTCATCGTCGACAAAGAGGTCGAGTTCGAAGGCGCGGATGCCAAGAAGTTCGAGTTGTTCAGTGAGCGGCCGATGGGAGTATTCCCACTGCCCAGCGCGGCGATCGAAGAATCGATAGAGATCGACCATCGGCTTGAGGTGGTACGAGTTGTGTGATCCGAGGACTTGGATTTCGTTCAATCGAAGTCCCGTGGACGCAGCGACGGCTTGATGACTCGACTCGCCATCGGTGGCATTCGCACTGGTGCAAACGAAGTATTCACTGCGACCGACGATCAGAGCAGCGGTCATCGCCAGCGCGATCGAAAAGCGTCGCGAAGCACAACCATCGGGGAGTCTCAAGCGCGTCATTTCGCCTCAGGTCGCTTGTGGATCGACATGGCGATGCGCTCGCGTTCATGCGCATAGTCGGACTCTCGCGCATCGAGTGAACGGCGCACTTCGGTGAGTGCCACAGTCGCCTCTTTGTGTGCACCGCGCGCCGTGGTGCCCATCACAGGATGTTCCATGAGTTGTTCAAGTTCGAGCATCATCATGATCTCGACTGTTTCAGAATCAATCGATGTCTCACCTGCAACGGCGGCAACCTCGCTGAGTGCTTCGAGTTCACTTCGCAAGCGAGGCGCCCAGTATTCCAGTTCAGCATGATCGCGAAAGAGGAGCAATGCGCCGCGCGTTCGATCGCGCTGTGTGTCGATCTTGTCTTCGAGTGCTTCGCCATCGCGCTGCGCGATCGCCATTTCTTGCGTGGGTGCGGGAGGCATGACAAACTCGCGTCGGTCGACCTTCGCGCCGCGTTTGAGCATTCGAGCAAACCACTGCGCAAGGCCGTGCGCATCGCGCAGGCGCCGCATCGCCGTGGCACTCGGAGCAGCGATGCCGTGAACCGCTGCATTTCCATCGCGGCGAATGGCATGCATGTGATCCGCTTGTCGTCGATCAAGAATCCGACCGCGCTCGAGTTGAGAGAGCATCGCTCCAAGATCCGTGGACGGAGCGCTGGGAATATTCGTGCGCACTAGAGTCTGTGCCATCGTCTCAATGAGCAGCCGAAGTTTGAAGAGGCAACTCTCAGGATCGGAATGGACATAGCCCTCGGCTTGTCTCGCAATGCGGGTGAGTCGCTGATCGAACGAGTCAAGGAATGAAAAGTTGTCGGGATCGGTCGTCATGAGGACGCACTCGCCTTCCCATCAAGGCTCTTCCCTGCAAACTGTTGTCGAAGTCCCGGAGGAGCCAACACATCCGCCAGCACTCGCGCCGAAAGACAACACTCCTCGACTTCCTTCTGAGTCATGTCGAGCGCACTAGCAACCACCGAAATCAGTCGCGTTTCGAGCGGAGAAATCTTGCGGTCCATGAAGGACAGCATCAAGAGTCCCGTCAGAATCTTCTCGCCCACATCGCGAGGCATCCCCTCAAGAATCGAGAAGCAATCCACCAGAGTGAGATTCGAGACTTGCGCGGGATCCTTCGCTTGGATGCACTCATCCTCGGTGAGTCCGAGCACCGCTTGTGCATACAAACCTCCCGCAGATTGCTTGTGCATCGCCTCGGATCCTCCAGCGACAACCATTGCGCGCGCTGCGAGAAACCAAGCCGTCCCAAGGGTGGTGTGATCGAGTTCTATTGCGTTGTCGACCATAGTGCGAACCGCCAAGGTACACGCAATCAAGGGGCAAACGAGCCGGTTTCACGAACTACACTCTGTGAATGGGTCTGTGGCGAAACTGGCAGACGCAGGGGACTTAAAATCCCCGACCCGAAAGGGTATCCGGGTTCGACCCCCGGCAGACCCATTCCGCATTTGCGTCTCCCTCGTCTACGGTGAGATTGTGCGCTCATGAGGGCACTTTGTCACCGTAGACGATCAATTGTTGTCGTGCTGAAAATGTCGCAGCGGCAGTACATTGCTCGAAATGAATCTCATGGCGATTGGATCAGTTCTTTCTGAGCATCTCGCTCCACTCATCGTGTGCGCGCTCTTCACCGTTGCGGTGACCGGATACATTTTTGGACTGGCGCAGGGACTTGGCGCGGTCGCCGCGATTCGTCCTGATCGATGGCACTCGAAACCCGTCGCGCTTCATGGCGGAGTCGGCATCCTCATCGTGGTGATTGGTGCAGCATGGAGTTGGCAGCGGTCATGGTTTCCTTCACTGCCTGGCGAGGGCATGGCCGTGTCAGCATCTCCCGAGGCGTGGATCGTTCTCTCGGCGCTGACCGCTGGACTCGCTGGATTCTTCGACGATCTCTTTCAATTTCGACCTGCGACCAAACTCGCATTACTCTTCGTCGCCGCGAGTGTGATGATTGTTGGACTCGGTTCAGCGCGCATCACAGGCATGACTTGGATTGATCTCGCATTGACCTATGGATGGATCCTGCTTGTCGCGAACGCTTTCAACATGCTCGACAATATGGATGGCATCGCAGTGGGGTCGGCCATCTCTACATTGATCGGCACGGCCGTCGTCGCCGCCTCGATGGGACGCGCCGAACTTGCACTCTTGGCACTCACCATCGCCGCCATCGCCGTTGGTTTTCTTGTGTGGAATCGATCTCCCGCACGCATTTTTATGGGCGATTCTGGCTCGCTCTTTTTTGGCACACTTCTCGCAGGACTCACTGCAGTCGCCACGGGGTGGATGGGTCCCGATGCAGGCGAAAGCTCGATCACTCAACTCGGGCTGACTTCATCCGCAGCGGCGATCGCAGTGAGCGTGATGTTGTTGTTTGCTCCACTCGCGGATTTCACCTTCGTCACGATCACCCGCTCGGTTCGCGGACAAAGCCCCATGGTCGGTGGACGCGATCACACCACGCACCGCATCGCCCTTCTTGGTTGGTCGAAGAGGGCAACACGTGCAGTCTTTGCCTCAACCCTCATCATCGGACCTGTGACCGCCGTCCTGGCGATCGGGTTGCCACCGCTCATGCAACTCGTCGTGTTGGTGGCCCTTGTGTGGATGGGATGGCGGTTCGGATTCGCACTCGCCCGCGCAGTGCCCATTCAAGCGACCATTGCAACGGGGACTACTGCAGAAATCGCAGCTGAGTGGATGCGTCGAGCGACTGACGGGATTGATTCCATTCGCCGAGAGTTGCTTGACGCCGTTCTCGTCGCTGCGTGCACCGTGGCTGGATACGCCATTCGATTCGGATGGCCACTTCCTGCCGACTCGACGATCGTGCTTCGGCGACTCGTTCCGGTCACCGTTGCATCATGTCTCGTCGCGAATGCGCTTGTGGGTGTGTACGAATCGAAGATCCGAAGTTGGCGAAACTATCTTGGACGCGCAGCACTCGCCTCTGCCATCGGATTCCTCATCGCCATCGGAGCGCTTGTGATGTTCGACTGGTTGCCTGTTGGATTTAGTCGCATGGCTGCTTTGGTGGGTGGTGTGGCTTGGTGTTTTGTGCAATCCAATCGAATCGCGTGGCGAAGTCCACTGCATTCCGAGAATGGTTCGTCCTCCTACACTGCCTAGCCATGCGCGTTCTCATTACTGGCGGAGCAGGGTTCATTGGCAGTCACCTCGCGGACGCTCTCGTCGCGCGCGGCGATTCAGTGGTCATTCTGGACGACCTCTCGACAGGACGACGCACCAACATCGATCCTCTGATCGCAAGGGATGCAGTCGAATGGATCGAAGGGACAATCCTCAACCCAACCACGATGCGCGATGCGATGGATGGGTGCGATCTCGTCTTTCACATGGCTGCTGCGGTGGGGGTGCGACTCATCATGGACGCGCCTGTTCACACCATTCGCACGAATGTCGAAGGGACATCTATCGTCTTGCACGAGGCATCTCGTCGCGGCACTCGATTGATGATGGCATCCACGAGCGAGGTGTACGGGAAACTCATGGCGGTTGAGAATGAGCCACTGCGCGAAGATGCGGACTGGAGGCTCGGTCCGACGAGCGTCCGTCGCTGGGCTTACGCGGCGACGAAGGCAGTCGATGAGTTCCTCGCCCTTGCCCTTCATGCTGAAGAAGAATTGCCAGTCACCATCGTGCGCCACTTCAATACGGTGGGTCCTCGACAGCGCGGACGGTATGGCATGGTGCTTCCGCGCTTTGTGCGGGCAGGACTTCTGGGTGAACCGATCGAAGTGCATGGAGACGGCACGCAGTCACGGTGTTTTTGCCATGTGAAAGATGCCGTGCGCGCGCTGCTCGACCTTGCAGCGTGTTCGTCGGCGTGCGGCGAAGTGGTCAATGTTGGATCGGCGCAGGAAGTCTCGATCATGGACCTCGCGCAGACAGTGCAACGCGAGACGGGTCAGTTGAGCGCGCTCACCACCGTGCCGTATCAAGAGGCATTTTCGAGCGGTTTTGAGGATATGCAGCGTCGCACTCCATCACTCGACAAACTCGCGATGCTCATCGGATCGACACCGCAGACTTCGTTACTCGACATCGTGCGCGATGTCATTGATGATCAGCGCGCGCGCCTTGATCGCGGCGAACTCGACTAATCATTCATTCATTCATTCGGAGCGCACTCGCCCAAGATGGCACTCGCGTGGATCGCAGCGACACGCCGTCCATCGAAGGAACGCTCAGCGAGTAATCGCGCCGCAACGCCCATCCGCTCCACGCGATGGGGTTCTGCAAGCAGGACAAGAAGGGCGTCTGCGAGACTGCGCACTTCGCGAGGTGGGACGAGGATTCCAGTGGATCCCACTTCAATGGCATCGCGACATCCCGCCACATCGGTGGTGACGACGGTCCGTCCGGTCGACGCTGCTTCAAGAAGAATGTGTGAGAGACCCTCGCCCCACGATGGCACGACAACGATCGACGCTCGCGCGATGGTGTCTCGAAGATGGGGGATTCGGCCGAGAAGTTCTATGTCGTGGGATGCAACGAATTGTCGAATGAACGAGTCGGACACTTCCGATGGCCCGCCGTCGCCGAATCCAGCCAGATGAAAACGCACTGTGGGATGGGTGCGGCGAACGAGTCGAGCGGCCTGAAGAAACTCTTCGACTCCTTTCTCGCGCAGGAATCGTGCTGCCATCAGAACAATGGGCGCGGTGGCGTGATCGGACGGAAGAGGAGCGAATGGATACTCATCGAGATCCACGCCGCTTCCTGCAGTCACGATGGATGGACAAGTGCCGAGAAGTCCCTTGGACCGAAATGCTTCGGCGTCTTCTGCATTGTGAAAAATCGCACCGTCGGCGTGTGACAACGCTCTTGTGTACGCGATCCGCGCGATTGATTCTCTGAGAAAGCCGATGGGTCCCGTTCCGTGAAAGAGGTAGCCGAGTCCAGTGACCATCGCGACCACGCGCGGAATGCCCGCTACTTTGCACGCTCCCGCACCGAGCACGATTGGTTTCGCCGAATACAAGAGAACGGTGTCGGGGCGAAGGGAGCGCAACCGCCGAATGATCTCTCGTCGAGTCTTCCAATCCGCAAGTGGAGTGAAGGCATTGCGAGTGAATTCAATCGGCTCGTACCTTGCCCCCGCCTTCGCAATCAACGCGGCATGATCACTCATCGCATCATCTGGACTCCAGGCGACTACCTCGTGACCACGCCCAACGAGATCCCTGATGAGTGGCAATCGAAACTTGCTCAGTGTTGGCGCGAAACTTCCAAAGATGAGCACTCGACTCATGACGCAAAGCGTACTCCGTTACATCAAGATGACGCCCATGGCAGCGGCCACGGCAGCAACGATTGGAAGCGGCGAGCGATACCACAGCATCACGAATGAAATGAGTGCGATCGTCCCCAGTGGAATGGATGTGCCCACTGCCTGTGGGTAGACCAGAAACAAAAGTGCCCAACCAACCACGCCCGTGACTGCGGCATTCGCGCCGTCGAGTGCGCGGCGTGCGAAGCAAGAGTGGCGAAACTCATTCCAGATTGGGAAAACGGCACCCATGAGCACGAGTCCGGGAAGGAAGAGTGCGATCGTCGCGGCGCATGCCCCAGTCCAACCTGTGAGCGAAACTCCTGCGAATGCGGCCACATTGAAGATGGGTCCAGGGACGACTTGTGCGATGGAGTAGCCGGTCAGAAATGAATCCGCTGGAATGAGTCCAGTGAGGACGACGGAATGTTCGAGGAGTGGAAGGATGACATGATCGCCACCAAACACGAGTGATCCAGACTGCGCCAGTGCTGCGATCAACTGGACAAGCGCCCCGTTGTTGCGTGACATTGGAAGCCACGCGCCAGAGATGGCGATCACGACGATGAGGAGCGCACCGATCGAGAGCGCGAAGTGCACTGGTTTCAGTCGAGTGTGCTGACTTGATGCATCTTCCACGCGATTGGGACACGCGACACCTCCGAGAATGAGGCTGAATGCGATGCACGCGATCCCTGCGAGCGGGTCATTCCAACCGGCGCAGATGAGAAATGCTGCCGCGCAAAGAAATCCCTTGACATTGCCGTGCGTCAATCGGCGGATCATTCCCCACACGGCAAGCGCGACCACGGCGCATGCAAAGGCGCGAAGACCAGCGGACCAGTTCGATCGAACGATGGATTCATTCCAAGTGACAAAGAGTCCGACGAAGGTCAAGAATGCCGCTCCTGGAAGTATGAACCCAAGAATGGACGCGATGCCTCCGAGGAATCCGCCGCGCAACAATCCGATCCCCAGAGCGACTTGAGTACTTGTTGGTCCTGGCAATGTTTGCGCGAGCGTGACCACATCGGCGAACGAGTGATTCGTGATCCATCTGCGCCGCACCACGAGGGATTCTCGAAACGCGCTGAGGTGCGCGAGTGAGCCTCCGATGGCGGTGCATCCCAGTATGAAGAATGCCTTGAAGAGGGTCGAGGGCGAGACGGACTCGCTTGAAGCATTGGGTTCGGGTGCGTCGACCATGGTGGCGAGCGTCAAGCGTAGTCGTGCGCCCGAGGGAAATGCCACTATCCGAAACCTGCACAATCGCCCATAATGCTGATGTGAACAGCGAAGTTGACTGGTGGATTGAATCCATTTCGGGCCCTGACCAAATTCATGTTGAGTTGCCGATTTCGGCACCGATCACGATTGGACGCGCACTCGGTCAACACATTCGGTTAACGCCGCGCCAAGTGTCGCGCGAGCATTCCACAATGCGCTTTGATGGTGGATCATGGCGCATTGAGGATCGAGGTTCGTCTGCGGGAACGATGATCAACGGTCATACGCTCGCCCCAGGAGCGGATGTTCCCGTGCGACACATGGATGTCATCTCCATTGGTCCAGCACTCCTTCGGCTGATGTCTCGTCGCATGACGCAGGGAGGGTCGGCAAGCACACTGCAAGTGATGGAGTCTGCGCGACGTGAAGATGTCACCCTTGTTCCTGCACGAAATCGGAGTGAACTCGCGGCATCGCATCTCGTGGCGTTGCTCGATGCTGCCGAACACATTGCGAATGCGTCCAATGAAAAGGGCGTTGCCGAAGCAGCCATTGCCGCTCTTTCGAGCGCAACAGGATTTGAAAACGCCGCATTCTTGTCAGTTGGTGCAACGGCTGATGCTGTGACCTTGGTGAGTGCGAGCGGCAACATCGTGGTGGGTGGACAACTGCGCGTCAGTGGTTCTCTCTTACGACGCGCCGTGGATGGCATTGCGATCCACCGCGGAGACGAAGTGCAAGACAGCGGAGGGCAGAGCATCGCTGGATTGCAGATTTCGCAGGCGGTTGCGACGAGTGTGCGTAGTGGTCCGCACCATTTCGGTTACATCGTGATGGATAACCGAGGCGGAAGTGGTCGCGAGGCCAACATTGACGATGCCGCGAGTCTTCTCGCTGCGATTGCCCACCTGAGCGCCCTCGCTCTGTTGAACTTTACTCGCGCTCAGACCGAACTTCGTCTCGAAGCAGATCGCCGAGAACTGTTTGGAGGTGCGATGCATGCACTCGTGTCGGCGATCGATGCGAAAGATCCTTACACACGAGGTCACTCAGATCGCGTTGCATTGCTTGCAGAGTTACTCGCCAAGGCAGCTGGACTGAATGGCGAGGAGTGTGAACGCGCGCGATTGTGCGGCATCGTGCACGACATCGGAAAGATCGGCGTTCCCGAAGCGATTCTTCGCAAAGACGGAAAGTTGACGAACGAGGAATTCGACGCGATCAAAATTCATCCCACGACAGGACACGCGATTCTTCGCGACATTCCGCAGATGCGCGAGATCCTTCCCGGTGTTTTGCATCACCATGAAAAGTGGGACGGCGGGGGATATCCACACCGCCTCGCTGGGGAGAACATTCCTTTCCTCGGACGCTTGCTCTGCTTGGCCGATGTCTTCGACGCACTCACGAGTGCGCGGTCGTATCGAGCTGCGATGCCGCTTGAGACAGGAATCAAGATCATCAGAGAGAGCGTTGGAATGCACTTCGATCCGAAACTGGCCGAGATCTTTCTTTCGATTCCCGAAGCCGACCTGCGTGCATGCATCGCCGAGCGCGAGTGACTCGGACGCTATTTGCGCTGAAAATCAGCAGGAATGTCGCCCCACTGCGAGGTGGGCCAATGGTGGACGGCTTGAGAAAGAGTTCGAAATGCGGCAGACTCCATCCACGCCACAGACTCGCCGAGCACCTTGCAAAAAGCAGGATCAAACTCAGTCGCCGCATCGAACTTTGATTTGATCTTTCGATTTCTCACCCAACTCAATGCAGTGCGCGAGTCGGTGTAGATCTTCGACGCGCTAATTGTCCCTGCGTGAACGAGTCGAAGCGCGTCGAGAATGGCGAGAAATTCTCCGACATTGTTGTGTCCGCGCGGGAAAAGTGGACTGTGGAAACACTCGCTCCACGCACCATCATCGAGCGCGATCATGCCTCTCCACTCGGTTGGTCCGATGAGATGTTGTCCAGTCTTTGAGCAGTCGACGACGACTGTTCCCGGTGGAATCTTCACCGTTCCTGTCGCGACAGACTTGCTTGCAATCGCGTTGGTGAATCGCGTCGGAGTGGTGACGGGTGTTCCGCTGAGGAGCGATCGAATCGATTCAGTGAGTGGTCCCTGCGGCACGACCGAGATGCGTCCTTTGGTGTTGCAGTGCACTTGCACCCTGCCGGCGCGAGATGTGTTGGCGACGGAAAGATCGACTCGCCCCCAACTCCCTTCATCGATCAGCTGCTCGGCGGTGATGTCCATGCCCGCCTGTTCGAGTTTCTCTCGAATCTCAGAGACGGTCGTCCGAAGTGCGATGAGATGACCCTTGTCCGACATGGTCACGATCCTCGCGTTTTAGTCTCTGGTCGAGGCGCGCCTGAGCCGAGGAGGACGCTCACCCACCGCAGGTCATCGACTTCGTCGACGAGAATCTTGACGAGCATCGTGGGCGGCACCGAAAGGAACATACCAACGGGACCGAGAATCCATCCCCACACCACGAGGCTGAGGAAGACGACGAGCGGTGAGAGCCCGAGTGATCGGCCGAAGAGTCGCGGCTCGAGAAAATTGCCGATGCCGATATTGATGCCGATGTAGATGAGCGCGAGCGTGATGGTCTTGGTCAATCCTCCATCAACGAGCATGAGGAGGATTGGTGGAACGGCCGCCACGATCGCACCGACGACGGGGACAAAGTTCAAGATGAATGCGAGAAGGGCGAGCGCGAGTGCGAACTTGACACCAAAGGCGAGAAGGAGTGCGTACACCAAGATGCCCGTCAATGCGCTCGTTTGTGTTTTGAGAAGGAGATACCTCTGCATCGCATCGACCACTCCTGCGAGTCGACCGTATCGATCCGCATCGACGCCGAATGCTTGGCGAATTTTTTCTGGAAGGGTCGCTGCTTCGGCTAAGAGAAACAGCGTTGCGACGAGCACGAAGAAAACATCCTTCGCCAGTCCCGCAGCACCCGTCGCGAACTGTCCTGCCATTTGAAAGACGCTCGCACCCGTGAGCAATTCTGGAAGGCTCGTTGCGGCGTCGCTCCATCCTCGTTCTCGCAACATCGCTGCAATCGAGTCAATCTGTGCGGCGAATGCCTCTCGAAATCGTGGAAGATCAGCGGTGAACTCAGCCGCTGTCGTAGCCGAGACATAACTCACACTTCCGAGGAATGCGAGCATGGCGAGGAGCACGATGGCACCAGCGACCCATTTTGAAACCCCGTGCTTCATCAGCCACGCGATGGGAGGAATCGTGATGGTGGCGATCATGATCGCGGCAAGAATGGGTACGACCACCGGCGCCGCGGCATGAAGTCCTGCTACCACGACGGTGAAGGCAGCGATCGAGAGAAGGACTCGCGCGCCAGTGCCGCTCTTTTGGGCATCATTGGTCATTGGGTCACGAGTTCCTTGATGCAGAAGTTGCGAATCGCAATCGGATCTCCATGGCCACACAAGTGGATTCGCCCACTCGTGCGCCTCAGTCCTGGGTGACTTCGTCCATCAATCGTGCCGGTTCGCGCTGGTCCCGCCACATCCGCTGCAACGATTGTGGTGCCGTTCAGCACGACAAGAATCATCGTGCCCTTCGCGGTGATCTCTTCATGGTTCCATTCGCCAGGCGGTTTGAGAAAATGGCGCTTGGCAGGGATCACGCCGTAAATAGAGCCATGCGATTGCCACGGGCGAATGTGTGCGGTCTTCGGAGTCGAATCATCGAGGATTTGAATCTCCATCCCAGCGTAAGCAGGATTCGAACCCTCCGGTGCACGGATGCCGATTCCATTGTTGGATCCTGCCTCGAGTTTGAAGTCGAATGAGAGGATGAAATCGGTGTACTCGCGGACTGTTTCGAGATTCCCATTACATGAAGGAAGGCAACGCAACTCGCCTCCTTCCACCGCATACCCAGCGAGATCACCAGTCCATCCAGAGAGATCCACACCGTTGAAGATCGGAGTGAATCCGTCAGGGCATCCATCCAGTTGCACCATGCCGATGGATGCAACAAGCAACGCGCCACCGCCTGTACACAGCCTGATCCACACTGAGTGATTCATCGGGCTAAAGCGTACTCGTTCGTGGATGGGCCCTATGATCGTGACATGATGTTGCCCACGATGATGGTTCTTCTCGCCGCGTTCATACAAGATGCATCGCCGAAGGCATCTGCCCCAGCCAACTCCATTCCAAAGATCAAGACGACGCGGGTCTGGCGCGATGTCGAGCTCGTCCGTCCTGTGCAACTTGTGGCGAGACCAGATCGCGCGGACAAGGCATATGTCCTCGAGCAGGCTGGTCGAATCATCGAACTCGATGCGACGGATCCATCCACCGGCAAGGGGCGAGTATGGCTCGACATTCGTGAGAGTGTGAATGACAGAAACAACGAAGAGGGACTCCTCTCGATGGCGTTTCATCCCAATGTCGCCAAGAACGGAGAGGTGTATCTGTTTTATACGGCTGAGCCGCCCAGACGCGAAGTGCTCGCTCGTTTCAAACTCAAGGCCGATGGAATCGAGATCGATCCAGCGTCTCGCGAGGTGCTTCTTGAAGTCGCCGATCCAGCGTGGAATCACAATGGTGGGACGGTTCTCTTCGGACCAGACGGCATGCTCTATCTCACACTCGGTGATGGAGGTTCTGGCAATGATCCGTGGGGAAACGGACAGAACCTCGGAGTCCTTCTCGCGAAGTGCCTTCGTATCGATGTCAGCAAGAAGGAAGGGAATCTTGCCTATGCGATTCCATCAGACAATCCATTCGTCGGTCGCGAAGGGGCGCGCGGCGAAATCTGGGCCTACGGACTTCGCAACATCTGGCGCATGAGCTTCGACCGAAAGACGGGAGAGTTGTGGGGCGGTGATGTCGGGCAAAACGCCTACGAAGAAATCGACATTATCAAGAAGGGCGGCAATTACGGATGGCGTCCGCGCGAAGGTTTTCATGCCACGAACGGAGTTCCCGATGCCTCTGAGAGTGCCGAAGGATTCATCGAACCGATCGTCGAATATCCGCGCAAGGACGGTGTCAGCGTGACGGGGGGATTCGTCTATCGCGGCAGCGAGTTCTCGGACCTTCAGGGCGTCTATCTCTACGCGGATTATGCATTTGGCAGGATTTGGGGACTTCGAGCTTTGGATGGCAAACTCGTCGCGCCACCGAAACCGCTCTTGCAGCGGCAAGGAAACATCGCGAGTTTCGGGGAACTCAACGACGGCTCGCTCTATATTTGTATCACCCGAGGCGGTGCCGACGGACCTGGACAGATTCTCAAAATTATGCAATCGACACTCGCTGATTAGGTGGAGGACAAGAATCCACTGTCCCAACGTCCGCCCTCTCAGACAATTCCAAGACCTCTTCATTTCATAAAGGACCCTATGCGCCATTCTTTGACCGCCATCATTGCCGCGTGTGCTCTTGCACTTCCGACCGCCTTTTCACTCGCTCAGAGTGGACCTCCACAACAAGGACAAGGCCCGCAATCTCCCGGTGGAGGTCGCGGTGGACAAGCTGGTCCAGGTGGCCAAGGACAACAGTCCGGCGGTCGCGGAAATCGCGGCATGGGACGGATGAGCGCGTTCGGGCAGAATCGCCAACAGTTCGAGCCCGACTTCATGAAGCGCGATGTGCCACTCTTCAACGAGCAACTTGGACTCGAGGAGACGCAAGTGGTCATCATTGAAACGATCATCAGCGATTACGAGGATGAGTTCACTCCCGCCGCTGAAGAGGCGCGTCAGGCATTTCAAGATTCCACCCGCGCCATGATGCAGTCGTTCATGGGAGGAATGGATCAGCAAGCCATCGGTGAGACATTCCGCACCGTTCAGCAACAACTCGAGCAGATCCGCCAAGATTCTGGCGCAGAGGTCGATCCTGACACTCGAAGAAAACTCTTTGAAGAAAACTTCAGGGCGCTCGGAGAACAAATGCAGACGCAGCGTGCCGCCAATGGAGGCGCTGATGAAACACGCCGCATTCTTGCCGATCTTTCAGAGGTCACCCGCGAGTGGAGCATGAAGAAGGCACTCCTTCGCACCATGGTGATCGATGGATCCAAGGCTGTGTTGTCACCGACTCAGATGACGAAGTGGGATGGATTCGAGCGCTTCCTCCGCCGTGAACGAGCGATGGGAAACGGAGTATTGAGCGGTGAGTCGGTGAACTTGATCTTTGTTCTCGATGAAGCGGGACTTTCACAGGCGAGCATTGATCTGCTCAAGCCAGCGCTTGACGTGTATGAACTTGATCTGGACATGCATCTCAAGAACCGCGACGACTTCCTGCTGCAGTCCGAAGCGAAACTCATGAAGTCGGTCGTGGACAGTGACAACACCTCGGCGATGAATGTGGTCAAGAGGCAGATCGAACTGCGTCGTGCAGTTCGAGATTGCAATGACAACTATCGAAGCCAAATGGCGGCACGATTGTCTCCCGAAGAGGCCGTGCTCTTCGCCACGGCGGTCAATAAAGCGGCGTATGAGCGAATCTTTCAGCGCACTGGCACTCACCGTGCCTTTGAAGCCGCGCTCGAATTTGAACTCGAACCATCCACATACGCGATGATGAATGAACTCTTCGCGGCGTATCAGTTGGACCTCGGGAACCTCAATGAGCGACTGGTCACGGCGACAAAGAAAGTAGAGCCTGAGCAGCGCATCAAGGAAGCGGAGCAGGTCTTGGCGATGATCGATGGCACGGGAGACATTGTCGAAATGTTCTCGCGTGGTCGTCGCGGTGGACAGGGTGGGAGCGGAGATCCGAGTGATCCAACCTCGGTGATTTACGACGAGCGTCGCGAAAAGGATGACACCTTTCGCGAGCGTCTCGAGGCACTGCTCACTCCTGAACAAGTCGAACAACTGCCGCGCCGCGGTCGCGGTGGCCAGGGCGGTCAAGGTGGCATGGGGTTCGGGAACGGCAAGATCGCTGATCTGCCAGAGCGAATGCAAGAGCGCGCGAAGGAGTTCGACAAGAACAAAGATGGCACGATCGACGAAGCCGAGGCGAAGCAGTTGATGGAGTCGATGCGCAGCGGCGGGCGTGGTCTTGGCGGACAAGGCCGAGGACAAGGCCAAGGTCAAGGTCAACAAGCTCCAGACGCATGACGACTGGATCGCGCTTGAAGTCATGAGCCGCGGATACGATGGCGGTTCATGGCTTCGCGCGCGACCAATTTTCCTACCAGAGCAGCGATTCACGAGGCGGTCGTGTGCATTCAGAGTGCGCTCTTTCCCGTGCATCACGGTGAAGGACGCTCTGTGGCGTCACTCAATCGTCGATGTCGAGACGCGCTGCGGGGCGCGCTGATTCCACTGGCGAAGCGGTCGGTGGTTCGTGAGCATGTTCAATCTGTTCAAGATGCCATCCCTGTCATTCGCGATCTTCTCGAATGTGATGTTGCAGCGGCACTCGAAGGCGACCCTGCGGCGACCTCGCGCGATGAGGTGATCTTGTGCTATCCAGGTCTCTTTGCGCTATCGATCCATCGCATCGCGCACCATCTTGCTCGTCGTGGAGTACCGCTCGTGCCGCGCATGATGGCCGAGCATGCGCATCGGGAGACGGGTATTGATATCCATCCCAACGCTTCGATCGGAGCGCGCTTCTTTATCGATCACGGCACGGGAGTCGTGATCGGCGAAAGTTCAATCATTGGCATCGGCTGCACTCTCTATCAAGGCGTCACACTCGGAGCGCTTCGCTTCGATCACGATTTAGAGGGGCGATTGGTGCGCGGCGGACAGAGGCATCCGACATTGGAAGACAATGTCACCGTTTACGCCAATGCGACGATTCTTGGAGGCAACACCGTCATCGGCGCGGGGAGCGTCGTCGGTGCCGATGTGTTTCTCTCGAAGAGTGTTCCCGCTGGAAGTGTGATCGTGGGCGCCGTGCACACTCAGGCGCGTTCGCGAGCGGCAAGAGCTGCATTGCGCACCGAGTCATAAACACTCGCGAGAAGCCCAACAACAGGGAATCGTCCCCCCATTGGACTCTGTCCCATGCGTCGAAGCAATGCGTGCGAGATGTGACTCGAGCAACGGAGCGACTGCGCTGTTTCGAGCGATCGTCCCGGACGCCAATAATCGTGCAGCATCGATTCGGGTGAAGCAAGTTCGGGTGGATCATGCGCAATGGGATGTGCAGGATGCGCCACACTCACTCCTTGCGAGGCGAGTTGTCGTCGTTCTCGAAGCCTTTCGAGAACACGGTCGCTCGCAAGTCCACGCAGCGCGAAGAGAATGAGCGGGTCATCGTTGATGCGCTCTGCGAGATGGCACACAACCGCCCACGCATGCTTGCAGCGGTCTGATCCACACGAGCATTCGACGGCAATGTCGCTTCCTTCAGCGGCTGGCCAAAGATTGAGCTGCAGTTTCTCCATCAAAATCGGAGTCGCTGCGGGCAACTCGCCATTGACGAGTCGCGCGGTATAGGCCGCTTCGCTCGCCATCGCCACGATGGCACGATCCCATTCGGCAGCAGTCCATGAGACGGGACGAATCCACGTTTGGTACGGTCGAGAGGCGCGACCTTGCACGCCGCAGCGCACGGCGCCACTCTCGATGCGCATGGTGACGACTTGTCCACCGATCGCGTATTCCATTCCATCGGCACGCGCATCGAGCGAGAAGGAGTGTTCCACGGCATCGATCCATCGTGATGCATGCGCATGCAGCGAGGTTGCTCCCTGTCGGTGCTTCAGGCGCATTCCATGGCTTACTCGTCGTGGCGCATCAAGTCTGCGCTGCAGTCCATCACCGCGTGGCAATTCACCTGGGGTTGTGGAATCGGTGGGGAGTTCTGTCATGACTCATCCTCTGCACCCGACGTGCGAAGGAGCAGCAGGTCGCGCAACTGGTGCGTGTCAAGTTCGGTGAGCCACGCATCGCCCGAGCCGATGACCGATGTCGCGAGTTCGCTCTTCAATTCGATCATCTGGTCGATGCGCTCTTCAAGCGATCCTTCCACGACAAACTTGTGGACATGCACCTTGCGCGTTTGACCGATGCGGAATGCTCGGTCGGTCGCCTGATTCTCCACGGCAGGATTCCACCAGCGGTCGTAGTGGAACACATGGTTCGCTGAAGTGAGATTGAGTCCTGTTCCACCGGCGCGCAAGCTGAGCAGGAAGACTGGGCACCGAGGATCGCCCGATTGGAATCGATCCACGAGTTCGTCTCGCTTCTGCTGCGGCGTTCCACCATGCAAGAAAATCGGATCGATGTCGAAATGTCGCGCGAGGGCAGGGGCAAGCAAGTGTCCCATCTGTCGATACTGTGTGAAGAGAAGGGCGCGATGTCCGTTGGCGATCACCTCTTCAAGCAATTCCATCAGACGTCGCATCTTGCCACTTCTCGCAATCGCTGCGACGAGTGAAGTGGACGGCAACGCGTTCGGTTCGCCCATTGCATCCGAAGTGTCATCATCGAGATTCGCAACACCTGAGAGGGCGCCTTCTGCCAAGAAGTGTGCTGGGTGGTTGCAGATCTGCTTGAGCTTGACCAGGCTCGAGAGGATGAGCCCTCGTCGCTGAATGCCGCTCGACGAGTCCACCTTCGCGAGCATGTCGTCGACAACAGTCGTGTAAAGGCGCACTTGCTCCTCGGTCAGTCCGACATATTCCTTCGTTTCGACGAGCGGGGGCAAATCGTCGATGACTTTCGGATCGGTCTTGAGCCGCCGCAGAATGAATGGGCGGACTAACGCGCGCAGTCGATCCGTCTTCGCTGCATCGCGGAACCGTTCCACAGGGATCGCGAAGTTGCGCTGGAAATCGCCGCGCGAACCGAGGTAGCTCGGGCAGCAAAACTCCATGATGCTCCACAATTCGGCGAGCCGATTCTCAACGGGAGTACCAGTCAGCGCGACGCGATGCCGTGCTGTGAGTGACCGAATCGCCGCCGTCTGCTTTGTCGGTGGATTCTTGATGTGCTGCGCCTCATCGAGGACGATCCGCTCCCACGACACCAATCCGAATGCATCGCGATCTCGAACAGCGATGGCGTAGGTCGTGAGAATGACATCATGCTCTTCAATCGCTCGCTTGAGGCGATCACCAGACGGACGATCCAGCCCATGCTGCACATGCACGCGAAGTTCGGGCGCGAATCGGTGGAGTTCACGCTTCCAGTTTCCAAGGACGGAGAGTGGCGCCACGAGCAATGTCTGCCCAGGCGGAGTCGCAACACGCGGATGCGCCCTCTCGTGTTGAAGCAGGGCGATCAACTGAATGGTCTTACCAAGTCCCATGTCATCGGCGAGGCACGCACCAATGTCGTGGTTGTTGAGGAAGGCGAGCCATGAAAGTCCAACGCGCTGATACGGTCGTAGTTCGCCGAGGAATCCTGCGGGTTGCTGCACACTCGTGAGATGTTCTGCCGTCGCATTGGCTCCGAACACTTCACCGATCCACCCCGATGCGTCGAAACCTGTGATCGGAATGCCGATGCCTGGTCCATCCACTCCGCTCGCGAGGCGAAGTGCTTCGATCAGTGTCATCGTGCCGCCTGGATGTTCACGAAGGAAGGTGAGCGCTCCCTTCAAATCGTCGGCGCGAATCTCAATCCACTTTCCACCGACCTTGACGAGTGGAACTTTTTGAGAAACGAGTCGCTCAAACTCGGCGATGTCGAGTGGAGCATCTCCCACGCTGAGTCGCCACTCATATTGAACGAGTGCCGACAATCCAAGTGGAGAAGCTCCCTCCACAACGCCGCGTCCGCCGCCTGGCGAGAGGAGCAATCGTGCGCCGATGCGACTGCTCTCTTGCCCCCACCATTCGGGCACTTCAACGCTGAATCCACTCTCGACGAGCAGCGGATAGATCTCGGTCAGAAAGTTGTGCGCCGCTTTGGCATCGAGTTCGAGTGACTCTGGCTCAGACTCTTCCAGTGCTTGCTCAAGAGTCGGCCACACATACGCCGCGCGTGCGAGTTCTGAGAGGAGCGTTTCGCCGAGGTTTTCTCCATCGTTGGATCGTCGACGCCCTCGCGTTGAATTGGATCCCCAAATGGAGGATGCGTCGGCGATGAGGACGCCGCCCTGATCAACCAATTGAAATCGAACCATCCACGGGAGCTCGTCCCCCTCTGGTTCCTCGAGGACCATTTTCAATCTCGCACCTGGGGTGTCGCGAGGTTCGTCGAGTCGGCTCAGCCATGTTCGCGCCGAACGCATAAGGCTTGAGTCGACACTGGCTGGTTGTTTGACTTGGACAACTCCATCGAGAAGTCCGCTCAACCACGCGACATGAACATCGGCATCGGGATCGCGTCCATCGAGCGAGTCCACATACGACTCTGCAGAGAGTGTGCAGCGGATGAATCCATCGATCATGGATGAAAGGGCAGAGTCTGCAATCGTCCAGGATTCGCGACCATCGCGAGGAGCATCATCTGTGGCACGCACGACGGCAGGCATTGCAGCGACAATCGCATGGAAACGCTCGGCCGATTCGGTGTCGGTCAGCCATGGGTTCCAGCGCGCCTCAAAGGTGCCCGACGCATGTTGCAGAAGTGTTGGCACGAACCGTTGGTGGACGAGCAAGTCTCCGCCGAGTTGTGAAAGTTCAATCCACCACGCGATGTCGTGGCCGAGCAAGAGTGGAGAATCGTCCGAAGGATTCTCATGCTCACGCGCTGCAAACGCTCCGAGTGCGATGAGAACGCGAAGTGTGGCGCGAGGAGACACCTCGAGCGATTGGACATCGACCACCGTGGTGGCAAGTGCCTCGTCATCCACCATGCGATCCAACAATGCAGAGACGCGCGCGCTTGGAAGCGGAGTGTGTGAGCCTGCACCAACTTGGCACGGCAATGCCAATCGAAAGACCGAAGGGGTGAAGTCGGCTGATTGAACACCTGCCTTATGGATCAATGCATCCAACAGCACTGAAGATGGTGCAGCAAATGGATGCGCATCACCGATTGCCGAAGCACTCGATGACACGATGTCGCGTGCCAAATCACAATCTTCCGCCCAAAGGTGGAGAGAGTGACGCGTCCAGTTTGCGTGAACCATCAACATCCTTGAAACGTTCCTGCCAACTCCAAAAAATGGTCGCGCTGGGATTCGAACCCAGGACCTAGCGGTTAAAAGCCGCTTGCTCTACCAACTGAGCTACGCGACCTTCGGGCGAAACGACTGATCCTACCGACCCTAGGGCACAATCAGTAGTGGTCGCGTATGACAGTCCGATAACTGGTGCAGTGCAGTTTTGGTCTGACTTTTTACTCGTTTGGGGACACGAATCAAGACTTCTGAACGAATCTGATGTGTAGATAACAAGTTTTCGTCCACTTGTGCCGAAATGGAGATTGCGATACGGAGTTTCGAACTCCGTTGGATGGAGAATCACAATGCAGGCCACTCACCCTCTCATTCAACAATTCCTGAACTACCTCATCGATGAGCGAAACTTTTCGCCGTACACCAGCCGTTGTTACGGACTCGACCTTCGGCAGTATCAGGACTACTTGAGAAGCGCATTCAAAGTCAGTGCGACTCAGGCTGCCGAGGATGCTGCACTCGCGAAGCCGAATCTCACTTCGACCGACACGCTCTCAAACTTGATTCTCAGTTCCGATCCCGAGCGCATTCGTGGATTCCTCACCGAGATGGCAGTGCAAAAATACTCGCCGGCGACCACGGCGCGAAAAATTGCGACGCTTCGATCGTTTCATAAGTGGCTTGAAAGGTCTGGGCATGTCACGACGAATCCGATGACGGTGATTCGAACTCCAAGGCAGCCTCGTCGATTGCCCAAGGCGATTTCCCTCGATCAGATGGAGGCGCTCTTGGGTGCACCCGATGTGTCCGACATTCTGGGTTGCCGTGACCGCGCCATTCTCGAGACGATGTATGCGACTGGTGTTCGAGTGAGCGAAGTCGTTGCACTCAACCATCAAGACTTCCAGGTCGAGGCGAAAGAGATTCTGATTCGCGGAAAGGGAAAGCGCGAACGCAGAGGTTCTTTGACTCAGCCATCGGTTGATTTGCTCATCAACTACATCAGACGGAAGGAGAGTGCCCATTCTTCAACCGCGCCGAACGCTCCCCTCTTTGTGAACAAACACGGTACACGTCTGAGTAGTCGATCGGTGCGGCGCAAGGTGGCGAAGTATCTCCAGAAGGTTGGGCTTGATCCAGATATTTCTCCGCACACGATTCGACATAGTTTCGCGACCCACTTGCTCGATAATGGTGTGGACCTTCGAGTGGTGCAAGTCATGCTCGGTCACCAGAGCCTTTCGAGCACGCAGGTGTACACGCACATCTCAACAGGACGAATGCGCGAGGGGTACGACCGCGCGCATCCACGAGCAGAAGCAGGATAAAAATCACTTTGCGCGCGCGCAGATCGCCAGGAGGGTGGCGATTGCGCGTTCGCATGCTTCGTCGTTCTGGGCCACGACATTGACATGGCCGATCTTGCGTCCGGGTCTCGCGCTCTTTCCATACAGGTGAAGGCGTGCGCCAGGAACGGCAAGCAGTTCTGTTGTTTCTGGAATCGATCCAATGAGATTGACCATCGCCGATGAGCCAACCAGAGCAGTCGATCCAAGCGGCCAACTGACGAGCGCGCGCAGATGGTTTTCAAACTGACTCGTGACGGCTCCATCCATCGTCCAGTGTCCGCTGTTGTGAACTCTCGGCGCCATTTCATTCGCAATCAATGCTCCGTCGCACACGAAGAACTCCACCGCAAGGACGCCGACATGATCGAGGTGGTTCATGATCGCTTCGACATGGGTACACGCGGCACTCCACAGTGGGTCATTCGCGCGCGCCCGCGTGACCGAGAGAATTCCGTGTTCGTGGATGTTTTCGCAGAGTGGATACGTCGCGAATTGCGTTCCACTTGCTGTACGAGATCGGACAGCCACGAGGCTCACCTCGCGATCGAAGGGGACGAGCGCTTCATAAATGCACGGCACCCGACCGAGAGATTTCCACGCCGCCGCAAGTTCGTTTGGTTGATGGACGCGCTGCTGTCCATTGCCATCGTATCCATCGCGCCGAGTCTTGAGGATGCCCGGAACACCAACGCGATCGAGTGCGGTTGCGATATCACCGTCAGAGGACACCGCTGCAAACGGTTGTACTCCAACACCGCACTCGCGAAACAAATGCTTCTCAAGGATTCGATCCTGGCAAGTCGCCAAACTTCGTGAGCTCGGCGAAAAAGACACTCGTTCAGCGAGACGGTTCGCAGTCGATGCCGGAATGTTTTCAAACTCAAAAGTGGCGTAAGCGGTGTCGGCGATGAGTCGATCGAGTCCATCGGCATCGTCGTAATCAGCGCAAATCAATTCTCCCGTTGATGCGGCGCAACTTGACGAAGACGGATCGAGAAACCGAAAACGCATCCCAAGCGGAATGCCCGCGAGTGCGAGCATTCGTCCGAGTTGACCTCCACCTACGACCGCGATTCTCACGATTGTCGCCGTCCCTGAACTGGTTTTCCAGGGGTTGCATTTTTGAGAACGGATTGCGTCTGCTTCTTCCGAAACGCCGTGAGTCGCGCCGACAACTTCGCATCAGAAAGGGCAAGGATTGCCGCAGCCAACAGCGCCGCGTTTTTCGATCCCGCTGCACCGATGGCGAGTGTTCCGACTGGAATGCCAGCAGGCATTTGGGCGATGGAGAGGAGTGAGTCCAAACCCTTCAACGATCGACTCTCGACGGGGACTCCAAGGACGGGCAAGATGGTCATGCTCGCTGTCATGCCAGGCAAGTGGGCCGCGCCACCTGCTCCGGCGATGATGACTTGAATCCCTCGCGAGGCCGCGGTCGTGGCGTACTCGAAGAGGAGGGAAGGTGTGCGGTGCGCGCTGACGACGCGTTTTTCAAACGGCACTCGAAGTTGATCCAAGAGTTCCGCAGCGTGGCGCATCGTCTCCCAGTCGGACTGAGAACCCATGATGATGCCGACGTGTGGCTTGTTCATCGTGAGATCGTAGCGATCGTCGATGACTGAATCATTCGACAAAAGAAAGCCCCCTCGACCGAAGTCGAGGGGGCGTTTGAATCAAGGAACTGACGAACAGGCGACTGACTTAGCAGGCGCTGCCGAAGACGCCCAGAAGGGCGGCAAGGTCAGCACCATTGGTCAGACCGTCGCCGTCGATGTCGCCGCCAGCCGTGCCCCAACTACCGAGGAGGAGAGCAAGGTCAGCACCATCCATGAGTCCGTCGCCGTTGAGATCGGTTGGGCAAGGATTGCCACCACCGCCGCAAGCCGCGAAGTCACCATTGATGTTCACCACCCAGTTTTGATCTGGGAATCCGATGCTCGCCATCGTGACGAAGTTCGCCAAACCGCAGCCCGCCGAAGCGATGTAGGTTGGGCCAGATTCGCCGAGGGCGTTGCCTTGGATCGAACAGAATCCGTCTGTCGAGGCGGCGTAACTGAACACCACAACGATGTTGTGAGTGTTGCCGTCGAGGCAGATTGGGGTGTCGAAGCGTGCAGTCACGAATCCTGCAGCGCTCGTTCCGAAGTTGAACGTACGCTCCGCATAAAGAACCAGGTCCGCGCCGACCGCGGTTGGGTCTCCACCGTCCATGTCGTGGTACACGGCGATTGAGCCGAGGACGCTGCTTCCGCTGTTCGACATGGCGATTTCAACGCATCGGATTTCGCCGCTGGTGAGGCCAGCGAACGATCGTGCGTAGGAGTTCTCGACGGTGATTCCGGCGGCTGCGCAAGCGACGCCGCCCTGGGCAATATCTTGTGAAGTGCTCTGTGTCGCAGAGTCTGGGCCTGCGTTATCGCAGACATCAGTACCGAGCGGGCACACAGCAGGAGTGCCGGTGAGTTCACCGACATACTCGTTCACAAGACCACCGCCGCAAGGAGTTCCATCGAACGCTTCGATACCAGCCCACACGTAGTGGGTGCCTGGCGCCAGACATGCGGTTGCCGTCAATGGGCATCCGCCGGTTCCTTCCGCCACGATAACTGCAGTGGTGCATGGATCACCAGAGATGATGTAAGCAGCGGCGAAAGCATTGCCGTACAGCTTCCAAGTCACGTCCATCGCTTCGGTGATGGTGAAGGCGTACCAGTCTGTGTCGCGTACATCGGCATCAGCCCAGTAGGTGCCAGACACGGATCCGCCGATGGCGATCGAACCAGCAGCGACCGAGCCGGTGGCTGCGTCACATCCACCGTTGGTGGAAGCACCGCAGGCTTCGCCTTCTGCTCCGCTTGCCGATGGAAGCGCGCAAGGCGTTGGCAAGGTGAACAGCAGGGTGCCCGTGCCCGTGTCGCCATCGGCGTAGGAGCCGTTGCGGACGAGGTAGGAGTGGCCGGCCACGCAGGCGAAGCTGAGCTCCGAGGCGTACGGCGTGGTGCCGTCCGACAAGAGGCAGTCGACGCCGTCATCATTGCAGCCGATCAGGGCGTCGGGCAGCGTGTTGAAATCGAACGCCGCCGGGTTGACGCCCATGTCGTACGCCGCCAGCTTGTTGTCGTAGCTGATGGTGCCGCAGGACGAGACCGTGGCGAAGCCGTTGGCTGCCGCGGAGAACTTGAACCACACGTCGTTGAAAAAGTTGTCGCTGCCGGAGGCGCAGAGGGCGCCGAGGTGGCCGGGGCCGTCCAAGGTCGCCGCAAGGGTGTTGACATTGACCGAGCCGTCGCCAGAAACCACCGTGGCGTAGGTGGCGCAGTCATTGGTCGTGCCCGTGCAGTTGTAGAAGAAGAGGCCGCAGTTGGCGACCGCATCCTGCACACACTGGGCATCCCAAGCGATGATGCAGCAGAGTGGGTTGAAGGCGCAGACGGCCGAGCAGCACGTGCCATCATCGCATCCCAGGCCGCCGTGCGGCTCGCCGCAGGAGCCAGTGGCGCCCACGCAACCACTGTCGATCGGCTCGATGAAGAGGTTCATGTTGCCGGCGCCGGAGGCCGCGTTCCAGCCGCCGATGCGGATGAAGTAGGTCGAGGAGGCGCTCACCTCGAAATCTGTGAGGATCGACTCGTACAGCGCACCGCAGGAGTCGTCGTTGCAGGCGACCTGCGTGGTGCAGTCATTCTCGTACACGACCATGGAGGTGTCGTAGGCGCTGCCGCAGAGCGAAATGTCGGCCATGCCGCTCTCCGAGGGATTCCATTGGAACCAGACATCCTGGGACGCGCCCCAGTCGAGGTAGGTGCAACTGCCGTCCGCCGGTGGGTTGGCGCTTGGCGTCATGGTCGTGGTGTCAAAGGCGTTGTCGCC
>JAQBZO010000005.1 GCA_027622195.1 Planctomycetota bacterium
CGGGTTGGGCGGGTTGCGCTGCGGGAGGAGTGGGTCCTGCTGGATTCGTTGATCCTGGAATCGTTTGAGCGCCAACAGAACTGACCAGCGTCAGGACCAGCGCGGACAATCCGAAGCGAAAGCACGGGGTATTCATAGTTGGAGTGTAGGGCATCGAACTCTTTCGACGAGTTCAATTGTCTGTTGCTGGTCCCATCGGATCCCAGATCATTCCAGACTTGTTCCAGTCTCCACCCGGTGTCATTGGATCGGTCGAATCTTGTGCGTTCGTGATCGCGAGCTGATTCAGGACAAGATTGACATGCCCATCGGCGAAGAGGATATGTCCGCCGCGATAGTGACGCGCGGCGAATTGCTTCCAGTTACACACTTGACGCCTGAGACTTTGATCGTGCCACACATCGGCGGTCGGCAATTCATCCTTCGTGCTTCGCATTTCGACCATCAAAATGGTGGCGGCGGAATCAGTGATGAGATTCATCCCCATCACCGTCTTCGGAGACGATGCAGCAGCACCCTGCTCGATGAGGAATGAATTGTTGAGCTGCGAGTTGGGTACATAGTTGAAGAAGAATGCTTTCGCACTTCCACCAGGACCTGTTGGACCGAACTGCCACGGAGCATCTGCATCGCTCGAAGCGGAAGGATCAATGAAAATGCTGCGTCCTTCAGGCGCAACGGGCACTGGGTAATTTCCATCGAATGCGTCTTGCGCGATCTCGCTATAGGGCTTCATTCCCAGCAGAGGAGGAATCGCATTGGCCCAGTAGTTCTCTTCAGCAAGCGAAAGATCCATCTGCGTTGTGTCTTCCAGTCCCTCCCAAGGAAGGCGCTCTTTGTGCATGGTCACATACGAGATCGTTCCCGTGCCCCACTGTTTGAGATTCGATTGACTCGCGGCTGCGTTCGCCGTCGCACGAACCGCGCTCAGTGCGGGAAGGAGCAATCCCATCAGAACCACGATGATGCCAACCACCACCAAGATCTCGATCATCGTGAAACCGCGGTGGTCGGATCGACTGGCCGGTGTTGGGTTCGTCGAGGAGGTTGGCATCAAGATTCCTTCAATAACCGCCACGATACGCGCTTGGATGAGCTGAGTTGGGGTCAATCCGGCCGTACGCAGGGTCGGTGCAAACGGTTGCATGAGGGATCAATAAAAGTCGGAAAACTTTCTTTGGAATCGATCCATTTTTTTGGAACCTCTCAAACTCGGGTTATGTTGTGGGTGTTGAGGAGGTCGAGAGACGCCCTCAACCGAACCCAAGCCGATCCTGTTCAAGACAGGAAAAGACCGATGGCTGACGGTCCGTAAACCAAGCCCTTTTCCCTCCCTCCGCCCCCAAGGCGTCAAACCCTTGGGGGTTTTTTATTTGACATCCAGTCTGTTACAGTCTCCGCCCCATGAATTCAACCGACCTACGTCCCGGCATGGCTATCAAGATGGATGGAAACCTCTGGCTGGTGACCGAATACAACCACGTCACCCCCGGCAATCTGCGCGCCTTCGTTCAGATCAAGATCAAGAATCTCTTGAAGGGGCAGCTCATCGACAAGCGACTCCGATCGGGCGAGTCGGTTGAGATCGTTGACCTCGACCGCCGAACGATGACCTACCTCTACGCGCAGGCGGGCAAACATTGTTTCATGGACGATGAGACTTTTGACCAAGTGGAACTCTCGGCTAACGATGTCGGAGAACTCGCGCTCTACATCCTGCCGAACACTCAAGTCGTGATCTGCTGGTGCGATGGCAAGGCCGTGAGCGTCGAATTACCGAACGTCGTTGAATTGCTGGTCGCCGAGACTTCTCCTGGCATCAAGGGCGCGACCGCCACGAACCAACTCAAAGAGGCGACGATGGAGACGGGACTCAATACTCGCGTTCCATCTTTCATCGCCATCGGCGAGAAGTTGCGCATCAATACGACCGACGGCACTTACGCCAGCCGCGCTTGACCGCCTGATCGTCCCCAGAGGACGAACGCGATCGCGCCGCCAGCGGCCACGATGCGAAGCTTCGATGGTCTCACGAACTGCCCTTTGCATCACGGGTATAGACAATTTCCATTTGGAGATAGTCCTTTCCCGTTGCTGAGGATGGACCGTACATCCGAAGTGTGGATTGCGTTGGTGAGTCAACGGTCATCGTCTGTCGACTGGGCACACACTTCTTTTGAATGAGGCAATACATCGTGTAAATGGTCGTGAGGACTTTCTCACTGGCATCGAGAGATCCAGTTCCATGTGCCATCCCCGTCCCCATCGAGTCGATCTAGGTCGACTGAAACTCCTTAGCCCCGTTGTCGTATCCGAGGAGTCCAATGACCACAACCCTTCGCGAGGAAGGCATCCATTGGACCTGGGCTCGCTGCCGCCATGATCGCATCCATTTCAGATTGAGAGAAACCAGCGGCGAGGGTGGACACAACGGCGAGCATCGCTCGAGTGTGTTGTATGGGGTTCCTCCTGACAACGGGGACGAACCGAATCCGCGATCGGGGTACACCACACGATCAGTGCGGAAGTGGAAACTGCCGACAGAATGTCCGTATCTCGCCGCGCACTGTTCGACACACCGATGCGTCACCCTTGCTTCCCATCACGGTGTCAAGCCACTGAGCCAATTGCGGCATATGTACCTCTCGAAGTCCGCGAGTGGTGATCGCTGGCGTTCCTAGGCGAAGTCCACTCGTCACCATGGGAGGACGCGGATCATTGGGGATTCCATTCTTGTTGCAGATGATTCCCGCTGTTTCAAGCCATTTTTCAGCATCGGCACCGGTCAATTCACTATCGCGCGGTCGAAGATCGACGAGCATGAGATGGTTGTCGGTGCCTCCCGTGCAGAGTCGATATCCGCGGTTCGTGAGTTGTGCTGCGAGTTCGCGCGCGTTGCGAACGACCCGCTCGCAGTAGAGGGCAAAGGATGGTTCAAGTGCTTCACCGAATGCCACCGCCTTGGAAGCGATGACGTGCATGAGCGGTCCACCCTGCGATCCAGGAAAAACCTTGCGATCAAGTTTCACTGCGATCTCTGCATCGTTGCAGAGAATCATGCCGCCACGAGGACCGCGCAATGTCTTGTGCGTCGTTGTTGTGACCACGTGAGCGTGCGGAAATGGACTCGAGTGCACTCCTGTTGCACACAGTCCGGCGATGTGCGCGATGTCTGCCATGAGGTACGCGCCGACCTTGTCAGCGATCGCGCGGAATCTCGCGAAGTCGATCGCGCGCGAGTACGCGCTGTATCCGCAGATAATGACCTTCGGATTAGACGCAATGGCAATCTTCTCGATCTCGTCGTAATCCAATCGTTCGGTGACTGGATCAAGTCCATAGTCAACCACCTTGTAAAACGTTCCCGAGAAATTTGGCTTGAGTCCGTGGCTGAGGTGTCCACCAGACTTGATCGGCAAACTGAGGACGGTGTCGCCTGGATTCATCAATGCCATGAATGCGGCGATGTTGGCATTGGCTCCGCAGTGTGGTTGAACATTGGCGAACTGGCATGAGAAGAGTTTCTTCGCCCGATCAATCGCGAGATTCTCGATCTGATCGTGGTACTGGCATCCACCGTAGTAACGCTTCCCTGGATATCCCTCGGCGTATTTGTTGGTGAGCCACGAACCCATCGTGTGCATGACCGCAGCCGAGACATGATTCTCACTCGCGATCAACTCAAGTGTCTGCGATTGGCGAGCTGCTTCATCAGCAATGATCCGAGCCACATCCGGATCCGCCGAGGTCAGCATGGCGATAAGGGACAACGAGAGATGGTCCAGTTCGGTGGACTGAGCGCTGTCAGACGATGATTCGAAATCCATGGGCGAGGGATCGTATCACCGCCTCTCTTGGTTGGCAGTGAGCTATTTAGCTTGATTCGTCCATGAATTGAGTACGCTTTTCGGATGAGTCGAACGCACCGACTAGCCGTGCTCGTGGAGACTGAGGTCGGCCGGTTGTTGGTGACTTTCGATGCCGTTGGAAGAGCCTTCGCCGAGTTCTTCGACCTCTTGCCCGCAGCGAGACAACGGTTTGCTCCCTCAAAAGACTCCACTCTGACGCGCATTGGTCGCGCCATTGCATCGGAGATCGCGGGAAAGCCATCGCTCTCGAAGAAGATCGCCACACCGCTCGGAACACCCTTCCAAATGGCTTGTTGGCGCGCAGCGCGGCGCATTCCACGAGGCGAAACCAGAACGTATCAGTGGCTGGCGAAGGAAGTGGGATCGCCGCAAGCGAGTCGCGCCGCGGGACAAGCGATGCGGCGCAATCCCCTGCCGATCATCGTCCCCTGCCATCGTGTTGTTTCGAGCAGCGGAAGTGGGGGCTTTTCTGGATCCGCCGATGTGAAGTCGGCAGCCGTCCGACTGAAGCACACGCTCTTGAATCGCGAGTCGATGCGCGCGTGATGCGGTGCGGCAATGACCGCTATGCTCCCGCACCTCATTTCAGGAGCAAAGATCCATGAATCTCACAATGGTTGGTACTGGTTATGTCGGACTCGTCACCGGAGCGTGCTTCGCGGACATGGGCAACAAAGTTGTTTGCCTTGATGTCGACGCGAAGAAGATCGAAACACTTCGCCGAGGCGAGAGTCCAATCTATGAACCTGGACTCGCTGAAATGCTTAAGCGCAACATCGTCGAGCATCGAATCACCTTTACACTCGATAAGGCTGAGGCGTATCGCCACGCCGATGCCATCTTCATCTGCGTGGGGACTCCAAGCGATGTCGATGGATCCGCTGACTTGCAGTATGTCCTTCGCGTCGCAAGCGATATCGCCGATGCGCTCAATGCAATGGGACCGACTGCAAAACAGAAAGTCATCATCGTCAAGAGCACTGTTCCCGTGGGAACAACGCACAAAGTGCGCGATCTGATTGCGTCGAAAACAAAGACTCTCTTCGCCATCGCGGATAATCCTGAGTTTCTCAAGGAGGGCGATGCCATCAGCGACTTCATGCGGCCTGACCGGGTCGTCTGCGGTATTGAGAGCAAGGAAGCAGAAACGCTTCTGCATGAACTTTACGAGCCATTCACGCGACAGGGCAATCCGATCTTTATGCTCGATATCCGCAGTGCTGAGATGGTGAAATATGCCTCGAACGCGATGTTGGCATGCAAGATCTCATTCGTCAACGAGATCGCCAATCTCTGCGAGTTCTACGGAGCCGATATCAATAAGGTCCGCGAAGGCATGTGCGCTGACAAGCGTATCGGCAACCAGTTCCTCTATCCAGGACTTGGGTACGGCGGATCGTGCTTCCCCAAGGACACGCTCGCCGTCGTCGGAATGGGCAAGGCGGTCGGTTTCGACTGCGAACTCAACGCCTCAGTCCACAGAGTCAATCAGCACCAGCGACCGCACTTTTGGAAAAAGGTGCTTTCCGTGATGCCAGAACTCAAGGGGAAAACGCTGGCATTCTGGGGGGTCGCGTTCAAGCCGAAAACGGACGACATTCGCGAAGCACCAAGCATCGCTCTCATGGAAAGAGCCCTTGCCGCGGGGGCGACCGTCCGCGCGTATGACCCGGAAGCGCTGGAAAACCTCGAGCGGGAACTCCCTGCGGCGCATCCAGTTCACGACATGTACGAGGTGCTCAACGGAGCCGACGCTCTGATTGTCTGCACCGAGTGGACACAATTCCGCCTGCCTGACTTCGCCGAGATGAAGCGCCGGCTCAAGACGCCGATCATTTTCGACGGTCGAAACCTTTATCGACTGAGTCAAATGCGCGAACTTGGATTCACATACGCGTCCATCGGACGTGCGACCGTCTGAGAAACTCCTCAAGAACTCAGTTTTTGCGAATCTCCAAAGTGCCGATTTTTTCGGCACTTTTTTGTTTTTGGGCTGTCCTCCTTGCACAAGATGTACGGAAACCGCTAGATTTCCTGCATCCGCACGGTTGTGGCGGATCACTCGCAAGTGCGAGTGCGTACTCCGACTGGAAAGGAATTCTCGTAATTATGGCTAAGACAAAGACCAAGGCAACCGCGAAAAAGTCCTACAAGGCAACTCCATCAAGGGCTCGTCGCACCAAGGGTGCCGTCCTCACCGAGATCGCTGGAGCAACTGAACTCTCACGCAAGCAAGTGGGCACTGTGTTCGAGACACTCTCGACGCTCATCGCTGCTGACCTCAGCAAGGGATGTGGCGAATTCAACTTCATGGGTCTCCTCAAGCTCAAGACTGTGAAGAAACCAGCCACCAAGGCTCGCCAGGGTGTCAATCCATTCACTGGCCAGCAGATCATGATCAAGGCGAAGCCTGCGAGCCGCAAGGTTCGCGCGCGCGCACTGAGCGCTCTCAACAACATGCTTTGAGTGAACTGATCGATTGATCAGTTGATTTGATTCTGCGTTGAACAACATTGAAGCGGCCCTCACGGACCGCTTCTTTTTTATTTACAACGCAGCGCGCACATCACCATCCACGCGCGCGAGACGTCCTTCGGCAGTGTGTCGATCCACACCAGCTCGTCGCATCACGATGGCGACCTTCACTCGCATGTCCGCCGTTTCGAGGAGTTTCATCGCTTCTTCTCGTGAGAGATCGGGCTCACACGAGCGAAGTAGGCGAATCGCGCGGTCCAACAGTTTGTCATTCGTTGCCGCGAGATCGACCATCAGATTTCCAAACACCTTGCCGAGGCGCGCGAACAGTGTCGTGGTGATCGCGTTGAGTGCGATCTTCGTCGCCGTGCCCGCCTTCAGCCGCGTGGATCCGGTAAGGATCTCTGCGCCTGTGGCGGCGAGAAGAAAGTAGTCGCAGGATGTGGGCGGACTCATCGGACTACACGTGAGAAAAGCGGTCGCAGCGCCTGATTCCTTGGCGATACTCAGTGCGCCCAAGGCGTAAGGAGTCGTGCCTCCTGCCGCAATCGCGATCAAGGTATCGAGTGGGCCGATGTGAATTTCAGCGAGCGCGTCGCGAGCGCCGTCTGGATCATCTTCGCGCCTCTCGGAACTTCGTCGAAGAGCCGAGTCGCCACCTGCGATGAGTCCGATGACTTGACCGGGATCACTGCAAAAAGTGGGAGGACACTCGGAAGCGTCGAGCACACCGAGTCGTCCGCTTGTGCCCGCGCCGATATAGATGAGCCGTCCACCTTGCCGAAACTGAGACACAAGATGATCGACGAGTGCGGCAATGGTTGGAGCGGTCGCCATCACTGCGTCCACGGCGGCGTGCTGGTCATCCGTCAAGAGTCGAACGATTTCGACCGACGGCAAGGAGTCAAGCGTTTCACTCGCTGGATGTCGCTGCTCGGTGCCCACATGCGATCGATCAGGAGGAAGCATGGGCTCGGTCATGGTTGATCCTTGCCTTGAAGGCTTTTCACGAGAAAACTCCATGTCACCGAATCGACGCTTGGTCCTGCGACACCATGTCCTGCCGTTGGAAAGATCATCATCTCGAATGGACGAGCGAGTCCCTGCAACTCATGCACGAGTTGAAAACAATTCGAGGGATGCACATTGTCATCATTCATGCCGTGCAACAACAAGAGGTCACCTTCGAGAGCTCCTGCGAGTTTGGTGCAACTCCCTTGGTCATATCCCTCAGGATTCTCAGCAGGCGTTCGCATATAGCGCTCGGTGTAAATCGTGTCGTAGTTGCGCCAATCCGTGACCGCAGATTCCGCGACTCCCGCATGAAACACATCGGGATAGCGCAGAAGCGCGAGTACGGAGAGGTATCCGCCATAACTCGAGCCAGCGATCCCCACTCGAGTTCCGTCGATGCCTGGGAGCGCATCAATCTGGCGGACTCCTGCGGCTTGGTCATCGAGATCCACGAGTCCGAGCTTGAGATACGTCGCGTCCTCAAAGGCCTTCCCGCGCCCCGACGTGCCGCGATTGTCGATTTGCGCGATGGCGAATCCAAGTTCAGTCATCCCATTCACCGGATCGAAGGTGTTTTCCACGCTGCGTGAGGTGGGACCGCCATAGACCAGAACGACGAGAGGCGTTTCACCCTTCGGATCAAACTGCGCTGGAAGGAAGAGTTTTCCGTACATCGTCGTGGTGCCATCGGCCGCTTTCATGTGAAGTAGTTGAGATCGAGGGAATCCTCTCGACTCAAATGGGTCTGTCTCGCCCTGAGCCAATGTCGCCATCGCAGCGCGCGGCGGTCCGACCGCGCTGTACAACCGAGTCGATGGAGGGGTACTGATCGTTTGATCGATCGCGACGACCGCGCGCCCGCTGGGCGAAATGCGAAAGCGAGAGTAGTGAAGGTCATCTGGAGTGATTCGTTCGCGCTCGGTCCCATCAAGCCGCACTCGATAGAGCTGTGGATTAATCATCGTCGCGCTCGAATACGCGGTGAAGAAGAGGTCGCCACGCGTTTCGTTGACCTCGACGATGTTGGCGACGGGCACATTGTCGGCCGTCGCAGTCAACGCGATGGGCATCATCGGATCAAGCGAACGAAGTTCCAATTGCGCCGATCCAGATCGTTCGGTTTCCCAGAGAAAACGCCTTCCATCCTCGAGGAACTGCATCTTGGGAAGGTGCTTCAAGAAGCACGGCTGCGTTTCTTCGACAACCACTCGGATCGTCCCGGTCGTCACATCGACAGCGAGCAACTCAAGATGATCTTGATGGCGGTTGAGGCGATGAACGAGCAATTCCCTGCTGTCGTCGGTGAACTCGATTCCATAGATATACGAGTCGGCTCCGAGGTCAATGTCGAGATCCTTGCCGCTCGCAATATCTCGAATGCGAGGGAGCGCGATGGGATTCGGATCCCCCGCCTTGGGATAACACTCGGATTCAATGCGCGTACGAAGGGTGGTGTATCCGCGCACCATGAAATACTGGGGGACATTGCGCTCATCGAATCGATAAAACGCAACCTGCTTCGAGTCTGGGCTCCACCACATCGCGCTCTTTTGGTCGAGTTCTTCTCCGTACACCCATGAGGCGGTGCCGTAGCGAAGTCCATCCTTGCCATCGGTGGTCAGGGCGATGGTTGCGCCGCCAGTCTCGGTCAGCGTGACATTGGAACCATCGGTTCCGATCGTCCACTTCCCGTCAGGAGAACTCTCTCTCGTGCGCTGTCGCCCTCGCCCAGGGTCTCCGCCATTGGATCGGCGGCGGCGATTGTCTTGACGAGCACTTTGCTTCTGATCGGGAATATCCCCTGGTTGAACTGCAGTCTGCGCGCCCGATTCAATCGACACACGAGTCCAACCGCCGTCCTTCTCGAAGTAAAGGCAGCCGTTTTCTTCGTCCCAACGAATCGAACCGATCAGTCCCGCTGACTCGACCCCATCAAAGGCGCGCGATGCAGATCGGACTTTCGATGCTCCTGGCAAATCGCGAAAGGGAATGAACTGCGCGAGTGCATCGAATGCGCATGAACCGACAATGCACACTGTTGCCAACTCCATCCACCGCGGCGGACGGGTCGCACCCATTACGCGTTCGCTCCAGTCAGAGCGCGAAACTCGGCCATGCGCAAATCGAGCGTTTCTCTGGTGATTTCCTGCAATTTCTCGAGTCCGAATCGCTCGATGGTGAAGCTCGCCACGACGGTGCCCCACTGCATCGCACGACGGAGTGTCTGAATGTCCGTCTTTCCTGTCGTCGCGATATGCCCCATGAGTCCACCAGCAAAACTATCGCCAGCGCCGGTTGGGTCGACAACATGTTTTTCGTCGGCTGGCCATGCTGGCACCGCTGCAAACCCTTCTCGACTCACGAGGACTGCACCATGCTCACCCTTCTTGACAATGATGAAGCGCGGACCCATTTCAAGAATGCGGTTCGCTGCGGTGACCGCGTTCTTGGCTCCACTCAGCATGGCCGCCTCGGAGTCATTGAGAACGAGTCCATCCACATCGCGAATGAGAGCCTCGAGTTCGGGGCGTGCTGTCTCAATCCAGAGATTCATCGTGTCCGCGACGATGAGTTTTCGCTCTTTGAAATTCGAGAGGAACTGGTGCTGCACCGAAGGATGGGTGTTTCCTAAGAAAACGAATTGGCTATTGGCGTAGACGGCAGGAACGACGGGAGGATTCTCAGCCACAACTCCAACCTCGGTGAACAAGGTCTCGCGGCAATTCACATCCTCGAGATAGCGGCCGCCCCATGCGAAGGTGCGAGAGGAGGTGCGCTCCTCGAGTCCAGCGAGGCAGACTCCAGAAAAACTCTCGAGCACATCGCGATGTTGTTTCGGCCAATCGCCCCCGACTGCGGCCACAACTCGCACTGGTGTAAAGAATGAAGCCGCTGCGGCGAAGTAGGCGGCACTGCCTCCAAGCACGCGTTCACGGCGGTCAGTCGGTGTGAAGACAGTGTCGATTCCAATAGTTCCAGTGACCACAAGTGGCATAGGTCGCCAGTGTAGACAAAGGAGACGATGAAATGGCTATGCGCGAGCGTGTTCAGCGTGGTCGTCCGAACTGCTCGACCGTGAAAGTCCAAGGCCAATCGCGACACCCACAAAAATCCCAGACACGAGATCGGCAGGCATCACTCGTGCGAACGGAGAGATCGTCCCGCGCACCCACTCACTCGCGGCATCGGCTGGACTCGCTGCGAACAACTGCATCACGATGACTGCAAGGATGGGCATCGAGAAAAGAAGCACAGCTTGCCTCTTTTGTCCGATGAAGCGCACAGCGAATGCAGAGGCAACCCCTGCGAGCGCTGCTCCACCGATCGCTTGTCCCTTTAAGTCGTTGCGCATGACGAACCAGAGTACGGGCAATGCAAAACACCCTGAGACAGCCATGCGCAACACGACATCGATTCGAAATGCAGAGCGGAATGTGTCGTCGTCCTGATACGGCATATCCGGAAGTGGTCCACCTGCGCGGAAGACAATGATGGCCGACGCCGTCGCGAAAACCCACCAGATGGATCCATCCAGAAACACCGACCGAAACGATGCTTCGTCGAAAATCACATCGGTCATCGATGTCGTGCGCATTGCAAAGCATGCGACGGTAAATCCAGTCATAAACAGTCCGATGGCTGCATTGGATGTGCGAGCGACGATGGCTCCAAGCACCGTCGCCACGCAGAGGACTCCGATGCCCATGATCATGCCTCCCAGTCCCGTGGTCACTGCCGACACGCCTGCGCCAATGCCCCGCGCATCGGTGACAAACCCTCCGGCAAGAAGACCGATGACGGCGCCGAAAACGGCGGCTGTCAAGAAGACGAACCAACGGGCAACGGCACTTCGCATCTGCTCATCCTCTTCCATTTGAACCGAACGCGCAACTGGGAGTCAAAAGACAATGGGTGATACTCTGCACCTCGATGAGTGAGCCAATTGTTCTCGATGGATCTCCCCTTTCGACTCGCGAAGTGATGCGTGCATCCGCTGGGAGTCGCATCGAACTCGCACAGAGCGCTGCGGACCACATGGACGAGATGCGGTCTCGCATGCTTGTCGCCGCCAATCGGGCGGAACCAATCTACGGAGTGAACACAGGATTCGGATCATTCGCCCACGTGCGCATCGAGAATGATGCCCTTCAAGCCCTTCAGGAAAACATCGTCCTCAGTCATGCCGCGGGGATGGATGCTCCGCTTCCGAAGGACATTGTGCGCGCCATGATGGTCGTCTGTGCCGCAAGTCTTGCTCGAGGACACTCGGGTGCGCGAAGCACCGTCGCTCGAGCACTGATCGCTCATGTGAATGCTGGCATCATTCCAGTCGTTCCATCCGTTGGATCGGTGGGTGCTTCAGGAGATCTCGCTCCACTCGCGCACATGGCGCAAGTCCTGCTCGGTCGAGGAATGGTCGATTGGGATGGACGGGTCACCGCAGCTCGATTTGCGCAGAAGGCGACTGAGACTGATTCGATCGTCCTCGAGGCCAAGGAAGGACTTGCCCTTCTCAATGGCACACACTTGATGTGCGCGACGGGGGCACTGTTCTTGGAGGGAGCCGACCGATTGATTCGCGCTGCGCAGATCGCCACGGCGATGGCGATCGATGGATGCCGCGCCACGGATGCATTTCTGGATGGACGCATCCATGCGGTGCGCAATCAGCACGGACAACAACTTGCCGCGCATCGCATTCGACAGTGCCTTGAAGGGAGTTCCATCCTTCCATCGCACACCAAGAATGATCCGCGCGTGCAAGATCCATACTCGTTCCGATGCGCTCCTCAAGTGCTCGGCGCGGCTATGGACGCCCTCACTTACATGCGAAGTGCATTCGAGCACGAACTCGGAGCAGTGACTGACAATCCTCTCGTTTTTGATCGCGATGGACACACGGATGTCCTTTCAGGCGGCAATTTCCACGGCATGCCGCTGGCGATTCCGCTCGATACCGCGCGTGTCGCACTCGCTCATGTCGCTGGCATTTCAGAGCGGCGAACATTTTGGGCTTTGTCAGGACAAGATCGTGTGAGTGGCATTCCATCTCACCTCGCTGCCAATGGCGGACTTCAAAGCGGATACATGGTTGCTCAGTACACAGCCGCTGCGGCGTGCAACGAATTGCAAGTGCTCGCGCATCCAGCGAGCGTTCACAACATCTCGACCTGCGCAGGCATCGAAGATTACAACTCGATGGGAGCCACCTCGGCGCGATTTGCGATGCGCTCGCTTCATCTTGCACAGCGCGTCGTGGCGATTGAGTTCCTGTGCATGGCTGAGGCACTGAAGTACCACGAACCTTTATTGAGTGGCACGCGCGTCCAAAAAGCACGCGAGGTCATTCGATCGGCGATTGGACCGTTGGCGGAAGATCGTTCCCCTGCTCCAGACATCGAAGCGATCGCGATGATGATCGAAACTGGTCGATTTGACGCGATTTCTTAGCGTAGAATCGCTTGGATGGCGATGACTTTCGACCCATCCACGAACTCTGCTCGCGTCATCCGTGCACCTCGTGGAACCGAGCGCACTTGTCAGACTTGGGCAGCTGAAGCAGCGATGCGAATGCTCATGAACAACCTCGATCCAGAGGTGGCTGAGCGTCCAGACGAGCTCGTTGTGTACGGTGGCCGCGGACAAGCGGCGCGTTCATGGGAAGCCTACGACGCCATCATCCGCAGTCTCAAAGCGCTCAAGCCCGACGAAACACTGCTCATCCAAAGCGGAAAGCCGGTGGGGATCATGCAAACGCACCTCGATGCGCCGCGCGTCCTCATCGCCAATTCCAATCTCGTTCCGCACTGGGCAACGCAAGAACACTTTGATGATCTCGCTGGTCGAGGACTCATCATGTACGGTCAGATGACCGCTGGAAGTTGGATTTACATTGGCACGCAGGGGATTCTGCAAGGGACCTACGAAACCTATGCCGAGTGCGCACGTCAACATTTTGGAGGCTCGCTCCGTGGGACACTCAATGTGACGGCGGGATGCGGTGGAATGGGTGGAGCACAACCGCTCGCGATCACGATGAATGACGGCGCCTGCCTCATTGCCGAGGTGTGCAAAGAACGACTCGAGAAGCGGATGCGGGATCGGTATCTCGATGAGTACACGGATGACATCGACCTAGCCATCGACCGTGCACTCGACTACAAGCGGCGTGGTGAAGGGATGTCGATTGGAGTGCTCGCGAATGCTGTCGACCTGCTCGATCGGCTCATCGAGCGAGGCATCGTGCCTGACACGCTCACCGACCAAACATCGGCGCATGATCCACTCGAGGGGTACTACCCACAAGGACTTTCCCGCGCCAAAGCAGACGCACTGCGCGTCGAAGACCCAACGCAGTACAAGGTGCTCTCGAAGGCGAGTATGGAAAAGCATGTCCGCTTGATGGTGTCGCTGATGCGGAAGGGTTCCAAAACATTCGATTACGGCAACAACATTCGTCAGCGCGCGTTTGATCACGGATTCAAAGACGCATTCGCATTTCCCGGATTCGTGCCCGCCTATATCCGACCCCAATTCTGCACAGGTCGAGGACCATTCCGCTGGGTTGCTCTCTCGGGCGATCCTGAAGACATTCGACGAACCGATGAGGCTGTGTTGAGTCTCTTTCCAAATGATGCTGGATTACATCGATGGATCCGCATGGCGCAGAAGCGAGTCGCATTTCAAGGACTTCCCGCTCGCATCTGCTGGCTCGGCCTTGGCGAACGCCACCGCGCGGGATTGAAGTTCAACCAGATGGTCGCCGACGGAACGCTGCGTGCGCCGATCGTCATCGGTCGCGATCACCTCGATTGCGGAAGCGTTGCGAGTCCCAACCGCGAGACGGAGGGGATGAAGGATGGAACCGATGCCGTGAGTGACTGGGCACTTCTCAATTTTGCGGTGAACATCGCGAGTGGCGCGAGTTGGGTGAGTTTTCATCACGGCGGCGGAGTCGGCATCGGATTCAGCCAACATGCGGGACAAGTCATCGTGGCGGATGGAACACAAGAAGCAGCGCGGCGACTCGAGCGTGTGCTGACGAATGATCCGATGATGGGCGTCATTCGACACGCCGATGCTGGTTATGAACTCGCCGTCGAGACGGCGAAGCGGCTTTACGTGTCGATTCCGATGCAGGAGTGATCAACTCGACGCGCGTTGCAAACGATCTCGGATTGCATCCCAGAGGTCGCCCTCGTTCTCGGGTTGCACAATCAGAATGCGCGGCGATCCGCTGCGATCGGCTCTACGCAAGATGTTGTAGAGCGTCATCGCCGTGACTTGCTCATCCTCGAACAATTCAAACGATTGGTGTGGAGGGTCAAGCACAGGAAGTCTCGTCCCGATGACCGATGCGGCACCCTGTGCGAGTTCAGAGGCAAGTGCATTGCGCGTGATGAGTTTCGTTGGTGTATTGGGGGCGTAGTGGCGAGTGGTGGATCCAGGACTTGAACTCTGTCCGCTTCCGATGTGCACTTCGAGCGCGCCAATCACGGCGTGAAGCGCCTCGACGCCCACGGCACCAAGCCTTCGCACCACGGGAAGTGGTCCACACAGATCGATGACCGTGGATTCAATTCCAAAACTGGATGCGCCTCCGTCGAGGATCAGCAGCTCTTCCCCTTCAAAATCCTCGGCGACATGCGATGCAAGCGTTGCTGAAATCCCTCCAGAGCGATTGGCGCTTGGTGCAGAAATCGGACAGTCGGTCGCATGAAGGAGTGCGCGCGCGACGGGATGCTTCGGTGCGCGGACGGCGATCGTGTCGAGGCCTCCTGACGCGATGGATGGAACATCAGAACGCCGAGGAAGAATCATCGTGAGAGGGCCCGGCCAAAAAGCGAGGGCGAGTTCGGCGGGAACCCAGTTCGGGATGTGTGCCACT
Organism: Planctomycetota bacterium; assembly: GCA_027622195.1. Lineage (GTDB taxonomy): Bacteria > Planctomycetota > Phycisphaerae > Phycisphaerales > SM1A02 > SXOD01. The sequence continues at coordinate 15,247 of JAQBZO010000005.1, forward strand.
CGCGAGGCATGCTGAAGGTCGAGTACGTGGGCGATGAGCGGGTTGTCAAAGGGACGCCCCTTCAATTCGTAGATTTGGCGGATGGCCTCTTCACGAAAGGTGAGCGCTCCAAGTCCGTAGACAGTTTCGGTGGCGAACGCCACGACCTCTCCCCTTTCGAGAGCGGCGGCGGCGAGGGTGATGTGATCGTCGGTATACGAAAGGACAGTCGTCATGTGTCAGAATCCGCTTCAAGGGCGGCGATGCCAGAGTCCATATCGGTTAGATCCCCCGCTCCACCCTCAACAGAAATTCCGTAGGTGTCGAGTGAAGTTCCCGTTGCCGATCGGAGTCGTGCCAAAGCGACTTGGTAGTCGGCGCGCGCATTGAACTCCTGCATGTGCGCCGAAGCGAGGGCTTGTTGTCGCATGAACTTCAACTGGAGAAATTCTGGAGACAAAGCAGCAAGGCTTGCTTCGTAGATTTCGAGCGATCGCACACTCTCAGCGGCGGCGAGGCGCAGCGTGCGCGTTTGTTGCATGAGATCGGCCGATGCCTGCATCGTTCGAAGGGCAGCACGGACATCGGTCACCGTCTGATCCACGCTGCGGCGATACGCGAGCGCAGACTGAGCTCGGCGCAATCGAGCCTCGCGGTACAGGCTCTCAGGAGCCCGATTGCCAATGGGCTGAGCGAGCGTGATTCCAACAAGCCAATTCACGAAATCCGCATCGCCCACTTCCTGATTCGCTCGAGACAAAGTGCCGTCGAGTCCCTGAAGAGCCACCTGTGCAGCGAGGTCGAGCGCGGGAAGCGTTCCGTTTTCTGCCACGGTGATGCGAATGTCGCTCGAATCCACCTCGATGAGCGCGCGCAACACCGTGGGGTGAAACTCCATCGCGTCCACGATTGAACTTCGCAGATTCCATGAAACCAACTCGCGCGATGGATCATCACTCGGCACAAGCATCGCTCCCTGCCCCACTGGCCACTGCGGATTCTCGATGAGCAATTTGAGTTGATCGCTTGCGAGCGCGACACTCAAACGCGCGCGCACGAGATCAGCCGCGCGCTGCTCAACGACGGACACTGCTTCGGCGTAGTCGGCGCCCGATGCGTCGATCTCCAATCTTCGCGCAAGCACATTCCGAACAGCGATCCCTTGCTCGAGCAACCATTGCGCCGAGGATGCACGCTGCCTCGCCGATGCAAGTTGCCAATACGTTTGCTCGGTGCGCTCGACGACATCGAGGAGCGACTGCCGCAGCGTGAGGATGCTCGCTGCTGTCGCATTCTTTGCAAGGTGGACTTGCGCGAAGGCGACATCACTTCCAAATCCGCGCAAAAGTGGCTGTTCGAGTCCAAGCGTGAGACTGCTCTGCCAACTGGGATTGGGAGTGAACGAACCCAGAGGAAGTTTCTTCGTCCATGTGGACTGTGTGCCAAGAGACCATGCTCCGCCCGTTGAGAGCTCTTGTTGAACACCAACTCCGAATGTCGAGGAATCGGTGCCGTCCCCCGTAAAGTCGAGCGGACCCGACGGAGTGACCACACTGACGGCGGGCTGATCCGCCCGCGATGCACTCGCGTTTCCGGTGAACAACATGTCAAACGCGGCCTGCGCCTGGAGGAGTTGCTCCACGCGGATCGCCGTCTCGACGCGCACCGAACGCGCAGGGATGTTCCCGTGCACGGCGGCAAGGACAGCCTCCCTCACGCCAATGACGATGACTGACTCCGACTCGTTGTCGAGCGGAGGTGCCACCACGAGACTGGCGCCAGCTGATCCAAATTGAGGTCCCATCGCCACCAAATCGGAGGCCCGCGCTTCGAGACGCGCGGCGGCCGACGACGAATCCAACGGTGGAGCTGCGCGCGTCGGCTCGGATGGAGCGTCTTTCGACTCGAGTGCCAACGCTCCACTGACCAGTTCATTGGTGGAAACAGGTTGGAAGGACGACTGATCGTGCCGACAGGCGGACAGGAGAACTGTCACTCCAATCGCGCTCAAAATCGTCCCATTTCGTGGGTGCATTGATCCATCGTACCCCTCTTTTCATCGCGAGAATCGGTACGATCCCGCCCATGAAGATGTCGATGATCTTGCCGTGCTTCTTCGCCTCAACACTGCTGAGTTCGACCCTGTTTGCGCAGAGTGAAACTGCGCAGACCAACAAGGCGACTGCCGCGGCGGCCGTCCCGCGCGCATCGGACTGGGCAGTCATCACGGGCGAGCGCGTCTATGTGCGCGTCGCGCCAGATTCACAGGTGGCTTATCCATTTGTGCAGTGCGCGCGCGGAGCAATCGTCCGCGTGATCAGCCGCGAGAACGGATGGGCGCGCGTCAAGACCGAGGGTCCAACATTCGTCGGTGCGACCGCGTTCATCGTGGATGATCGCCGCGCCACGATCGCTCCAGATGGGGCGACGCTCACAATCGATGCTCGCACCGAATTGCTCGCGCCTGATCTTCAACGGAAGTCGGATCCTGAAGCGAGTTGGAAAGCCATTGCGAGTCTCGATCCTGGAACGACATTCCGCGTCATTGAAGTCCTTCAGTCGCACGGAAAATCCTTCGTGAAGGTCCCGATGCCGTCGACGGCAGATGGATGGATCAGCGAGTCATTCCTCCGCGATGCCAACGCTGAAGATGTCGCGAGGGCAATGCAAGGTGCTGAAGCGGCATCGAATGTTCAAGTGGCCGATGCCACGAACACGACACCGGACACGACCGACACAACGACGCCCGCGACGACGACCGCAACAACTGATGCATCCGCACCCGTTGCTGAACCAGTCGACGAACGGTTCGAGCCCGCTGCCCCTTCGCCAGAAATGCTCGCGCGAACGGCTCGTCAAGAGACCTTTGTCGAACTCGAAACAATGTGGAAGGCTGTGCGCGATCAACCCATCGCTTCGGAAGAACTTGGTGCACTTCGCGCCCGTTTTGAGGCACTTTCGGTCGAGGCTGCGGGAGAGCCCACCTTGGCGACTCGTGCAAAGTCCCGCACTGAACAGATCACCTTGCGAATGGAAGTGCAAGAGCGCGTGATCGCCGTAGCCGCCCTTCGATCTGAGATGACGCGAGAACAAGAAGAGTTCATCGCCGTCGCCCGTGCGATTGAGGCTCGCAGCGACTTCAGCGTTGTGGGAGTGTTGAATGCATCGACCGTGTACGACGGCGTGCGAGTTCCCCTGCTCTATCGCATTCAGGATCCTGCGACCGGCGCGACACTGGCGTACATCCAGCCGCAAGAAGGAATCTCGGCGGACTTGCTCACCACCATGCTTGGCACGTTGGTCGGACTGAAGGGCGAAGTCAATTTTGACTCGGCGTTCGGCGTGAATCTCGTCATCCCACGCTCCATCGAGAACCTCAAGCCAACCGACGGCTAATCCAATAGAATGATCATCGTTGGGGCGTTAGCTCAATTGGGAGAGCGATGCCTTTGCAAGGCATAGGTTACCGGTTCGACCCCGGTACGCTCCATTTCTTGGATCGCGCAAACCCAACAGCGCGATCAGCGCCGCGCTCGTGCGGCTGCGACAATGGCTGCGAGTTCGACTCGCAGCACCGCGGCTCCGAGTCGTGCGAGATTCGCTCCAGCCTGAGTCATCGCAGAGATCTCTTCTGCTGAGAATCCACCCTCTGGTCCTACAAAGAGAACGATCGGAGCGTCGTCGATCTCGATGACTCTCTCCAGTGGATCGCCCGCTGAATCAAGGATGATCGCGCGCGATCCGTTCTCCATGACCTTTTGAACGCATGCCAGTGGAGTTTGCTCGGGTCGCAGGCGAGGTATGTAGGCACTGCGGCTTTGCTTGCTTCCTTCCAGCAAGATGCGCTCAAACCGCACCCGAAGGTGATCGGTCATCGTCACCACACTGTGCGCGCACTTCAGTGGGATGCACCCTTCAATTCCGAGTGGTCCGAGCGATTCGAGCAGCGTGGCACTTCGATCGCCTTTGGGAATCGCCGTCGCGATGACGACTGATCGTCCAAGGCGCGCTTGAAGCGTGGGCGGATTGAGATCAACGCCAATGCGACCCTCGGCATCGTGTGAATCAGTCAGGAATCCGCTCGCGACCCATCCATCCCCATCTGAAAAAGTCACGGCATCCCCTGCACGGAGCCGCCGCGAACCAGCGACGTGCCGAGTCTCGTCGCCATTCAACCAAACACGACCTCCTGCACGAGGAAGAGGAGCATGATGAAACCACGGTGCGTCAGTCATCTTGTATCCATCGGGAGATAGAGATCGTATCGCACCAGTTTGGATGGAAATTGCGCATTGACATGGCCACTCAGAGGCGGAGCACGATGAGGTCGACGCACCACAACGCGCCGAGCGCCCGACTGCATCGCCGCTGCGAACAACGCGTCGGTGTCAGCATCATCTCCCACCGCAGCACGGACGAGCCGAATATCTCGTGGAGGAAGTGCGCTCGATTCACAGTGTGGATACATGGGATCGAGAGAGACGACACTTGCACCTGAATCAGCGCGCCACTTCGACACCACTTCGATCGCATCCGCATGAATCAATTCAATGCGAGAGGCGATGTCGGCAATCGCAGGATCTTGAAGCGCACGGTCGAGGGCATCGCGTGTGACGCGGACCATATCAATCGATCGTTCCAATGCGATGATGCGACGTCCTGTTGCGGCGAGAAGCCATGCGTCCCAACAGAGTCCAGCCGTTGCATCGATAATCGTGTCGGCACTCCGTCCCACTGCTTTGACGAGTGGATGGTGCGCAAGTCCCTTCAGTTGAAAGGTCGAGAAATCAACCACAACGCCGCTGCCTGAAGGCTCTTCTTCAAGCCTCAATTCAACTCGTCCATCCACTGAAAATGCTGCGGCACGCTGCATGGGAGCACGGTATCCGCCGCAGCGGACTGCCGTACAATCGCCCGACTATGCCTGCTCCAGTCCACCAGTCCATTCTCGAAATGATTGGGAACACGCCGATGCTGCGCCTTTCGCGGCTGGATACTGGTTGCTGCGAGTTGTATGTCAAACTCGAAAGCCAGAATCCTGGTTCGAGCATCAAGGATCGAATCGCTCTCTCGATGATCGATCAAGCTGAGCGCGACGGACGACTGAAACCTGGCGGACTCATCGTCGAGGCGACGGCTGGAAACACGGGTATTGCGCTCGCCCTTGTCGCCGCCGTGCGCGGATACAAACTCACCGTCGTGATGCCCGACAAGATGAGCGAAGAGAAGGTTTCACACCTCCGCGCCATGGGAGCGGCTGTCGTCCAGACGCGCAGCGATGTCGCGAAGGGGCATCCCGAGTATTACCAAGATGTCGCAGAGCGACTCGCACGCGAAGTCGGTGGTTTCTATGTGAATCAATTCTCGAATCCTGCCAATGTCGAGGCGCACTACACGACGACGGGGCCGGAAATCTGGGATCAAATGGATGGGCGAGTCGATGCATTCGTCGCCGGCGTCGGATCGGGCGGAACGATCGCTGGCATTGGGAGATATCTACGAGAGAAGAATCCGAATGTGGAGATCATCTTGGCAGACCCCATAGGAAGCATCTTGGCTCCCCTTGTGAATGAGGGCAAACAAGTCACCGCAGGATCGTGGCTCGTCGAGGGGATCGGCGAGGGTTTTGTGCCGAGCATCTTAGATCTCAGCATTGTCGACTCTGCGATCGCCGTCTCAGACGCTGACGCGTTCAAGACGGTGCGCGATCTGCTCAAGAATGAGGCGATTCTCGCAGGATCAAGCGTCGGCGTGCTGCTCTTTGCCGCACTTCAATACTGCCGATCACAGAAGTCGCCGAAGCGAGTCGTCACTTTGATTTGCGACAGCGGTGCGAAGTATCTCTCAAAGATGTACAACGATTGGTGGTTGCACGATCAAGGGATGCTTGCGCGTGAGACAACGGGTGATCTGCGCGACCTCATTGTTCGACGCCACCAGCAGCGCGAAGACTTTTGCCTCATGCCGCATGTTCCCCTCAACCAAGCCATCAAACGGATGCAGTCCTCGTCGGTCAGCCAGATGGCGGTCCTCGATGAACACGATCAACTCGTCGGTGTCATGGATGAGAGTGACATTTTGCTCGCGTTGCTCCATAATCCCAAGGCAGCGACTGATCCAGTCAGCGGGTTCATGTCCACGCGCGTCAAGACGGTGGCTCCGACAGCATCGATCGCTGACATCCACACCATTTTGCGCGCTGATATGGTGGTAATGGTGCAGGATGGAACCAAGTATCTCGGGCTCATCACGAAGATGGACCTTATCCATCACCTGCGCCGACAAGCCTCTTGAATCCATCGAAACAAAGGACAACCATGTCGTCTCACGAACCACTGCACATCTCGTCGCGCTGCATTCACGGCGGACAGCACCCGGAACCGATGACCGGCGCGGTCATGCCTCCGATTTTTACGTCGAGCACATTTGTGCAGAAGTCGCCAGGTGTCCACTCTGGATTCGAGTATTCAAGAAGTCATAACGCAACACGATTCGCCTTCGAGCGTTGTCTTGCCAACCTTGAATCGAGTGGACTGGATGAAGAAACCGAGCGCACTTGCGGTGGATTCGCATTCGCCAGCGGACTGGCCGCAATCGCCACCGCCCTTGAACTCCTCGATGCGGGCGACACGATCGTTTGCATGGATGACGTGTATGGTGGAACGAATCGGCTCCTCAATCGCGTGCGCGCGCGAACACAGGCTCTCAAGATCATCGTCGTCGATATGAGTGACTTGAAAGCCCTCGAACAAGCCATCACACAACACAAGCCGAAGATGGTGTGGACTGAAACACCATCCAATCCAATGCTCAAGTTGGTCGACCTTGCTGCCGTCGCGGCGTTGAGCAAGGCTGCGGGAGCGATCTCGGTGGCCGACAACACATTCGCCACGCCGATTCTTCAGCGTCCTCTCGAACTCGGATTGGACATCGTCATGCACTCGACCACGAAGTATGTCGGAGGTCATAGCGATACAGTCGGCGGAGCGTTGATCACGGGACGATCCGATCTCGCTGAGCGATTGCGGTTTCTTCAGAACGCGATCGGTTCCGTCATGGGGCCATTCGATGCGTACCTCGCACTGCGTGGACTCAAGACGCTCGCCCTTCGGATGGAGCGGCATTGCCAGAGCGCGCTGCGCATTGCAACGCACCTTGAGTCACACCCGAAGGTGGCGCGCGTGCTTTACCCAGGACTCAAGAGCCATCCGCATTTCGCCGTGGCGCAGAAACAAATGAGATTGGGCACGACTCCTGCAGGTGGAGGAATGATCACCATCGAACTGAAGGGTGGCATCGCAGAGAGCCGCCGATTCCTCGAGACTGTTCACGTTTTTGCACTCGCTGAAAGTCTCGGAGGCGTTGAAAGTCTCATCGAACACCCCGCCATCATGACCCATGCGAGCGTTCCTGCTGAACAGCGCGCTCAACTTGGAATCAGCGATTCCCTCGTTCGACTCAGTGTTGGCATTGAAGAGGTCAACGACCTCATCGCTGACCTGAATCGCGGACTCGACGCGATTTAAATGGCTCCCTTACTGCGGCGAGGATTCACTCGCCGAAGGGACCGTCCACGCACCATTTTTCCACGCCGTCGCGGCGGGATTGACCCCCGCAATCACAGCGAGCTGACGCTCATCCACCCAGACGAGTGGCGCGCGTTGTGTGCGTGCAAGGGCATAACTCCAACGATCATCGGACGACTCGAGTGCGGCAGCAACTCCAACGAGTGCGACCTCGATGTCGTGTGCAGAAAGATGAGGACGCGTTCCCTCTCGAAGTCCCTGCATGTCCATGATCAATCGCTTTGGGCCTCCATCAACATCGATGACAACGGAGTCAAACGCCTTTCGCGTGGTGGGAACCTTAAGTGCCTCGCTCGCGGAGCCCATGCGGCCAGCTCGAATGTGAGATGCGGCGCCCGCAGCCAGCACGATCGACGCGCGAGTGATCTGGGTTGTCTGACCCGATTCCATTTTTTTAGCGCGCATGCGAGCGAGGGCAAGCGCAGCACTCTTGATGCGCGCTCCATCAGGCGATGATGGATCTTCATTCGCTGCGATTCCAAGAGCGGCACTTCGACCGAAGTGGCTGGGATCCAAGACGCCTGACAAAGCGAACAACTGACGGGCGAGCGTGGCCTCGGCGGTGGTCGATCCTTCACTCACAATCTCCTCGGCAAGCATGAAGTAGGTGAGCGGCTGATGGGGATCGACTGCGGCAAGGCGATCGGTCCAACGATCAAGTGGCCCATCAGCGACTCGGCTCGCGGCGAAGGTGAGGACGACGACGAAAAGCGATGCTGCTGCGCAGAGGATAAAGATTCGATGCAAAGGCAAGATCATGCTGCACCTCCTCCGCCGCCCTCGAGTTTCATCGAGAGCGATTCAAGCCGCAGGAGTACCGATGCGTCGACAGCAAGTTGATCGAGAATGGTCGCAGCAGTGGCGCGCTCCTGATCTGCCCGCATGGTCTCAGCGTCAATTCGCTCGATCAACAATGGCCAACGATGGCGAAGTCGCGCCGCACCTGCCTCCACGAGTGCCCACTGAACGGCTTCGAACCGTTGAGGTGGACCGATGGCAGCACGCATGCGATCACTCAAGTTGCGATCGATCGCCGCTCGCTCATCGACACTCAAGACAGTCGCAACTCGCACGAGCAAGAGAGTCGCCGCTTCTTCCGCGCTCGATGACGATTCGGTGCGCGACTCACTCGCTCCCATCAACGCCGCTCGATGCGCAATGGTGGCACGCAGCGATTCAGCAAGCCGGTCAACTCTCAGCGATGGAGCTTCGATCGCCGCGATGGCTCGCTCCGACAGCACCTTGGTCGCCCATTCGCGCCACTGATCATCTGACACATCGATCGATCGGCCGGTGTACGCGCCGATAAACCCTGTGACCTCGCTCGATCGTCGCGCCAGCGGCAATGCTTCGACAAGGGCAAGCGACATCGTCGGACTCGCTGTGAGTCGATCCAGAATGAGTGTTTGCGCGAGCGTTCTCGATGAGTTGTTCGAATCACTCATCGCCGCGGACGCGAGCGCTGCCGCGTCCTCTGCACCAATGCGACTTCCAGAAACGACGCGAAAGTTTCCGAGTGCCTTTTCTCTCGACGACGCTGCGCTTCCTGCCTGCTTGAGTCCAGAAGAAAGAGCGTGATCGGGTGCTTCTTGCACAGGAAGCACGGCTGATACCAACCCCTTTGAAGCATCGTGGGGAATCGAATCGAGGATGGTTCGAGCGCTGAGCAGATCACGCTCGCCAAAAAGTGTCGCGGACTGAAGGAGCGCGTGAGTCCTCTCGAGGCGCGACATCACCTGTTCCGCTGAAAGTGCTCCGTCTTTTGTCAACCACGTCGAGTCCGCCGCACTTTGCCACTGGACCATGAACGAAGCGGCTGCACTGTTCTGCGGCGCGGGTGCGGGAATGACCGGCGATTCGTTTTTCCTTGCAGTGCCTTCGGTGCGCACAGTCGCGTGCGTCGGAGTCGGAGTCGGAGTCGACACAACAGCGTCTGGTCGATCCTGCTCTTGCTGCGCAGTGGGTAGCCTCGAGTCGGCCGTCGAAGCGGTCGTTTCTGTGGGCTTCACCTCGATCAATGGTTGCGTCGCAAAGATCACATTCCACGCGATCACTCCAGCACCAACGCTGAGTGCAACGGCCAACGCCATGACCGTGGTCGTTGTCCACCGACTTGATGCCGTCATCGGCACCACCACATCAATGCTCGCCATAAGTCCATCCATCGCTGCGGTTGATGTCGATGGAGCCAAACCCGACGAAGGACGAGCGGCATTCTCTCCCTCACGAGAACCCGCGGCGCGGGCGAGGATAGACCGCAGTTCGTCAGCGTTGAGTCCCCTTCGCGCCGCCCACGACATGATGTGACGCCGACTTCGATCGTTCCATCCGCGATACCGCTGCAAGATGGAACGCATCTCTCTGACTTGACGGTCCACCCCTTCGGCTGATCGCGGCGCGTGTGTTTCAGTGGGTGGATTGGGAGAGGCACGCTCGCGAGCCAATGCCGCACGCATTACTCGGCGCGCCGCTTGCACGATGCGAGTGCGAGCCGCGACTCCAGCCGGCCCCTTTGAGTCGGGGTGTGCTGCGACCTGACGAAGTCTCCATTCCGTTGCAGACGAGATGCGTTCTCGCGGCGCCTCGGGCGACACGCCCAGCAATTCATGATCAGTCGCAGTGGGTGAAATCCCGCACAGTTCTGCAATGTGATCGTTCATGGATTCACTCCCACGCCCAGTTTCGTAGCTGCCTCGCGCAACTGCTCTCCAAACGGTGCTGGTCCCCAATTGGGATCGAGTTGTCGATGCTGCCTGAGCACGTCACTCGCTGCCTTTGGATCGGACACCACCAAGAGATTCACGAGGTCCACCTTAATGCGATACCACTCCACAGTTCCCTGTTGAACTCCCGCGATTGCTTCGGTGAGTGATTGGATTGCTTCCTTGTGGTGCCCCGTGCGCGCGCCCACCCGTCCACGCCGTTCGAGAACACCTAGTTGCGACGAGTCGCTGGGAGGAAGTTCTTGAAGCACACTCCACGCCTCAGACCAAGAGGCATCATCGTCGGCGGCGATCAGAATGTCGATGAGCAGCAATGCAGACGCTCCACTCTGAGAAGAATCTGCCCTCAGCCTCTCGGCGCGCGCCACAGGAGCAATGGATGCTGCAACATCGGGCGACAACTTCCCGTTGACTGACAACTGCTGCGCCGCTTCAAGGATCGCAACGTTCGCGACAGACTTCCAGACCGAATCCGCTTGGCTGAGCGCACTCGCAAACTCGATCGCTTCAGCGAGATCACCGCGAAGTGCAGAGAACTGCGCGCGGCGGCACTGCATCTCTGCGACGAGATCTGGATCCATCACTTCTCCCCCCGCCGTCTGCACACGATTGGCGAAGGCGAGGAGCCGCGCTGCTCGGTCTTGATCGTTGATCGTCAAGTCGAGAGCGCATTCGAGTTGTCGTCGCACGACGATGTCGATCGCTGATGAATCGGACGAATCAGCGGGAGGAACAGCCACACCGAGGAGCGCGTGGGCGTGTGCAACACGGGCTTCTCCGGTCGATTGCCTGTAATGCCAATACAGAATGCGAGACAATTCGCGCTTCGCATCGGACCACGACTCATCGGTCGGAGGGACGGCGCGAAGCGCGCTCACAAACGAAAGGCTCGGCTCACTGCGAGAGCTGCTATCGCTGACGAGAAGTCCCGCGCTCGTTCCCGCGTTACCGAACTCAGCGAGGTATCTCTTGCGCAGTTCAGTCAGTCGAAGATCCTTCTCGGGGCTCCCCGCCGCGGCCCGTTCGCGAGAAACGATCGCGAGTCGCAACGCTCGCTCGGCGAGATTCCAAGGAGTGTCGGATGCCTTCTCGAGAATGGGTGCTGCCTCAGCACATTGACCTGATTCAAGAAGTGACCATCCAAGGGCATATTGAATGCTTCTCGACAGCGGCTCGCTCGAAGTGATCGCAGGATCCAGGAGCAGCGATCGGAATGCAGTGCTTGCCTGAGCCGCTGCCTCTGCTCGATCCATCGACGAGCGAGCGTCCATTGCCTTCGCCATGTGTTCAGACCCATTCAACAATGTCGCCAGCGCTGGGTTGTGGTCGAGAGCGGGCTGCGGAATCCTTCCTCGAAGTGATGCCATTCGTTGGAAGTTGAGTTCGCGTGCGAGTGCGAAGAGTGCGTTGGCACCCGCGGCGGACGCATCGGGAGTTGGATTCCCTTGAAAAGCCTGGGTCGCAGCGATTTCGAGGGCATGTCCAGAGGCAGTTGCCTTCGAGGCGAGTGACGAGACGCGGTTCCAGTCTGTGGCATCCACGGCGGCGACCATCGTCCACCACGAAGCCCATTTCCGCGCCGACTCAGCAGCGGATTTATGTTGAATGAGAGCCATCCAATCGATCGCGATGGTGGCGTTTCCGTCAGCGCGCCCTTCGAGCGCACGAACGAGTCCCATTCCCTCAATCGCTGCCGAGTAGTAGTCGCGACCTCGCAAGTCAATACTCGCCTCTTCAGGACGGGCGAACGCAGCATCAATATCGAGGACGGCAGCGAAACGACGAGCCACCACATTGAGTGCATCCAACTGCGAAGGCCCTGCCGCATTCTCTCGATCGAGCCACGCAAGCCAGTATCCAGACCAAGCCGCGCGAAGACGCGCTTCACCAAGTAACTCTTCGACTTGAGCAAGCGAATTTTCAGCATCTACTCGCGTTCGCCCCGACTCGCGAGTGACATCGCGTGCAAGATCGCCTCGTACCTTTTCGAGTCGCGCTTCCGCCTCGCCGGACCACTTCACTGCGTGACCGAGCAGTTTGCGCGCCCGATTCATTTCTTCGGATGACCCCTGCAGAGACCGCGCTCGTTCGCACACCGCAGCACCTTCTGCGTAATCGCGGCGCGAGACCGCAATACGAAGCGCGTCTTCCACACTCGGTTCCCACTTGGCGAGACACTGATCAATTCGAGTGCGAAGATCGTCATCAACGCCTCCGCGGCCTTGCTCGACGAGCTGCACATATCCCTGCGCGAGTCGCTGCGCGCGTTCCGCCTTCAGTCGCTCGGGTCCCGGCGCGGCGAGCTGCGATTCGAGTTCCCCGACTCGCAAGTGAGCGAGACCGAGGCGATCCACCATCGATTCCCACTGCCGACGCTCGGCTTCGGTGGATTGTCCGTGCACAATGGAACCAACAACCATGGTCATGCAGAGCGGCACCAACAGCACGCGCCAATCACTCGGCGGGAACATAAGACACCTGCTTGAATCCAGCGTCTCCTGCAGCTTGCATCGCCGCGGCGACATCAGACACCACTGTTCCTGCGTGAACACGTACGAGAAGTCCGGGATCGTGTGGCAATCCCTTGAGCGCGTCTCGCAGCGCCGATTGGTTCGTGTAGTTCATTACTCCCAGTCGAAAGACAGCACGCGGCCCATCAGGCAACACATCCACCACTTGCGACTCCAACAATCCCGTCCCCGCCATGCGCTGCGATTGCATACGCAGTTGGGCCGAGAGTTCGCTTTCTGGATGACCTGTCCCTGTCGTAAAAATGAAGTAGGACAAGAGAAGAAATGTGGCGTCGATCATGCTCGTGAGATTGAGAACGGCGGCTGCTCGTCCTCGCTTGGCGGCATGTGCAGCAAACTTCATGGACGCGCCTCGGGCATGGTGGCGAGGCGAAGCCCTGAGAACCCCGCCTTGCGCAAAATGTTGGCGACTTGATTCAGTCGCTCGCTCGGAGCACGAAGATCCGCCCGCACGATGGGGATGGCTGTCGGACTCATGATCGCCGCTTCCTCCGCCATGTTCGTCAATTCCGCAGGACTGACTGCATCTTCTAGCACGATGAATCCGCCTGTTTCATCGACATTCACAACGAGAGCACTCATTGATCTCTGTTCCGACTTCTCGCCCGCCTCGTGTGGAAGTTCGACGCGCGTTCGAGCGGCCTGCGCCATCTGCGTTGTGGTCAGGAAGAAAATGAGCAGCAAGAAGACAACATCCACCATCGGCGTGAGATCGGGACCGCTCGCACCAAAGCGATGGTGGGCAAACTTCATGGCGCTTGCTCAGTCGGTGTAGTGCGTGCCGCACGGTGTTCAGTCACGAGCAAGATCCCCTCTGTAATCGAGGCCGCCTCAGTTGCTGCGGATTCGATCTTGGATCGATACCAACTCTGAACAACGAGCACTGGAATCGCGACGACGAGTCCTTGAAAAGTCGTGATCAGCGCAATACTGATGTTGTAAGCCAATCGCTCGTAGTAGCCGCTGTCGGCGACCGCTTGTGTGGCGACGGTTTCAAACGCGCCGATCATTCCTTGCACCGTTCCGAGGAGTCCGAGCAACGGAGCGATTGATGCAATCACACCCAGCGGTTCGACGAGGCGATGCAAGCGCATTGTTTCAGCTTCGCCGACTTCCTCAGCAGCGTGGCGCGCGTCAAGACCTCCGTACAAACCGAGTGTTGCTCGTTCGAGTGCGGCACCTGCGATTCGAAAGACATAGCAATCGTTTTCTGGGTGCTTGCACACTTGAAGTGCGCGACCAAGATCCCCTGCATCCACGAGCGACTTCAATTTCTTGACGCGCTCAGGAGGGATGAGCGTGGCCCGCCGCAGTTGAAGTCCCGCGGCAACGGAAAGGGCCATGGCGACGATTGAGCAGAGGACGATGATGCCGCCGATCCATCCTCCGCCCACAATGAACTTGATGAGCGCGGAGGTACTGTCTTGAGCGAGAACCATTGTCATTTCGTTCCAACCATTCATGGGGATAATCCTTCTTGCGAATCAGCAGCGTACGCGTCTTGTACTCGCTTCGCGCCGACGCTGTCGCCTGATTCGATAAGTGCCTCCGAAGCCCAACCCGCCGCTCGCGCAGCCAATGCTGGATGGTCCTCTCGCGCCGTTTCCGCAGCCGCGAGGAGTGCGAGAATGGCGGCATCATTCGCGGCCGAACTCTTCTCGCATTGGAGACTCTCTGCCATCGCGATGTGAGCCCACGCGCGCTGCCACGCAAGCGGATAGTGGGATGACTCGAGCCGATCGCGCGATTTTTCGCGATCACTCTTCTGCTGAGAAAGTCCTGCAATCCACAGATTGAGGATCTCGATGGAATCGGTTGCTCCTGACGACAGTTCCTTTGGAACGCGCGCACGATCTGCCGCTTTGAAGGGTGGAACATCCTCGGTGGTGAATGCGCGCTTCGCAAGCCACTGCACTCTCAACCGAATGGCTTCGACCACTGGATGGGCAACCTTGAGGAAAGAAAGCGACTGTGCATCGATTGTGGCACTGGCTCGATCGGCCCACCGAGGAGGAAGTTCTGGAATCAGTCCGATGTTGGAGACGATCGGATCGGCCAGCATCTCGAGCGGTTCGCACTTTTCTTGCGCCATGCGACGATCTGCCACTCGAAGCGCGATCATCCATAAGTCGTCGTAGTATTGGAGGGAAAGCCGAGCGCGCAAGAGCGCGTCCGCTGCGAGGAGTGCCGAGGGACCACCTTGGTCCATCCATGATGTCCAACCGCTGGACAGTGCATCGTTCGCAAGAGCTGCGTCGCCGCGCTGAAGTCTTTGGATTCCACGCCAGAGCGAGTCAGCGGGTGCTGCCCACCTCGCCGCTTCACGCGCATGTTTCGGGTCAGAACACTCAACTTGTAGGACTCTGTCCCAAGTCAGCAATCGCCGCGTCGATGAATTGGCATCACTTCCGATTGCTTCGAATTCCACACCGTTGCCATCCACGCTCACCACTGTTCCGTTGAACTCTCCGGCGGCCGCTCGAAGCACGACTCGATCCGCCTCAACCGGTTGGGCAGAGAGAATCGCCAGCAGCAGAATCGATGCAGTCTCTCTCATTGTGGTGATTTCGGCAGTGAAAGGGCGCTGGGAACAAGTTCGACATAACTGCCATGCGTTTCATTCGCGATGCGTTGAAGGGATCCGGCTCCTGGGTCTCCCTGCAATCCAAAACGGATGCAATGAATCGGCGCGGGACCCCGCTTCCGATTGATCGCGAGAATCTTCTCGACTTCGTCGTCCTCGATTTCGCCGTCAGACAACATGAAAATCACATCGGGCACTTGATCTTGATCGAAGAGATGTTGGATCGCGAATCGGGGACGCGTGCCTCCATGCGGATCGACGCTCTTCATCCACATGCGCATCGCCGCAATCATGCCTGATCGCACTTTGGAATACCCCTGGATATCCACGGCACCAGGAACGCTTGGCGGCGGAGCTGGAACACATTTGTCATTGAAAAAAACCACGCAGACGCTGACGTAGTCGGGCAACTGCGAGATCGATCGAACGAGCTCTTCTTGTGCGAGTCTCAGTCGACCAGCGGTCATCATTGAACCCGAGCAATCCACGGCAAACCCGATGCGCTTCCCCTTGCCACCCGCGCCGAAAAATCGCACATCCGACCCTGCTCCACCGCCGGCTGAGTTGCCATCGCCTGAACCTCCTGCTGCGAGTCCGGAAGGAAGGTCACCGGGATCTGTTCCCACGTTGCCCAAGAGTGGAGACGCTGGTTCACTTTTTGTGGGACTCTGACTGAAACCGCTCGACGAACTACCCAAGAGTGGTTGCCCCGAGGATCCTGGAGCACTGGCCTTGGCATCGTTGCGCAGCGGAGTTCGCGGCGCGAGCGCGATCACATACTCAGTCGGTTCATCGCTCTTGCCGATCGATCCCGTGGGCACGGTCCATCCAGCCAAAACCGCAAACATCAGGGCGTGAAATGGGAGCGAAACCAACATCCCCAATGCAAAGCTCCACCACGCTGGTGTCTCTCGGCGAACGACTCTTCCTGACGGACGGGTCGAGCGCGCGCGATCCTGATTGGTACTTTCAGTCCGCCTCATGCTTTGGGACTCAACAATGCTCTTATTGTAGTAGTCTCCCAACGCTGAAAACATATGCCAAGTTCACCCAACCGAGTGATCGTAAAGTTGAGCGGAGAGAGCCTCTCCGAGCCTGGTCAGTTTGGCATTTGCCCCGACGAACTGGCTTTCATCGCCGGTGAATTCGTGCTCGCCCATTCGACGGGTGTGCAACTCGCGATCGTCGTCGGTGGAGGCAACATCATCCGCGGCGCACGCCTGGCTGCCACGGGTCATATCCATCAGAGCACCGCTGATTACATGGGCATGCTCGGCACCGTCATCAATGCGTTGGCACTCAAAGAAGCACTCGACGCGCGCGGACTCGATGCCCGCGTTCAAAGTGCCATCAATCTTCCCGCGGTCGCTGAACCATTCATTCGCGCACGCGCCGTTCGCCACCTCGAGAAGGGACGCATCGTCATCTTGGCGGCGGGAACGGGCAATCCATTCTTCACGACCGACACGTGTGCCTCGCTGCGAGGAATTGAACTTGGAGCGAAGGTCCTCTTGAAGGCAACGAAGGTTGATGGGATTTACGACAGCGATCCGCGCACCAATCCCAAGGCGGTGCGTTACCAGTCACTCACTTTTGCCGAGGCGACAAAGCAGCAACTCGGAGTGATGGATCTCACGGCGATGACCATGTGCATGGAACACAAACTCCCTGTCGTCGTCTTCGATTACAAAACTCCTGGCAATATTGCGAAAGCCGTTGCTGGTGAAACCATCGGCACACGCGTCAGCGCCTGAAAGGAAACATCATGGATGTCGATACAGCCCTCTTAGAGTGCGAAGACCATATGGACAAAGCGGTCGAGTACTTCACTCGTGAACTCCGCGGACTGCGAACGGGTCGCGCCACCACCGCCTTGCTTGAGTTCGTCAAGGTGGAGTATTACGGAAGTGAAACAAACCTGCGCGAACTCGCCGCAATCAGTGTTCCAGAACCAACACAGTTGTTGGTGAAGCCATTCGATCCGAGCGCGAAGAATGACATCATCAAGGGGATCGAGAAGGCGGGACTCGGACTCAACCCGATGGCTGAGGGATCGCAGATCAGAATCAATGTTCCCTCGCCGAGTTCGGACCGGCGGCGCCAACTCGTTGCACAGGTCAAGAAGATGGCCGAAGAGTCGCGCATCACGATTCGCAACGCGCGACGCGATGGAAACAAGGCGATCGATCACATTGCTGCTGATCCAAAGACTAAACTTTCGGATGATGTGAAAGACAACGCCAAAGAGTCCATCGACGAATTCACGAAGAGTCACGTCGCCAAGATCGACGCGATCGCCGAAAAGAAGTCCGCCGAAATCGAAGAAGTCTAACTATGCGAAACGATTACTCCATCGCGTCGACGATAATTCTGTTCGCCGCGACGGCAGCCGCTTTCGGCGACGATTTGCCTGTTGTGGAAGTGCGCCGTGACAACATCGAGATCACGCAGAGCTGCAGACTCACGTTTCCTGTTCCCATCATCCCTGACCTCGACGGAAATGGAGTAGTGCACATCACCGCTCCGAACATCACCGTGGTGTTGGATGGTGGTTCGTTGAGAGGAGCGCTCGCCACAACACCTCCCGATCGATTCACGGGCATTGGAATCCACGTGAATGCAGAGCACGTCACCTTGCGCGGCGGCTCGATCTCGGGGTTCAAGGTCGGCATCCTCGGAGAGCAGTGCTCGGGAAGCGTTTTTGAGAACCAGAATCTCTCAGACAACTTCGCCCAGCATCTCGCTAGTTCAGAATCGGCTGAGTCCGCAACCGATTGGCTCTGGCCACACGACAACGATGCCCACGAATGGAGGACGAAGTACGGCGCAGGGCTGTGCATTGAGTCGTCGTCACGCGTCGAAGTGCGCGCCGTTCAAGCGCGGCGAACCCAAAACGGAATCCTCTTCGACCGAGTGCAAGACAGTCTCGTCGCGGATTGCGACTGCTCCTTCCTCTCTGGTTGGGGGATCGGTCTCTGGCGCAGCAGCGGCAACATCATCGCCAATAATGCATTCGACTTTTGCGTGCGCGGATATAGCCATGGGATTTACAACAGAGGCCAAGATTCGGCGGGCATCTTGGTGTTTGAGCAGAGTTCCAACAATCTGATCGCGCGCAACTCGGCGACTCACTGCGGCGATGGCTATTTTTCATTCGCAGGGCGCGAGGCCATTGGCGAACGGGCATCGGTCAGTGCAGACGGCTCAGCATCGTTCGTTGGACGCGGCTGCAGAGACAACATCCTTCTCGCGAATGATTTCTCGGACGCCGCAGCGCACGGTGTTGAAACAACGTTCTCATTCAACAACTGCGTTCTCGACAACACCATTTCAAGCAACTCGGTGTGCGGTGTGTGGGGCGGCTATTCGCACAACCTTGTTGTTGCAGGAAACACCTTGTTTCATAACGGGGATCGTGGTGTCGGCCAAGAGCGCGGTGGAATCAATATCGAGCACGGACAGGATTGTGTGATCGCTCGAAACACCTTCGCGGATTCTCCGGTCGGGGTTGCTCTCTGGTGGGACGAAGATGCAACGCTCGCCATGCTCCCGTGGGTTCAAGCCAACGGCGCCCGAGCCATTCACAACGCCATCGTTGAAAACACCTTCACGTGCTGCGCTCGAGCGATCGAACTTCGGCGCGCAACAGCCACGACCATTTCATCCAACAGCATGGTTGACTGCAAAGAGTCGGTGATCGAACTGGACGGAACAACCGAATCAACCGACGTGCTCGCGGCCGATCTTTCGACCACCGAACTCACCGCACGACAAAGGGCACAACTCTTGCTTTCGACCGTGACGACGAAGTCGACTCCCATCGGTGCACGCGCCCCGTTGGCAGGACGCGCGCAGATTCGCATGACCGAGTGGGGCCCATGGGACACGACGACTCCCACGCTCCTCCAATTGCCCGCCGCTGGAGGTAGCCAACGATTCGACCTGCTCGGCGGAACGATTGTCGCCTCACAGATTCTTGCCAAGTTCGGGCTGCGGAGCGACATCGACACCGATACTGATGAGGTCATCATCCACCGCGAACTTCCGCAGAATGCCGAAGAGCCTGGACAAGAGAGCGCCGTTGCGCCCTTCGCGCTCACAGTGCGTTGGGGTCGCGAGCGCAGTCAGGTTATTCAGAAATCGGGGCTGCTCGCTTCCATCACCTGGCACACCTCTGTTTTCACGCTTCCTGCTGGAATCACTCCTTCCACCGAGTCATTCACGAATGCCGCGAATGCCGCGCCAGAGTTTCCACTGTACGAGCTTGATTTTCAAATTGGCAGCAAGAGTCCCGCGGACCATCCCGCACTTCGTGAAGCGGCGATCGCAGCAGCGATTCCTGCCGATTCGTTTGGGCTGCGCGCGCGCGCGACCGTGCTCTTTGCCCCGGGTTGTTGGATCCTCAAGACCCTGAGTGACGACGGCGTTACGGTGGTCGTCGATGGCCATCCTGTGATCCAAGAATGGACGAAGCACGAACCAACCCAGCATGAGGCCACGCTCACTTTTCCGATTCCGACCGAGGTCGAACTTGAGGTTCGATGGTTTGAATTGGATGGACGTGCCTCACTTCGCCTCTGGTTCGAGTCCTGCCCTCCTCCGCTTCTCGGAGCAGCGCCCTCCCAGACGCCTTGACGAAACGGCGGGGAAAGCAGAAGATTCCCTTCAATGCTCTGCCCATACTGCGGACATTCTGAGAGCAAAGTCATCGACAGCCGCGATGCGGACGGCAAAGAGGCGACTCGTCGCCGTCGCGAATGCATGTCGTGTGAAAAGCGATTTACCACGTACGAGCGAGTCGAAAAGACGGCGCGACTCGTCGTGGTCAAGAAGAATGGATCACGCTCACCATTCGATGTCGCGAAGGTGCTTGCTGGAATCCAAGCGGCGTGCGGCAAGCGTCCTGTGTCGGAAGTCGAGAAGCAACGGCTTGCGCGCGCCATCGACGAGAGTCTCCACCGCGAGTTTGAGCGAGAGGTTGAAAGCCACGAAATCGGCGTTCGCGTTGCTCGAGGACTTCGCCGTGTGGACCGAGTCGCCGCACTCCGCTTCGCAAGCGAACTGTACGACTTCAAAGGACTCGAGGATTTCCTGAAGGAAGCAGAGGATTTGCAGCAATTCCCAGAGGATTTGCCCGATCAGCCCAACCTTTTTGAAGAGGATGGACCGTCAAGTCCAGATGCTCCCGCCTGAGTATCTTTGGTGGATGCTCAGCATCCGACTTCCTGATGGCAGCGAACGAACTTACGACACTCCTGTGACTGCGGCGCGAGTGGCTGCCGATATCGGCGCCGGACTCGCACGCGCCGCCCTTGGCGCCAAGGTCAACGGAGAACTGTGCGACCTCAACACGACCATTGATCGTGACTGCACGCTCAGCATCGTCACACCAAAGCGTCGGGATGGCACCATCGATGACGATGCGATTTTCTTGATCCGCCACAGCGCCGCACATGTCATGGCAGAAGCCATCACTCGCCTCTTCCCAGGGGTTCAACTTGTGTACGGTCCTCCCGTTGACGCGGGGTTCTATTACGACATGTCTTTCCCGAGTGGCGTCTCACCAAGTTCAGATGACTTTGCGAAGATCGAGGCAGAAATGGCTTCAATCATCGCGGAGGATCGTCCATTCACGCGATATGAAATGGCTCTTGATCAAGGGATGAGCAAACTCGCCTCCGAAGGAAGTAAGTTCAAAATCGATAACGCGACACGGGCGAAAGATGCTGGTTCAGTGGCTCTGTCGTTTTATGCGACGGGCACTCCAGGGAACAACTGGGAAGATCTCTGCCGCGGTCCTCATGTTCCATCCACCGGGCGCATTGGTGCCGCGAAGATCATGAGCATCGCGAGCAGTTACTGGAAGGGCGACGAAAAACTCGATCGCCTTTCTCGTGTGTACGGCGTGGCGTTCGCAACGAAGGGTGAACTCGATGCGCACCTTGCGCTGCTCGACGAAGCGAAGAAGCGTGATCACCGAGTGCTCGGAAAACAACTGCACCTCTTTCACACCGATGATCGAGTTGGTCCAGGACTGATTCTTTGGACTCCCAACGGCGCCTGCGTGAGGCAGGAACTGCAGTCCTTCATCAGTGAAGAACTTCGAAAGCAGGGATACCACCAAGTCTTCACGCCGCACATCGCCAAGCTCGACCTCTACCGGACGAGTGGACATTTCCCGTACTACCAAGCGAGTCAGTATCCCCCGCTGATTGAGCATGAGCAACTCGCAGCACTTGCCGCCGAAGGATGCACCTGCGGCGACCTTGCCAATCGGCTCGCGAGCGGCGACATCGACGGGTACATGCTCAAGCCGATGAATTGCCCGCATCACATCATGATCTATGCAAGCGAGGCACGATCGTATCGCGACCTTCCTGTGCGACTCGCTGAGTTCGGCACGGTGTACCGCTACGAGCAGTCTGGCGAAATTGGCGGAATGACGCGCGTTCGTGGATTCACACAAGACGACGCACATCTCTTCGTACGCGAAGATCAAATCGCAGAAGAAGTGTTGGGATGCCTGTCCATTGTCAAACTCATTTTTGGCACCCTTGGCATGACCGACTACCGCGTGCGTGTTGGACTGCGTGACGCGGATGGTTCGAAGTATGTTGGCGAATCGTCGAACTGGGACAAAGCAGAACAAGCATGCCGTGACGCAGCGCGTTCCCTTGGCGTTCCATTCAGCGAAGAGGCGGGAGAGGCAGCCTTCTACGGTCCGAAGATTGACTTCATTGTGAAGGATGTCATCGGTCGATCATGGCAACTTGGCACGGTTCAAGTGGACTACAACTTGCCAATCCGTTTTGATCTCTCGTATGCAGGCGCGGACAACAAGGCTCATCGTCCAGTCATGATTCACCGCGCACCATTCGGCAGCATGGAGCGATTCGTGGGCGTGCTCATTGAACATTTCGCGGGCGCATTCCCCACGTGGCTCAGTCCAGAGCAGTGTCGGGTGATGACGATTTCTGAGAAGTCGGATCTCTACGGACGCGAAGTTCGCGATGCCTTGTCGGCGGCTCGGATTCGTGCCAAGTTTGACGACTCGAATGACCGCGTGCAGTCCAAGATTCGCGCTGCCGCAGAAGAAAAAATTCCATGGCAAGTCGTGGTGGGACCCAAGGACGCTGAAAGTCGATCGGTGTCCGTTCGCATGCGCGGACGGCAGGAAAACCTCGGCACAATGCCCCTCAATGCCTTTGTCGAAGGACTCGCGCTCGAAATCTCGTCCAGAGGAGCGTCGCCGCTTTCGGCACGCTTTTCGTAGTGTCTCATTTCCGTCAAAAATCCAACCATTTGGCCTTTTTCTTGCCCCTTCCCCGTTTTGGAGTACATTCTCGGTGAGGGACTCTCCCTCACCATCGATGCTAGGAACCACCGACGAATGTTGATCACTTTCGGAAACTCGCTGTGAAGAGCGAGCGGCGGATCCACCCGACAATTCGAATGACCCTTCAGCGCACGCTCGCCGAGGCCGGCTCGGCTGCGATTGCCATCCTTTCGCCGGCTACAGGAGACTCCCGCTATTAGCAGTTTTTTCCCTCGCCCAGGTGCGCCTCGTTTCTCTGGTCCTCGCCCGAAGGGTAATGGTCCACGTGGACCGCGCCGCGATGCGCCGCCCATCGGTCCGCGCATGAACGATCGCATTCGGATCACTCCCATTCGGCTGATTGACCAAGCTGGAGAAATGGTGGGTGTTGTTGAAACAGACGAAGCGCGCCGCATGGCGAACGAAGCCGGACTCGATCTCGTCGAGATTGCGCCCGATGTGCGGCCGCCCGTGTGCAAGATCATGGACTACGGCAAGTACAAGTACGAGCAGTCCAAGCAGGATCGCGCCAATCGCGTGAAGAGTAAGGCACAAGAACTGAAGGAA
Organism: Planctomycetota bacterium; assembly: GCA_027622195.1. Lineage (GTDB taxonomy): Bacteria > Planctomycetota > Phycisphaerae > Phycisphaerales > SM1A02 > SXOD01. The sequence continues at coordinate 38,532 of JAQBZO010000005.1, forward strand.
GTGCGCCTTGGTCGATCGATGAAAATTGACCCGCATGACATTGAGATTCGAATGCGCCAAGCGCGCGGTTTTTTGCTCGAAGGACACAAGGTCCTGATCGTGCAATTCTTCCGTGGACGAGAGATCGCCCACCGCAGTCGCGGCAATGAACGAATGGATGGCATCATCGAGAATCTTTCTGATGTGGCTCGGGTCGAACTGACTCCGCGACTCAACGGCAAGCGTCTCACGATGATCATGGCACCCGATAAGGCTCGTATCGAGCAATACAAGCGCAAGGAATCAGCCAAGGCTCGCGAAGCGATCGCCGCAGCGCGGGCTGCCGAGGCGAATCCAGAGCCCGACGATGACCACGATGACGACCACGAGGTCGAGGGCGTCGAGAAAACGACTGAATAATCGCAAATCCCCCCGCTTTCTCAACCCGCCACGTCGGCGGGTTTTTTCTTGGACAGACTTGACTTTTTATGCACTGCGGTGTATATTTATTCCTGCCCATGCCAACCAAGATTTCCAGACACCGTGCCATCAGCCGCCTCGTTGGCGGAGGTGGAATCCAGAACCAAGCGCAACTCGCGACGGCGCTGTCTCATCTGGGATTCGAGGTCACGCAGGCCACCCTGTCTCGCGATCTCACTGAACTCAGTGTGCTCAAGGGCACCGATGGCTATGTGCTCGCCGAATCCGTCGGCGCCGTTGGCGTTCCTGACCTGAACCACACGATGCGACAATGCCTCGCCGAAGTGCATGCGGGCGGAACGATTGTGGTGCTGAAGACTGCGCCTGGGCAAGCGAGCGTTCTCGCAGTCGCTGTGGACGGAGCACAACTCGACGGAGTTCTCGGAACCATCGCTGGAGACGATTGCATCTTCGTTGCCACGGCATCGGACGCACGCGCGCGCAGTGTGTCGAACTCCTTTCGCAAGATGATCGAACTGCCCACATCTACTCCACGACGATTGGTTCGCGCAGGAGGGCACCGCTGATGACGCGCGTAACGCAACCAACTATTCCCGTCGCCGTCGTTGGCGCAGCGGGCTACGCAGGAGCCGAACTGTGCGAGCGTTTGCTCAATCATCCGAGCGCCACGATCTCAGGATTGTTCGGTTCACGCGGCCGCACCGGCGATGGCTCATCGTTTAGCACACTTTTCCCCCGTTTTCTCGGCATTCTCGACACTCCGATCGTCGCGGGAACCGCCGACGCCATCATCGCCACAGGCGCGAAGGCGGTGTTTCTTTGTACGCCGCATGAGGCGAGCGCGGAACTCGTCCCTACTCTGCTCGACGGTGGATTGACTGTGTTCGACCTCTCAGCCGCATTTCGTTTGCGCGACGCTTCGCAGTACGAGAGTCACTACGGGTTTGTCCATCCATCGCCCGAACTCTTGACTCGTTCCGTGTACGGGATGGCTGACCTCTTCGCGAATGAGATCTCGACCGCGAATCTCATCGCGGTCCCTGGTTGCTATCCCACCTCTGCGATTCTTCCAATCCTTCCACTGCAGGAGGCGGGATTGATTCGCCGCGATGCTCCTGTCATTATCGATAGCACGAGCGGAGTGAGCGGTGCGGGACGAACGGCGACGACGAAGTCGCTCTTCTGCGAAGTGTCTCAGCAGGCGTACGGCGTCTTGAACCACCGGCACGAACCAGAAATCGCTCAGTGGAGTCGCACGGATGTCGTCTTCACCCCACACCTTGGACCATTCGATCGCGGCATCCTCTCGACGATTCATCTTCCGCTTGCCGATGGAGTGACAGATGAAACATTGCGCGCGGTGTGGGCGGACCGATTCGCGGGAAGTGCATTCGTCCGCATTCTTCCGAGTGGAACGTGGTCAAGCGTTGGCGCGGTACGCGGCACGAATATGTGCCATATCTCTCTCGCGACGAGTGAACATCGAAAACACGCGGTCGTGACGAGCGCGATCGACAACTTGGTCAAGGGGGCAGTTGGGCAAGCGCTCCACTGCTTCAATATCCGCTTTTCCATTGCGCCAGAAACAGGACTCGGTCTCTTCGCGTCACATTCGTCGGCGCGCATTCCACAGCAATTGGTGAACGCATGAGCGAACGCATCATCATCAAACTCGGCGGCGCGCTGCTCGATAGTCCGACAGAACTCGGTGCGATTTTGAATGCCATCGCGACGCGCCACGCCACGAACCCCGGATCGATCATCGTCGTTCACGGCGGGGGAGCGGCCATTGATCGCCAACTCTCTGCGCTTGGAATGGAGATTCAAAAACGCCAAGGCATTCGAGTCACTCCACCTGAGCAGATGGACCAAGTTGCAGCAGTGCTCGGTGGACTCACGAATAGTTCGCTGACCGCTGCACTCAACGCGCGCGGCGTGCAAGCCATTGGACTTCGATTGCTCGATGGAGGACTCACCAAGTGTGAGTTGTTCGATCCTGCACTCGGGGTTGGTCGGGTCGGACGCGTGGTTTCTGGAGACGCCACGAGCGTCGAAGCTCTCCTTCTCGCGGGGATGCTGCCCGTCATCGCTCCCATCGGTGCTGACGCTCAAGGTGGACTCCTCAACATCAATGCCGACGATGCCGCATCCGCCCTTGGATTCATCCTCGGCGCAACGGGACTCCTCCTTCTCACGGATGTGCTTGGTGTGCTCGATCCATCAGGATCCGTCATCCCGACACTGGACGCGAGGCAGATTGAGGCGCGTCTTGCCGACGGAACGATCACTGGCGGAATGATTCCGAAGGTTCGCAGTGCACTTGCCGCCGCGATCGCTGCCAATGCTCCGGTCACGATTGCTTCGTGGCGCGGAGCATCTGCACTCCTCGCCATCGCGAGCGGAACATCCGTTGGAACAGCCATTCTGCCGCATCCATCACTGCAAGGAGTCGCCGTATGACCATCTCGCCACCGCCCACTCGCGCCATTGGATCTCGCGGACTCGCGCGCGTACTCGATCTTTCGTCCATCGAGATTGAATCGATTCTCTCGCTCGCCGAACGGCTGCGCCTCGAAGGGTATGGCGCATTCTCAGAATCCATGCGCGGGAAGTCGCTCGCACTCGTCTTTGAGAAACCCTCGCTCCGCACGCGTGTTTCATTCGAGGTTGGATTTCAGAAACTCGGCGGATCGGTCATTTTTCTCGATCAACAAGCGAGTCCACTCGGGTCACGCGAGACTCTTCCCGACTTCGGTCACAACATCGAGCGGTGGATTGATGTGGTCGCAGCGCGCGTGATGTCGCACTCGACGATTCTTGAACTCTCGAACGCGATGTCGATCCCCGTGATCAATGCGCTCTGTGATCGGCACCATCCATGCCAAGCACTCGCCGACTATCAGACACTGGCGTCCATCGTTCCATCACTTCGTGAGTCGCATCTCGCGTGGGTTGGCGATGGCAACAATGTGTGCCATTCGCTCATCGAGTGCGCTTCCGCGGTGGGTGGACGAATCACCGTCGTGACTCCGAAAGAGTGCACGCCATCGCCAGCGATCTGTGCAGATGCACAAGGCCGCGCCATGCGCACAGGAGCGAATCTCACCTTCTCGAATGATCTCGCCGCGATCGAGGGGGCCGATGCGGTCTATACCGATGTGTGGGTCTCGATGGGAGACACCGAGGGCGATCGCAAGATCGAACTCTTGTCCCCCTACCAAGTCAATAGTCGCGTGATGCAAATAGCTGGGCCAAGAGCGAAGTTTATGCATTGCCTTCCAGCCAAGCGCGGCATTGAAGTGACCGATGAGGTCATCGATTCTCCACAATCCATCGTTTTCGATCAGGCAGAGAACCGCATGCATGCGCAGGCGGCACTCCTCCTCTCACTCCTCCAGCACTCTTGAACGCAGCACACTCGTTTTTCATTCGCACCAATTCTGAGAAAGCATTTCACCCTATGGACTCCCACTTGCCCAACTGTCACAAAGTCGCACTCGCCTATTCGGGTGGACTCGATACATCCTGCGTCATCCCGTGGCTCGTCGAGACGATCGGTTGCGAAGTCATCGCCGTTGTTGCCGATGTCGGTCAAGGTGCCGCTGAACTCAAGGGAATCGAGAAGAAGGCGAAGGACACCGGAGCGAGTGGATGCGTTGTCCTCGACCTTCGCCAAGAGTTCCTTGAAGAGTTCGCATTTCCCATGGCACTTTCGGGCGCGGTGTATGAGGGGCGTTACCTCATGGGGACGAGCATTGCTCGTCCGTGCATCGCGCGTGGACAAGTTCGCGTTGCCCTTGAAACGGGATGCGATGGACTCGCCCATGGTTGCACCGGCAAGGGCAACGATCAAGTTCGGTTCGAGAGCACCTATGCCGCGCTCGCGCCACACCTCACCGTCGTCGCACCGTGGCGCCATTGGACATTGCGAAGTCGTGAGGACATGCTCGAATACTTGCGCGTCCGCAACATCCCCACCACGGCGAGTGCCACCAAGATCTACTCGCGCGATGCGAATATCTGGCACATCTCGCACGAAGGAGCTGAACTCGAGGATCCGTGGAATGCCCCAAGCGATGAGGTGTGGATGTTGACTGCAGATCCATCGAAGGCGCCCGATGTTGCCCAAGAAGTGCTCATCACCATCGAGCAGGGAGTTCCTGTTGCGGTCGATAGAAAGCGGCTCTCTCCCGTTCAATTGCTCGAAGTGCTGAACGCGATTGGTGGACGCCACGGCATCGGCCGCGTCGACCTGTGCGAGAACCGACTCGTCGGAATGAAGAGCCGAGGTTGCTACGAAACTCCAGGCGGAACGATTCTCATGGAGGCACTTCGCGGACTCGAGCAACTCGTTTACGACCGCGACACGCTGCATTTCCGTGAGAGACTCGCCCACGATTTCGCTGAGATGATTTACAACGGTTCGTGGTTCACTCCTCTGCGCGAAGCGATCTGGTCTTCATTCGAGAGCATGGCTCGCGTGATGGATGGCGAAGTGATCGTGCGCTGTTTCAAGGGATCGGCCACGGCGACCCGCCGCCGCAGCCCGAACAGTCTCTTCTCGCACGCGTTCGCCACATTCGGTCAAGACGAGGTCTACAACCAAGCGCACGCTGAAGGATTCATCCGACTCTTCTCCCTCCCCTCTCGCATTCGCGCGCTCAATCAATCCGCCCGCGTTCAGGAAACCGTCTCGTGACCACGCTCTACGCTGGACGTTTTTCTGGAGAGGCAGACCCTCTCTTTCGTCAGTTCAACGACAGTCTTCCATTCGATCACGCACTCGCGTCTGAAGACATCGAGGGATCGATCGCTTGGGCTCGCGCGCTGATGGGCGCGGGAGTGTTGACTCCTAGCGAATTCAACTCACTCGAAAGTGCGTTGCGTGAGATTGAGGCGGCTGCGGTTTCCGATCCAGCCTGTTTCCACTGCGCGAAGGACGAGGACATTCACTCATGGGTTGAACGCGAGCTCGTGGCTCGTGTGGGCGATCTTGGAAAAAAACTGCACACGGGTCGCAGCCGAAACGATCAGGTCGCCACTGATCTTCGACTCTGGATCCGCACGGCAATCATCGCGCGGCAGCAGGAACTGGATATCACGATCACTTCGTTTCTCGCCCTCGCTGAACGAGAGCGTAGCACCGTGTTTCCTGGATACACCCATTTGCAGCGTGCACAACCCGTGCTCTTTGCGCATTGGTGTTTGGCGTATGTCGAGATGCTGCTGCGGGACCGCGACCGACTCGGCGACGCGGGACGGCGCGCTGGACAATGTCCACTCGGATCTGGAGCGCTCGCGGGCACCGCATATCCAATCGATCGTGTCGCCATCTCCGATGAACTTGGATTCGACGGCCCAACAGCGAACTCGCTGGATGCGGTGAGCGACCGCGACTTCGTGGTCGAAACGATTGCAGCGATCAGTCTCGCCAGTATCCATCTCTCGCGCTTTGCGGAAGACTTGATCTTTTACACCTCCACCGAAGCGGGGTTCATTGAACTCTCTGACGATGTGACCAGCGGATCAAGCCTGATGCCGCAGAAGAAAAACCCAGACGCCCTTGAATTGATTCGAGGCAAAGCGGGTCGGCAAGTGGGGCACCTCGTCTCGATCCTCATGACCTTGAAGGGACTCCCCCTCGCCTACAACAAGGATCTTCAAGAGGACAAGGAACCGCTCTTTGATGCGATGGAACAACTCTCGATGTCTCTTCGCATGGTGCCGCGCGTTCTCGATGGACTTCGAGTCAATCGTGAACGATCGCGCACGGCCGCTGAAGGTGGGTACTCCAATGCGACAGAACTCGCGGATTACCTCGTCTCCAAGGGAGTCCCCTTCCGTGACGCCCATCATGTGACCGGTCGGCTCGTGCGTGCTGCAATCGCAGACCAGAAACCGCTCGAAGGTCTCTCGATTGAACGGCTCGCGAAAGAAGATTCGCGCATTACTTCGGATGTCTTTGTCGCGCTCAAAGTGGACAATGCCATCGCCAAGCGCGATGTGCTCGGAGGCACCGCAGCCAATCGCGTAAAGGAAGGCATCGCTTCGCGCCTCCGCGCCCTCGCAGGACGCCGCACCTTTGAACTTGAAGACGGCATGATCGAAATTCGAGAGGCATCGGTCGATGATGTCACAGGGATTCACTCGATCGTCGAACACTGGGCGAGGCTCGGAGAGCACCTCCCGCGTACAGCCGACGAAATCTTGGAACGACTCAGCGACTTCGGCGTTGCCGTTCGCGATGGACGCGTCGTCGGGTGCGGATCGCTACTGATTTATACGCCGCAACTCGCCGAAATTCGATCACTTGGGCTCCTTCCCTCTGTGCACGGAAGTGGACTCGGTCGACGGCTTGTCCGCTACTTCCTCGACTGGGCGGCTGAACTTCATGTGCCTAGCGTGTTCGTCCTCACCCGCGCTCCGAGTTTCTTCAGCAAGTGCGGATTCCGACAGGTCAGTATCAACAGCCTTCCCGACAAGGTTCTCAAGGACTGCGCACGCTGCCCTCGCAATGCGAACTGCGATGAAGTCGCGATGGTGTACGACATTCCCGTCTAACGCGCAGACTTTGGCGATTCCAACATGGCACACACTTCTCATTCGATCACCTCTCTCTCGCTGCCACTCCATTGGCCAAACGGATTCACCTCGAGTCTCGCCACGGCTGGACTCAAGCCTTCGGGCAAGGCTGACCTTGCGTTACTCGTCTGCGATCGCGGCGCGACGGCGGCGGCGGTCTTTACGAAGAACCTTGTTCGCGCAGCACCACTCGAGATCTCTCGCGCTCACCTCAAGAAGTCGAATGGACGCTGTCGCGCTCTGATCGTCAATTCAGGATGCGCGAACGCGGCGACTGGACCAGAAGGGACAAGGCGTGCGGAAGCGGTGTTGCGATTGCTCGCGCCACAACTTCACTGTGAACCTCACGAAATCCTCGTCAATTCAACGGGGATCATCGGCGTGCAACTGGATACCGCGAAGATCGAGGCGGCACTTCCCACACTGGTCTCTCGACTTGCACCCGGCGACATCACCCCATTCGCCACGGGCATTCTCACGACCGACACTCGAATGAAAACGGCGGGCGTGCGTGTTCGAGATGCAGAGGGTCGCACAGCGGTCGTCGTCGGCGCGGTCAAAGGGGCTGGGATGATTCATCCAGACATGGCGACGCTCATCGGCGTGATCACGACCGACGCTGCCATCGACGCGAGTGCACTCGACCTCATTCTTCGCGAAGCAGTCGACCGCAGTTTTCACCGAATCTCGATCGACGGAGATACCAGCACCAACGATGCGATCTTCGCCCTTTCGTCTGGCACATCCACCGAGGTCGATCGCGTCGCTCTTCAAGAAGCATTCACCGAGGTGGCTCTCGACCTTGCGCGGCAAGTCGTTCAAGACGCCGAAGGATTCGAGCGAGGACTTGAAATCACCGTGCGCGAAGCTCGGACCGCCGAAGAAGCGCTGCAGATGGCGCGCACCGTTGGGCAGAGTCTGCTCGTTCGCACTGCGGTCACGGGCGGCGATCCCAATTGGGGACGCATCCTCGCCGCGATGGGCCGAGCGGGAGTTCTCTTTGATCCCAACACGGCACAAGTCACCGTGAACGGACTTCCATTCTTTGTCGATGGCGCGCCTGCTCAGACAGATCGAGCGCAACTCGCGAACGCATTCAGTTCGCCGCACGTCCACCTCGAGATCAATGTGCGCTCAGGGAGCGCGAGCGATCGGTTTCTAACGTGTGGGCTCACGCGTGCGTATGTCGAGTTCAATGCGAATTACACGACCTAGTCAACGAACACGGGGCGCGCATCCTCGAGGATTTTCGCAATGCCAAGCGGCGCGTACGGTGCAATATCCACCATGGCGGTCCGAACCGTTGCGACCTGATTCTTCGTAATGCGCTCGCCGTGCCACGCAGCAGCGCCGGCAACGGCAACCAGATAGATCAACATCGCCCAAGTGCGACACCAGTGCGGCTGCTGGCGAGTCGCAGGTCGCGCGTGCAGCAGAGAGTGCTTGGCTCATCTGGCCCCCCATTCCCACGAGCGTGTCCTGAAGTCGAGCGAGTTCCCACTCAATGTCATCGTCTGCGACTCCGTCCGTGCGAAGAGCGTTCGAGAGTGCGAGTCGAATCGCCCTCACATAGGCGATGGAGTCTCTCGGCATCGTGCTCCGTGGCTTCTACGCAGCTCGGTGCGGCGAGGTGTCTCAATGATGCATTCGCCCTGTTTCTCGACCAAGAGCAACCTGATCGCATTCGCGGGCGTGCCCTGCGAGTGGGCCCCCACCCACTCAAAAGAATCTCTGCCATTTTTTGACGGTTCTTCGGGGAAAACCCATTTCTGCCGGTATACCTACGAGCCGATTCTGGGCGGCTCGCGCCGAGTTGTCTGGCAAAGATGAGTCCTTCCTCGGGACAGCGAATGATCTCTGGGGCATTCGAAGTCGGTGCCACGGCAAAAAACTGCCCCCTCCATGTAATCCATGGAAGGCTGTGGCTTTTGTGCCCACCCTGCTCACTTTTTCAACCAAACTGGCGCAGAAACCGAGCGTCGTTCTCAAAGAGCCACCGAATGTCGGAAATCCCGTGCTTTCGCATGGCGATGCGTTCGACACCCAGACCGAAGGCGAATCCAGTCCACTCTTCTGGATCGATTCCGACGGCAGCAAGGACTGACGGATCCACCATGCCGCATCCTCCGAGTTCCACCCACTGCCACTGACCCTTGATGTGCATTTTCATGTCCACCTCTGCGCTGGGCTCGGTAAACGGGAAGAAACTCGGCCTCATTCTCACTTCCGCTTCTTCACCAAAGTAGGCGTGCGCGAACTGAATGAGCGTCGTCTTGAGGTCGGCCATTGAAACGCCACGATCGATAGAGAGCCCCTCGATCTGGTGGAACATTGAATAGTGAGTCGCATCGTGCGTGTCGGGGCGATACACGCGACCGACCGCGACCACCTTGAGCGGCAAGGACATCGTCTCCATCGCACGAATCTGCACCGTCGAAGTCTGGGTCCGAAGCAATCGAGGAACTCCGCCGTCGAGTGGCATGAAGAAATTGTCAGTGCGCTCGCGCGCGGGATGCCCCTCTGGAATGTTCAGCGCTGTGAAATTATGCCACTCATCTTCCACCTCGGGACCATCCACCACGCTAAATCCCATGAGACGAAAGACGTCGACGATGCCGTCCATCGTGCTCGAGATGGGATGTCGACGCCCGAGCCCTTGCACCGTCCCCGGCTCCGTGAGATCCATTCCCACCTGGTTGGATGTGGACTCCAGCGCCTCTTTTCGATCAGCGAGTTTTGCTTCAAGTCCCACCTTGAGTTCGTTCACGCGCTTCCCCAGTGCGGGCTTCTGTTCACGAGGGGCGTCCTTGAGCCGATTCATCAACTCCTTCAATTGACCGTTCGAACCAAAGTATCGAATGCGCCAACTTTCGAGTTTTTCGGAATCGGTCGCCGCGGCGAGTTCGTCCATCGCCGCGCGCTCCATCTCATCGCACTGTGAAAGCATGCCCAAAGTGTATCGGCATAAAAAAAGGGCGACTCGCGTGAGTCGCCCTTGAAACAAACCTTGTTCGGTCGCAAATCGTTAGGCAGCAGCCTCGGTCGATGGAGCTGGAGCAGCAGTTGCGCTCGCCATAGCCTTGCGCTTCTCGGCGGCGAACTTGGTTCGCTTGTCGGCTGCCGTGCGGCGACCGCTTGTTCCACCAGAGACCTGCGAGCCGCTCTCGCGACCCACCAACTGAAGGACGACCAAGTCCGTCGCATCACCCACGCGACGCTTGTCCATCTTCACGATGCGGGTGTAACCACCTGGACGACCCTCCATCAGCGGGACAACCTTCGTGATGATGTGCTGAATTAACCGAGGAGCCGACTTCAATTCGCCGAAGCGGTTGAACTCGATCTCGGTCTCAGCTGGAAGGTCCCAAAAATCGCTGCGCTTGCGCTCAGCTTTGACATTGGGATCAGCCACCCATGCAAACACATTGCGGTCCGTCAATCGGCTGGTCAAGAGGCGACGCGAAGCAAGGGTTCGCTTGCGAGCCGCCGTGATCAACTTCTCGACATAGGGTTGAACGGCCTTCGCCTTGGGCAAAGTCGTGACAATCTGTCCATGTTCGAACAGTCCCGCAGCGAGGTTGCGAAGCATCGCGCGGCGATGGTCGCTGTCGATGCAAAGTTGCTTTCCTGAAATCTTATGGCGCATATCTAATTCCTTCTGGGCGCAGAGAGCCCAGCATTCAATACATTTAGGATTGGTTCATGGCATCGGCGCTCATGCCGAGTGTCAATCCGAGCTCCTGCATTTTCTCGTCAATCTCTTTCAGTGATGTCTTACCGAATGCACGCAGTCCGAGAAGGTCTTCTTCCTTCATGGAGATGAGTTGTTTGATAGTCTCAATGCCAGCGGACTGAAGGCAGTTGCTCGACCGCACCGACAGTTGAAGGTCTTCAATGGACATGTTCAGAATGCTCTCGCGTCGAGCGTCCTGTGCATCCTCCTCCGCGATGCCACCGATCGCGCGATCAGTACCCACTTCTGAGTACTTGACGAACGCGTCCAAATGCTTGCGAAGCAGAGTCGCCGCTTCAACAAGTGCCATCTCAGGATTGATCGTGCCGTTGGTCCAAATGTCCATCACCAGTCGGTCGTAATTGGTCTTTTGTCCGACGCGTGTGTTCTCAACGCGATAACGAACGCGCTGCACTGGAGAGAAGACGGCGTCCACTGGAATCTCGCCGAGCACTTGTTCATTGGTGGATGTGTAGTGCTCGCTTGCGGGACGGTATCCGCGTCCCTTTTCAATGGTCATCGTTGCTGAAAACTTCACAGCGCCGGTGATGCGGCAGATGACATGTTGCGGATTCAGAATGGTTACACCTGCGCCACACTCGACGTGTGCACCAGTCACTTCGCCAGGACCCTCAACGCTCACTTGCACACGCATCGGTTCCTCGCCATCCATTTGGATGATGAGTCCCTTGACATTGAGCAGTAAGTCGACGACATCTTCAGCGATGCCAGGAATCGTTGCGAACTCGTGGGTCACACCGGTGATTTCAACTTTGGTCACCGCAGCGCCTTCGATCGACGAAAGGAGAATGCGGCGCAGACCGTTACCGATCGTCGTGCCGTATCCACGCTCAAACGGCTCAGCGGTAAAGCGACCAAAGGTGCCAGTGAGGCTGCGCGTGTCTGGGACAACGCGAGCAGGAAGTTCTAAGCCACGCCATCGAATGTGCATAAAAGTCTCCAAAACTGGCACATACCGGGGATCCGAGGAATCCTGTCTCGATCGGAATCCGATGCGCTGTGCCAGCGATGCATCGGCCCTTCAGTGAGGCCAGGAGGAAAACTGAGAATCAACCGCGGCGCTTGCGCGGCTGACGACAACCATTGTGTGGAAGCGGAGTGTGGTCTTCAATCGTGAGGACTTTCAAACCGTTGTGAGCCAGAGCGGTCACTGCGGACTCGCGGCCTGGACCAGCTCCACGCACGCGAACATCCACTTCCTTAAGTCCGAGACGCTTCGCCTTACCAACCGCCTTCTCGCTGGCGCGGCTCGCCGCGAAGGGAGTCGACTTGCGCGCTCCCTTGAATCCAACGGTTCCGGCTGAATCCCAGCAAAGCGTTTCGCCCGCGGGATCGGTAATGGTGACGATGGTGTTGTTGAACGACGCGTGCACATGCACCACGCCTCGAACGACACTTTTTCGAATTTTCTTCTTTGACATAATTGGATTCCGTTGGGGGGATTAACCCTTCACGCCCTTCTTACCCGCAACAGTCTTCTTCTTACCCTTGCGTGTACGGGAGTTGGTACGAGTGCGCTGTCCACGACAAGGAAGTCCCTTGCGATGACGGTCTCCGCGATAACTCTTGATGTCCTTGAGTCGCTGCACATCTTGCGACACCTTGCGACGCAAGGCACCTTCAACGAGATACTTCGCGTCAACATCGGCGGCGATCGCGGACAATTCCTGATCGTCCAGCGTTCCTGCGCGGCGCTCTGGGTCAATACCCGTGCGCTTCAGGATCGCGGCAGCCACCTTCGGGCCAATGCCGTGGATGTACTGAAGAGCGAAAAAGACCTTCTTCTTTTCTGGGATGTCGATGCCTGCAATACGAGCCATAGTGATTGTTCTCTTTTCGTTTCGCCGATCAGCCTTGACGTTGTTTGAGTCGTGGGTTCTTCTTGTTGATGACAAAGCGCTTGCCCTTTCGGACAACGATCTGACAATCGCGAGTGCGCCGCTTAATACTGCTTCGGACCTTCATAGTGCTACTCCAGATATCACTGGCGGAAAATGATGCGTCCCTTTGTCATGTCGTAGGGACTGAGTTCAATGGTGACCTTGTCACCGGGAAGGATGCGGATAAAAAACTTCCGCATCTTGCCGCTGACATAGGCAAGAATGGTTTTGTCGTTCTGGAGCTTGACTCGAAACCGCGCATCGGGGAGCGCCTCCAAAACTTCAGCTTCAAGAATGATCTTGTCTTCTTTGGGCATGCTGTCCTACTCACCCTCTCGCACTTCTGAGGCGAGGGCCGTCTTCGTTTCCAGAAGAAAGGAACCCTGCATAGTTGCGCATAAGCAAGTTCGCTTCGATGCGCTGAACAAGATCGAGCATCACGCTCACGACGATGAGGAGTCCGGTTCCGCCGAGGAACTGCGACACATACATAGGGACTCCGAAATACTGCGACACAAAGGTCGGAATGATCGCGATGATGCAGAGGAATCCTGCCCCCACATAAGTCATGCGCTCGATCACCATTTCAAGGTATTCGGCGGTGCGCGGACCGGGGCGAAGTCCAGGAATGAAACTCGAGTGCTTCTTCAATTCCTTCGCCATGTCGCCCGGAGACAACTGCACCGTCACCCAGAAGTAGGCGAAGAAGTAGATCATCACGATCTCGACGATCACGAATGGATACGCGCCCATCTGGAAATTCTGGGCAAAGAACGCGGTGATCTCGACGAGCCACTGCGACCATCCTTCCGCTGATGCCTTGCTCGCGAGCCATCCAAAGAGAGTGCTCGGAAACACCATCAGCGAACTTGCAAAGATGATCGGCATCACGCCCGAATGATTCAATCGAAGAGGAAGGAAGTGGCGCTGTCCGCCGTACATCTTGCGTCCTCGAATATGCTTCGCCTGTTGGATCGGGATGCGACGCTGCGCCACGGTAATGAGCACCGCGCCACCGACGACCACGACGAAACCGGCGAGCAGGAGCAAGACTCCAATAACGCCCACCTTGCCGTCGCCCGATTGAATGCTCGGATCGAAGTTGGCGATGATCCACTCGACTGCACCAGGCATGCGCGAGAGGATGCCTGCGGTCAGAATGATTGACACGCCGTTGCCGATGCCGTGTTTGTCGATTTGCTCACCGAGCCACATCAAGAACATGCTTCCTGCGGTCAGCGCAGTCAGTCCCGAGATGTAGAAGACCATTCGACCTGCGCCCTGCATATAAGCAGGCTGCACAAGGTTCTGGCTGTACATGTATCCGAGCCACATCAATCCCTGCACGATGCAAAGTAGAACGGTCACATAGCGCGTCCATTCCATGATGCGCTGCTGTCCCGACACGCCTTCTTTCTTCAGCTCTTGGAGTGGTTGCCACACCGATTGCAGAAGTTGGAAGATGATGCTTGCCGTGATGTAAGGCATGATGCCCAGGCCGAAAATGGTGGACTGCCCGAGAGCACCACCACTGAAGACGCTGGCGAATTGCAAGATCCGACCAAACCCCGAGGAGTCCTCGGCAGCGCGCTGCGCGGCGTCTGAGAGCGCGACTTGATCCACACCCACAAGCGGAATCCAAAACCCAATGCGATAGATCACCAACATGCCCAGCGTGAAGAACACGCGGTTTCGCAGGTCGGCAACTCGAAAGATGTTGAGGAAGGCTTGAAGCATGGGTCGCTCTTCGAGGCGCTCGATTACTCGGCGGTCGCGGTACCTCCTGCAGCTTCGATCTTGGCACGTGCCGTAGCGCTGAATGCATCAGCGACCACATTGAGCTTCTTCTTGATGTCGCCGTTCCCAAGCACCTTGAGCGGCTCTTTCCCAGAAGGGATCAATCCCAACTTGGAAATCATGTCGCGATCAATGCGAGCACCTGCATCAAAGTGCTTCTCGAGGTCAGCCACATTGACGACGGCGTAGGTCGTACGGAATCCTGCATTCGAGAATCCTCGCTTAGGGAATCGACGCATGAACGGAGTCGAACCACCCTGATAACCAGGACGGCTCGACCAACCTGCTCGGCTCTTCGCACCGTTGTGACCGCGTCCGCTGGTGCCGCCCTTGCCGCTCCCTTCGCCGCGTCCAACACGCATGCGCTTCTTATGTGCGCCGACTTGAATTGTTATGTCATGGATCATCATGATGAAAAATCTCTTTCAGTCTTTCCGAGTTATGCCTGAGCCGCTGGAGGTGCGCCACCTGGTCCACCAGGTCCACCAGGACCGCCTTGACCGCCTGGTCCACCAGGACCACCAGGTCCACCAGGACCGCCTTGACCGCCTGGTCCACCAGGACCGCCTGGTCCACGCGAACCGCCGCGAGGTCCACCGCGAGGTCCGCCACGAGCACCTCCCCGTCCACCCTTGCGCTCGTCGCCCACTGTATTCACGGGTGCCGCTAACTTGGAGCCACTCGACGCCTTCGGCATCGAAGTCGCGCCGCGCAAAATTGCTTTCTCGACGGTTGTTTCTTCGAGGATCACGCCGCGCAACTGCTGCACCTTTTCACGAGTGCGAAGTTGTGAGAGTGCCTCGAATGTGGCCTTCACCAAGTTGCGTGGATTCGTACTTCCATACGCCTTCGTGAGGCAGTCATGGACGCCGAGCATTTCGAGCACAGCGCGGACCGTTGCTCCCGCAAGCACGCCGGTTCCGGGCGATGCAGGAATGAGTCGAACTTTCGACGCGCCGAAACGACCTTCCACCGCATGCGGCAAAGTGCGTCCCTGAAGCGGGTATCCAGCCACTTTGCGATTCGCTTCGCGTTGTGCCTTCTCAACAGCTTGTGGAACTTGCTTGCTCTTGGCGTATCCGAGTCCAACGGTGCCGCGACGATCGCCCGTGACGACGAGTGCCGCAAAGCTAAATCGGCGTCCACCCTTGACGGTGGTCGAAGTGCGGTACACGCCAACGGTGACGGAGTCGAGTGAAGATTCTGATTTGTAGTCCGACATAGTGGTTGATCCTTGAATCAGAACTTCAGACCCGCGCCACGCGCAGCGTCAGCGAGAGCTTTGATGCGGCCGTGGTAACGAAACCCGTTGCGATCAAAGACGACGGCAGACAATCCCGCCTTAATTGAACGCTCTGCGATCGCTTTTCCGACGGACGAGGCGGCGCTGACATTGCCGGTCTTGCCATCGGTGAGGTCGATGTCGCGCGTCGATGCGCTTGCGAGCGTTCGACCAGCGTAATCATCGATCACTTGAACATAGATATGGTTGAGCGAGCGGTACACAGACATCCGCGGACGATCAGGCGTTCCGCCGAGAGTCTTTCGCAGACCCCTCTTGCGGCGCAGGCGCTGAACTGTTTTGACTTTGTTCTTGTCCATGATGGTAATTCTCAACGGGACTCGGCTTATGCGCCGAATGCCTTGCCCTTCTTACGAGTGATCTGTTCGCCGAAGTACTTCACGCCCTTGCCCTTGTAAGGCTCTGGCTTCCGCTGCGAACGAATGATTGATGCGAATGCGAAGACCATTTGTCGATCCGCTCCAGCGACGAGCACATTGACTCCCTGCTCGACAGTGATGGTCAATCCGGTTGGGATCTTCAATTCGATTTGATCGGCGTATCCAAGAGTGAGGACGATCTTGGTGCCGGCGATCTTCGCCCCCCAACCAACGCCGACGATCTCGAGCTTCTGTGAATATCCCTTCTCGGCCCCTTCGACCATGTTGCGAATCAGCGCGCGAGTGGTGCCCCAGTAGGCACGACGATTGCCACGCTCGATCAACTCCATGTTGTCGGGAACGCACGAGATCTCGCGAGTGGACTCATTCCACGAGACGATCATCTCTGGGCGATAGATGTACGAGAGTGATCCCTTCGGACCTTGGATATTGACGGTCCGAGTGCCCGCATTGAGCGCCACCTTGATGGCGGCGGGAACTGGGATTGGTTTCTTACCGATGAGAGACATGATTGCTCCTAATGCGAACTATGCGGATCACGAAACCGTGCAAACAAGTTCGCCGCCGATGTGCAACTCGCGTGCCTTGCGGTCGCTCATGACGCCGCTACTTGTTGAAACAATGGAAATGCCCAATCCTGAGATTGGACTTGGGAGTTCCTCGACGCCTCGATAGACGCGGCATCCAGTGTGGGAGACGCGATCGATGCGATTGATGAGCATCTCTCCGCGTGATCCGTACTTCAATGCGACACGAAGAACGCCCTGCCGGCCATCCTCGATCACATCGAAGCTGTTGATGTAGCCCTCGTCCTGCAGCACCTTGGCGACGCCGCGATTGAGCTTGTTGTTGAGGATGTTGACGCTCTTGCTGCGGTTACGAACCGCGTTGCGAATGCGCGTCAACATGTCTGCTGTGAGGTCTTGTAATGCCATGATCAGTGTCCTTTGACTTGCGGTTCCATTACCAAGATGCCTTGCGCATCCCTGGGATGAGCCCTTGGAGGGCGAGTTCCCGCAACATGATGCGGCTAACACGGAATTTGCGGTAGTAACCACGTGCTCGTCCTGTCAACTCGCAGCGGTTGCGCTTGCGGGTTGAAAACTTCGGCGTGAGCTTCATCTTTGCGAATGTGCGCTTGCTTGCCATGGGGTTCTTTCGTCCTTAGCTCGACTTCTTCTTTGAGACGCGGTCTTCTGGCTTTTCAAATGGCATCCCCATCTCAGCGAGTGCGAGGCGACTCTTGCTGGGGTCGCTCTTGCCGAAGACGATGTTGATGTTCATACCGTGATTGAATGTTGCTGAAGCCATGTCGATCTCAGGCCACACAGCCTGTTCAGAAAGTCCGATCGAATAGTTTCCAGCCTTGTCGAAATTGCGATCCGGCACACCGCGAAAGTCCTTGATACGAGGCATCGCGAGGTGAATCAGTCGATCGAGGAACGACCACATGCGGTCGCGGCGAAGAGTCACCATGAAGGCGCTCGGAGCTCCTTCGCGAACCTTAAAGTTCGACACCGACTTCTTTGCCAGAATCATGACGGGCTTCTGACCCGTGATGCGTGTGAGCGTGCCGATGACGGCATCTCGGATTTCAGGCTTGAGCTTCTGGTTCTCAAGTTGCTTTCCGATGCCAACATTGATGACGATCTTTTGAAGGGATGGGAGCGCATTGGCATTCTTGATACCGAACTGCTCTCGCAATTTCGCTGACACATCAGAGCGGAATGCGGCCTGCAGTCGCGGAGTTGTTTTCGTAGTGGCGGTCATAGGACTGTCTTTCAACCCTTCTTCTTCCCGCGAGCACCGTGCAGCGTGTGCAATTCAGCACCATTGCGACTCGCGACGCGAACCTTCGAGCCGTCCGCCTTCGTCACAAAACGAACGCGCGTTGGCTTGCCGTCCGCGATTGGACTGACATTGGACATATGGATCGAGAGTTCCTTCTCAACAATCGCACCCTTTGGACGCGCTTGCGAAGGCTTCAAGTGCTTCTTGTGGATATTGATTCCCTTGACAAGAACTCGATTGGTCTCGAGATCAACGGAAATGACTTCGCCGGTCTGACCGCGGTCATCGCCCGCTCTCACGAAGACGGTGTCACCTTTTTTGATATGGACTGGCATCAGACAACCTCCGAAGCAAGTGAAACGATCTTCATATAGTTCTTCTCGCGCAGTTCACGAGCGACGGCGCCGAAGATGCGAGTGCCCTTCGGATTGCCATCTTCGTCAACCAACACGCAGGCGTTTGAATCGAACCGAACGTACGAACCATCTTCGCGTCGAACGGGATACTTCGTGCGCACGATGATCGCCTGGACCTTGTCGCCGCCCTTGACATCACCATTCGGCAGAGCATGCTTCACCGCGCAGACGATTCGATCGCCCACGGTGAAGGTCAGACGGCGGAATCGGCCCGATGCAGTGGATGCACCAAGCACACCGATCACCATCGCCTCTTTGGCTCCGCTGTTGTCCACCACTTCAAGTCGTGTTTCCTTTTGAATCATGACGATCTCGCTTCTGGCCTCTTAGGCCAAGGCCTCCGGTGCCTTTTCAACAACGCGCACCAAAGTCCATGACTTTGTGCGGGAAATCGGCCGACACTCGGCGATCTCGACGCGATCTCCCATGCGCGATGCATTGGTCTCATCGTGTACATGGAGAACCGAACGATGCTTGATGAACTTTCCGTAACGCGGATGCCGCGTCACCGAATCCACAATGACTCGACGCGACTTGGCGCGCTTGTCACTGTCCACCACGCCGATGAGGCGAGGGCTGTTCTCTGGAATGACGAGTGGTTTACTCACTTGGTTGTTCTCCTGCGGCTGGTCTCTTCGGTCTTCATTCGGGCTACATCGAGCCGAAGTTTGCCGAACTGCGAATGGTCGGTGACCTTCTCGCCCACAACTTGTTGGGTGCGGAGGTCGAACAGGCGGCGCTGTGCCGCCTTCACCTCGGCGGTGAGCTGTTCGTCATTAAGTTTTCGAATGTCCTTCGTTTCCATGATCGTTATTCCTGTCGCGTCAGACCGCGAGGCGGCGTCCTACGAACCTGCACCGAACTGGCATCTTGTGAGCGATGCGAGCGAGTGCTTGCTTGGCGAGTTCTTCCGACACACCCGACACCTCGAAGAGCACGGTGCCTGGCTTGATGCATGCCGCCCAGTACTCCACGTCTGCCTTTCCCGTACCCATTCGTGTTTCCAGCGGTTTCTTGCTGATGGGCTTGGATGGGAAGACGCGAATAAACAACTTGCCTTGACGACGAAGGAAGTGCTGCGCCGCGATGCGGCCCGCCTCGATCTGTCGTCCGCTCAGCCAATGCGTCTCGAGAGACTGCAGGCCGAATTCGCCGAACGCGACATAATTGCCGCGCGTGGCGTTGCCCTTCATTTTGCCGCGCTGTTGCTTGCGCCACTTGACTCGTTTTGGAAGTAATGCCATCAGACTATTCCTTCAATTCCGCGTTTAGCGGCGTCCTCTCGCACGGGCACGACCACCAGCGGCAGTGCTCTGATATTCCTCTTGAGTGTCGCCAGAGAACAGGCCCTTGAACACCCACACCTTGATGCCGATCACGCCGTAGGTCGTGGTGGCGTGAACGATTGCGTAATCCACATTGGCTTGCAGAGTCGAGAGCGGAATGGATCCGAGGCGAGCGTCTTGAGTACGCGCGATTTCAGCACCACCGAGACGACCGCTGACTTGAATGCGAACTCCTTGTGCGCCGGCCTGCATGGCGCTTTCGCAGCGCATCTTCAGGACGCGTCGGAAATTGGCGCGCTTCTTGATTTGTTCGCCAAGACCTTCGGCAAGCAAACGAGCATCGCACTCAGGATTGCGCACTTCGACGACTTGCACCGCAACATTGCGATGAGTCAGTGCTTCGAGTTCGTGCTGAAGTTGCTCCTTGCCCGCTCCCTTGAGACCAAGGACTTGGCCAGGACGAGCCGTCTTGATGATGACGGTCAGGAGTTCGCGCGTCCGCTCGATGTGAATATCACTCACCGCGGCAAAGGGAGGCGTCCGATTGAGGCGCTTATCCAAATGCTTGCGGATCTTGTAATCCTCGACGAGCAGTTCTCCGAAGAGCGCCTTCGGGGCGAACCAACGGCTCTTGTGCGCTTCGGTGATACCGACGCGGAATCCGAATGGATGAGTCTTCTGTCCCATAGTTACTCCTGCGCTCCCTTGCGAAGATCCACGGCGACACAAATGTGGCTGGTGCGCTTCATGATTGGATGGGATCGACCACGGTCCTTCTCTTGGAACCGCTTCAAGGTTGGACCTTCATCAACGCGTGACTCACTCACGAACAGTTGTGAAACATCAGCGTCTGCTTGTTCAGCATTGGCGATGGCGCTCTTGAGCACAGTCTTGATAAACCATGCGCCGCGCTTGTTGCAAAAGTCGAGGGCTGTGATCGCTTGATCAACAGGACAGCCACGAATGAGGTCTGCGACAAGTCTCGCCTTGCGAGGGGCGATGCGCGCGAATCGATGTGTAGAGGTGTATGCCATGAACCTATTCCTTACGCTGGCTTGTTGCCGAAATCGAGCCCTTCCTTCTTATTGGTGTGGCCCTTGAAAATGCGGGTGGGAGCGAATTCACCGAGCTTGTGGCCGACCATGTCCTCGGTGCAGAACACATCCAAGAACTTGCGGCCGTTGTGGACCTGGAAGGTCTGACCAACAAACTCTGGGACGATCGTGCAGGCGCGCGACCATGTCTTGATCGGAGTTTTTCGGGTGGCATTCGCCTGAGCTTCAACGCGCTTGAAAAGCTTCTCGTCGACGAACGGACCCTTCTTTGTTGAACGTGACATCGTGTGTATTCCTTAGAGCTTGAGCTGACCGTAACGGCGGCTGTAACGCCGACGAAGAATTCGTTTATCGCTGGCCTTGCCGTACCCGCGGGTGCGACCGCCCTTCGATCCAGTGCCGCTTGCATTCGATGGCTCTTGACCACCCTTTGAGCGACCTTCACCACCGCCGTGGGGATGTTGGTGATGGCTCATTGCCACGCCGCGTGTGCGAGGACGACGTCCAAGCCAACGAGCGCGACCTGCCTTACCGAGTTTCACATTGCCGTGATCTGGATTTCCAACGGAACCGACTGTCGCGCGGCATTCCACGCTCACCTGTCGGATTTCACCCGATGGCAAGACGATGGTGGCCCAACGACCTTCTTTATTGGTGAGATTGGCACCGAGTCCTGCACTGCGAACCATTTGTCCGCCGCGACCTGGCTCCATTTCAACATTGTGCACTTGCATGCCCGTTGGGATGTGCTTGATCGGCAAGCACACACCAGGAGTTGGATCGAGTGGATTCGCGCTGCTCATCACCTTGTCGCCAGCGGTCAGTCCCTTTGGCGCGAGGATGTATCGAAGTGTTCCATCTTCATACTTCAGCAATGCGATGTGGCATGATCGGTTGGGGTCGTATTCGATTCCGACCACGATGGCGACCATGTCATCCTTCTGCCGCTTGAAGTCGATGACGCGGTAACGGCGCTTATGTCCGCCACCCTGTTGAATGACCGTGAGTTTGCCTTGAACGTTTCGTCCGCCGGACTTCGGCGCAGGACGCAACAGGCTCTTCTCAGGGCGCTTCTTCGTGACTTCGGCATGCATATTCACCGACGCGTTGCGTCGGCCTGCCGTTGTTGGCTTGTAAACTCGAATTGCCATAAAGGGTTCTTCCTTCGAAACTCAAGCGAGTTCGATTTTGTCCTCTGGGTGGACGCACACAAGAGCGATTTTGACCAAGGGAAGCGTCACATAGCCATACTTGAATCCGCGCATTTCACCCTTGCGATTTTGCGTCTTCACGCCGATGACACGCACCTTGAAGAGGGACTGAACAGCTTCCTTGATCTCAGTCTTCGTCGCGCGCCGATCCACTTCAAAAGTGAATTGATTGCCGACATCGATCGCAGCGGTTGCCTTCTCAGTCACGATTGGTTTACGAATGACGGTTGTTGGTTCCATTTACGCAACCTCCTTGCCCTGGCTCTTTTCATAGACGGTGCCGGCAATGAATGCCTGAAGCGACGCCTTATCGAGAAGCAGGTAACGGTGATTGAGCAGATCAAACACATTGAGCTGGTCAATGCGCACGACATTCACGCCGTCGAGGTTTCGAGCCGAGAGGCGAGCATTGGTGTTGCCGAAGTCGACCGCCACGAGGCAGGATCTTTCGACGCCCACTGCAGCGAGCACGCTCGCGAAATCGCTCGTTTTTGCCTGAGCAAATGCCAACGAGTCCATGACCTTCACTTCGGCATCGACGAGTTTTGCAAGAAGTGCGTTGCGATTCGCAAGACGCTTCATGCGAGCAGGCATCTGGCTTCGGAATGCATCGCGCGTGCGATCCTTCTTGAAGGCCACGCCGCCGCCCTTACGGTTGGGCACACGGGACGCACCAACGCGAGCGTTGCCGGTTCCTTTTTGCTTATACACCTTGCGCGTGGAGCCGACGATGTCGCCGCGACTCTTCGTGCGCGCAGATCCTTGTCGTTGGTGCTCATGCACCGAGACATAGGCCTGCTTCAAGAGTGCTGGGCGAACTTTTTCGCCGAGCATGGCTGGGTCGATTTCGATGGTCTCGACCGTCTTACCTAGTTTGTCAAACACGGGGAGTTTGATCATTGTTTACCTTCCGACGGACACTTCCGTCACATTTCGCCTTTCCCTCCACGCGCCGATGAATTCGTGGCGTGTGGCAGGGATCGACTCAGGTCTCGAAACAGTTCTTGTCGCTGCTGCGTGGTTCCCTTGCGGGCCTTCGCAGCCATTCAGGCCTTTATTTTCCGGCCTGAATTCTTGCCTTTGGCTTGTAGAGTCGCGTTGCGGCTCGGATGATGAGATTTCCATTCGACGCCCCGGGAATTGCACCCTTGACGACGAGTAGATGTTTGACGGGGTCAATAGCAATCACATCGAGCGAGCGCACTGTCACGCGCTCATCACCCATGTGACCAGCCATTTTCTTACCCTTTTTGATCTTGGCGCCGTGACCGCGGTCTGTGCCGTGCGATCCGATGCTGCCGGGCGAACGATGCTTGCGCTCCGTACCGTGCGATGCGCAGAGTCCCTTGAATCCGTGGCGAACCATACCGCCCTGGAATCCCTTGCCCTTGCTTGTGCCGATGACATCAACGAACTTCACTCCCTCGAGCGATGACACATCGATGACTTGTCCGATGGTGTATGCCAAGCTCTCGGCGTCATTCGCGCAGCGCACTTCACGGTGCACTCGGCGCGGATCAACTCCCGCCTTGGCGTCGTGACCGATGACTGGCATGGTCGAGTTGCGAGCGTTCACTTCGCCAAAACCAAGTTGAACCGCGGCGTAGCCGTCTGACTCAATGGTCTTGACTTGCGTGACATGGCAGGGACCCGCTTGAATCACGGTCACGGGAATGTTCTTCCCACTGGCCATGAACCAACGCGTCATTCCAAGTTTTGTGCCGAGGATGGCAGCTGGCATGTCTGTTCGTTCCATTCTTGCCGGAGGTTCGTGCCCCACAAGGGCATCGGACGCGGCAGATCTTTAAGCAATATCAGTTCGATGACAATTTCATGCGGATGAAGACACCCGCTGGAATCACGAGGCGATTAAGCGAATCAATCGTCCGAGGAGTGACCTCAGTGATGTCGATGACGCGCTTATGGGTTCGGATTTCAAACTGCTCGCGGCTCTTCTTATCGATGAACGGTTGACGGTGTAGATCTCGCGGCGAGTCGGTAATGGGATTGGACCCGCGACGCGTGCTCCGCTAATACGGGTCAAATCGATAATTTCCTTGGCGCTTGCGTCAAGAACCTGATGGTCGTACGCCTCGAGGCGGATGCGAATCAATCCAGTCATTTGGTATCTGCGTCTCTCACAAAACCGATTCAACAGCCATTCTTCAGAACAACCCGCCACGAGTGCGGATGGCTTGATGCGCTCATCACGGGGGAATCGGGCAGGATACCGAATCTAGATTCCATGTCAACAGGGAGGGTGAACTCAGTGGCAACTCGGACTACGATCCCGTCGTGCACGAATTCTTCAACCGACCGATTTTGCGGCAACTTGCGGGTGTTTCCGCATTTTATTTCATCGCCGGTTCGATCGCGGTGATGAGAGATGGTCCAGCATGGCCGCTCTGGGAACGGTCGGTATGTGCGTCCTATAACACGCAAATAGAACCGCCTGCTGCAAAGAGTCGAGCCACCTTGCTTGAGGCGCAGCCTGTTTGCCTTGAGACACTCGGGATTTCGATCCAAATGCCCCTTGGATCAAAACTCATCCGTGACGCCACCGCATCGTTGCCCGGATTCACCATCCTGGACGGCAATCCAAGCCCCCGATTTCACATCCGCCTTGTGCCTCTTCGAAGTGAATTGGACTTCTCGAGTCCGAAGCAAGAGGTCCAGAGGCATCTCGACGCACTCAAGGCGCAGGGAGCGAACTGGGATGTCCTTCGCAATGTTGAGGTGAACTATGGCGACGCGCCTGGGCACGAATTGTGGATTTCTCAAAAACTGCCCGATGGCCTCGTCGCGGTCATGGGTTGGGCCGTCTCGCAGGTTGGCCCGCAGGATTTCCTTTGCTTTTCGGTCATGACGAGTGGCATGAACATGATCGCTGCCGAACGGACCCTCGACGCATCGCTCGCCACCATCGAGTTCATTCCAATGGAAGTGATTCGACAGCAGCAATCGGCGCGAACGGCTGCTGGTGCCGCGATCCTCTCTCGCCTGCGGGATGAAGAACTCATTCGCCAGATGGCTCCTGTCGAACCAACGTGGTATCGAATCTACAGTCAGGATGCAGTCGGCAATGTCAGCGAGATGGGATACATGCTCGTCTCTGCCGCGATTGAGCCTCGAGTTGCCGTGGATTCCAACGAGCGCCCCACTGAAACGCACTCGATTTCTGCACAAGATAAAGTGCAAGGGCTTCTCGTTCGCGTTCGAAGTCGCGTGCTGATGGATCCAAAAGGATTCTCATTCTCTGACACCGATGCGCGCTTCTGGATCGCACTCGACCGCACTTCTGAAATCTGGTCTGCGATTGTGTCCGAACGACAAGCCGGAAAGGTGCGCACATTTGGACAGACGGGGATTCGTGCGACATTGTGTGAGGACGAACCTCGTCCACCTCTCGTGGTCGCGATGTCGGGAGCTCGAACAAAGGATGGAGACGCTCGCCGCTGGACTCCGAATCCTGAAACCTATCTCACGCAAGCTGAACATCATCTGATGGGACGCGTGGCAGCGGTGCTTCAGGAAATGCCCGCCGAGGCTGGATTCTTTGCCTACGAATCCACGACTCAAAGCGTTCCGTTTCGATTGGATCGTTGGAAGAAGACGGCGAGCGGTTGGACATTGGAAACTGAAGCAGTCCTCGATGCTCCCCCTTCGATCAGCGAGTTTGATTCGCGTGGTGTCCTGATCAAGTCGACTGATGTTGGTGGGACGATCACCGAGCGAACCACCCACGATGCTTTGCTCAAGCGGTGGAAACAACTTGGACTTCCTGTCGAAGGACCAACCTCGTGAATCCCACATTACGAATCGCCGTGGCGATTCCTGTGTTTAACGAATGCAACACGATCGCGCGTGTCCTCAGTGAAGTGCGCGCTCGGATCAACAATGTTGTGGTCTTCGATGATGGTTCCACCGATGACTCTGCTTCATTGGCCGAAGCAGCGGGAGTACCCGTCGTGCGCCATCCGACCAACCTTGGATACGGCGCTGTGATGCAATCCGTACTGAGATGGGCACACAGTCAATCGCTCGATTGGGTCATCACGATGGACTGCGACGAGCAGCACGAACCTGCATCGATTCCTGCATTTCTTGATGCAATCCGCAGCGACGACTCGGATGTGTTGAGTGGATCTCGATACCTCGAACAATCGAAAATCAATGATGCCCCTCCTGCAGGGCGACGACGGATCAATGGAATCATGACATCCGAACTGAACGCTCTGCTGAAACTGAATATCACCGATAGTTTCTGCGGTTTCAAGGCGTATCGGGTGAGCGCGTGCGCACCGCTTCAGCTTTCGTGCCCTGGATACGAGTTCCCCATCGAGTTCTGGATTCGCGCTGCTGAGGCTGGACTTCGAATCAGAGAGCTTCCCGTCAGTCTGATTTATAACGATCCCAATCGCAGTTTCGGCGGAGTGCTTGATGATGATCGACTGCGCCTCGAGCACTATCGACAGACACTCCAACAGGCCGTTCGTTGTGGCTGTGGAACGGCATGATTCACAGCACTCTGGTCGAGTTGCCTCGCGCCGTTGCGCCGCCGACAACGAATGACTTCTCCGCGGCGATCGACGAAACGCGAAGCGCGCTTGGGTGGACCTCCACTCGAATCATCGGCACCGGACACCAGGCCGCACTCTGGCATCCTGGCATCTTGGCGAAGTTCATCGCGGCAAGGGCGTGGGCGAATGGCGCTAGAAGGTCCAGTCCATCGAAAGCGGTGTTCATCATCGCCGACCACGATGCGAATGATGGAGGCCTCATCGCGTGGCCCTCGTGGACTACGACGTCGAATGGCACGCGGTCCACATTGTCGAAAGCACTCGCGCGAATCGCTCCCGACCCACGCGGGCTTGCCCTTGCGGCGATCCCCGCAGCGATGGCTCGCACGGTTGAAACCGATCCGCACGCCTTCGTGCGAATGACCGATCGCCTTGAGGCGATCCACGCTGCGATGCATCGCCACCACCACGCGAGGTCGCTCGCAGAGCAACTCTTTCGAACGAACATCGATCTTGTTGCGCCTGCACTGGCAGACACCGAGACCATTGCGACATCCACGTTGATGAACACTTCGCTCGGGCGGGCCGTCGTCGAGCGTGCAGTGTCTGATCCACGCGCCCTCTGCACTGCCTGGAATCAGGCTCTCAGTGGGGCAACGCGCATTGCACGCCCCCTCCCCGATGATGGACGCACACTTCCGTTTTGGGTTTCGAAGCGCGATCAACCGCGCCGCCGCGCAATGGTGATCGATGCGCGGGCATGGCTCGACACTCGCGAGGACGGACTCCTCTTGCCTAGCGCGATACTGGCGAGCGGAATGATGCGCTTCGTGTGCAATGAGTGGATTCACGGGACTGGCGCGCGAGATTATGAAAACGCAGGAGCGCGTTTCTGGCGCACATGGATTGGATCCGCACCCCGTGAGTTCGCGACGGTCACGGCGACGATGACTTTGGATATCGAAAGTCCTGCCTCAACCTTTCAACCGAGAAGCGAGATCGATGCGAACCGCGCGCGCATGAATCCCGAGGAGCTCGACGGGATGGATGCGGTGTCTGCTCGGCGCGCACTCGCCGAGTCCATTGCAACCATGACGCGCAAATCGTCCGAACGACGCGGTGCGTATCAATCATTGCGCCGTGAAGTCTCTCGATCGCGTGATCGTCATGCTCAGCAGTTGAATGAGATGCATATGGACGAACGCGCACGTCGAATTGAGGCGTACAGCGAATCACTTCGGGTGGACCGCACCTGGGGAGCATGGCTCCACGAGCGCGAGCAGATCGATGCGCTGGGCGCACTGCTCAGCGAACGGATCGAAAGTCAAATCACTCAGCAAGCGTGAGTGGATTCGGACGGTAGATCTTGGTGCCCAGAGCCCAGACCTTGTCCGACCAAGGAGAGGATCCCTCGACGAAACGGCCACGGTCGGCCGCTTGGAGTGCAATGCCCATCTTGGCGTCAAGGTTGTCGAGCATGGCGACGAAGATGGCCTCTGGCGTGCTCGGCTGCTTCGCTGCACCAAACTCGAGCTTGTCATGATGGCTCAGAATGATGTGCTGCAACCCGCGCACGGCTGATGCTGGAATCTTGGCTCCCGATGTCCGCGCCGTCAACGCTGCTCGAATCTGAAGATTGATCGCGCCTCGCACAATGTGTCCGATGAGATGTCCATCTTCGGTGTATTCAAATCCCTTCGACCATGCCAACTCTTGGGTCTTTCCGAGGTCGTGAAGGAACAATCCAGCGAGAACAAGGTCTCGACTGAGTTGCGGATACAACGGCAAGAGTCGTTCAGCTCCCTCAAGCAGGTTGAGCGTGTGCTCGAGGAGTCCTCCGATGAACGCGTGATGAACATTCACTGCAGCAGGTGCCGTCTTGAATGAACTCATGAGTGGTTCGTCCGCAAGATAGGCATCCATCAGGGCCTTCATTCCAGGATGTTCGATGGTGCCGACGATGGCGGACACTCGCGCGAACATCGCGTCGATGTCACGCGATGTCACAGGAAGGAGATGTCGCAAGTCGTCTGCGGCAACTTCCACCGGCTGAATCGTGTCCACCATCACCTGAACTGAACCTTGGTAATCCTCGGTGCGCCCGGTGATCCACACAAATCCAGTCGATGAAATGGATCCGATGAGCCCGTCATCAAAACTCCATTTTCGAATGGGCACTTCACCTGTCGCATCTTTGAGAAGTCCCTTGAGATAGGACTTCCCCTGCTTCGTGACGCCGACTTGTGGATTCACAATGGCGTAGACGCCATCGAATGCTGTATTTGGCTGTAATTCCCGAAGTTTCTGATGCGGTCGATCGTTCATTGGAGCGGCAAGGTTACCCGCATCACGGGCACACCGCACCCCACCCCTTCAGGCGTGCATCTCGCATCACATCGGGAATTCGGTCGATGAGGTCCCGTGCCAAAAGTCCCGCGGTGCCATGATCATGCGACCACCGCGATGCCGAGAGTCCGTGGACAGTCACCGCGACCCGTGCGCAGTCAAACAGGGAAAGTGTGGGGATGATGGGCGATCCAGGACCGAATTGAGCGACGATCGAGGCGCAAATGCCAGTGAGGACATCACCGCTTCCTCCAGTCGCGAGGGCGGCCGTTCCAGCATGGACCTGCCACACTTCGCAGGTGGTTGCCACAGTGGTCAAGGATCCCTTGAGAATCACAACACACGCCAGCCGTGTCGCGAGTGCCTGCGCGCATTGACGCATCGATGCGGGATCACTGACATCCAGTCGCGCAGAAAGATCCAGCGCCGATGCAAGTCGCTCAAACTCTCCAGGGTGCGGAGTCAGAATCGAAGTGGCTTGAAGATCCAATGCGAATTGCGGAGTCATCGCAAGACAGTTCAATGCGTCGGCATCAAGAACAAGCGGGATTGGTGACCCTGATGCGAGCCGCATCACGACTTGTTGAGCGCCGAGCGATGTGCCGAGTCCAGGACCGACTGCACAAACGCGTGCGCGTTGAATGCGCGCATCAATCGCTTCAGCAGCGGCGCTTGGGAGGACAACATTGAGTTCATCCACTGGCAAAGCAATCGCCGTGGCTTCTGGAACAATCGCGAGCGCCGCATCCACAACCGGTCGCGGCACCGCGAGCCATGCAAGTCCACATCCGGTGCGAAGTGCTGCGAGAGCGCACAGCGATGGACCCCCCACCATCACATCGATTCCGTCACAACGACCACCGACGATGAGGACTGAACCAAATGTTCCCTTGTGACCATTCGGGTCGCGCGGTGGAAGGGGTGAAATCGCCGCGAGATCATCGAACACGGACCACCTCAAATGAAACGCCGCCGATGAGTCCTGCCACTTCAATGAGCGCTGGATCCATCACTCCTCCTGACTGCGATGAAGTGCCAAGGAGGAGATGTCCAGGATGGAAGGCGCGGCCAGGAAGTGTGGCGTCGAGATCGACCCACTGCCCATCGATGATCGCTTGGGTCCACATGTGCCACGCGAAGACATTGGTGGATCCTGCGAATCGATCCGCTGACACCACGCCAGTCGCCACGCGCGCAGGAATCCCTTGCGATCGCAGGAGTGCGGCGAGGAGAGCGGCATGCTCTGTGCAATCTCCAGATCGAGTGGCGAGCGCTTCAGATGCGCTGGCAAAGGCTGATCCGAGATCTTTTCGACGGATGGCCTTGTACACCATTCGACGCAAGATCTCTGCTCGGTGGGCGATGGCTGGAGGCTCATCCGCAAGCGCGCGCACCGCAAGACTTGAAACACGCTCATCGTCTGAGTCGATCAACACACTCGATGCGGTGAACAGCACATCGGCGCGCTCTGCTTCGGATGCCACACTCGTTGTCCCAACACGCACCGTAACGCGCCACGGTCCTGCTTCATCGCGCTGTGCCGTTTGTGCTCCAATCGAAGGGATAGCGAGCGGCGCACCCGATGGACGAGAGACGAGATACTCAGCCTCTTGCGCGCGAGAGAGTGCTGCGGCGTCCGCGACACCTTGAATCGGAGCGAGACTTCGCGCGAGCAATTCTGGCGCAGCGCCTGTCGCACCGAGCACTTTTTCGCGCGTCGAACGAACCATCGCGATGTCGCCCATCTCAGTCTTGTTGATCAATTCAACGAGGACTCCTGATGCGTCGTAGCGCTCGCGAATCGGAAAAGGTGCGATGTCGAGTTTTGTGTCCCACCACAACAGTGTTGACGCTGGTGCGTTTTTCGAATCGAGTTCTACTGCGCGCGTTGAAGTCATCGTCGCCACACGAAGTCCGGCCTCAAAGTCGAGCGTGCGAATCACGAAGGGACTCTCTCCGCGCGCGCGTGCTGCGGCACTCGCTCGCTGCGCTGCCACGGGCGCAAGCCAATCTCCCTCTGGACGCGCCACTTCTCGCTGTGATTTTTTTCGTCCAGTGTCGATTCGTTCGAGGACCCGTCCCTCTGCGAATTCCCACGTGGTCTTCGTCGGAGCGCCACCAAACTCAGTCTCGAGGGATGCTGATCGAATCTCCCCCGTGGCGGTTTCGGAACTCTCCTGTTTCGAATGCACCGTGACCGTTTGTCCTGCGCGCGCCACGCGCAATTCCATCTCGAATCCAGTGTGAAGCAGATCGTTCGTTGCGTTGGTCCATTGGTGCATCCATCCGCAAGGCTGACTTGCAAGAGTGAGCTGATACCACTCGTCTGACTGTTGTTCGTCGGTCGCTCCGCGCGCGAATACCGAGACCATCGAGATCATGCACATCAAGGCGATCCCGCCCACGAACATCGAGCGATTCGAACGCGGTGAATGGACGTTAGCGGTCATCATGGCGAAGCAGCGGGAAAAGGACAACATCGCGAATCGTCGGACTATTCGTGAGGAGCATCACAATGCGGTCCACGCCGAGTCCGATTCCTCCCGCGGGAGGCATTCCGACGCGAAGTGCTGTGATGAAGTCGTGATCCATCGATCGGAAAGTGCTCGCCTCTTCATTGGCTCCGACCAGTTGCTCTTTGAACTTCGCCGTCTGAATATCAGGATCATTGAGTTCTGTGTACCCGGGACCAATCTCCATGCCAGCCACAAAGAGATCCCATCGCTCGGCGATTTCAGGCTGCTTTCGAGATGGACGAGTGAGCGGACTCACCGCACTCGGATAATCCAACACAAAGGTAGGACGCGCTGGATCAATGAGTGGCTCGGCCTTGCTTTCAAAAAGCGCTTCAACCAAGAGCCAGAGATCTTTCTTGTCGAATCCTGCAATACGAAGTTCTTGGGCGAGCAAGCGCACTTTCTTTTCGTCACGCATTCCAAATCCGCAGCCACGCTCGAACAACTCTTCAAATCGCACCTGCACGAATGGTTTTTGCCATTGGATACGCAGTTCACCAAAGGGAAGGACAGGACCTTCCGCAGAAACACCGTCCCCTTGACTCCACCCTTCCTTCACCACAGTCACGGCGAGTTCGTGGAGCAAACTCTCGGTCAATTCAATCATCGTGCCGTAATCACCGAAGGCTTCGTACGCCTCGATCGCGGTGAATTCTGGATTGTGCGATCGATCGACACCTTCATTGCGAAAATTACGATTGATCTCAAAGACCTTTGGCATTCCGCCCACAAGAAGTCGCTTGAGATACAACTCAGGAGCGACTCGCATGAAGAGTTGCATGTCGAGCGAGTTGTGATGGGTCACAAAGGGACGAGCAGCCGCGCCGCCAGCGACGGGATGCATCATCGGTGTTTCGACTTCGAGGTATCCACGCGACTCCATGAACCGACGCATCGCGCTCACGATGCCCGAACGCGCCTGAAATGTACGAATCGTCGCGGGATTCGCAAACATGTCGACGTAGCGGCGACGGTATCGCGTTTCAGCATCTGACAATCCATGCCACTTCGAGGGAGGCGGCTCGAGATTCTTGCACTGCATCGTGAGTCGGTCCGCCCAGATACAAATCTCGCCACGGTTCGTTCGACCGATCGGACCCTCGGCAGTCACGATGTCCCCGTAATCGAGTCCCTTCGCTAAATCAAAACGAGTTTGGTCGACTTGCGCCTTTGAAATCGAGATCTGCAAGTCACCGCTCGCGTCTCGGATCCAGAAGAAGACGAGTTTTCCGAGATCTCTGTGTTGCACGACACGTCCAGCGACACGAGCGCGCGGTCGCCCATCTGCGGGAGGAGTTCCGCCGCCTTCCTTGGCGGCTTTCGCTGCGACATCATGGGCGGTGTGCGCCGATTCAGAAAACATGGAGCGCGCCGTCAAAAGATTCACCAATCCATCGACGCGGCTTCCGAACGGTTCGATGCCCAAAGCCCGAAGTGCTTCGAGTTTGGCACGACGAGCTGCCTCCAAGGCGTGCAGGTCTTCGGGCTCTTCAATGTTCGACGATGTTTCGTTGGAGGTTTCTGCCACGATGAACTCATTCCAAATGATTGCCTGTTGATCCTACCGAACGCAGATCGGGCGATCCTCGATACGATCCATCCTGACACGCACTTTCGCGTGGCGAACACCTATGAGCCATAAGCACATTCGACGAATCGGCGTGATGACCTCTGGAGGCGATTGCCCTGGACTCAATGCGGTCATCCGCGCCGTGACCAAGACCGCGATTTATCAAGCAGGCATCGAGGTTCTCGGCATCGAGGACGGATTCCAGGGTCTTGTCGAGGACCGAGTGCGCCCATTGAATGCGCGCGCAGTTTCTGGCATTCTGACTCGCGGTGGCACCATTCTTGGATCGAACAATCGCGCCAATCCGAAGCGTTACCACGTCGGTCGCGATGCGAATGGAAATCCTGTTTATGAAGATAAGGTCCCCACTTGCATCGAGACGCTTCGCAAACACTCGCTCGACGCGCTCATTGTGATTGGCGGAGATGGCAGCATGGGTGCTGCGGCTCCTCTCGTGGAAGCAGGCGTCAACATCATCGGCGTCCCAAAAACAATCGACAACGATCTCTTCGGAACTGAAATCACATTCGGTTTTCTGACCGCCGTCGCCACGGCAACGGACGCGCTCGACCGACTCCACTCCACGGCCGATAGCCACCACCGCGTCGTGGTCTGCGAGGTCATGGGGCGCAATGCAGGATGGATCGCACTCACTGCTGGCGTGGCGAGCGGATCGGATGTCATCCTGATGCCAGAGATTCCTTTCGACATCGGTCATGTTTCGGACTACATCAAGGAGAGAGTCCACAAGGGCCCAGGTTTCGCCGTGGTCGTTGTCAGTGAGGGCGCTCGTCTGCGCGGCGGCAATCAAATGGTCGCGCGTGTCGATGACCGAAGCGCGGATCCCATCCGACTCGGCGGTATTGGTGCCTCCGTTGCACAGGCGATTGAGCTCGCGACGGGAGTCGAAACGCGCACCACGGTCCTCGGTCATGTTCAGCGCGGCGGAACGCCCATTGCTGCCGACCGCATCCTCGCGACTCACTTCGGATATCACGCGATCGCCACATTGATGGCTGGAAAAACGGGACGAATGGTTGTTCGCAACAAGAACTCGTTCGGAGATATTGCCCTTCTGCAAGCGGCGGGCAAGCAACGGCTCGTCCCGACGAACCATTCACTCGTGGCCGCAGCGCGAGCACTTGGCACCAACTTCGGTGATGGTCAAGCTTGGCATCATCCCAATGACGACGAGCCTTCCGTGGTCGTCTAATCCTGAACTAGCCTGTACGATCGCCACTTGATGGTGCCGATGCCGACACATCCAATCGTGTGGATCGTTGGGACGATCGTCGCTGCTGCGCTTGGATCCATCCCATGTGGGTTGATCATCGGACGATCGCAGGGCATTGACATTCGACAGTGTGGATCGGGCAACATCGGCGCGACCAATGTGTGGAGAGTGCTCGGACGGCGATGTGGATTGTGCTGCTTCGCGCTCGACTTCTTCAAGGGATTCATTCCGGTCCTCTCCGTTGGCAACTTTCTTCATCTCGTCGGACGTGCTCCTTCCTCCATCCCCGCCATCGATCAGGCCGCGTGGTTTTGCGTGGTCGTCGCCGCTGTCCTCGGACACATGTTTTCTCCGTTTGCAGGGTTCAAAGGGGGTAAAGGTGTCGCCACGGGATTCGGCGGACTCGCTGCCATGTGGACGATCGCCACGATTCCAGTCTTGGCTTCGTTTGTGATTTTTCTCGTGGTGATGAAAGTGTCGAGATATGTGTCGTTGGGGGCATTGGTTTCAGTATCTGCACTTCCATTCTTGATCGCCGCCTGGAGTGCAACCCTCTCGGACTCGGGCACGATCATCTCCCGCGTGACATCGGTCTGGCCGACGATCCTTTTTTCAGCGGTGCTTGCCGCACTCATCATCTTCAAACACCGTTCTAACATTCAACGATTGGTCGCTGGCACCGAGAACAAGATTCCATCATGAGCGAAGATTCACATCACTACGGGTATCGCAGTCCACTCGAAGCGCGCAATGCAAGCGCGGCGATGCGACGTGTCTGGAGCGACCAACGCAAGTTTTCTGCATGGCGTCGCATTTGGCACGCACTCGCTCAGGCGCAGCATGAGGCAGGACTTTCGGTCACACGCGCGCAGGTGGACGCGATTGGAGCGCACCTCGACGACATTGACTTTGCCTCTGCTGCGAAGCACGAGAAGATGCTCCGACACGATGTCATGGCGCATATTCACACGCTGGGTGAAGTGGCTCCTGAAGCGCGAGCGATCATTCATTTGGGTGCGACGAGTCAGGATGTCGTCTGCAACGCGGATGTGATCATCCAACACGAAGCGCTCGGCATCATTGAACTCAAACTCGCACGCGTCATCGATCGACTTTCAACGCTCGCCGCGCAGCATCGCGACTTGCCCTGCCTCGGATTCACCCACTATCAACCCGCGCAACCCATCACTTTTGGAAAGCGGGCGATGCTCTGGGCACAGGATTTTTCAGTCGCGCACCAAGAAGTCGCCGCCGCGCGCCTTGGGCTGAAACTGCGCGGACTCAGAGGAGCGACAGGCACTCAGGCTTCGTACCTTTCTCTCTTGGGAGGACACTCTTCCAAGGTCGATGCCCTCGAAGAGGCTTTCACCCGCCACCTTGGATGGTCAGGTCAACGGTGGGATGGATGTGCACAAACCTATCCACGCATCGCCGATGCCAAAATGCTTTCAGCGCTCGCGGTTGCGGCGTGCGCAGTCCACAAGACTTGCAACGATTTGCGCCTCTTGTGCAATCTGCGAGAGATCGATGAACCCTTCGAGCAAGATCAGATTGGCTCGAGCGCGATGCCGTACAAGCGCAATCCAATGCGGTGCGAACGGGCGACCGGACTCGCTCGGTTCGTCATGAATCTCACGCACAACGCGTATGACACCGCGAGCACGCAGTGGCTCGAACGGACACTGGATGACAGTTCGAATCGTCGCCTGTCCATCCCCGAAAGTTTTCTGGCCCTCGACGGCGCACTCGACATCATGATCAATGTCGCTGCTGGAATGGTCGTCTATCCGCGAGTCTGCGCGGCGCGACTCGATGCAGAAATGCCCTTCCTCGCCACTGAAAACATCATGTTGGCCGCAGTCCTCGCTGGTGCCGATCGACAGGATGCGCACGAGGTCATACTCAAACACGCCGTGAGTGCAGCGCAGCGCATGAAGCAAGAAGGAACTCCCAATGACCTTCTCGACCGATTGAAGTCCGAGCCACTGTTTCAACGACTTGGCATCGATCCGCGCGCGTCCCTGAATCCAAAGGACTTCGTGGGTCGTTCACCAGAACAAGTGGACCGCATGATCCAATCGATTGCCGCGCCTTTGCGCGCGAAGTACAAAGATGCTCTTCAGGACAATCCACAGTTGCGCGTCTAGTGAGTTTTCTCATGCCAGCCCCTCGACTTGACAGTGTCCATGTGGCGTTGATTGTGATCGATGTGCAGCCGCGCATCATGTCCGCAGTGCATGCGCACGAAACGATCACCACCAATATCGCAGCGATGATCGAGGGGTGTCGCTGTCTCGACATTCCCACCGCGCTCACCGAGCATTGCGTGGATCGATTTGGAGAAAGCGTCCCTGAGATCGCAGCGCAAGCTGCACAAGGGGCAACTCGATTTGCGAAGACTCGCTTCAGTGCCGCAACGGCTGAACTTGTCGGTTGGTTGCGCTCAACCGACAAACGACAGGTGATCCTGTGTGGAGTCGAAGCGCATGTGTGTGTCCTTCAGACCGCGATTGATCTTGCGAACGAAGGGATTCGTCCGTTCCTCTTGATCGACGCGATCTCTGCCACCCTTCCAAGTCAAATTGCGCCAGCGATTCGTCGAATGGAATCCGCAGGAGCAGTTTCGTCAAGTGTGATTGGCGCGTTGTACGAATTGATGCAGGATGCGAACCATCCCGCCTTTCGATCCGTGCTCGTCGCCGCCAAGCGGGTACGAGATTTTTCAGATCAAACGGAAAACGTAGTCCGATAACTTAGTTTTCATTGACCGAAAAAACTCTTTTCCACCATTTGGCAACGAAAAAACTCAGCGAGCGTGTCGGAACGCGTTGCTCATTCTCGCCACCGTGGATGGAGGGATTACTCCCCGCCAGGTCCGCGAGCTTGCAGAATGGTGTCGCGAACGACTTTCGCCTGTTCTCGAATTTCCTGCATTGCCTTACGGGCACGCGTTCCAGCAGCCTTGTTTCCTTCGTGCGCCTTTTCAACATCCAAGCGAGCAGCCTCTGCAAGTTCAATCAGCTTCTGATAGGTCTCCATGATCATGGGCGACCTCCTTTCGTTGAGCCTAAAGGGTATCGAATGGCGTTATTCTTCGCAAAGGGGTCCCCAAAGGGCTCCACCTGTTCTCGGACCACCGAACCCCGCTTGGAACCACTTATGGCCGCCGAACCACTCATCGACTTGTCGACCATTGACCTCCAATCGACCCTGATCCATCCCACTGGACTCGACCTCATCCTCGCTCAGAGTGGACATATGCGCATGATCGACCGTGTGATTTATGCCGATACGTCTCGCGACATCCTCGTTGGTGCAAAGCGCATTCGGTCGGATGAGTTTTGGGTTGCGGGACATATTCCTGGACGCCCCCTCTTCCCCGGAGTGCTCATGATCGAGTGCGCAGCGCAAAGCTCGAGCGTGTACATGGTGAAGTACCGCAACCAATCTGGTTTTCTCGGATTCATTCGCTGCAACAATATTTCGTTTCGGGGACAAGTGGTGCCAGGTGATGAGTTCATCGTTGTGACGCACCTCACCTCATTCAATGCAAGAAGATTCGTCAGCGCGAATCAAGGATTCGTGAATGGGAAGTTGATGTTTGAAGCCGAAATCACTGGAATGGCGATCTAACGGAACCTTGCGATGAGTGGACTGCAAGACCCAATCGTCCTCACACCACTTCTGAAAAAAAGGATGTGGGGAGGCACGCGCATCGAGTCGATGATGAGTGCGCGATGCAGTGCGAAACCGATCGGTGAAGCGTGGTTGGTTTCTGACCTCCCCGAACCGATTGTGAATGGAGTTTCACCGATCAGCCACGGTGCCGCACATGAAGTCACCACATTGCGTGAGGCCATTCGTGCTGATCCGACTGCGTGGCTTGGCAGCGCGATTCCCGGTCCATCTGGCACTTTCCCGCTACTTTTGAAGATTCTTGATGCGAGAGAAAACCTCTCGGTGCAGGTTCATCCTGATGCGCGGTACGCGAAACAACATCCAGACGCGCTCATGAAAAGCGAGGCGTGGGTCATCCTTCATCACGAACCTGGCGCGATGATTTATCGAGGACTCCGCCCATCGTTCACCATCGATGCGCTGCGTGGCGCGGCTAATACTGGCACGATCCTCAAGGACCTGATCGCGATTCCAGCGCGCGTCGGCGACTGCCACTATCTCCCCAGTGGTATTTGTCACGCGCTCGGCGCAGGCATTACCGCGTTTGAAGTGCAAACACCAAGTGACACGACTTTTCGTGTTTTCGATTGGAATCGAAACGATCCCGATCGACCGCTTCACCTCACTGAAGCCGAAGAGTGCATCCTTCTTGGGAACGATCAACATCTCGATGCATTGACGGCGATGGCGACTCCGCAGCGTGGTCCTGGAGGAAGTCTTCGCCTCGTCGCCAACGAATTCTTCTCCATCGATCGAGTCACCCTGCCTCCAGACGGTCGATTGGAGTTCGATCCCTCATCCACGCCGCGCATGGCCTGGATTCAACAGGGTCATGGTCGACTCTCTTGGCCAGATGACGCAGTTGCCGTTCCTTCAGGAGGGACATTTGTCGTTGCGGCCAATTGCGTTCCCACTTTTTGGACGGCACCAGAAGGCGGGACAATTCTGGTCACAACCGCCGCCGACGGAAGTGGATTGGCGATCCAATCACCCGCATTTCGGATCGCGTGACACCGAAGCCCGATTTCCTCTATATTTCCAACCCCTCACAGGCGCCCATGTCGGGCGCGGGAGAGGCTTTTTGATCCCCTTCAAAGCGAGCGCTGCATGGCAACTACTGGTGTCGTCTCTCAAGTCATCGGATCCACATTCGATGCGTCGTATCCCGAGTCGAAGATGCCCGCCATCTACAACGCGGTTGAAGTGACATCCATCATCGGAGGCCAGCCCCATACGCTCGTCGGCGAAGTCGCCAAGCATTTGGGCGGCGGACAAGTTCGATGCGTCGCACTCGCGTCGACCGACGGACTTCGCCGCGGAGACAAGTGCGTCGATACAGGCGGACCCGTCACCGTTCCAGTGGGCGAGGCCGTCCTCGGACGCGTCTTCAATTTGCTTGGACAGCCCATTGATGAGCGTGGTCCCGTCACGGCGACGAAGCGGAACCCAATCCATCGCGAACCGCCTCCGTTTCTCGAACTGAATCCAAAGACTGAACTCCTTCAGACCGGCATCAAGGTCATCGATCTCCTCTGCCCATTTGTGCGCGGAGGCAAAATCGGATTGTTCGGCGGCGCTGGTGTGGGCAAGACCGTCGTCATCCAAGAGATGATCGCTCGTGTGGCACGAAACTTCGGCGGATACTCGGTGTTCGCCGGCGTGGGAGAGCGCACACGCGAAGGCAACGATCTCTGGATTGAAATGCAAGAGGCCGAGTACATCGATGCCGATGGAAAGAAGTGCCACATTCTCGACAAGGTCGCCATGGTCTTTGGTCAGATGAACGAACCACCAGGCGCGCGACTCCGCGTGGCACTTTCTGCGCTCACCATGGCCGAGAACTTCCGCGATGAGTCGGGCAAGGAAACGCTCCTCTTCGTCGACAATGTGTTCCGCTTTACGCAAGCAGGATCTGAAGTGTCCGCACTCTTGGGTCGCATGCCAAGCGCCGTGGGATATCAGCCAACTTTGTCGACCGAGATGGGTGCCCTTCAAGAGCGCATCACTTCAACTCGACAAGGCGCGATCACCTCAGTGCAGGCAATTTATGTGCCCGCGGACGATCTCACCGATCCAGCGCCTGCAACGACATTCAGCCACTTAGACGCGTTCATCGTCCTCGAGCGAAAGATCGCTGAGAAGGGCATTTACCCTGCGGTGGATCCACTCTCGTCGACGAGCCGCATTCTCGATCCGCAAGTGCTCGGAGAACGACACTACCAAGTGGCTCGGCGTGTGCAGAGCATCCTTCAGCGGTACCGCGATCTGCAAGACATCATCGCCATCCTTGGTGTGGATGAATTGAGCGAGGACGACAAGCTTTCCGTGGCACGCGCACGCAAGATCGAGCGATTCTTCTCGCAGCCGTTCTATGTGGCTGAGATTTTCACCGGCTATCCCGGTGTGACGACTCCACTCGAGGACACGATCGATTCGTTCGAGCGTCTCTGCAACGGTGAAGGCGACGATCTTCCAGAGAGCGCCTTCATGTATGTCGGCTCGCTCGCCGATGCCCGCACGAAGGCCGCCAAGATGGCTGCTTCGGTTTAACTCGCTTCTACAACATCGTCTTGCATATGCCCCTCTGCTTTTTGCGGAGGGGCTTTTTTTGATTCCACCACAACGCCTACGCTCTCCGCATGACTGCCACGCAATCCATCCCTTCGTCCACGATTCTTGATCGACTTGTTCGCGTCCACGGCGCTGCGCATCAAGACCGCATCAACCGCGGATTGAAACAAGTCGCATCGCGTTGGACTCCCGCCGATGGAGATGAGAACGCATGCGCGAGTTTTTGCGAGAAACATTTCGTGGCGAATCCATCCGACCTCGCGCGACTTCGATCGCGCCTCGAAACAGCGATCGAACAAATCGGCGGACACTTGTACGAGATGCGTCGCTCTCTTCGTCGATGGAGCGACCTCAGAGGAGATGAACTCGCTGGGGTGGATGACACCCTTGCCATGTTCGATCCCGCGCCAGACATTTCAGAGGAGGTGTATAGGCAAAAACTCGCCTTCATCGCCCTCCTCAACTTCCCTCGCGCGGATCTTGCCGAGATGTTGCGCGACGGTGATTCATGGGACGTCGGGCAATGGGTTGGTGTGCGCACCGCTCAACACTTCGGACCTCGGATTCCCAAAGAACTCAATGACAAGGCACGCGCCGTTGGACATGCTTGCCAAAAGTTTGTGAGTGAGTTTCATATTCCTGTTGGAGCGGTCGTCACCGCGACCGACGGACGCTGGTTGCCCGCCGAACGAAAATTGATCGCCCATTGGTTGGTGCGAGAGGAAGTCAAGGGGCTCTACGGCGACAGTTCATCGCATGCACTCGTGAGGCAGCATTCACTCATGCATGTCATGCGCCACTCGATCGAGGGATCGATTCCTTCAACGGTGATGGATGGGTCGAACACGCAGGATTGGAACACCACGAACAACACCCTCGGCCAACATCCCGTCACCGAGTCAGAGACGATCGGACTTGTCCGTTATGAGAAATGGCTCGAACAGTTTCGACTCGCGCGCGAGTTTGACCTGCACCATCCAGACCATCCCACGGCGATGTCTCGCAAATTCGAACTCGCACGCGAGATTCCAGAACACCATGTGACCGCACTACTCACCACGATTCTCGATCATCCCGTTCGACAACAACTCGCTGCGATGGTGAGTGAACGAGTCGGGAGACCGCTTGAGTCGTTCGATGTCTACTTCGAGGATTTTGGACAGAGCCGCCCTGCTTCCGAGATGAACGCCGCTGTTACGAATCGGTTTCCAGACGAGAAGGCGCTGGAAGTTGCGCTTCCGTCAGTCCTTCGCGAACTCGGCTGGCCCTCGGACGAAGCTGATTTGCTCGGATCGCGCATCCTCGTTGAAATCGGAAAGGGCGCAGGCCACGCGATGCGCCCCGCACTCACCCAGTACAACGCATGGCTTCGCACGAGTCGACTTCCAGAGTGCCTCGGCTGGGATGGATTCGACACCGCCATGCACGAACTCGGTCACAACCTCGAACAACTGTGCTCGTGCCTCTTCGCGCCGAGTCCTGCACTGCGCGGAGTACCCAACA
This sequence comes from Planctomycetota bacterium, assembly GCA_027622195.1. GTDB lineage: Bacteria > Planctomycetota > Phycisphaerae > Phycisphaerales > SM1A02 > SXOD01. Next base: position 80,345 of record JAQBZO010000005.1, read on the forward strand.
CCGCATGTACTGAAGCGTTTGCCTTTCTCTATCAATCACTCGCCAAGCGCGTCATCGGCATGGAGAACGAAGCAGACGAGCAGCGTGCCTTTGACCTCGACACCGTCAATTCACTTCATGCGACAGCCCAAATCGCAGGACCAGGATTGCTCGAGCTACAGACATGGCATTGGCTCTACGCCCATCCAACGGCAACCGCTCGCGCGCTGCGTGATGAAGTGCTCACACTCGCTGACACCTTGTGGGATCAGTATTACCGCCGCGACTTCGGTCCAGATCCGTATCGACTCCTTGGCGCATACCAACACATGATCGCGCATCCGTTGTATCTGCCCGACTACGCGCTTGGTCACATCATCTCGCATCAAATCAGATCCCACATGCGAGGACGCGCACTCGCTGCCGAGACGAAGCGCATCACCAGCCAAGGTCGATGGACTCCAGATTTGTGGATGCGCCGCGCGGTCGGAAGTGGCATCTCTGCCCAGTCACTCTGCGAGGACGCAAAAACTTCTCTCGACCGATTGAGCAAAACGAGTTAAGAGGCGGCGCGATTCAGCATCGCTTGCTCAAGAGTCATGACGGGACCGACATCCCCAAAATCGTCGGTTGATCCATGAGGCTTGAGCTGCACCGTGGTTTCCACCCGACCTCGCGAATCGCGTTTTCGCGCAGAAACAAGCTCATCGGCGTGATCTTCGAATGCGCCGCTTGAGCGAATGAGTGAACCCATTCGCATCACAACGTGACGATCGGCACGCTGGCAAGGCAAGTCAAACTTTTCATCACCCACGCGAAGAATGAGTGATGGATGTCGCATCCGTCCCACCAACACACACGTCACGATCGAGAGGGCGGCGGCGATGCCGAACGCTGTCGCTCCTTCTGCAGCCATCGCAAAGGTGGTTGGTGTGCGAGCGATCGCGGCCCATGCGCCAAGTCCAATCGAAGCAAGTGCGGTGATCGCCACGGTGACAGCTCGCCGCCCGACAAGATGTTGCTCGAGCGAGACTCGCGTCACGCGTGTGCGCTCGATGACGTGGTACTCCATGCCCGCGCCACGAGGACGACAGACGATAAATCGGCGGTCGGTCGCGATGACTGCTCCGCGAAGTCGTTTGATGAACGCTCCCCAGCCACACACGAGCGCATCGGTCGGATCTTGTGCGATCGTGCCGACGAGTTTTTCTCCCGGCTCGGGTTCAAGTTTGAGTCCTTGAATCTCGAAAGTCTGTGCGAGCATTCGATCCACGGGCTTCTGCACCGTGGTCGAGTCCACATCGTTCGCTGAGTCGCCGACGAGCTTGAATGAAATTTTGGCAACAGGAAGTGGTGCGGGAGCGACTTCAAGTGAAGGAAGAATTTTTGGTTCGCAAATGACGGCGATCGGAGCGCTCGGCTTTGCAAATCCGAAATCCGAAACACGCCACGCCTTGTACCAGCGAGTTGCTCCCTCGGGCTGCACTTCATCAGTGGGTCGGAGTTTCCCGGCTCTTGCCATACGGCGTAGGTACCCTGCAGGGTAGGGTCCCTTGGTGGCATCCATGCCTCGTCGAACGAAGTATCCCACTTCGGTCGTGAGGTTAGCACTCGAAGCGATTGAATGCACGGTGGCAACAGCATTACCCGCCAATATTTTTTGCCCTTCCAACTGACAGCGAGTGACAAGTTCCGCACACTGTGGACCGCGCAAACGACTGCTATCTTTCCACCCATGCGATCACTCCTTGCAGAACTCCTTGGCACCTACTTTCTCGTCTTCGTCGTCGGACTCTTCGTGGGCGCCGTCGCCGATTTCTCGCTCGCCCCCTTTGCCATTGCGGGCGTCCTTGCCGTCTGTGTGTACGCGTTCGCTCATGCCAGCGGCGCGCACTTCAACCCCGCTGTGACCGTGGCGGTTTGGATGCGAAAGAAGATCGGGATGACCAAACTGGCTGGCTACCTCGTGGCACAACTGCTCGGGGCGTTTTTTGCGGTATTCACCCTGTCGTTGCTCGTTGCGTGGACCGTTCCAGCCCCTTTGGAACTGGCAGAAGTGGGACAGGTCATCCTCGCCGAGGTGATTTTCACCTTTTTGCTTGTCACGGTGGTCCTCAATGTGGCAGCAACAAAGGCTACCGAGGGCAACGGTTACTTTGGAGCCGCCATTGGTGGAGCAGTCTTCGTCGGAGCCATCTGCGTGGGCAGCATTTCTGGAGCGGTCTTCAACCCTGCCGTCGCGACTGGACTTGTGGCGATGGGCGCGCTCAGCTCATCCAAACTCATTGTCTTCGTCGGAAGCCAACTCCTCGGCGGGATCGCCGCGGCTTGGGTTCACGGCATCATGAATCCGGCCGAGTTGGAATCAGCCGCTAAAGCTTGATCCACAACCGCACGTCGTCGTTGCGTTGGGATTCGTGAAGACGAAACCTCGCCCCATGACCTCATCCTTGAAGTCAATGGTCGTTCCATTGAGGTACAGGTAACTCTTCGGATCGCAGACGATGCGAACTGAGAATGGCTCACCGGAAGAACCGACCACGGCATCCTTGGCTAGGCGGCGGTTGTAGTTGAACTCCCACAGTTCGTCGGAATCCTTCGCGATCTCGGTGAGGTCGAGGAGGTATGAGAATCCTGAGCATCCACCCCCCTTGACACCCACGCGCAAACGAATCTTCTCGCGGTCCAGACCTTGCGAGTCAATGATGGAGTCAATCTCACGAGCAGCGGTTTCGGTCACAGTCACAGCCATGTTTCAATCTTTCTTTACGTAGTCGGTCAAGCGTGGGTAGTGGTCGCAGCAACAGTGTCAGTGATTCCGTTCTTCTTCTTCCAGTCGGCGATCGCCGCTCGAATCGAATCTTCAGCCAAGACCGAACAATGAATCTTCACCGGGGGAAGGGCGAGTTCTTCGACGATTTGGGTGTTCTTGATCTCAAGCGCCTGATCGACGGTTCGACCGCGAATCCACTCAGTCGCAAGACTGCTTGAGGCGATGGCGGATCCGCATCCGAAGCACTTGAACTTCGCTTCCTCAATGCGCCCGTCTTGGCTGACCTTGATTTGAAGTTGCATCACATCGCCGCACTCAGGTGCTCCAACGATGCCGACACCGACATCCAGTCGCGCCTTCACATCGCTCGATGTGCCGAAGGATCCAACATTGCGTGGGTTGTTGTAGTGGTCGTTGACTTTTTCGCTGTAGGCCATAAGAATCCTGACTTTCAATTCATCCAATTCGTTCAATCAGTGGGACTGCCAGTCGATCTTGCTGAGATCGATTCCTTCTTTCCAGAGGTCGTAAAGCGGACTCATCGCGCGAAGATGATTCACCGCCTTGGTGATCGCGGAGATTGCATGATCTACTTCTGCTTCGGTCGTCCATCGACCGAGCGAAAGTCGCAGTGAGGAGTGCGCCATCTCGTCACCGACTCCGAGTCCCTTGAGGACATACGAAGGCTCCAAACTTGCGCTCGTGCAAGCGGAACCACTCGAGCATGCGATATCACTGATACCCATCATGAGGCTCTCGCCCTCGACGAATCCGAATGAAATGTTGGTGATGTGAGGCACGCGGCGATCCGGATGTCCGTTCACTTGCACCGCTTCCATCGCGGCAGGAAGGGCTGTGTCGAGTTTCTTGCGCAGTGCGAGAAGGCGGGCGCGCTCGGAGTCTCCCGACGCGAAGCACAGTTCGCACGCTTTGCCGAATCCCACGATTCCTGCAACGTTTTGCGTTCCAGACCGCATGCCTCGCTCTTGACCGCCGCCGTCGATCATCGCTTCCAACCGAACGCGCGGTTTGCGGCGACGAACATAAAGTCCTCCAACCCCCTTGGGGCCATAGATCTTGTGGCTGCTCCACGAGAGAAGATCAATCTGGTCGCGCTCGACATCCACGGGCATCTTGCCAGCCCACTGCGTGGCATCGGTATGGAAAAGCACATTGCGCGCGTGACAAAGGGCGCCAATCGCAGGCACTTCATTGATCGTTCCGATTTCATTGTTCGCCCACATCACGGACACGAGGATGGTGTCAGCGCGCATCGCGGCCTCGACCGCCGCGCAGGTGATGATTCCATCGTGTCCTGGCTCGAGGAAAGTCACCTCGAAACCTTCGCGAATGAGGCGATTGCATGGATCCAACACCGCCTTGTGCTCGATGATGTTGGTAATGATGTGTCCGCGCGACGACGAACCCGCGGGCGACTTCGCGTACATGTTCGCCGCGCCGCGAATGGCGAGGTTGTTACTCTCCGTCGCACCCGAGGTAAAAATGATTTCCTTGGGCTGAGCCGTGAGCAGAACAGCCGCTTGCTCCCGTGCGATTTCGATGGCGTCCTCGGCTTCCCAACCAAACCGATGATTGCGACTCCCCGCATTGCCGTACACATCTGAGAAATACGGAAGCATCGCCTCGACCACGCGCGGGTCACATCGGGTCGTCGCCGCGTTGTCGAGGTAGGTCAGTTTCGTTGGTGCAGCCATGGGGAGTTCTGTGCAGATGGACTCATGAAGGTCCGAGAACCTTTATCAGACTCTTCCGATCGTTGAGAGAGAGTCGCAGAATCATAGAGGATTCGACGGCGTTGTCGAGCGAATTCGGCAAACATCTTACAGATTCTGGGGCTGGACTCGTGAATCCACTCACTTGGATACCTTGCCGAGCCTTGAACGTTCTCGAGCAGCCTTCCCAACTCCTTCCCTACCGCGGATGCGCGCTCGTTCCCACCATGGGAGCGCTTCACCAGGGACACCTCTCGCTCGTGAGTGAGGCAAAACGGCTGGGCGTGCCCGTGGTCGTCTCGATCTTCGTGAATCCAACACAGTTTGGAGACGCAAGAGATTTCGCTCGATATCCAAGAACACTCGATGCGGATCTCGCGCTTCTCAACACGGTTGGAGTGGATGCAGTCTTCACCCCTTCAGTCAAGACGATGTATCTGAACGGGCTCGACGACGCACATCGCGATGCTGCGCGGCTGATTCTTCCGCGCGTCGCGACTCAGCCACAATTGGAAGACGCCTTTCGTGATGGTCACTTCGCGGGCGTGTGCCAAGTCGTGGCGCGGCTCTTTGACATTGCCTCTCCCGCCGCTGCAATCTTTGGAGAAAAGGATTTTCAACAACTGCGCGTGATTGAAGCGATGGTGGAAGGCGAATCTGCACGCTGGGGCGCACTTCGCATTCTCCGCGGTGAAACAATTCGAGAGTGCGACGGACTCGCCATGAGCAGTCGAAATCGGTTTCTCTCTCTTGAAGAGCGCGAGCGATCTCTCGGCATCATTCGAGCGCTGCGGGAGGCGGCTCCATCCCACTCACATGAGGAAGCAGAACGGACGATGCGTCGGGTGGTTGAGTCCCATGGTCTCCTTTGCGAGTATGCGGTTGTTCGCGACGCACTCACTCTTGAACGCCCAAACGCGAATCTCCCCTGCCGAGCGCTGATTACAGCCAGAATCGGATCGGTGCGACTCATTGATAACTGCTCAATCGCATTGGTTTCTTGATCGTGGATGGACGGCGTACACTCTTTCTTGAGGCCATTCCATGAATCGAAAGACACTCCTTGCTCCTGCTGTTGCAATCGCATTCGCCCTTCTGTTTTCTCCACTGTCACAAGCCGTGGCGCAGAGTTATGGTTCGAGCAAAGCAAAACCGCCGAAGAAAGTGCTCGTCCTCCCAGCGCACAAGGACATCGATTCAGCCTGCATGGAGAAAAAGCTCGATGACGCCGATCGCCTTGCCACCGCATCGCTCGTTGGGTTTGCCCTGCCTGCACCTCCTGTGGGACTTCAATGGGTGGGGATGAAGGATCCGGGAGAAGCGTTGTTTCAAGGGAAAGTGGCGCTGATCGTGAACAGTGCGGCGAGCGGACGATCGCGGACGAATCTCAAAAAACTGATCGCATCACTCGGAGACCTCGCGAAAGATCCGAACGTGGTCGTCCTTGCCATTCAAACTCCAGACGGAGCGAAGGTCACTGCGAAGAGCATTGAAAAGAAACCGTGGGACTGCGCCGTGGTCATCGACACCGATGGAGGTTGGTGCGACACGCTGGGACTCTTCAAAGATTCAGTCATCCTCGGCGTCGATCGAAGAGGCAACGTGCGCGCAGCGGGACTTTCGATTGACGGAGCACCGACTGCCGTGAAAGCGATGCTTGCTGAACCCTACGATGCGGCGACCGACAAGCCCACCCTTCGCCCCAAGGCAGAGGCCATCGACTCCAACGCCCCATTCACAGGACAAAGTGGCACTTGGGCTGGAAAGGACGCCCCTGAAATGGTGGTTTCTCAGTGGATGAAGAATGCAACCTCATCGGCCGACGGCAAGATCGTCGTCTTGGACTTCTGGGCGACTTGGTGCCCGCCATGCCGCGCGGCCATTCCCCACATGAATGAGATTCAGCGTGGGTATCCAGACGATGTCGTCTGCGTCGGGCTCACGAATGAAACGAAGAGTAAGTTTGAAGAAGGTTGCGCGAAGTACAAACTGGATGTGGACGACTTCTCCTACGGTGTTGCCCTCGACCCATCTGGATCGATGCAGCAGGCGCTGTCGGTGAAGGGCATCCCCCACGTCTTCGTCATTAGTGCCGATTGGAAAATCCGCTGGGATGGACATCCCACTAAACTGACAGAAGAAGTTCTTCGACCACTCGTCGAATCAAACAGAGAGCTCGTCAAGCGAATGGCTGCCGCCGACCCGAATGGACCTCGACGCGCCGAGACTTGGGCGAAGGGCACCAAGAAGTAGTTTTAGCGGCCGCGCTCGATCACCGCGTCAGCCATGGCACCGAGCGTGTCTCGCGAGGCAGATGGCGCGATTAAGGAAAGTTCATCCTTCGCCAACTGCACCATCGCTCGCGCGCGAGCACGTGACGCTTCGATGAATCCTCCGCTCGCAGTCATCGATTGCACCGTGTTTCCATCTTGAGCTTGAATCGCAGCGAGCAGCCGGTTGCGTTCAGCTCCAACGAGCGCAGCGAGGGCGAAGACAATGGGAAGGGTCAGTTTCCCCTTCGCGAGATCGCGCCCGACGCTCTTTCCAACATCCGCCTCGCGACCAATGAGATCGAGCACATCGTCTTGGATTTGAAACGCCACGCCGATGTGGGTTCCGAATCGACTCAGTGCTGACTCTTGGCTGGGCGTTGCCCCTGCGAGTCGCGCGCCCATCCGACACGATGCGCTGATGAGGACTCCGGTTTTGCGATTCAAAATGTCGAGGAGCCGTTCTTCTGTGAGACCAACATCGCCGCGATGATGCTGCTGAAGCAATTCTCCGACGCACAACTCGTTGGTCATTCGGCCAAGTTCCAAGTTGATCGATGGGTCACCAATCTTCGAGCAGAGATGAAACGCGTTGGAGATCAGCAAGTCGCCCAACAGGACTGCCGCATCTGTTCCAAACTCGGCATTGATCGTGGCACCACCACGACGCGTCAGCGACTCATCGAGCACATCATCATGCACCAACGTTGCCATGTGAATCATTTCGAGCACAGCACCCACCATGTGGTGGCTGCGCCCGACTCGCCCCGTCGAAGAAACGGCCAATCCGCTCACAATCGCAAGCGTCGGACGCAACATCTTCCCTCGATACCTCTCGACCTGTCGACAGAGAACGGCAATCGGTTCGAGGTCAGTCACGAGTTGCGCATCGAACTCGCCCACAACACCCGCAAGATGGGCGGAGAGTGCAGCTTCGTCTTGACTCGACAGAACTCCCGTGTTCATCATCGGTCCATCTTAGTTCGCTAACGCTCGGCCACGATGTAGGCAATCCAACCCTCGCACGCTTCTCCGCAGGTGGATGGGAAAAAATTGCCATTGCCAGAACTGGTCGAGTGGTCGGTCCCTTCCCAGTACACGGCGACCTTCTTGAATCCAACCTCATACAGCGCGTCTTGAATCTCTGGAAGCGACCACAATCTCCAGTTGTAGGAAAAGGCGCGCTTCAACTCAGATCCATCGGGAAACCGAAAGTGAATGTGGTTCAAGACAAAACCGGTAATCGGGTTGTACTTGTTCTGATCCCACACATAGACGAAGCCGTCGAGCGATCGTTCTTCCTGAATTTCGCTGTGCGCTTCACTGCCTCCGTACGCATCGAAGACGCACACACCGCGCGGTCGAAGTGCTGCGCGAGCTGCGCGGAAGTACTCAATGAGTTGACGGCGTTCCTTAAAAATGAAGTAACTGAAATTGAGAGCCGCAAGGATGTCCACCTTCGGCACCTTCGCCGTCAGCACATTCTCTTGAACCAAAGACACCCTCGCGCGTTGTTGAACAGCGAGTGGATCAATCGATCGCTTCTTCCCCCAGGCGAGGACATCGCCACACAAATCAACACCCCACGCACGATTCTCTTTACGCGACTTCGCCCACTGCGCACACACACTCGCTGTCCCGCAAAAATCCTCGCGCAGCAGTTTGGGCAGCACGCCCGTTCGCTCCTTGTAGACGCGGTCGAAGAACGCGATCTCCGAGCCAGCCTCTTGCACTGCCAACTCATAGAGTTCATATCGATCGCTCGATGCGGCGGTGCGCCAACCCTTCTTCTTTTGCGTCTTGCGTTTGGATTTCTTGCTTCCTTTTGTGGTCACCGATGACATGGGGGGCGAAGTGTAACGAACCTCCGCGCCGCCGATGGCGCAAAGAAAAACGGCCCAGCACGCCTTGCGTCTGAGCCGTTTGTTCCCCCCGGGGGAGGGTGCTTGGTAAAGAATTGACTCGAATTGTCAGCGGCGTCGACGGACCTTGCCGATCAGACTCGCTGCACCTGCGAAGAGCGCGATCGCACTTGGTGCGGGCACGGTGGTCACCGAGAAACCCCAACCGACAAGCGCGCCAGTTTGGGTGGGTCCATGATCGCCCACGCGAAGGGTCCAGTCGCCGAAGGTGTCCATTCCCGCAAAGATCGAGGCGATGTTCACGCGCAAGCCGTCTTGGCCAGAGGCAAAGTACGCGCCGCTCGGAATCACATACGTGCTACTTCCACCATTCGCTGCAGCCCAAATGTCGTTCGTTGACGCGTCAGTGAACGAGTAATCCCCGCCGTAATTGCTTGAGTCACCGAATGCCGATGAACCGGTCCAGCCATTGCGGAAGAGAATCGTGGCCGACACGCCATTGTGAATCAGTTCGAGGGACACGTCGCCCGCCCAAGCGTGCGAGAGTCCAGTGAAATCGACTGACGAAAGTTGTTCCATCGCGAGATGGTCGCTGACTTGAATGGTGAACTCGGTGTATGCGGGAGTGAAATTCGCAGGCGAGTCAGTGATCGCGCCTCCAGCTCCACTCCAACTATGGGTCATTCCAGCCGATGCCGTGGACGACAAGAGCGCGGACACAACGGTCGATGCAAAAAGAATTCGATTCATTGCTTCCCTCGGTTCCGACTCTTCATTCCCAACATTGATCCGCCACACAGCAGCAGCGCGAGGGCACCAGGCGCTGGCACGATCTGCACACTCCACGAAGCGAGAAATCCTTGGTCTCCCGACGAGTAATCGGTAAACACGATCTCCCACAGTCCGGCACCTTCGAGTCCATCGAATGCATCATCCAAGTTGGATGGGATTCCACCGGCGGTCGATGGGTAGTAATTTCCAGATGCAATCGCCACACTCGAGCCGACCGACGCAGCGCTGGCCCAGAGGTTGCCGAAGTATTGATTTGAGAACGAGTAGGTGCCGTTGTAGTCGCTTGAATCGCCGTAAATGCTCGATCCAGCAAGTCCGACGCGGTTGACCAAGTCAACGGTCACTCCGCCGTGTCGCAGTTGCACCTTGATGTCGCCCGCATAGGTATGCACAAAACTCTGCAGGCTGACGAAGTCGATACTGGAGACCACACCGAACGATTCTGGGACGACCAGCGAAAATACGGTGATCCCCTCAGCGGCCGAGGCATCGGCGATCAATCCGCCCGTTCCAGTGAATGACTGCCCGCCGAGTCCGGCGAATGCGTTGGGGCCAGCGCAAAGCACCGCTCCCACTGTCAAAACAGAATGACAAACTTTCATCCCTTTCCTCTCCATGTCTTGGATACACAATCCCAAGGCAGCAGTCCCTCAACTGCTACAACCCATCCGTCTCCAGAGACAACCTAGCCCAAGACAGGTGAAAAGCAAGAAAACGATGAAAAAAGGCTTTGGAAGCCCTGCATTCTTCGATCAGACATCAATACCGATAGCGGTCTGGCTTATAAGGACCATTCAACGGCACATTGATGTAGTCGGCTTGCGATGGGGTGAGTTCCGTGAGGCGCACACCAAGTTTCGCGAGATGAAGGCGGGCTACCTCTTCGTCAAGGTGCTTCGGCAGGGTGTACACCTGCACGTCGTATTCGGCTCGACGCGTGAAGAGTTCAATTTGCGCGATGACCTGATTGGTGAAACTGCTGCTCATCACGAAGGATGGATGCCCTGTCGCACATCCAAGATTCAAGAGCCGACCTTCTGCAAGGACAATGATGCTGTTCCCGTTTGGAACCTCCCATTCATCCACTTGCGGTTTGATGTTCACGCAGCGCACGCCCTTGGTCTTGGCGAGTCCAGCCATGTCGATCTCATTATCAAAGTGACCAATGTTGCCGACGATGCACTTGTCCTTCAATCGGATGAGTTGTGAAGCGGTCAGGACATCTTTGTTGCCGGTCGCCGTGATGACGAGATCCGCTTGATCAAGAACTTCCTCAAGACGCACGACTTCGTACCCTTCCATCGCCGCTTGGAGCGCGCAGATTGGATCGATTTCAGTCACTTTCACGCGGCATCCTTGTCCGCGCAGACTCTGGCAGCAACCCTTACCCACATCGCCGTATCCGCACACGATGGCCACTTTGCCAGCAAGCATGATGTCGGTCGCGCGCATGATGCCGTCGACGAGCGAATGGCGACATCCGTAGAGGTTGTCGAACTTACTCTTCGTCACCGAATCATTCACATTGATCGCTGGGAAGAGCAGCGTTCCTGCGGAATGCATTTGGTACAGGCGATGCACACCCGTAGTCGTTTCTTCGGTCACGCCCAAGATGGACGATGCGTTACGGCTGAAGTACGACTTGTCGGCTCGGCAAATCTCTTGGATCAGATCGATGATGACATACCACTCTTCCGAATCAGCGGCGCCCGCAGCGGGAATCGATGATTTTTCAAACTCGAGTCCCTTGTGAACCAAGAGTGTGAGATCGCCGCCGTCGTCGAGAATCATGTTGGGTCCACCTCCCTGTGGCCAACGAAGGCATTGGAAAGTGCACCACCAATACTCTGGAAGGGTCTCACCCTTCCACGCAAAGACGGGAACTCCTTGCGGAGCGTTCACAGTGCCCTTGGGTCCGACAGCGACTGCGGCCGCGGCATGATCCTGCGTTGAAAAGATATTGCAACTCGCCCAGCGCACTTCGGCGCCGAGTTCGACCAGCGTTTCAATGAGAACCGCGGTCTGAATGGTCATGTGAAGACTGCCCGAAATCCGCGCTCCCTTCAGCGGCTTCTTGGCACCAAACCGTTGCCGAAGCGACATCAATCCAGGCATCTCAAACTCAGCGAGTTCGATTTCCTTCCGTCCATATCGAACCGTTGTCTCAGAAAGGTCACGGACCTTGAACGGCATGTCCGTGAGGAGGGGAAGACCAGTCGTCGAAAAAAACAACGCGGAGGGAGAGACGGTCGGAGTAGAAACGGGCATCCCCTCATTCTAGCAACTTCATCGCTTTATCTGCATAGAGCGATGGACATGAGGATCCGCCCAAGGATCATCCGATTCCATCGTTCATTCGGGCTATCATCTTCGATATTCGAAGGAAGCTATACATGAACCCAATGATCAAACCACTTGCCCTGTTTGCCTCAATCGTCATCGTCGGACTCTCACTCGCCAACGCTCAAGAGACGACGGCGATCGCAGTCAAGGGAGACCCCTATCCACTCGCGACCTGCGCATTGACGGGGCGTCCCCTCGGCGATGCATCCGTCATCATGGAGGATGGACGGGAGATTCGCTTCTGCTGCCCCAACTGCGTGACGGTATTCAATGCAGATCCAGCGGCATCGCTCGAGAAAATCGATGCCGCCATCATCGCCGATCAAGTGAAGGTCTACCCGCGCGCTACAACCTGCGTGGTGATGACGGACAACGAACTCTCTGACCCTCAAGGTCCAGAGGCCGGCGAAGACCAATCCATCGTCGTCAACAATCGACTCTTCCGCATCTGCTGCAAGAAGTGCACCAAGAAGATCAAGGCGGATGTGGCGAAGTTCACGGCTGCACTCGACGCCCAAGTGATCGCCGAACAATCGGCCACCTATCCCCTCACGACCTGCCCAGTCAGCGGTAAGAAACTCGAAGCTGATTCGACCAATGTGGTGATCGCCAATCGACTCTTCAAGGTGTGCTGCTCAAAGTGCCCTGCGGCGATTCGGAAAGACCCCGCCAAGTACATCGCACAGATTGATGCGGCGCGCGCGGCGGCTCAGCCAGCGAAGTAAGTCGAATCCTCGTCAACGAATGCGCCGCGTACGAGACTTCTCGTGCGCGGCTTTTTTCTTGGCTGGACCACGTGCAGCAGAATTCTTCTGCCGAACTTCGAGGAGTGCCGAAAACAACCCTGGACCCTTCGCCTCGGATGGAGGAGCGAGCCGTCGATAGCGCAGCAACACCGCACCGCTCGCCAAGGCGAATCGGCGTAGGTCTTCTTCCGAGAATCCAGAGTGTCGGTGCCCCATCGATCGCATGAGTTCTTCGCGCACATGAGGCACCATGTCCATGACGAGCAATCGACCGCCAGGGCGAAGGATGCGAAGTGCCTCGCTGATCACTTTCGGTGGATTATCAATGTGATGAAGAACAAGACTGCAGATGGCGAGGTCGACGGATCCATCGTGGAGTGGAAGACTCTCGAGCGGTGCGCGCACAAATGAGATGTTTGAGAATCCAACAAGGCGCTTCTTTGCGGAATCGAGCATCGACTGCTCTCGGTCGACGGCGATGACGTGGTGGACGACTGGCGCGAGTCGCGCCGACCATTCGCCTGTGCCGCATCCGAGATCCACGATGATCCAACTTGGATCGAAGACATCGGCGATCGCAGAAGTTTCGGGAGCTTGCCCAAAGAGGTTCTTTCGGATGGCATCCCACTCGCCGCCGACTCGACCAAAAAACTCACGGCTCTCGATTCGGCGAGAGGCGATGATCGCAGCGATGCGCACATCATCATCGGCCATAGTTGGGGATCCTTGAAGTCCGGTTGCAATCGCCGCCCATGCGCGGGCTGCAGGTCCGACGGGATCGGTCGCACATCGGTAAATCGATGCCGTTCCTGCACCGCGGCGAGTGAGGAGACCAGCACTATGCAAGGCGCGCAAATGACGACTTGCGGACGACTGCGCCACCTGAATAATCCGCGCCACTTCTCCGACAGTCAGGTCTTGTCGTGCGAGTGCGCGAAGCATGCGAAGGCGAACAGGATCACCAAGCACCTGCATTGAACGGGCTGTCTCGGAGAGTGTTCCGCGCTCGGGAGATCCTCGGCGCGTTGGCATCCGTCAGACTCCAGGCGGAAGGGCGAAGGACGGTCCGACGATCGCTCCCGTCGACTCCAGTCGCTAGACGACGGCGAGATCCAACGGATTGATTCCGTACGCCTGGCGCAACCGTCGATTCTCGAGTTCAACCTTCCCAAACTTGGCGGCGAGATTCGCAGCGCGAACATAGGGCGTCGCTGATCGCGGAGACTCAATGCCATCGTCCACTTCAATCGCAGCATTCACGGCCCAGAACGCCGTGTCAGGATCATTCAATTGCTCGGCATACTGAGCGAGCAGAAGATAGGCAGGAATAGAGTGGAGATCGGCACCAGCTCCACGCAGCCGTTGATAGAGCGCAGAGGTGTCTTGCAATCGATACAGCGCGTCAGCAAGAGCGAAGATCGTGGCAGTGTCATTTGGATTTCCAGCAAGCGCCCGTTCTAAAGCATCGCGTGCTGCATTGAGATCGCCCAGTTCAAGTTCAGCACGACCGTAGACGATCTGTGCCTGCCAGTCACCTGGATTCTCTTTCACAATCGGCTCGACCGTTGCCGCGGCATCCTGCCATCTTGAATACTTCAGGTAGTACTCGCCTCGCGCGATGGCATCCTCGCGCGGCATCGGACCCTTGCAACCCGTGATGGCGCAGAGAGTCGAAAGCGAGGCGAGGATCAACGTCGTAGGGAGTGCATTTTTCATAGGTGAGATCGCAGGAACTGCGCGGTTGAGGGATGATACCCCGACCATGCGAAATGATGTCGATCTCTCGGCGAGGATCGCGACGGCTGAACTCGTTCGCGCGGCCATCGTTCGCCATCACGCCGCCGAGGGAATCCACTACGACTTGATCGTCGAACCATTGACAAGTTGTTCACACCCCGACGAGGCGCGAGAAGCGCTGGTGTGGCGTTTGTCCGCCGATCCACGAGTCGCGAGCGGTGCGTGCTCGATGGTCGCCGAGCCCATCTCCCCTCATCGACTCACTTGGGCACGAATGGACCGCGGGACTTCCGTCACCACATCGCATGGTGAGCGGTGCTTCACACTTGCCGTGGGACGAATCCGCTTCGCCATCGATCGGAGTCAACGACCGACGACGCTGTCCTGCCCACTCGTGTTCATGGACTGAGCATCACGCGCGCACGAATGTCGAGAGTTCGTCAAGTGGCACACTGTGCTGCGCTCCTGATGCAAGATCCTTCACGGTGACGAGTCCATCGCTGAGTTCTGCTCCCACAATGACGGCCATGCGTGCACGACTTCGCGCGGCATCCGAGAGCAGTTTGCCGACATTGCGAGAGGACTTGGATGAAGTGCGGACATGAGCACCGCTTCGGCGAAGAGTGGATGCAATGGATGGGATGCGCATCGCGCCAGCATCATCGGCGGCGATCAAGAAGCAGTCTGGCCGAGGGAGCAACTCAAGCGGATCCTTCGGAAGTAGTCCCTTGTCGGCGAGGACGAGTCCAAGAACGACATCGCCCATTCCAAATCCAACCGCAGGAGTCTTCGGTCCTCCAAAGAGTTCAACAAGTCGGTCGTATCGGCCTCCCCCTGCCACCGCCCGCTCACCCGTTGCGTGGATTTCAAAGACGACGCCCGTGTAGTACGCGAGTCCGCGGACAATGCCGAGATCCCACTCACACCACTCTTCGAGCGAACAGGAACGTAGCGCATCACGCGTTGCTTCAAGTGATCCAAGCGAAGCAGCATCAATGCCCGCGGTCTTTGCAAGAAGATCCACTCCACCCGTCATCGGCGCGCGCGTCCCTGAAAACTGCTCGAATGCAACGCGACCCTTGTCGTCCAGTCCAATCGCCGGAGCGCGCTGGATGAACTCGGCAGGAGGCAGCTTGTCCTTGCGATCGAGCAATGTGAAGGCAGCGTCCATGTGCTCTGGAGCGATGCCAATTGCAGAAAGTGCACCAGCGACGGCTCCACGGTGAGAGATCCGAACCGTCACATCACCGGGTCGAAGTCCAAGCGATTCCAAAGCAAGGAGTGCGACCGAGATGACCTCTGCGTCGGCAGTGGGCGAGTCGATCCCGAGCATGTCGACATTCCATTGATAGAACTCGCGGAGTCGTCCTCGCTGCTGTCGCTCGGCGCGAAAAAAGTTCGGAACCGCAAACCATCGAGTCGGCACCGAGAGCGAAGGGCCTCGCGCCGCAACCATGCGAGCGAGCGTTGGGGTGAATTCAGGTCGCAGTGCGTAATCGTTCTCTCCGCCCGCGCGGCGAAATGAAAACAACTCATTCGTGATCCCCTCGCCCGACTTGATTGTGTAGAGGTTCAAATGCTCAAAGGTCGGACCATCAATCTCGTCATAACCATGACGAATCGATGCACTGCGCCATGCTGATTCAATGTGGCGTCGAACCGCCATGTCAGAGGGATAGAAATCACGCGTTCCTTTTGGACCCTGAATCTTGTCAACACCGCTCATAGAGGCGCAGTGTATGGACTCTGTCCACTACCACTCGGGGCCACCGCCATAGCGACCAAACACATCCGCCATGGCATTCACCATCTCACCCAACGTGCAACGGGCGAGTGACGCCTCGACCAGATACGGCATCACATTTTCATCGCGTTTTGCAGCCGTTCTGATCGCCGACAATGCAGTCGAGACAGCCTGTGCATCTCGCTTCTTTCGGAACTCAGCGAGTCGCTGGCACTGAGTGGTTTCCACCTCGTGCGGAATCTGCAAGATCTCCACTTGGTGGTCCTCGTTGCCATCGGTGTACGCGTTGACACCAACCGTAATGCGATCACCTGCCTCCATCTCTTGTCCGACACGGTAACTCGCCTCGGCAATCGCGCGACGGAAGTATCCCTTGTGAATGCCACCCACAACGCCGCCGATTTCGTCGATCTCGCGGATCAGATCATTGGCATCGGACTCCATTTGATCCGTCAGCGCTTCGACATACCAACTCCCTCCGAGCGGATCCACGGTGCGGTGCACTCCTGTTTCGTGCGCGAGAATCTGTTGCGTGCGCAGCGCGACGCGCACCGCCGTTTCCGTTGGAAGTCCCAGTGTTTCGTCCATCGAATCGGTGTGAAGACTCTGACAACCTCCGAGTACTCCAGCCATCGCTTGGAATGCGACGCGCACCACGTTGTTCAAGGGTTGCTGTTCGGTCAGCGAACATCCCGCTGTTTGAACATGGGTGCGCATGAGCCATGACCGCTCATTCTTGGCGCCGTACCGATCGCGCATCGCGTGCGCCCAAATGCGGCGAGCGGCGCGGAGCTTGCAAATCTCTTCGAAGAACTCGTTGTGGCTGTTGAAAAAGAAGGACAAACGCGGGGCAAACGAGTCAATATCCAATCCGCGCTTGAGACACCATTCCACGTACTCCATTCCATCGCGCAGGGTAAAGGCGAGCTCTTGCGTGGCCGTCGAGCCTGCTTCGCGAATGTGATAACCGCTCACCGAAACCGAGTTCCACTTTGGAAGATGCAGTGAAGCAAACTCGATCGTGTCCACGACCAGTTTGACACTCGCCTCGGGCGGATAAATGAACTCATTCTGCGCGTGGAACTCTTTCAGAATGTCGTTCTGCAATGTGCCGCCGATGGATGTCCATGGGACTCCTCGCTCCTTCGCATGCGCGAGGTACAGCGCCCAAATCACACAAGCGGGACCATTGATGGTCTGGCTCACTGTCACTTCGCCGATGGGAATATCGGCATAGAGGCGGTGCATGTCATCGATCGTGGAAATCGCCACGCCGCATCGTCCGACTTCGCCTTCTGAAAGCGGATCATCTGAATCGCGCCCCATCAGCGTGGGCAAATCGAATGCGGTCGAGAGTCCTGTGTTCGCCTTCGTCCCCTTCGCATTCTCAAGCAGATACTTGAACCGCTTGTTGGTGTCATCGGCGCTGCCAAATCCAGCAAACTGCCGCATCGTCCAAAGGCGAGCGCGATACATCGACTTGTGAATGCCGCGCGTGTAGGGAAACTTGCCAGGCTCGCCAATGCGAGCGTCGGGAGTGAGCGGATGAGCCACATCGACCGATTGCCCATCCTTCGGACCATAGAGCGGCTTGATTTCGTAACCAGAAAGCGTGACCGCCTCTGGGTCTGCGTGGCGTCCGTCTTGAGTGGCAGCGTTCGACATGGGGGCGTCAATTCTATCGAAAAACAACTAGATTCTCGCGCATGGCTGAGAAACGAGGACCATTCAGGCAACTTCGGGCGCTGCGGCGCCAACTTCGCGAGCAATTCGGCGTATTGGCCCGATTCGGTGAGTTTTGCACTGTCGGACTCGTCGGCGCCACCATCTATCTGACTGTGATTTCCCTGCTCGACGAGAATATGCCACTCCATCTCGCTGCATTCGGTGGCGGCATCGTCGG
This sequence comes from Planctomycetota bacterium, assembly GCA_027622195.1. GTDB lineage: Bacteria > Planctomycetota > Phycisphaerae > Phycisphaerales > SM1A02 > SXOD01. The sequence goes on from JAQBZO010000005.1 coordinate 98,227, forward strand.
ACTCATTTCGGTCTATTCCATCAATCGACAAGTGACCTTTGACGACCGCGAGCGGCGCGGTTGGTGGAGACAACTCGGCGAGTACGCGCTTGTCAATTCAGCGGGATTCGTCGTGAATTGGATGATCACAACCCATTTTGGAACACAGTGGCGCGCCATTCCACTGGGCGTCCAAGGGGCAGCGTGCATCGGCATCGTCGTCGGAGCATTCTTCAACTTCACCGCGGCCTACATCTTCGTCTTCCGCAAGTGAGAGATCAGCTCACGGGATATTCAAAGACGCCGCAACCTGACTTGTCTCCGAGTCGTCCCGCTTGCACGAGTTGACGCAGTCGTGGGCAGGGGAAGAACTTTGGATGACCAAGTTCTCGATAAAGCACCATCATGATGTCGTGGCAGACATCGAGTCCGATGAAATCGGCAAGGCGAAGTGGTCCCATCGGAAAATTACAACCGAGCTTCATGATCTCGTCGATATCGCTCGGCTCCGCCACCCCTTCCATCCATGCGTAAAACGCTTCATTGATCATCGGCATGAGCACTCGATTGCTGACAAATCCAGCGCGATCATTCGCGGGAACGGGAGTTTTTCCCATCGCCTTCGACAACTCCATCGTGCGCGCCGTCGTCTCGGCACTCGTGGCGAGTCCCTTGATCACTTCAACAAGTTTCATCACAGGGACTGGATTGAAGAAGTGCATGCCAATGACTCGGTGCGCGTCCGCTCCGACGGCGCTTGCCAAGTCGGTAATGGAAATGCTGCTCGTGTTCGTCGCGAGGACGGTTGACGCACTGAAGGTCGACTGCATCGCCACGAAAATCTTCTTCTTCACATCCACATTTTCAGAAGCCGCTTCGACGGCCCACTCCGCGTTGCGTCCATCCGCCATCGACTGTGTGTATCGAATGCGTGCGAGCGCGGCAGTTCCCTCTTCCTCGGTCATTCTCTGTTTGCTGACCGCTCGCGCCACCGTCTTCGCGTGATATGCCTTGGCTCGTTCGAGTTGTTCGGCGCTGATATCGATCTGCCAACAGTCGATGCCACTTTGAGCGGCAACGAGCGAAATCCCAGAACCCATGGTCCCAGCTCCAATAACGGCGATACTTCGAATAGATGTAGACATGGAAAGGTGATAGTAACACTTGACTTCTTCCCTCGACTGATACCATTTCCGCGGTCAGAGGCGGCTCTCCGCGTCTTTCCCCGGAATCAGAGGACACCATGCACATCCGACTTTTTTTGACCAACGTCGCGGTTCTTGCCGCAACTGTTTTTGTTTCGCAACCAGCGCATGCCATGGACGTTGAAACCGCGCGCATTGGCATTCGCGAGGTGTCCGCCACGGCTGGCGCGATCGCGCAAGCGGCGGCGGACGGCACTTCCGCCGATCTCGTTCGGTTGTCCGAGGCGATTACGGTCCAGCTCAGTGCAACTCTTTCCAAAGCAGGCGCGGGGACTGTCATCGCGCGCGAGGAGATGGCAACGATCTTGCGGGAACAATCACTCGCCGCCTCTGGGCTCATCGACTCGATGGATCCAGCCACAGCGAAACGATTCAAGATCGCTGGTGTGGATTCACTCGTGACGACCACGATCACTGGATTTACCGAAGTCATCGAAGAACTTGAAGTTGAGGGCCGATTTGGGAAGACGACAGCACAGCGGCGAACGGTCAAAGTCGATGGCGTCGCACGCGTCTTCAACACGACTTCTGGAAGACTCATCTCGTCCGCGATGTTTGATGTTTCACAGAATGGCGTCGACGAAATCATCAGTGGGACGAAGCGCAACACTTCTCCCCTTTCACGCGTTCTCGACAACACCGCTGCTTCCGTTTCTGACTCGATTGCGAAAGAAATGGCGTCGATGATGAAGTCGTACGAGGCGGCTCATCCAGGCTCATTCGGCGCAGCCACAGCGCCCACAGCGCCCACAACACCCACAAGCACCACGACAACTTCGAAAGACCACACTCCATCGGTCTTGCTCATCACACGAGTGACCGCATCCGACCTAGGAGCCAACGCCTCAACCGCTTGGCGCGCATCGGCTGCTTCCGCGCTCTCTGGTGTTGGATTTCGGGTGATTCTTGCTGAAGATTCGATTTCCTCCATGATTCCAACCGAGTTTGATCTCCTCGTTGCGTCACGATCGTCGATCACCAATCTTGCGCAGAGTGCCTCGGCCGATGGAGTGCTCGTGGTCGGACTCGACACACTCGACAAGACGACGAAGCAACTCAATGACCCGAGTGCTCCCGCGTCATCGATCACCGAATGGACCCTTGGGGGACATTGGCGTTTGATGGATACCAGCGGACTCTCAGTAGGAGGTCAGCTCTTTGAAGAATCCGAAACGGTCGCACAATCGGAAACTCTCACCATCTCGTCGAATCCAATCAATGCACTCGTGCGAAGGTGCGCCCAATCGGTCGCCAAAAGTGCTTCATCGGCGGTCAATTCTTTACAAGCGCCAATTGCATCCACCCTCGTGCACATCGAGCCATTCGCTGTGGACCTTGGCGTTCCCGACATGCGCTTTGATGACGATGGAGTGATTCATTTCACAACACAGTCACTGCAAGTGATCCCCGTTGGATGCACTGTGCTGATTGACGGCATCGCTCGAAACAATGCGCCTGGCGATGTCTCACTCGCTGCGGGACTTCACCGCATCCGCCTCGAACATCCATTCTTTGACCCTTGGGAACAGATGGTGAAGTGTGAGCCAGGCATCACGATTCGTCCGGCGATGAAACTCACCGCCGCAGCTTGGGCGCAGTGGGAAAGTCGCATCGCGTTTACCCAGGGGGTCAAGCGTGTTGAGCAAGATCGCATCGAATCGTCGCTCGACCGCGCAGCGGCGCGCGCCATCCTCGAGAAGAATGCGGATGCGACTCTCAAGATGGCCGAGGGACTCGCACAGTTTCTCAAACAGAGCAAGATGACGATCGATACGAGCAGCGTCGAGACACTCATCAGTACACCACCCCGAGGATTCGACTTATGGGCAGACCTCTTCACCAATCCGTAACAACTCGTCGCACAACCCTCTTCGCACTGTTGAGCTCGATTGGGCTTGTGGGATGCCAATCAGAGTATCGCTCGAACACTGAGAAACTGATCGCACTGTACGACGTTGGGCAGTACGAACCCGCGGCAGCCGAAGCCGCGGCCGTGGCGATCGCGAGTGAGAAGGACGAGCAGAACCGAGTCATCTATTTCCTCGAAGCGGGTCGCGCCGCCCAATCAGCAGGACAATTCGAGTCGAGCGTTCGCTGGTTCGACGCTGCATTCGAGCAGGTGCGCCCATTCCTTGATACCGCGGCCGACTCCAAAGTGACCGAGGCGTTCGCCACCACGCTGGTCAACCAGACGACGGCGATTTACCGAGCAACTCCCAACGAGCGGATCATGCTCGACACCCTTCAGTCGCTCAACAAGCTTGCTCTCAATGACCTCGACGGTGCGCGGATCGAACTCCGACGCGCTCAAGACTGGCAGGATGATGCGCGTCGCCGATACGCCGAGGCGGTTCAACGGGCACAGAAGGACACGCACTCCGCTGAATCGAAAGAGGGCATCGATGCCGACGGACTCCTCAAGGGCGATTCATTCTCAGAAGCGATGCAGGGTGCCGAAGGAGCGCTGGTTGATCTCAAGGGATACGGCGACTACGCCAACCCATTCACCTACTGGTTACGCGGGACCGTGCTCACGCAAGCAGCAGGGACGACGACGCAAGATGTATCCAATGGTCGAAGCGACCTCGTGCAAGCGATGGGAATGGTCGAGGGAGATGCTCGCGCTTTTGTCGCGGCGCAGATTCAAGAGATTGATTCCATGTCCATCCGCACACCACCCGCCCGTTGGTGGCTGATTCACATGGGTGGACTTGCACCGCACAGGGAAGAAATCAAGATCACTCTTCCCCTTCCGATCAACGGCACGTTCACGATGTTCACAGCGGCGTACCCCTACCTGAAGTCGACGGGCTCCCTTCCGATTGCGCTCACGCTGACCGACGCGGACGCGGCACCGAGCACACACGCTCCCGTGACTCTCGCCGACTTCGACCGCATCGTCTCGGCTGAGTTTGACGAAATCAAGGGAATCATTTACGCGCAAGAGACGCTGAGCGGCGCGGTCAAGGCCACCGCGAGTTACGTCATGCAAGCGTCCATGAACGACAACTCTTCCGGGTTGGTGGCACTTGGAATGGCGATTTATCAACTCTCCACTCAGGCGGCCGACCTGCGCACTTGGCGCACCCTCCCTCGACAGGTCTTGGTCAGCGTGGTCCCAACTCCCGCCTCTAGTCGATTGGTCCTCAAGGGAGCCGACGGGGCGGAATTGCGTACGATCGAGGTGCCTGTTGGCTCGAGCGGATTCATCCTCTGCACCACACCCAGCAATGGCATTCCACCCGCACAGGCAATGATTGTGTTGCGTACGTCTTCCGGTCAAGTGGCGACTCAGTGAAAGGTGACCCCCCATGAATTCAAAGACCCCGATGCAAAACTTCAAGGCGCTCGCCCCTTTCTTGGCATGCGGTTGCCTTCTCGGAGCATTCACAGTCGGTTGCGGAAGCGTCAACACCGTGAGCACCCGTGCCCCGGGAAAGTCAGCAAGTTCAGTCCCACAATTCGACCAGATCAATGATGCTCTCAACAGCATTTGGCTCAGCGCATCGGATGTGCGAGTGGCGGCTGCTCCTTCGGGCGTCCGCACCGCGCAGGTTGATGTCGCGAACAATGATTTTCGGACACGCCACTTTTCGTACCGCTTCGAGTGGTCGGATGGATCGGGGATGATGATCGAATCTCAAACGAACGTCTGGCAAAACGGGGCCATCCCATCGGGTGGAATGCTCACGATCACCAGTGTTGCTCCGAACATCAATGCTGCCAACTTCAAACTGATGGTCCGCCGAAGCGACTGATCTGAGTCCGCCATCACACTCAATAACGCCAGAGAAAGAACCACCATGCGCACCGCACTCATAACTTCAACGCTTTCCGTCGTCACACTCTCGCTCATCGGCTGCGGGTCTCCCGCGAAATATGTCGAAACGGGCGGAACCGAATCGATCGTGAGCGTCGGGGAGGTCGACATCCAAGATATTCAAAAGGCAAGTTCTGGAATGCTGCAGTCGCTCATCGCCACGGGCATTCTGAACTCATCCGAGCACAAGCCGGCGCGTCTGCTCATTAGTTCGGTGGTGAACGACACGAGCAGCCAGTTCGATGTGGGCGAAGTGATCTATCGGATGCGCGAAGAACTCGTGAACTCTGGACAAGCACAGGTCGACACAACCTACGGATCGAATGCCGAAGACAAGGCTGCCCAAGAAGTGGCGAAACGCCGCGCGTTTACAGGTCAAGGCGCGAGCGACACAGGCGAGCCCGACTTTTCTCTCACGGGGCGCATCACGCAAATCAAACGCTCGGCAGGAAACACGAAACAGTCAACCTATACCTTCCGCTTGACATTGACCAATCTTGCCACAGGACGCGAGGTGTGGACCAAGACCGTTGATATGACCAAGCAAGGCACAAAAAACGCTGTCGGAATGTGAGCGCGGCGCGATGGTGAGAGTTCAAACAAAAGGCATTTTTTGCCTCGAAGCCGATTGGGAGCGGCGACTCGACCGCGGGCTTTCACTGCGCCCCATGCTTGACCTCTTGCACCAGTGGGCTCCGCTTCGGGTGCCATTCGTCCACCGCGACATTGCCACGCGCGCTGAGTTTGACTACTACATGCATCGTTGGGCGCAGCGGCAAGCCGATCGATATCCAATTCTCTACATTGCAACTCACGGGAATGCTGGCATATTGAGCATCGGCGATTGGCGCCACTCGAAGAACCACATTCACCTTGAGGAAATCGAAGACCTGTTGGGCGGGATGGGGCGGCACCGATACATTCACTTCGGCGCGTGCGACTTTCTCGACTTGCACGGCACTCGTGTGAAGAAGTTCATCAAGAACACAGGACTCATCGGAGTGAGTGGATACCGCCGCGACCTCGATTGGCTCGAGTCCACCTTGTTGGACGCTGCGATGCTCGCCGCGCTGCAGACCTATTCCCTTTCGCCGCGCGGGGTGCGCGCAGCAGAATCACACATTCGACGCACTGTCGGTGAACTCGCCCGTCGCATGGAACTGCGCGTGCTCACCCGCAGTTCGTGCTGAGTCATCCATCGACCATCGGAGGTCGAGCGCCCACGACCACGACATCCAATTCCTTTGTTGGCCCTGGAAAGAGGTCGTTGTACGCCACGCCGACCACGGCAATTCCATAGGGGTATCCAATGAAGAAGATGCCAATGCCGCAAGCGAGTGCGCTGAGGCAGACCAAGATACATGTAAAGACCGCGAGTCCCATGAGTTGAAATCCTCGTCCTCGCGTGGCCGCCCAACCCATGCGAAGTGCGTCAAGCGCACCAACAGGCGGAAGGTCAGAGTCGGCTGCTCGAAGCGGAGCCACCCACAAACGAATCGCCAACGGCAGGAGGCAAACTCCAAGAACCAACGTTGCAACATAGCCAGTTGATAGGAATTCGCTTTTTCAGTGTCGCGGGCGGGCGCCCGACAAGTCCACTGTGAAGCGGTGATTC